>CAXMQZ010000061.1:0-79985 GCA_964195975.1 uncultured Polyangiaceae bacterium | reverse complement strand
AGATGGTAATGCCTGGCGACAACGTGAGCTTGGATGTGGAGTTGATCGCGCCGATCGCCATGGAGAAGGGTGTTCGGTTTGCGATCCGTGAGGGTGGCCGCACAGTGGGTGCGGGTACTGTCACGGAAATTATCGAGTAGGGGCTGCAGGTAGGACAGGGAGATAGCGTTATGGTCAATGAAAAAATTCGCATCCGTCTGAAAGCGTACGACTTTCGGATTCTCGACACTTCGACTGGCGAGATCGTCGATACGGCGAGACGAACAGGTGCCAGGGTAGTCGGGCCGATTCCACTGCCCACCCATATTTCTCGATACACCGTAAATCGCGGTCCGCACGTCGACAAAAAATCGCGCGAACAGTTCGAGATTCGAACGCACAAGCGATTGCTCGACATCTTCGAGCCGACCAGTCAGACCGTGGATGCTTTGATGAAGCTCGAGCTGCCGGCCGGTGTCGATGTCGAGATCAAGGCGTTCGGCAAGTAGAGAGGGATTGAGGAAATGCCAGGCATCCTAGGTAAGAAATTGGGAATGACGCAGATCTTCGAGGAAGATGGCGTCGCTCATCCCGTGACGGTAATTGAGGCGGGTCCCTGTCTGGTCGTGCAGCGCAAGGATACCGAGAACGACGGATACGAGGCTGTCCAAATAGGTCTGGTCGAGGAGCGACGCTACAAGCGAGTCAACCAGGCGCTGGCAGGGCACTTCAAGAAAGGCGGTGTCTCGCCGTTGAGACAGCTGGCTGAGTTTCGAGTCGAAGCCGAATCGGAGTTGAAAGCCGGAGATCAGATCAAGGCCGATATGTTCGAAGTCGAAGACTATGTGGACGTGATCGGCACGGGTAAAGGTAAAGGTTTTCAAGGGGTTATGAAGCGATATGGATTCAGTGGCGGTGGCGCCACCCACGGATCGATGTTTCATCGCGCCCCCGGCTCGATTGGTCAGGCATCGGACCCTTCCCGCGTGTTCCCGGGAACGCGGCTTCCGGGACGTATGGGCGGAAAGAGAATCACTGTCAAGAATCTGAAAATCGTCAAGTTGGATGTCGAGAAGAACTTGCTTTTTGTCAAGGGTGCAGTTCCGGGCCCAAACAACGGCTATGTGGCGATTCGACGAGCCAAAAGAGGTTGAGCGGGGTAGCTGAGATGAAGGTTACGGTCAAGAATTTGCAAAACAAGAAGGTGAAGGACATTGATCTTCCCGTAGAGGTGTTCGGATACCCTTACAAGGAGCATCTCGTCCATCTTGCGGTGATCTCGCACTTGGCGGCGCAGCGAAAGGGTACTCACAAAACCAAGACTCGCGCCGAAGTAGCTGGCTCGGGTCGTAAGCCTTGGCGCCAAAAAGGTACCGGACGAGCTCGTGTTGGGAGCATCCGATCTCCTCTGTGGCGCGGTGGTGGGATCGTTCACGGACCCCAACCTCGAAGCTACGAGAAGAAGATGGGTGCTCAGGAGAAGCGCAATGCTCTCAGGTCGGCGCTGTCGAAAAAGCTGGAAGACGCAGCCATTGTGGTGGTCGATCAACTCGAGCTCGATACACCCAAGACCGCAGAGCTGGCAAAGCAACTGGCGGGTCTGGGTGTCTCTGGCAGAGCATTGATGGTCGATCAGCACGACAACGAAAATCTCGCGCTGGCGTCGCGAAACAACCCGAAGCTGAAAGCAGTCGATGCTTTGGCGGTATCCGTCTACGACGTTGTCGATCGAGCCCACGTCGTGGTTAGCGAGCAGGCGCTGAGCCGACTAGTGGAGGTCTTGTCGAAATGAGAATTCAGGAAATCATCCGACGTCCGCTAATTACCGAAAAGTCGACGACACAACGAGATGAGACCAACACAGTAGCGTTCGAGGTCGATTGTCGGGCCAACAAGATCGATGTCAAGCGTGCCGTGGAGACACAATTCAAAGTAAAAGTTGCGGATGTTCGTATAGCTCGGATGCACGGTAAGGAGCGTCGACAGGGTCGTTTTGTGGGGCGCCGTCCAGACTGGAAGAAAGCATTCGTCCGTCTGGCTGAAGGAGAGAAGACCATCGAGTTCTTCGAGGGTGTTTAGGTCGAAGTTTTCTTCGAGATAGAGGTAGACGACGCATCGGAGTATGAGACACGAGGATTGAACCCATGGCATTGAAGCAATACAGACCAACCAATCCAGCCAGTCGAGGCAAGACCGGCTCGACATTCGAGGAGCTGACTGTCGGTGCCCCGTACAAGCCCCTTACCGAGGGCAAGGCGCGAATTGGTGCTCGCAACAACAAGGGTCGAATTACGGTTCGGTTCCGTGGCGGTAGTCACAAGAGACGGTATCGGATCGTTGATTTCAAACGGGATAAGCACGGGATTCCAGCTAAGGTGGCGACGGTAGAATACGACCCTAACCGGTCAGCACGCATCGCGCTGCTCCACTATGTCGATGGCGAGAAACGCTACATCCTGTGGCCACATGGCGTGCGCACCGGTACTGAGTTGATGTCCGGAGAGAGCGTGCCGGTCAACCCTGGCAATGCCCTGCCGTTGAAAAATATTCCGGTGGGTACAATCATTCACAACCTCGAGCTCAAGATCGGAAAGGGCGGCCAGTTGGTTCGCAGTGCAGGGGCTGGAGCTCAGCTGATGGCCAAGGAAGGTGCATATGCCCAGGTCAAGCTTCCCTCGGGCGAGGTGCGACGCATTCATGTGAACTGCTACGCGACTATTGGCGAAGTAGGCAATAACGACCACGAGAATATTTCGCTTGGGAAAGCTGGTCGAAAGCGTTGGCTAGGGCGTCGACCGCATAATCGAGGCGTAGTCATGAACCCTGTCGATCATCCGATGGGTGGCGGCGAGGGAAGAAGCTCGGGTGGTCGCCATCCCTGTACTCCATGGGGTGTACCGACAAAGGGTTATAAAACCAGGAATAACAAACGGACGGACAGCATGATTGTTCGACGACGAAAGCGGAAATAGCGGCGGAGAATAGCGATGGCAAGATCTCTAAAAAAGGGCTACTTTATCGACGCGCATCTGCTCGAGAAGGTCTCGGCAGCAAACGCGACGAATGACCAACGAGTCATCAAGACGTGGTCTCGTCGTTCGACGATCACTCCAGAGATGGTTGGTCGGACTATTGCGGTGCACAACGGGATTAAGTTCATCCCGGTATTCCTCACGGAGAACATGGTGGGGCATAAGTTGGGCGAGTTCGCGATGACAAGAACATTTAGGGGTCACACGAGTGGCAAAGCGGAGCGTATGGGGCGACCACGTTAGTGGTCCTCGACCAAAAGAGGGGAATCCAGACATGGAAGTAACAGCTCGCCACCGCTATTTGCAGACCTCGCCGCAGAAGGTGAGGCTTGTCGCCGACATGATTCGCGGAAGAGGAGTCCAAGAAGCCGCGAACATCTTGCAGTTGACCACCAAAGGTGCTGCACGACCTCTACGCAAGCTGCTGCAGTCGGCGATCTCCAATGCCGAGAACCGGGATGATCAGTTGGATGTCGATCGGTTGTATGTAAAGGAAATCTATGTCGATGGAGGTCCCACGCTGAAGCGCATTCGACCTCAACCGATGGGACGAGCGTTCAGGATCCTGAAACGTCAGAGTCACATCACTATCAAACTGGATACCCGCAAGGGCGAGAAGTAAGCGATAGCAAGGAGAGAGTACATTGGGCCAGAAAACGCACCCGTACGGCTTTCGGCTTGTATACAACAAGTCGTGGAAATCGCGATGGTATGCCGAGCAAGACTACGCCAAGATGCTTCATGAGGATTTGGCGCTCAGGAAAATGCTCAAGAAGCGACTGTCACATGCCGGCGTAAGCGAAGTCGACATCGAGCGTGCAGCCGACAAGCTGAGGGTAACTATCCATACGTCTCGTCCGGGAATCATTATCGGTCGTAAGGGGGCCGAGGTGGACAAATTGCGCGACGACATGATGAAGAAAATGGGTCGCGAGGTTCACATCAATATTCAGGAGATCCAGCGGCCCGAGCTGGATGCACAGCTTGTAGCAGAGAATCTTGCGGGTCAACTGCTCCGCCGAATCGCATTTCGTCGCGCGATGAAAAAGCAGATGGAATCTGCTTTTCGATTTGGAGCCAAGGGATTCAAGATCATGGTATCGGGTCGCCTCGGTGGCTCCGAGATTGCACGTACAGAGTGGTATCAGGAAGGACGCCTGCCTCTCCACACCCTCAAGGCCGAAATCGACTACGGCTTCGCGGTGTCGCGAACCACTTACGGTGTTATCGGCTGCAAAGTGTGGATCTACAAAGGTGATCTGTCGCGCGAAAAGGGAAGGCGTGCAGCGGTCTAGAAGTTCTGGGAGAACAATGCGATGTTAATGCCCAAAAAAGTCAAGTACAGAAAGAAGCAGCGCGGTCGTCGCAGGGGCCGGGCCAAAGGGGGGGATTACATCGCCTTTGGCGACCATGCCCTGCAGGCCTTGGAAACTGGCTGGGTGAGCGCGCGACAGATCGAAGCCGCTCGTATCGCCATCGCCAGAGGCGTCAAGCGTGGTGGAAAGATTTGGATTCGCATTTTTCCTGATAAGCCGATCACGAAAAAGCCTCTTGAGACGCGAATGGGCAAGGGTAAAGGTGGTCCCGAGGCTTGGGTCGCGGTTGTCAAGCCAGGTCGGATCATGTTCGAGGTGGAAGGCGTCGAAGCCGAGCTCGCCAAGCACGCGATCGAGTTGGCTTCCCACAAAATTGGAATCAAGACGCGATATTTGTCGCGTCAGGACACATTCAGGTGAGCATGGTATGAAGGCATCAGAGCTACGCGAACAGACAGTCGATGAGCTGTGCGACAGGGAGAAAGAAGTCGCAGAGAAGCTCTTCGCCTTGCGATTGCAGAAAGTCACTGGTCAACTCGAGAGCCCGGCGAAGATCCGCCAGGCACGACACGATCTGGCGCGCATCCTGACTGTGCTGCGAGAGAAACAGCAGCAGACAGTGGGCAGAAACGGAGAGTAAGGGCAATGTCGGAGCAGAATACGACTAGCGGTCGAGGACGGCGACAGGTGAAGGTGGGAACCGTCGTAAGTAGCAAAATGGACAAGACGGTTGTGGTCACAGTGACCAATACCTTTATGCACCGTCTCTATCACCGCTACATGAAGAGGACCTCGAAGTTCTACGCAGATGATCCTCAGAACGAATGCGGTATTGGTGATCAGGTGCGAATCGAGTCGACTCGACCACTGTCGAAACTCAAGCGGTGGAAAGTGCAAGAAGTGCTCAAAAAGGCTGAGAGGGGCTCACAATGATCCAGATGGGCACTGTACTCGATGTGGCCGACAATTCTGGTGCTCGCAAAATCGCCTGTATTCACCTTCGAGGTGGCTCTTCTGGCAACTACGGAGGTCTCGGGGATGTTATTACGGCATCAGTGAAGGAAGCGACGCCCGAAGGTACGGTAAAGAAGGGGGAGGTTGTCAGGGCTGTAATCGTTCGCACACGGCGAGCCTATCGTCGCAGGGACGGCAGCCATATTCGATTCGACACCAACTCGGCCGTGCTTGTGAACGATGCGGGCGAACCCATCGGGACTCGCGTCTTCGGACCGGTAGCTCGCGAGCTTCGCGAGCGTCGGTTTATGAAGATCGTGTCGTTGGCGCCGGAGGTTCTGTAGTTTGGGCATTTGTGTTGACCTGATCGCTGCAAGCGTGGGTCTGAGATCGGGAGTCTGAGAATGCTGAAGGTCAAGATCAAAAAGAACGACGAAGTCATTGTGGTCACGGGGCGGGACTCGGGGACCAAAGGTCGGGTTCTGAAGGTGTTCCCTTCGGCTGGAACTGCGATTGTGGAACGCGCCAACATGATTCGACGTCACACTCGACCCAACCCGAACAAGCAGATTCAAGGCGGCATCGTAGAGCGCGAGGCGCCTATACAGTTGTCGAATCTCAAGCTTGTTTGTCCAGAGTGCGGCAAACCGAGCCGGGTGGGACGCAAGCGCCTGGATGACGGTAGCGGGGTCAGAGTCTGCAAGTCGTGTGGAGCGACGTTTAACTAGTAGGACAAGGGTAACTAGTAGGACAAGGGAATTTTCGATCATGGCAACAACGAAGGAAAAGGGCAGCGACAAGAAAAGAGCTTCCGGCGTCCCCAAAAAGGATGCTAGCCAAGTTCCGCGCTTGCTGACGCTCTACAACGACGAAGTGGTGTCCAAGCTTCAGAGCGAGTTTGGTATCGATAACATCATGGCGGTTCCGCGAATCGAAAAGATCGTGCTCAATATCGGTCTTGGCGAGGCGACGCAGAACATCAAGCTGTTGGACAGTGCGGTTGCGGAGCTTGCAGTAATCGCTGGCCAGCAGCCGACGATCACTCGAGCCAAGAAGTCGATCGCAGCGTTCAAGCTGCGTGAGGGAATGCCGATTGGATGCCGGGTGACCTTGCGCGCCGATCGAATGTGGTACTTCCTCGATCGTTTGATCTCAACGGCCCTGCCGCGGGTACGAGATTTCCGTGGCATTTCCGCGAGCGGCTTCGATCGTCGAGGCAATTACACACTAGGCATCAAAGATCACTTGATTTTTCCCGACATCGACTACAACAGGGTCGATCGCATCAAAGGATTGAACGTGACGATTGTGACAACGGCAGAGACCGATGAAAAGGCCTTCTACTTGTTGCGAGAGATCGGAATGCCGTTTGCCCGACAGAGCACCGCAGCTGCTGTCGGCGCTGAGTAGGAGGTAGGGTGTGGCTACGACTGCAAAGATGGCAAAAAAAAGAGAACGCGTGAAGTTCGAAGTGCGTCACCGGAACCGCTGTCAAGTATGTGGGAGACCGCGGGGCTTTATGCGCAAGTTCGGGCTCTGCCGAATCTGTTTCAGGAACCTTGCTCTCCAGGGTTATTTGCCCGGGGTAATCAAGGCCAGTTGGTAGAGATGATTTTGCTACCTCACCGAACAAGGCTGAAGCGAAAGAGAGTATCGAAGGAGAAATCATGAGTATGACCGATCCGATCGCGGATCTCTTGAATCGAATCCGGACCACCTATTTAGCCAAGCACGATCGTCTCGACGCACCTGCGTCGAAGGTGAAAGTGGAGATCTGTAGGCTGCTCGCCGAGCAAGGGCTGATCGAGAAGTACGAAATTATCGAGGATGGCTCGATTTCAAAGCAGATTCGAATCTTTCTGAAGTACACGCCCGAAGGGGATCCACTGATTCGACACATCAAGCGAGTCAGCAAGCCGGGTCGGAGGGTCTATCGAGGAGTGGACGACATAAAACCGGTCCTGAATGGCTTGGGTGTGTGGATCATTTCGACGTCTCAAGGACTGCTGTCCGACAGCGAAGCGCGAAAGCGACGTGTCGGAGGGGAGATCCTCTGTGAGGTCTGGTAGGAGGTCAGGTGAATGTCGCGTGTAGGTAAAGAACCAGTTCCAATCCCGGACGGCGTAAAGGTCAGTCTGGAGAACGGTCTGTTTATTGCGGAAGGCCCCAAGGGGCGTGTCTCGGAATCGCTGCTCGTGGGTATCCCGGTGGATGTGTCGGATGGCGTGATCACGGTGACACGAAGCGGTGACACTGGAGATTTGCGCTCGAAGCATGGTTTGATGCGGGCATTGATCGCCAATGCCGTACACGGTGTGTCGAAGGGCTTTAGCAAACAGCTCGAGATTCACGGAGTTGGCTATAAAGCCCAACTCAAGGGTGCAGAGGTCCATCTGGCGCTGGGTTATTCGCATCCCGTGGTGTTTCCAGTTCCCGAAGGCATCGAAGTCGATGTGGAAGAGAAGGCGAATCGGATCACCGTCAAAGGGGCGAGCCGTCAACAAGTAGGCCAGGTTGCAGCTGAGATCCGAATCTTGAGAAAGCCCGAGCCGTACAAAGGAAAAGGGATCCGCTACAGCGATGAGGTGGTTCGGCGCAAGGTCGGCAAGGCAGGAGCGAAGTAGGCGGAGGCAGGAGTCATCATGATCAAAGCACAACGAACGCGTGAGCGCCGCAAACGAGCGCACTTTCGAATTCGCGCATCGATTTCTGGATCGCCAGCACGACCGAGATTGGCGGTCTTCAAAAGCGCCAAGTACATCTATGCCCAAGTCATAGACGATTTGAGTGGAAAGACGCTAGTTCAGGCCAATTCGAGGGAAGGTGATATCCGGAGTAGGATCGAAGGCGGTCCCAAGACTCTGGGAGCTGCTCGCCTGGTGGGTGAAACGCTTGGAGAACGCGCCAAGAAACTCGGCATCGAGAGCGTGGTCTTCGACCGGGGCGGGTACATCTATCACGGTCGAGTCAAGGAATTGGCGGAGGGGGCTCGATCCAAAGGGCTCCGTTTCTAGTCGCAACACGATAATTGATTTGGATGTAGTGAAGGAGAGTTACTTTGGCCAGACATTTTGACAACGAACCTGAGTTTTTCGAGCAGGTCATCGACATCAACCGGGTCACAAAAGTAGTCAAGGGCGGTAAGAATTTCTCATTCACCGCTTTGGTAGTGATCGGTGACGGCAATGGCCGGGTCGGTTATGGCTCTGGCAAGGCCAAAGAGGTTCCGGTGGCCATCCGAAAGGGCGTCGACATCGCCAAGAAGAATCTGTGTCGAACTCCGATGGATGGAACTACCATACCTCACGAGGTGATTGGTCGGTTCGGTGCGAGCCGCGTGCTTCTCAAACCAGCTTCGGAAGGAACAGGCGTCATCGCCGGCGGCGCGGTTCGAGCAGTGGTGGAGAGTGCTGGGTATCAGGACATCCTGACCAAGTCTCTTGGTTCGAAGAATCCGAACAACGTCGTCAAGGCGACTATGGACGGACTGCTTCAGCTGCGAACTCTTGATCAGGTTCTTCGTCTGCGTGGCCTAGAAGAGACCAAGGCGAGTCAGTGATCTGTCGAAGGGGTAGTTTGTGGAGATAACCATGGCAAAGGCCAAAACACTGAGAATTAGACAAGTACGCAGCCTCGCTGGACGCCCGCGTCCGCAACGCGAAGTGATTCGGGGACTCGGACTGAGGCGGATCCGACACGAAGTGGAGAGGGTCGACTCACCGGCCGTCCGTGGAATGATCGCGAAAGTGTCTCATCTTGTCGAGGTCGTCGAGGAGACGTCATGAAGTTACACGAGTTGTCGCCCGCAAAAGGTAGCAAGCGGGCTCGAAAGCGGATCGGTCGCGGTCCGGGGTCGGGAACAGGAAAGACCTCAGGTCGAGGTAGCAATGGCCAGCGTTCTCGTGCTGGATACAGCCAGAGAATGGGCTTTGAAGGCGGCCAGATGCCGTTGGTACGCCGGGTACCCAAGCGGGGCTTTACGAACATCTTCAAGATCCGGTATCAGGTGGTGAATCTAGATCGGCTCGTCGAGCTGGAAGGAGAGATCACGCCCGACATATTGCGCGAGCAGGGTCTGGTACGCGCCGGTCATCCGGTCAAGATTCTCGGCACCGGAGAGCTCTCGACCGCACTGACTATCAGGGCTCACAAATTCAGTGCGAGCGCTAGAGCCAAGATCGAGGCCGCAGGCGGAAGTTGCGAGGTGATCGGGTAGTGCTCGAGAGTTTCCGCAATATTTTCGCCATTCCCGATCTTCGTAAACGATTGATGTTTACGTTCGGGCTGCTAGCGGTGTATCGGATCGGCTGCAACATTCCGACTCCGGGGGTCGATCCCCAGGCCTTGGTCGAGTTCATGGCTGCGATGCAGGGAACCTTCCTGGGTTTCGTAAACACCTTCACTGGTGGAAGCCTCGAGAGGGTAGCGGTATTTGCATTGGGGATCATGCCTTACATTACGGCATCCATCATCCTGCAACTCTTGACGGTCGTCTGGCCCTATTTGGAGAAGCTCTCAAAAGAAGGAGAACTCGGAAGACGCAAAATCACCCAATATACGCGATACCTCACCATGGGAATTTCGACCATTCAATCTATGGGTATTGCGATTTGGTTGGAGAAGATGACCACCCCTGGCGGAGGAGCGTTGGTACCCCATCCAGGTTGGGGTTTCCGGCTCATCACGGTACTGACATTGACTACCGGCACCGCTTTTGTGATGTGGCTTGGAGAGCAGATCACCGAGCGTGGTGTCGGAAACGGAATCTCATTGATCATCTTCGCTGGAATCGTCGTGGGACTTCCCGGCGCCATCCTCGACACAATCGGCAGCCTGAGCTCTGGGTCGATGTCGATTATCAAGCTTCTGTTCTTCACGGTGTTCATGGTTGCAGTGGTTGCGTTTATCGTCTTCATGGAGCGGGGACAGCGACGCATACCGGTCCAGTATGCAAAGCGTGTCGTTGGGCGCCGTATTTATGGCGGCCAGAACACCTACTTGCCGCTACGTGTAAACACTGGGGGTGTCATTCCAGTGATTTTTGCCAGTTCCGTGGTGATGATTCCGACGACGATTGCTGGAATGTTTCAAAACGAATGGCTGCAGAACATAGCCGACGCGATTTCCTGGGGGCAGCCGATCTATTATCTGCTCTCTGCCACAGCGATTATTTTCTTCAGCTACTTTTATGTATCGATCATCTTCAATCCTGCGGACACTGCAGATAATCTTCGAAAGTACGGTGGATTCATACCCGGTATCCGGTCGGGGAAAAGGACTGCAGAGTACATCGACAGAATCTTGACTCGATTGACACTGGTGGGCGCGCTCTATTTGGCTGCTGTTTCGATCTTGCCAGAGTTTCTCTTGAGCGGTCTCAAGGTGGAAGGTTTACCCTTTGTCGGTTCGACCCTGGATGCCGCCTTGCCAGCTTGGTTCACGCAAGGAATGGGCATCAACTTCTACTTCGGCGGCACATCACTTCTGATCGTCGTCGGGGTCGCAATGGACACGGTGCAACAGATCGAAAGTCAATTGGTCATGCGCAACTATGACGGTTTCATGAAGCGGGGCCGTCTGCGTGGTCGAAGAGGTTAGGTTAGTTCATATGGTTACGGCAATGGATGGTACTCGATTGATCCTACTTGGTGCTCCTGGTTCGGGGAAGGGGACACAGGCGGCCATTCTCGCTCGCGAGATCGGTGTGCCGTCTATCTCTACGGGTGAGATGCTTCGAGATGCCGTCGCCGCAGAGACCGATTTGGGCAAAAAGATCGAAGCCATCATGTCCACTGGCCAACTCGTGGATGACGAGACGATGGAAGCGGTCGTTCGGCACCGGCTGGGCCAGGAAGACTGCAAGAGTGGATTTATTCTCGATGGCTTTCCTCGAACTCTTGGCCAGGTAGAGAATTTGGATTCGATACTCTCTGAGGGTGGTGTCGAGTTGGACGCTGTCGTTCATATTAGTGTGCCCGAGCCCGAGCTGATACGTCGGGCCCTAGCCCGACGGCGCGAAGATGACCAGGAAGAGGTCATCAGCCAGCGCTTGGAGGTGTACCTCGATCAGACTCAACCATTGATTGACCACTATCGCGAGCGCGACATTTTGCAGTTGGTCGATGGGGATCAGCTGATTGAAGAGGTCGCCTTGAGTGTGGCGTCGGTACTGGGGGTCAACGCTTGATGGTGCTCAAGAGTTCAGGCGAGATAGACCTGATGGATCAGGCTAACCGTATTGTTCATGATGTCTTGGATGGCATAGCCGAGCGGATCCGACCTGGAGTCACAACCCGGGATCTGGATAGGTTTGCAGAGCAACGAATTCGGAATGCCGGGGCAGTTCCTGCGTTTCTCAACTACCGTGGTTTCCCGGCAACTCTGTGCACCTCGATCAACGATGTCATCGTTCATGGGATACCTAACGAGGTTCCGCTTGTTGAAGGCTATATCATAGGAGTCGACTGTGGTGTCCAATACAAGGGCTACTATGGTGATGCAGCTCGCACGTTTGCTATCGGTAGCGCAAGCGATCAAGCCAAGCGGTTGATGACAGTCACTCGGGAGGCTCTCGAGCTTGCCGTTGAGCAGGCGCACCCCGGAAATCACCTGTCCGACATCGGCCATGCTGTACAGTCGCATGTCGAGAAGCATAGCTTCTCCGTGGTCAGAGAATTTGTCGGGCACGGAATCGGAGCCGCGTTGCACGAGGATCCGCAGGTGCCCAACTTTGGTATCCCAGGTAAGGGACCCCGTCTCGAGCCTGGTTTGGTGATTGCCATCGAGCCGATGGTCAACGCTGGAGGTGCCGGGATAAGGGTAGATAGCGATGGCTGGACTGCGAGAACCGAGGATGGAGAATTGTCAGCCCACTTCGAGTATTCGGTAGCGGTTACCGAGTTGGGTGCTCGGGTACTCGGCGTGAGCGCTTAGAGCGTAAGAGCCGTCAAGGAGCATTTGTGGCAAAAGAAGAATCGATTGAAGTAGAAGCCGTGGTGGTCGAGCCGTTGCCGAACGCCATGTTCAGAGTAGAACTAGAGAATGGACATCGAGTCCTAGCTCATGTTTCGGGCAAAATGCGAAAGCACTTTATTCGCATCTTGCCGGGAGACAAGGTGAGAGTCGAGCTTTCACCTTATGATTTGAGCAGGGGTCGAATCGTCTACAGACTTAGGTAGAGTAGGAGAGCGCGATGAAGGTCCGTGCATCTGTAAAGCGAATGTGTCCGAAGTGCAAGATCGTCCGACGCCACGGCGTGGTGCGGGTGATTTGCCAGAACCCAAAACACAAGCAGCGTCAGGGGTAGGGAGAAGCCATGGCACGAATTGCAGGAATCGACCTGCCACAGAACAAACAAGTATGGATCGGCCTGACCTATATCCACGGTATCGGTCGAGCCCGGTCTCGGAAAGTCCTCGAAGCCGCGAGCGTAGATGAGACCATCAAGGTAAAGGACCTTACCGAGGACGAGGCACGTCGAATCCGCCAGATTATTCAAGATGAAGGCCGGGTCGAGGGAGACCTTCGCAAGGAAGTCGGACAGAACATTCGACGCTTGATCGAGATCGGTAGCTACAGAGGCGTGCGTCACCGAAGGAGTCTGCCGGCCAGAGGCCAGAGGACTCATACCAATGCTCGGACGTGTAAGGGACCGAGACGGGGTGCCGTAGCTGCCAAGAAGCAGGTCACAAAGTAATGGGATTGGGGAACTAGATGGTGAAACCACGAAGTGAAAGCAAAGATCGTAAGAAGAAAGAGAAGCGCATAGTGCCCCACGGCATAGCGCACATCAAAGCGACTTTTAACAACACGCTCATTACGATCTCCGATCCTGAAGGTAATGTGGTGAGCTGGGCGTCCGCAGGACGAATCGGGTTCAAAGGTTCGAGGAAAGGAACTCCGTTTGCTGCCCAGGTGGCAGCTCAGAGTGCGGCGCAAACCGCTCGCGATTCGGGGATGCGGTCGGTCGACGTTCAGGTCAAGGGACCTGGCGGCGGTCGTGAATCCGCCATCCGCGCGTTATCGGCCTCGGGAATGTCCATCAAGTCGATTCGCGACATTACGCCTATTCCCCACAATGGTTGTCGGCCGAGAAAACGGCGGCGCGTGTAAGGCAGATAGGAGGAAAATAGAGTGGCACGGTATACAGGATCCGTCTGTCGGTTGTGCCGGCGTGAGCGGATGAAGTTATTTCTAAAAGGAGATCGCTGCTTCAAGGAGAAGTGCGCCATTGAGCGGCGTGCGTATCCGCCTGGTCAGCACGGACAGAGAAGAGGACGCCGTAGAAATCAGGGCTATGGGCCGCAGCTTCGAGAGAAGCAAAAGGTCAAGCGGATATATGGTGTTCTCGAGAAGCAGTTTCGGAATTACTTTGCACTGGCCGAGCGCCAAAAGGGCGTCACAGGAGACAATCTTCTGGCCAATCTGGAGAGGCGACTCGACAATGTAGTCTACAGTCTCGGATTCGCTTCTTCGAGGGCACAGGCCAGACAGTTGGTCCGCCATGGTCACATCGCAGTTGATGGAAAGAAGACTACGATTCCCTCGTACCAGGTGAAGGTGGGGCAACAGATCAGTGTGAAAGAGAACAGCCGATCGAACGAGTTCATTCGAGCAAGCGTGGAGACTGCACGAGGACGTGGTATCCCGAACTGGCTCGAGCTAGATCCCGAAAACTACGTGGGCAAGGTTAACGCGTTGCCGACGAGGGATGACATCAAGCTCCCGGTTGAGGAGCAGCTGATCGTTGAGCTCTATAGCCGATAGATTAAAAACAGTAGATTCTTAGAATCGTCTCGTACAAGGAGTCGTCTTATGCTTTGGAAGGGTTTTCAGCGCCCCAAGCGTCTTGAAGTCGAAGGCGAGACATTGTCTCCGACTTATGGAAAATTTATGGCACAGCCGTTCGAACGGGGCTTTGCCACCACCGTGGGGAACGCTCTACGGCGTTGCTTGCTGTCGTCAATCGACGGTGCCGCAATTACATGTGTACAGATCGAAGGTGTGCAGCATGAGTTTTCTTCGATGGCAGGTGTTGTCGAAGATGTGACGGACATTGTCCTCAATCTGAAAGAGATTCCAATTCGGTTGCACTCCGAGGGACCAAAATTCTTGAGCCTGGACGTTACGGGTCCGGGGGCGGTAACAGCGGGAGAGATGACCGGTGATCCTCAAGTGGAGATCTGTGATCCGGACATCCATGTGGCCACCCTCAACGAGGAGGGCAAGCTCAAGCTCCAAGCGCAGGTGGCACTCGGTCGTGGCTATGTCAGTGCCGAGAAGAACTTCGATGAGAGCTTGGGTATTGGTTGGATCCCGGTTGATTCGATTCATTCCCCGGTCAAGCGTGTCACGTACAAAGTCGAAGCGGCCAGAGTCGGACGCGCTACCGACTACGAAAGACTCGTCATCGAGGTGTGGACGAATGGAACCGTTAGCCCCTCCGAGGCGATGTCGCTTGCAGCGACGCTGTTGAACGATCATTTGTCAATATTTATCGATTCGGAGGAGAGCGTTGTGGATGAGGTCGCAACGGAAATGGTGGAGGAGCTCTCGGGTGTCGATGCCATATTGGCCAAGACCATCGATGAGCTGGACCTTTCTGTTCGGTCGGCCAACTGTCTCAAGAACGCTAGCATTCACACTTTGCGCGATCTGGTCCGAAGAAGTGAAAAAGATATGCTCGAGACCAAAAACTTTGGCCGGAAGTCTCTGGACGAGGTACAGGAGATTCTTGCCGATCTCGGTCTACGTCTCGGCATGGATGTGCCAGAAGATGCCATGACGCCAGCTTTAGTTTGAGAAGCGCAGAAACCTGAGGACTTGTAACTATGCGGCATCAAATCAGAGGGCGAAAGTTGGGGCGAACCCCGGCCCATCGCAGAGCACTGTTTCGAAACCAGCTGGCCTCGTTGGTCAAGGCAGAGCGAATCAGGACCACCCTGCCCAAGGCGAAGGAGCTCCGGCCGATCGCTGAGAAGGTCGTCACGCAGGCGAAGCGAGACACTGTTCATGCACGTAGGTTGGTGAATCGATGGATTCCTCAACGAGACTTGGTGAAGAAGGTGTTCGATGAGATTGCGCCGAGATTCAGCACGCGGCCAGGCGGCTATCTTAGAATCGTTCGGTTGGGACCTCGGAAGGGCGATGGGGCAGAGATGGCCATCCTGGAATTTGTGGAACAGGGTGAGGTCGAGGAGAAGACCGAGACCAAGAAGTCGAAAAAGGATAAATCGTAGTCTTGTTCTGAAGAGACCCCTTCAATTTGAAAAGAGGCGGCCGGTGCGGAAGTCACTCCGCACCGGCCGCCTCTTTTTGCAGAATAGGACCTTCCTGGTCCACACGTCGGGCTAGTGGTGGTCCTCTTCTTTTTCCTTCTGAGAGGCTTCGATGATTTTCTGTTGCAGCTGCCTGGGTACCTGGTCATAGTGGGAAAACTCGATGTGGAAACTGGAGCGACCTTGGGTCATCGAGGTAAGAGCCGGAGCATAGTCGAGCATCTCCACCATCGGTACGGTCGCTTTAACGATCTGGGTTCCGTTCTTTGTGTCCATGCCCTGCGGTCTGCCACGACGTTGGGAGAGATCGCTCATGATGTCCCCCATGAACTCCTCGGAAGTGGAGATTTCGACGTTCATGATCGGCTCGAGGATTGTCGCGCCAGCTCTGGACATAGCATCCTTGAATGCTAGAGAGCCGGCAATCTTGAATGCCATCTCAGACGAGTCGACATCGTGGTATTGGCCGTCCTGCAAGCGGACCTTGAATCCAACTACCGGAAATCCAGCGAGATAGCCTCTTCGAGCAGCCTCCTGAATGCCCTTGTCTACGGCGGGCCTATAACCCTGGGGAATCGCCCCGCCGAAGATTTCGTCGATGAATTCAAACTCGGCATCGGCTGTCGGTTCCATCATGATCTTGCAGACAGCAAATTGGCCTCGGCCTCCGCTTTGCTTTTTGTGGCGTCCATGGCCAGGAGCTTTCTTACGAATAGTCTCTCGATAAGGGATCTTCGGGGGATGTAGGATTACATCGACATGAAATCTCTTTTTGAGTCGTGCGACTGCTATCTCGACATGTAGTTGACCCGCTCCTGAGAGCAGGAATTCGCCCGTCTCCTTGTCTCGGCTAGCTAGCAGAGAGGGATCCTCTTCCAATAGACGCGGTAGCGCTTCGCCGATCTTCTCGTCGTCACCCTTGGATCTCGGCTCGATTGCGAACGAGATAGCGGGCTCGATGTCTTCGATCCAGGCGAGCTGTAACGGCTTTTCTTTGGTACTGAGAGTATTGCCGGTCTTTGCATTCTTGAGTTTGGCCACACCACCGATGTCGCCGGTTATGAGCTCTTTGATGGCTTCACCCTGCTTGCCCTGCAGAGTCATGAGGTGGCCAACTTTTTCGGCATCTTCGTTTTGAGTGTTCCAAACCACAGTGTCGGAGGTCAGACTACCGCTGACAACTCTCAGCAGCGATACCTTCCCGGAGAACGGGTCACTCAAGGTCTTGAAGACCAAGGTGCTCATCGGGGCATCTGATTCGGACGCGATGTCTATGGTTTCGCCCCCAAAGTCGAAGCCGGGAAAGAAAGATCGGTCGGCCGGAGAAGGCATATAGTCCACAATCGCATCCAGGAGCGTCGAGACACCGATTCCGTGAGCCGCTGCAACCAAGGTCACAGGAAAGATCTTTCTGGTTCGTATCGCTCGCCGAAGACCCTTGATCAGATCCTCGGTCGGGAGTGTCCCAACTTCGAAGAACTCTTCGATCAACGAATCGTCTGTCTCGGCCACGGCCTCTACGAGTAAGTTCCTGAAGGACTCAACTTCATCCTTCATCTCTTCCGGTATTTCGACTTGCTGGCCCTTGCCGTTACCGTCCTTGGTGAAGGTATATGCCTTCTCGGTTACAAGATCGACGACCCCCAACATTTGGTCGGCTTTTCCAATCGGAAGCTGAACCAGGATGGCCTCCCGCCCAAAAGTGTTGTGGATCTGTTCGAGATTGGACTTGCCCTTGGCACGCGGCTGGTCCATCTTGGTCATTGTGATCATGGTGGGTAGCTTGAGTTGGGCCGCAAAGTCCCAAGCTTTCTCTGCTGTGACTTCGATTCCTGCGGTGGCGTTGATGCAGAGCAATACCGAGTCCGCGGCGTACATCGCGCCCCGGGTTTCGTCGAAGAAAATGCCGTAGCCAGGACAGTCGAGAAGATTGATTTTGTACTGACGCCAGGGTGTGTGACAGGTGGCCAAACCGATCGAGATACAGCGCTCAATCTCTTCCGGATCGAAATCGGTTATTGTGTTGCCGTCTTCGACTCGGTTGAGCCGGTTGACCACTCCACCGGCATACAGAAGGCTGCTGACCAGGGTTGTTTTCCCAGTGTCGCTATGACCGGCAAGGGCGACATTGCGGATCTTGTCGGGACTATCCACCTGCATGTTTGAAGTCTCCTCTCATCGTTGAAGCAGATCCTTGACTATAGCATACGGATGGCAGTTGGGGAGTCCGGGAGACTCTCCGGCAAGCCACACAAAACAAAGAACTTAGAGGCTTTTTTCGGGGTCGATCTCCACCGCTCCGAACTGCTCCAACTGCGGCACCAAATCGCTGGCCGGACCCACCGCCACGATTGCGATTCTGTCAGGGTGTAGGTGCTTGCGCGCCAGACTCTGAACCTGGCTCATGGAGACGTTTCGAATCTGCTCTAGCGAGCTGTCGTAGTAGTCGGACGGCAGATCATGAATCGCGATCTCGGCGATACGGCTGGCCAAACCTTCGATCCGCTGCAGCGTATAGGGGAACACCCCGAGGAGATAGCTCTTGGTCTCTTCGAGCTCTTGCTGTCCAACCAGTTCTTCCTGCAACCTACTCATCTCTCTTAGCACTTCTTCGACCGCCACACCGGTACTAGCGGTGTCGACAGATGCACTGACCACAAACGGGCCCTGACCTCGGCGGTGTCCAAATCCGGTCGACACTCCATAGGTAATACCAAGATCCTCTCTCAGATTGAGATTGATCCGACTGGTGAACTTCCCTCCCAATAGACTGTTCATCACCTGAAGAGGAACATAGTCCGGATCAATTCGGCTGGGGCCGACATGACCCATGCGAAGCTCGGTTTGAGTCGAGTCCGGTCGATCTACTACACGAACTCGAAGACCCTCGAGGAGTGGTGTGTCGAGGGTCGATAGCTCAGCTGGAGCGGCGCCCTTCCAATCTCCGAAGCTTTCGTGAACCAGGGCGACAAACTCCTCTGGATTCAAGTCTCCGGTGGCCACGATCGAGGCGGCCAGGGGAGTCGTATGGATCCCTAGACATTCAACAAGATCATCTCTGGAAATCGAGGGAACTGTGTCGATGGTGCCGTTGATCGGCATCCCGTAGGGGGTGTCGGCGTAGATCATCTTGGCAAGAGTCTCACTTGCCCGTACACCGGGCTGAGCATGCCGGCGCTGTATGTCGGCCAGTCGTTGACCGCGAAGGCGTTCGACTTCGTGCGCGGGCACGATCGCATCGGTGATGATTTCGGCAAGCAATCCGAACCCCTCTTCGAGATTTTCCGAAAGAACACCTGCCGATGCGCTCATCGAGTCCCAATCAGCTTGCGTAGATAGATAACCGCCAAGATTCTCTACTCGCTCGGCGAGCTGGATCGAGCTGTGCTTGGATGTACCTTCGTCGAGAAGTGACGCCGAGAAAGTCGCCAAGCCGGCGCGACCACTAGGATCCTGCTCGGCTCCACCTGTCATTGTCATCGACATTTGAACCAAGGGGCCGCGGTCATATCGGGCCAGGTACATCTTGAGACCATTGGGAAGTGTATGAGTCTCGAACCCGGGGAATTGAAAGTCGCGAGGCTGATCTGGCGAAGGCGGGGTGAGTCTCTTGCTCAACGTTGCCCTCATTGGCTGTCCTCGGCGCTGGCATCGGGAACGACAACCACGCTGACACAGTTTTCTGGGTTCAAATAGGTCGCGGCGAACTGTGAGAGGTCGCGCGCCTGTAGATTCAAATAGGTTTCTACTTCATGTTCCAAGATCTTCGGATTGTCGAAATAGGTCGCAAACATCGACAGCATGTCCGCTATTTGATCCAACTTCTGAAGCTCGTCACAGAGAGCTGTCACAACTTTGTTCTTTGCCCTCTGAAGACTCACCTCCGAAATAGGGCGCTCGGCCACAGCGGCAATATGATTGTGCAGTGCGTCCTCGAGCACTTCTGGTTTTGTATCCGGGCGAGCGGTTGCAACGATAAAAAACGTGGACTCGAGTTCGGTTGGCAGGACAAACGTGCTCACGTCTGTGGCCATCTGTCGAGAGTAGACAAGGTCTTCATTCAGCAGGCTCGACTTACCACCGGTCAAGACGGCCGAAAGGAGATCCGCCGCGTACCAGTCTGATTGACCGTATGCCGGCAGTGTATAGGCCTGATAGATCCGCGACAGCTCAACCCGATCGAGCATCACCTCGCGGGCCGCAGTACCGATCGGTCGAACCTCGGCTTCGATAGCCGGGATGGAAACACCCGACGGGATGTCACCAAACCAGTGTTCGATCCGTTTGATCGCGTGATCGACGGATAAATCACCTGCAAGAGTGAGCACCGCGTTGTTTGGTGAATAGAACGTTTGAAAGAAAGACGTCACATCATCGAGCGTCGCCGCCTCGATATCTTCGAGGTAGCCGATGACCGGCCAGTGATAGGGGTGAACTTCAGGATAAAGAAGCTCATTGAGTCGTTCGAAGGCCCGGCCGTAGGGTTGGTTATCGACGGTCTGCCGACGCTCGTTGATCACCACACTTCTCTGATTCTCCAGCTTTTCGAGATCCAATGCGGGTAGCAGGAAGCCCATTCGATCCGATTCGAGCCAGAGCCCGAGATCGAGACAGTTGGAGGGGAGAGTCTCGTAGTAATTGGTGCGGTCGAACCAAGTCGAACCGTTTGCGACTCCTCCTGCCTGCTGTATCCAACGGAAGTGATCGTTGGTGTCGACATGCTCACTACCCTGGAACAACATGTGTTCGAACAGGTGGGCCAGACCAGTCAGGCCGGGCTTCTCATTTTTCGATCCCACGTGGTACCAGAGATTGATCGCGACGAGTGGCAGCGAAGGGTCACGGTGCAAGAAAACACGCAGGCCGTTATCCAGGGTGTAGCTCTCCAGATCAAGCTTGCCTGAGAATTGGTTTGTCATATCGAGGGCAGGGATCGGTTCTGGGTATCTAGTCGGTGGATCCCGTTCTTGAATAAGGCGTAAGCGAGCGACTGGACAGCACGTACTCTTGCATGCCATTGCGCAGCAGAAACGATGTCTCGACCTCGAAGGCGGGCATCAATCGGTCGAGATCGGGTTCTTTGTACTGTGGGGCAGGACGCGTACTTCTGGATGGAGTCTCGTAGCGTAGGGTATCGGCATCGATAATCAGAAACCGGGTCGGTGTGTCAGAGATCTGCTTGTGATTAGCGATCAAGGCGAACATTAGACTCTCGCGTCGGCACAGTCCGCCGAGGTACTGACCTAGTTGACTCAGTTGTGCACGCTCGAGATAATTTAGGAGGTCCCAAGCCAGGATCAAATCTACTGGTCGGCCCCCCGGTTTGGGTAGGTCCTTTTCGAGTATCCGTTCGAATCTCGAACGATCGGGGCTGCGCCGCGGAGGCAGATTTTTGAGGGAGCTGTAAAGGTCAGCGATATGAATCTTCGGAGCAAACCGACCAAGATACTGAACGTTTCTACCCATCGCAGGACCGAGATCGAGGATCCTGGTTCCGCCGACAGCTCGGAAACGACGCAGAACGTGCTTGAGGGCTAGCGAGTGATGGGTAGAAACGCCGAATTCAGGCGGACGATTGAGTCCGGCACCGGGTGGAGAAGTCGTTCGAGCCACACTAGGGTTCAGGAGCGCAGTTGTCCTGGTCCCGGACTTGGCGATGGCTTGGTCTGTTTGGGCCCCATTTCAGGCACTCGACCATCATCGTTCTTGAGCGGGGCTTGCGTAGAGGGTTTTGAAGCCGAAATCGGGGGCGTTGATCGCTCCATATCAATCGAGCCCTTGAATTTGGAGCCGTTTTCCAGGCGGACGCTGGGCGCAACAAGGTTACCTTCGACGTCGCCCTCGGCCTCGATAACGATCTCTTGCTCGCCGAAGAGGTCACCGCAAACCTTGCCCTCGACGCGGATGCTGCGCGCATAGATGTTTGCGTTGACTTTTCCTGCTTTGCCAACCGTTACGCCGCGACCCTTGACCTCGATCTTTCCTTCGATCTTGCCCTGCACAACGAGATCTTCCTCGCCTGAAATCTCGCCCTTGATTCGTACGGTCGGGCCGATCACTGCTCGCTCAGTTCGAGGTGTTGGCGCAGGCCTGCTGGCCCTGGGCTCCGGCTCGCGAACGGGAGTCGGAGCCGGGGTCTCATTTTCCTTCTTTTTCCACACGGTCGGTATTCTCCAATCGGTTATTGTGTGGTGCCGATGAGCACTCCACGGTATTGGAGCCATTCGTCGAAGTCAAGCTGCAGAGCCCCTCGCCGTTGCCTCCGAGCCCTCGCGCAGCAGACTTTTTCATTGACTTACGCCTTGTTTGCGCCGTACAATTCAACTGTGGCTCCATACTTGACCAAGCGCCAGAAAGAGATCTTGGAGTTTCTGACGAACTACTCGTCGACTCACGGTGTGTCACCAACCCATCGCGAGATATGCGAAGAGTTCGGTTTTTCCTCATACGGAACGGTCCACAAGCATCTAAGGCTGCTGGAAGAAAAGGGCTATCTGACACGGACATGGAATCAGAAACGTGGCGTCGAGTTGAATCCGGAAGCTTTGTCGATTGGTTCAGGGGCTCAGAGCGAGCTCCCATTTTTCGGTTTGATCGCTGCGGGACGGCCCATCGAAGCCGTAGCCGGCAATGAAGTCGTCACAGTGCCTTCGCTACTGCTCGGAGAAAGAGCGGATGACCACTTTGTCCTGCGAGTCGTGGGAGATTCGATGATCGAAGAGGGTATCCACGATGGTGATCTTGTGGTGGTTGCGCAACGTGAGGAAGCAAGCGCTGGAGAAATGGTGGTTGCCCTGGTTGGAGACGAGGTCACTCTCAAGAGGTTCTACCCCGAAGGCAAGGAGATTCGGCTCCAACCTGCCAACGCCCGTATGCAGCCTATGCGTGTTCCAGCCTCCGATCTGAAGGTCCAAGGGATCGTCGTGGGTCTCATGCGTAAATTCTAGGGAATCGGCATTTTCCCGCATCTGTGACCTGTGCCCTACCCCCTGAAATGACGATCTGTATAGAATCAGGTCTGATTTTATGAACCTCGAGCAACTCCTAAAGTTCGTTACCGAAAAGGGTGCTTCGGATCTTCACTTGAAGCCGATGCGGCCTCCTATGCTTCGGATCCACGGTCGATTGATGCCAATCGAAGCAGAGCCACTCCAGCCCGAGACCATCAAGGAGTTGCTCATGCCTATCTTGACTCCGCAGCAGAAGGCGAGACTCGAGGAAACTCTCGCTGTCGATTTGGGATACGGCATCCAGGGTCTGGCGAGGTTCCGAGGCAATATTTATATGCAACGTGGCACACTCGCCGCAGCATTTCGCCGGATTCCCTATGACATCCTGAATATTGAGGATCTGGATCTTCCTGATGTGCTCCAGGAGTTCTGCGATCTGCCGATGGGTCTAGTACTCGTCACTGGGCCGACTGGAAGTGGCAAGTCCACCACGCTGGCAGCGATGATCAATAGGATCAGTTCGCAACGGCCAAGCCACATTCTGACTATCGAGGATCCAATCGAATTTCTATTCAGCGACGACGTGGCGTCTATCGCCCAACGAGAGATCGGAACTGACACGCTGAGTTTCTCCGAGGCGCTGCGCAATGCCATGCGACAGGACCCCGACGTAATCATGGTCGGTGAGATGCGCGACCCAGAGACCGTAGCGACGGTTCTCACTGCCGCTGAGACCGGGCATCTGGTTTTCTCCACCTTGCATACAAACAGCGCCACCCAAACGGTAGACCGGATTCTTGACACCTTTGCAGGTGATGCGCAGAAGCAAGCCCGAATCCAATTGGTTCAGGTTCTCAAGGGCGTGGTGTCGATGCAACTTATCGAGCGCCAGGACGGGACTGGGCTTATCGCAGCTCTGGAAATCATGCGAGCTACTCCCCGGGTGTGTGAGCTGATCGAGAAAGGTGACACTGCGAAACTTCGGGAAGAGGTCGAGGGGTCGGTCTCTTTCTTCAAAATGCAATCCATGAACCAATCGTTATTGGCGCTGCTTGTGCATGGCACCATCACCTATGCCGAGGCGATGCGTTCATCGAGAGATCCGGAAGATCTCTCTCTAAGACTGCGCAAGATGTTTCCAGCTATCGAGGAACGAGGAGGCGACATGAGCCCATCCCCTGCAGACTTTTCCCAGATCATGGAGCTTCAGCAGTATCGGAAGCTCTATGAAGAGCAGGAAGAGAAAATCAAGATTCGCATAGCAGATAAGGATGACGAGATCTCAAAGCTCGATCACGCGATGGCCGAGCGCGACAACCAGGCTCAGCAATTGCGGTCTGAGATGGAGGAGATGGAGCATCAGACAGAGAAGCTTAGAAACGAATACGGGAGACTACGCAAGGAAGCCCAAGAGAAAATCGACAAGCTTTCCGAGCGTATCAAAGAGCTCAACAACAGGCTTATGAGCGTGAAGTAGTTAGGATAGTCGCGCTGACCATAACTCACAGAACAGCTGCTACCCACGATTGAACTTGCCAGCAAGGCGGCGAGCCAACTCGACTGCCTCTGTCCTGGTTGTAATCTCACCTTCCACTTGTCGTCTCTGTACCGTCTTCAAAATATCACCCAGTATCTTCCCGGGCTCGAGCTCCAGGATCTCCTGAAGGTCGATCCCAGAGATCAGAAAGCGGGGAGAGAAGATGTCCTGCCCGAGCTTGGCTGCCAACCGTGAGATCTCCTGAATAGAGCTAGACGGACCTGTTGGAGTGAGGCCTTCTTGCTGCGCAGCTAGCAGGCAGATGGCGCTCGGCCAAAGGTTGCCGAGTCGATTCAGAAACCATCGTTGCTCGTTTTGTGCGATCGGGATCCGTGGCCATTCGAAGATCCGAGTGAGCCGACGAAGCGATTTCTTGGCGATCGGCGCTCGGTCCCCCCACTCGCTGTCCAACCGTCTACTCGACAGCGTTGCGGCGTGCGGCAGGCCGACGATGAGAAGGCCCAGCCGCACCAGCGGTAGCTCCACAGGCATCGAGAGACCTCGAGCCACCGTTTCGGCAAGGTGAAAACCTTCCCTGAGATGATCAGCTGAGATGGCGGGCCCAAGACTAGATCGGCTCTGACCCGACAGGAAAAGGCGTGGGTAGATTCCGAGCGAGAACATCGTCGCAACGCCAGGCCACGCATCAGGAAGAGTGAGAAGCTTCTCGAGCTCGGTGCGAACACGCTCGGCAGCGACCCCGTCCAGGTTCGGGACGGATTCCCTTGCCAATGAAAGAGTCGCTTCGTCGGCCCGAGCTCGGGCGATCTGGGCGAGAAAGCGGCAGAGTCTGAGTACACGCAGAGGATCTTCGGAGAAGCTGGTCTCAGTCGTTGCTACCAATCTTCTGCGCTCGAGGTCGACGGTGCCGCTGAAGGGATCGGTGAGCTTGCCGCTATCGATGTCGACAGCAAACGAGTGCAAAGTGAAGTCACGACGAGCTAGATCGCGCTTCAGATCGACGTCCTCTCGATCCCAGATGTCGATGGTTCCGTCAGCCCCGACCAACCGGAACGCAGCAAACCGGTCTCCGCCGAGTCGGACCGCTGTCGCAGGCAAGGACGTGGCGAGGCTGTTCCAGATGGTTTCCCCGCCGTGCGCGACAACGATGTCTAGGTCCCTTGGCGTGACACCAAGAGCCAGGTCCCTGAGGGCGCCACCTACAACATGGCACGAGACACCCTTGGTGAGGCGCCGAACCTCCGAGTACATAGGCATCTGGCAGAGCCCAGAAAACAGCTGTTCTTGGAGCCGTTTCAATGGGGCCGATTCGAGCACTGTGGTCGATCGTATCGCGAGTCGGTTGACCGGACTTGCGATCTGGTGTTGCGTCGCTCGCGATCGAGCATTAAGATTTCACTTTAAGGAATGAGTGTAAGTGGCGACCCATCAAGGGAAATTGCCACTTATCCTGATATCTTTGTGGCCTA
The DNA here is from genome assembly GCA_964195975.1 of uncultured Polyangiaceae bacterium. GTDB lineage: Bacteria > Acidobacteriota > Thermoanaerobaculia > Multivoradales > JAHEKO01 > CAXMQZ01. The sequence continues at coordinate 54,510 of CAXMQZ010000061.1, read as the reverse complement.
AAGACAGATAGCAAGTCTATGCGACAGAACTTCTCAGAACGTAGGTCGAGGATTCACCCGGGTTTCGTATTGAGTTTTGCAACTCTGGTCGTCTTTCTCACCCTGGCGCCGGGATGGTTGCAGGCAAAAGTCTCCGGTCATGATTCGGGCTCAAAGAGAATTCGGATGACTAACGGAATGATCGCCGCGGTCGACAGTGATCAGGAGCTCTTCTTGGAAGCGGAGCCCCTTCGCGGCGAGGGTCTCATTCAATTTTCAAAGCGTCTTTGCAATAGCAGAGACGTGGCAAGAACAATTGCAGAGGCGAATGGAGGCTCGAGAAAGCTCAAAGCTGGAGTCCGCTACAAGGTGCCTTTCAATATTCTTGCTGGCGACTTTCAGTTGATGGTCGTCCAGACACTTTTCTTCGAAGACAAGGCTGACTCTGCCGGGTGGAGACACCGAGTACAGGTCTCGTCGGCTCACGGATCGGAGAGCCTGTGGCACATATCAGACTGGTTTACAGGGCAAGGTCAGAACTACCGGGCGATTCGCGAAGGCAATCAGTTGTCTGACGATGAGGTGATTCCCGGCCAGACAATTCTTATTCCAGCTCACCTACTGCGGCCCGCATTTCGATCAGCGCTGCCATCCACCTCGCCCTACCACCTCGAGTATGGTTCGGACGGGAAGGGTGACTACGCGGTATATCGTCTCAAACCGGGGGAAGCTCTTTACTCGAGCGTCGTGATTCGTTTCACTGGAGTCGTCTTCGCCGACGATGTGAGCGAGCTTGCCTCTCAAGTGGCCGAACGAAGTGGGATCCGAGATGTCACAGACATCGATATCGGCTACCAAGTCAAGATTCCATTCGACCTTCTTCGGCCAGAGTACCTTCCGCCCGGGCATAACCGGCGGACCGAGTACGAGAGCCGGATGGCCGCAAGCGCCCAATTCTCGAATCAGGTGAGTGCCAGTCGGCTGCAGGGTGTAACGGTCGTCTTGGATGCCGGTCACGGTGGAACGGATGTAGGAGCGTCGGTGGGCAGCGTCTGGGAGAGTACCCACGTTTACGACATCATGCTTCGGGTTTTCGAGCTTCTGAGTCACTCTACAAGCGCGAACGTCATCGCCACGACCCAGGATGGGAATTCCAACCAGATCCCCGACAGGGATCGTCTACCGGCGACGAAGAATCATCGGGTACTCACCACTCCGAACTACAAGATCGAGGATCCGCGAGTCGGTGTGCATCTCCGCTGGTATCTGGCTAATAGCGTATATCGACAGGCGGTAAGTCAGGGGGCCGATCCGGCTAAGACAGTCTTTATTTCTATTCACGCCGACTCGCTTCATTCCTCTCTTCGAGGCGCAATGGCGTACATCCCGGGAGCCGAGTATCGAGGCGGCTCCTATGGCAAGAGCGGATCGATCTACGCGTCGAGGCGCGAGGTGCGAGAGAACCCGAGAGTCAGTTACACAAGCCGTGAAAGAGTCGAGAGTGAGGGTCTGTCGCGTGATCTTGCCAGCCACATCCTGGCGTCGTTCGGGGGCCGTGGCTTGGCGATCCATCCCGACAAACCGATTCGGGAAAAGGTCATCCGTCGCCGCAGGGCCTGGGTTCCCGCTGTGCTTCGATATAACGCAATACCGTCCAAAGTCCTGATCGAAGTCTGTAATCTGGCCAACACATATGATCGCCAGCTGATCCAAACACGCAAATTCCGACAAGAAGTAGCCGAGGCTATCGTCGAAGGCGTGCTTGGCTACTATGGTCAAGCTGAAGGTGCGACCGATTTGCGAGTCGCAGCTACCACTCCTTGAGAAGCTGAAGCTTTTGGAACTCCTCTGCACCTGTCCGAGTCTCATCTAGTAGAGGCCGGAAGCAGGGTGTGAGGACTCTAGATGGCAGCAACCAGTGCAGACTGCAGACCCAGGGTCGATCCGGATCTAGCTCTCATCGATCGGCATCGTCACGGAGATCCGGACGCGTTTGATGAGCTCTATGAAGAGTTCTCGGGAATGGTCTTCAATCTTGCGTTGCGTCTGAGCGGCAATGTCGAGGATGCCGCGGACTTGTCTCAAGAGACCTTTCTCAAGGTTCACCGCTACCTGGCCGGATTTCGAGGTCGATCGAGCCTCAAGACTTGGGTCTATCAGGTGGCCTTGAACTGCTGTCGAAGTCGGTTTCGCGGCAAAGCCGCGCAACTGCGAGCAAGCTCCCAGTCTCTCGAGCAGATTGAAGATCTTCCGGATTTGGATCGAACCCCTGAGGAGAAAGCGATCGTTCGTAGTGAGGGTGACGTAGTGATTGCTGCCTTGCAGCAGATACCGAGCCCGTACCGCGAAGCGGTGGTGCTGAGAGATTTGGAGGGTCTTTCGTATCAGGAGATTGCCAAAGTACTCAGGACGCGGCTTGGAACGGTGAGATCGAGAATCGCTCGCGGCCGAGATTGTCTTCGGGTGATCCTAGAGGAGAGTAGAAGATGACACATTTGAACGTCGAGACCTTATCTAGCTATCTCGATGGTGAGCTCGTCGACGCCAAGGTCAGGAAGCTCGAAACGCATTTGGATCAATGCCCCCGATGCCAAGCACGACTCCGTGGGCTACGTCGAGTAGTGGAGAGATTGTCGGTGATCGTACCGATAGGTCCGCCGACATACCTGGAGCCCGAAGTGCGTCGCTTTGTAGCAGTCCAGCAATCGAGAGAATCCACTTGGTCGAGGCTGGAGCTTCAGATGGCGCGTTTCAGCGCACAGTCTCCCCTGATACCACTTTTTGCGGTCGTGATCGCTCTGGTGTTGATTATCTATTTGTTGGCTTCCGGTCTGAGCAGACAAGTTGGCTCAGGTACTGAAATAGTGATCGCGCCTACCGAGATCGAGAACTCGGAGATGCGAGAGATCGGTTCGAGAGTCTTTGAAAAACAAGCTGATCGTTGGGTGGAGCAGGGTTGGATCGGCAAGTTTCCTGTACGAAAGGTGGATACCAAAGGAGCGGAGCTTGCCGGCTGGATCACGATCGAACCTGCTTTGGCCGAGCTAGAGGAGCTCGGCGCAGTTGTTTGGATCGTCTTGGATGACGAGCCGGTCGAGATCGACTATTCGGAGCCGTAGGAGCCAATCGTGGATATTTCGTAGGACTCATCCTCCAGATCTACCGAGTCCCCAATCTTCAATCCCAGAAGATTTTGGCCCAGATCAGAGGCGTAGGAAATGACGCCCTGGTCAGGGTCGCTCTCCCAGGGTCCCATGATGGTCAAGGAGAGTTCTTTGGCATCCTTGTTGCGAAGAACGAAGCTCGAACCCAGGCGGATCTCCTCGGTGTTGACCTTGCTCTGATCAAACGGTCGAACGCGTTCCAGATCCCGCTGAAGGCCCTCGACCCGTGCGTTCAAGTACTCGTGACGCTGACGCGCCGATTTGTACTCGAAGTTCTCCCGCAGGTCCCCGAGCTCCCGCGCTTCCTCGATCGCTTTTCGATTGGCTGGGATTTCGATCTCAATCAGTTTCTTCATCTCTGTGCGCCGAGCTTCAATCGACTCAGCGGTGGCATAGAAATGGAGGTCCTCTTTTTCATCGAGAGACGGGAACCTGAACTCGAGTGCCCTCTCCAGGTTTTCTCGGATGTGTCCGTCGATCGGAGCTCGCGTGATTGCCTGCTTGGCCTGCTTGGCCTGGTCCTCATCCAGGCGTCGGAGCATCGCGTCCGCTGCCGGTCCCTCGAGAGTCTTGGCCAGTCTGTTTCGGAAACCGTTGAATTCAGGTTGGTGAAAGGCATCGAACACCTGGCGGAGCAGGCGGAGGGGGTTACGATTCTCTACCAGCAGGTCCTCGCTGGCATTCTCGACCAGCCAGACGAAAGCCGACGCATACCTTCGAGGCTTCCCGGTCAGGTCCTCGAGTGCTGATTCGAGCCTGTCACGATCGTGCTCAGCAAGCCGATGGGCAATCGATGACAGCAACCGCGGATCCTCTTCTAATCTCAACGCTTTGGCCAATTCGGATGGCCATTCTGGATGGACCTTGACAGCGAGCTCGTAAAGGCGTTCACGGAGTGCTCGATCAGGAACCTCTGCAATCACAGAGGCAATGCCTTCGGTCTTCTCGACGATGGCTCGCGGCGACCATTCGACAGCTGAAGCGGCTCCATTGCGCTCGAGGGTATTCCAAATCACCAGTGCGGTCGCTGTGTTGGCTTCGAGAGCTGCGTCGGCCTGCCTGGCAAGCTGCTCGGACATATGCTCTGCAAGCTCGGGAGATCGCCGTGCCTCTTTGCGATAGATCGTCAACCTTTGATCCAGATCTGCAGAGTCGAAGGTCTGCCGGACGGCATCGCGGGCATCGTCGGTGCTCGAGGCCCAGCTGTATTTCTGTCTTGCAGAGGAACCCGACGACAGCACCTGCGGATGCTTGCGAGCTTCTGCCCACCAGCTTGTCCATTTGGCACTTGGCACTAGACTGCCCATCAGGAGCTTGATCTCGCTGGCTCCCAAGGGCTCGTCGGCACTTCGAAGAAGCGCTAACAGAGTCTCGCCGGGCTCGGACTGAGCCAGATCCCGCAGCCCCTCCGGATCTTCGATCTTGCGACGAAGAAAGTGCCCTTCCGGCAGAGGTTTGAGCATCTTCGGAGCCGCAGCGAAGCCGACTCGAAGACCGGGATGGTGTTCAAGCTCGAGCTTGAAACTCTCTAGGTCGAAATTGACTTCGACTACTCGCCCGGCACCCTTGTCTTGCATCCACACCACGGCGCCTTCGTCGAATTGCATCAGACTCTGTAGGCGGTCGATCTTCTTCCAGATCTTGGGGGTGTCTTCGATGGCTCGAAGCAAGCCGACCTTGTCGATCAGAAAGTCGAGACTGGGGGAACCGGCATAGAGTTTTTTGATGGCTTCGAGTGCTTCGGCGTGTAGCTCAGAAGGGTCACGAAAAATGAGTCCTGTTTTTCTCAGGACTCTAAGAAGACTGCTCCAGTCCTCGATTTCCTTGAGCTGCTCCTCTAGCAGATCGAGAAGGAACTGGGTCCGCTCCTCTTCATCGTAGGCAATGAGGCGATCGGCAACGGTGAGGAAAAAGTCGAGCTCACTCGGGTGCTCGGAGAGATGGCTCAGCCAACGATCCTCGACATCGTCGAACTTCTCAGCCTTGGCCAGCTTGATGGTTTCTTCTAGATCACTCATTACGGAGAGCGATTCTACTCCAGCGCTGCTCGAGTTGAATGCATTGAGTCCATGTGACAGGTGCGACGTGTAGAGTAAGCCCTGATGGAAGGGCAACAAATAGAGGGTCTGAAGAGCCGTTTACGAGGGGCAGGCTCGTCTGAGCTACTAGACCTGGTCGAGGAGAACCTCAAGCAGCTAGATGCTGGGGAAGTCCGTCAGGCATTACGGAATTCGTTCGTGACCCCTCAGATTATCGAGATGCTCTTGACCCAGCGTCGAATACTGAGCTTTCATGAAGTCAGAGGCGATCTGGTGCGCCATCCGAGTACCCCCGAGGTTCATGCTCTGCGGTTTGTAGCAGGCCTCTTTTGGAAGGATCTGGTCGACATTGGTACTGATCTCAGAGTGCGCCCGCGAATCCGTCGGGCCGCGGACCGCCACCTGGTCAATCGGTTGCAGGGATTGGCTGTAGGAGAAAGGATCGGTATCGCACGACGGGCCGGGCCGTCGATCATTCCGCAGTTACGAAGCGATCCGGAACCTCGGGTGATCTCGGCGCTGTTGGAAAACCCTCGTCTGACCGAGGGCAGTCTCATGGTTGTAACGGCAAGCGAGTCGGCAAATCCCAAAGCGCTGGCGATGGTAGCTCGACATCGAAAATGGGGGAGCCGGTATGCGATTCGCGTTGGTATTTGCCGTAACATGCGAGCTCCCGCGCAGGTATCGATTCGGATATTGCCTTCGCTGAAGAAGATCGATCTCGCGGCCATTGAGAGAGACAGGAAGCTCCCAGTTTCAGTACGCAGCCGGGCAGCGGTTCTGCTTGGAAGAAGTCTGGATTGAGAGGCAGGAAATGGTGTTTGGCCTGCTACAATCTGATCGCAGCAGGAGTTGACCCAGGGTTTTCATTTCTACCAATACTCCGGCCTCGGATCAGAGGTGTGTTGTAGACCTTGCGGTGGGACTGTTTAGCACATGACCACGTCAAATCAACCCGCGAGAAGACCACGCTCACTTCAGCCAGTACCAGATGTCGATGAGATCACCTTTGGAACGTGGCTGCGCCGTCAGAGAGAACTGCGCGAGATAAGCCTGCGAGAGATAGCCGATGTCACCAAGATAAGCATCCGCTATCTGGAGGCTCTGGAGCGAGACAGGTTCGACATCTTGCCGGCTCCGGTCTTTGCGCGGGGTTTCTTGCGGGAGTATGCGCGCTATGTCGGTCTAGATCCAGACGAAGTGGTGAATTCCTATTTATCCGCCCAAAAGTCGGCGGAACCGGAAGAGGAGGAGATCAGTCCGCTTCGCAGGCGCAACTCCCGAAGTGAGAGAACTTCCAGACTTCTTCTTGTTGCAGCCGTCGTCTTGGTTTTGGCTGTTGTCGCCGCGATCGCCTTTTATGTCAAACGACAGAAGACAGCGGTCGGTCCAGAACGGTCTTCAGTGACGACTCCGGCGGTGCCAGCATCAGCGCAGCTACCCGCGCCATACCAAAAGAAGAGGCTAGCGCAAATCGACACTGTGCAATCGGTAACGATCGATTTTACGGGCGACTGCTGGATTGAAGCCGTAGTCGATGATGGCCGCCGACTCAGCGAGTTGCACGTGGCGGGCGAGTCTTTGCGGGTCGAGGCCAAGGAAAGGGTTATCCTGACACTGGACAATCCCGAAGCAGTTCAGATCGAGGTCAATGGGCAACCTTTCCCAGTTAAACCGGACTCGACCGCAATTCCGAGCGTCATACGGATCGACTTCACGGCCACCAAGGCTGAGGGACAGTAGGTTTTGTGAGCGACGATCAGCCGCGAAGTTCCACCGCAGATCAGATCCTTTCTAGCGACAATCGAGAAGTACAGATTCTCGTTGCGAAGGGGCTGTTTCCCCTACCCCCTCACGAGCTGATACCTCTTCAAATTCAGTTGACGGTCTCGGAGGATGCCGAGATGGCTACGGCAGCAGCTGAATCGCTGCAGGAACTCGATCCTACGATCACCGCGGCCGTGATAGCTGAGGCCTCCGACTTGGAGATTCTCGAATACTTTGCCAGCAATCAAGGACATCCCGTCGTGCAGGAGGCCATACTACGACATCGAAAATCGACAGCGGATGTGCTGGGTTCGATTGCACCCGTGCTCTCAGCTGAGCTTCAGGAAGTATTGCTGCTCAGACAGGATCTCATTGTCGACCATCCGGTAGTACTCGAGAGGCTCGAAGAGAATCCTGATCTGAGCACGTACACCACACGCCGGATCCAAGAGTTTCGCGAACATCTGATAAAGAAGCCGAAGAAGGAGCCTGAGACTCCTGCTGAGGAGCTCGCGGCTCTGGCTGAGGAAATCACCGATGATGAGCTAGAAGCAGCCATCAGCGAGGCACTCGCGCAGCCATCGGAGGGCGAGAAGGATGAGATCACCGGTCTCAGTGAGGCTCAGGTTCGATCCCTGCCGATCCCAGTACGGCTCAAGTTGGCGCGCGGTGCGCCAAGAACGCTGCGAACCATCCTGGTCAAGGACAAGAATCCGATGGTTGCGGTCTCGGTAATCACCGGCAATGCTCTCGGTGATATCGAAATCGAGCAGATCGCTTCGAGTCGAGCTGTGGCGGAGGAGGTTCTGGTCGCTATTGGGAAAAATCGTCAGTTCAGCCGGAAGTACCCGGTGATTCACGCTCTGGTAAAGAACCCGCGTACGTCGGTGGGCTTGGCGCGTCGATTGGTACCGCGCATGTCGGTTCGTGACTTGAAAGCGCTGTCGAAGGATCGAAATATTTCAGATGCAGTGCGGTCAACAGCAGCTCGGTTGTATAAAATCAAGACTTCCTGAGACGAGACCAGATATGGCAGATAACTACTACAGCATCCTCGGCATTTCTAGCAACGCGACCACCAAGCAAATTCGTGAGCGTTTCCTGCAGCTGGCTCGCGAGCAGCACCCTGATCGAATCCTGGATGGCGACAAGGTTCAGGCGGAAACGGAGTTCCAGAAGATTACAGAGTCCTACAATGTCCTACACGATCCCGAACGGCGTCGACAGTTCGACCAGGAACAGGCTATGAAGTCTCAGTCGGCCGATGGGACGGTGACGGGACATGCAGCTCGTGTCTATTTGCGACGAGGAGTAGAGGCATACAAAAAGAAGCACTTTCAGGAGGCAGCGAAGAATTTTGAGCAGGCTACGACCGAAGATCCTCGGGATGCTCAAGCTTGGCACTATCTGGGACGTGTTCTTGGTCAACGTACGAGCCTGCTGACCAAGGGCCTGGCGGCGAGCGCCAAAGCATGCGAATTGGATCCGATGAACGCTGAATATCTACGGCTGGCAGGTGACTTGGCCTCCCAAGCGGGCATGACAGCCCGAGCCATGAAGTACTATCACGATGCCCTGACGTTCGGAGGCGAAGATCCTGAGCTGAGACTAGCGATACAACAGCTCAAGAAGTCTGGCGGATAAGGTGGCACCTTGAAGTCGCATTTGTCTCAGAAAAATATGTCTACTAACGCTCAAGGGCTTTCGGATGTGGGTCTCTCGCGTTCCCATAACGAGGATTGCTTCCACATCGACGCCGAACGGTCTGTTTTCCTGGTAGCTGATGGAATGGGAGGGCATGGTCACGGCGAGGTAGCATCGCGGCTTGCTATCGAGGCAATCGTGGGCTATGTCCAAGAAGTCTTGGGTGGTGAGCCCTCCTCGGACAACGATCGACCCCCGACGGCTGCCACGGTCATGTCCGCCGCGGTTCGGGCTGCACATCGGCGCGTTGTCAGCGCTGTCGAAGACGACCAGACGCTGCTAGGCATGGGAACGACCGTGGTCGGTCTGATGATCGCAGAGAGTGTGGCGACCGTAGCCCATGTCGGAGATAGCCGAGCATATCTACTGCGCGACGGTGAGCTAAGTCTGGTTACGGACGACCACACATGGGTCAACGAACAAGTAAAGGCTGGATATCTGACCTCGGAACAGGCAAGAACGCATCCGTTGAAGAGCGTCGTCACGCGTGCCGTTGGCGGCGACCACGAGGTCGAGGTCGAGGTGATCGAGGGTGACGTTCAGAAGGGCGATCTGTTCCTACTGTGCTCCGATGGTCTGACTTCGATGCTCGAGGACGATGAGATTCGGGACTTGCTTGTAGATGCGGACGATCTGGAAACTTGTTGCCAGAGACTTGTCGACGATGCCAACGATCATGGCGGCGTCGACAACGTCACCGTAATCTTGATTCGATCAGCCTAGCTCAAACACCGTAGCGATAACCTTTTCTGGCGCGCACTTTGAAGTTGGGATTTCGAGTCTTGACCTCAACCTCTCGATAGCCGTGATCGCCGGCCTCGTACTCGGCTTCGTAGCTGAGCAGGTAGTAGCCGTTGTTGTCCTGCGCTACTTCTCGAAGAGGATCCCTGAAATTGACAAAGTTGAAATAGTAGATTCCACCTGTGTCTTTCGAAAGAACACTCAATATGTTCTCGACATAGGATTGAGCCAGATTTTCATCGGCGACATTCCTGAGCCAGGATATCGAGTAGACAGCTACATTGTTGTCGTTGAGGGACTCCATCATGGGTGGGTAGTAGCGTACGTCCGGGATATAGGTATTGAAGTCCACCGTGTCGATCTTTCCCCAGCCCTGACTGAACAGAAGCACGTTCTTGCGGCCGGTAATGTGCCCGGCCGACTCGGCTAGCAGGTCGAGGGCGCTGTAGATCCGCCGGGTTTGCTTACTCAGGTCCTTTCCTTGCGGCAGATTCCTCCGCAGCGATGGCCCAGTTTGCTCTTGAATTCGGGACGGCCATTCATTGCCGGGGTTTTTTGACTTGGCCACGCTTGTCAAACCGTCGAGAAGATCCTGGCGACTCGTAGTGAAGTCTTGATGGATCTTGAGCTTGGAATCATAGCTAACGATTGCTACCCAGTCGTTTTGAAGAGATTCGTACTCCACCCAGTCCTTTGCCCAGCGAAGTGCATCGAGGATATTGCTCATCAGCGCCGGATCTTCGTACCTTTGGTCGTGAAAAAAGAAAATAAAGTAGCGGTCGGATGGGATCTCCGACGGTGAAACCCCGACCCGGGTTGCTGCCAAACCGGAATCGACAAAACGACGGTTGCTGTAGAAAGTCGCTGATTTCGCGCTGATTTCGTCATCACCATCCTGAATGACGAAATCTTCGGGCTTCAAGCCCAGGATCAAGTTCCCATTCGTGTCGGTGACGACCACATCCAAGAGCACCTCTGTCACTTCGATGCGACCACCGAACGTAGCTTGGGGGTCGTCTTCCTGAGCGACTGCGGACGACTTCCCGGACCAGGAAACGGCCCATAGAAGCAGTAGGATTTTGGCGATGTTTCGCATCAAGGTGACTCCTTCGAGGTGATTCGAACTACGTTATGGTCTGTCAGCTCGGTTAGGGGTGCGTCTGACAGGATCCAGGCAATAGTCGACTGTAGCAAAATTCGGGCCAGCGGCTTTCCACCGGCGGTAGTTAAGAATATGGGTTAGGGGTAGCTGAGATAGAGTCCTCCCACCAGGGTGGCCTTCTCGAGTGCTCGCGAAGGCCGAAACCGTTCTCCGATCGAATCGGATAACTGCACCAACTCGGCCTCAACGGAAGCCAGGCCCTGCTGATCAGCCCACCGGCACAGTCCCCCACGGAAAGGTGGAAAACCTGTCCCCATGATCATCGCGAGATCAAGATCGGCGGCGTTTGAGACGATTCCTTCCTCCAAGCAGCACGCCCCTTCGTTGACCATTGGAAGCACCATGCGATCGACCATCTCACTCGAGCGAGCTTTGGCTTGCGGTTCCGGCAGGCCTACCAGTTCGTAGATCGACCCGTCGGGCTCTTTCCGCTTTCCCTTGTCGTATTGATAGATCCCCAGCCCGTTCTTTTTTCCAAGACGACTGGAATTGTCGAGGCGATCTACCCAGGAGGGCAGCGGTAGTCTGTCGCCAACTGCGTCAGCCATGATGTGAGCGACCTTGACAGCCACGTCGATTCCTATGTCGTCGATCAGCGCCAACGGCCCCATCGGCATGCCCCACTCGGTCATGACGTCGTCAATCTGCTCAACGCTGTTGCCATCGTCGAGCAGCCAGAGCGCCTCGGTGAGGTAGAACGTGAGCAACCGGTTAACCAGAAACCCCGGGCCGTCCTTGACCACGACAGGAGTTTTTCCAAGTCGCCTGGCGAATTCAGACACGGTTGCTACGGCTCGCTCCGAGGTGTTTTCACCTCGGACCACCTCTACAAGGGGCATCTTGTCGACCGGATTGAAAAAGTGCATCCCGACTACCCGTTCTGGAACTGGTGTCTCTTCGCCGATGCGGTCGATCGACAGAGAAGAGGTGTTCGAAGCGAGAACGGTGTCTTTGCGGACGTGCTTGGCAAGTTCGGCGAACACCGCCTGTTTGACGGGTAGGTTTTCCACGATCGCCTCGATCACCAGATCTGCCCTCTGAAACCCCTCGTAGTCGGTGGTTGGTTGAAGAAGAGCCATCCTCTCCTTGGCTGCGGGTTTGCTGAGACGCCGTTTCTTGACCAAGTTTTGGAAGAGACTCGCAGCGTGCGCCATGGCGCTGGCCAGAGGCTCTGGAGCCAAGTCCTTGATCCTGATCGGAACGTCTGCCTTCTGGGCAATGAGCTGAGCAATACCACCACCCATCACGCCGGCGCCGAGAACAGCAGTGGATTCAATCGGAGAGGGTTCAAGGCTGCTCAATTCCCGCTTGTTGCCCTCCATGAGATGAAAGATATGAATCAGATTCTTGCTTGTAGGAGAGACCGCCAGCTCGCCAGTCGCTCGTGCTTCAGCGGCCAGTCCGGCCTGAATTCCCCTGGTTACTCCAATTTCCACGACCTCGATTGCGCGAAGGGGAGCTGGATAATGGCCGCCTGTGGACTCGAGCACCTTCTTGCGCGCCTGATTGAACACAACTCTGCGACCGATCGGGTTCTTCTCGAGTAATGCTGATTTCAAGTTGCCGTTCCTGTTGGCTGGCGGGTCACCATCAACGATCCTGGCAGCAAATCTTCGAACTTGAAGAAGAAAATTCGCATCCGGCAAGAGAGCATCGGCAAGACCGATTTTGAAGGCCTTGGTGGAGTTGATGGTCTTGCCTGCGAGAATAATGTCGAGCGCTGCCATGATACCGACTCGTCTTGGCAAGCGGCTACAGCCGCCCCAGGCGGGCACGATGCCTATCCGAATCTCTGGAAGACCGATTCGAATGTCCGTCCTGTCACTGATCAGAATGTAGTCGCTGGAGAGCGACACCTCTGTTCCGCCTCCAAGGCAGGTTCCTTGGATGGCGGCAATAGTGGGGAATGGAAGCTCGCTCCAGGCTTGAAAAAGTCGCTGACCGTATCGTGCTCCCTCGGAAGCCTGCTTGGGGTCTGTGACTCCAGCGATTTCTTCGATGTCAGCGCCAGCCACGAAGTTTCCGCTCTTGCCAGAAAGTAGGATCAGGCAATCAATGTCACGACTGCCCGCGAGTTTGGGTAATAGATCCTCGAACTCAGCAAGAACCTCTCGCGTGAAGACGTTTACTTTCTTGCCCGGTAGATCGAAGGTCACCGTGGCTAAGCCATCCACCTGCTGCAACTGGAATGCTGAGCTCATAGCTTGAGATTGTATCGATGCCCAGAGTTACTGTCCCGAGTGCAAACTCGGCCCTGAATTGAACAGGTATTCCTACCGCTCCGAATCTACACTCACTGGTTTCCGGTTCGTGCCTGCTCGGCTTCGGCATACATCTGATCGATCGCGTCGGCATACTTCTTGTTGATGATGCGCCGCTTGATCTTCTGCGTCGGGGTAAGCTCTCCGGTCTCGATGGTGAATTCGTTTGGCAACAACTCCCAGAAACGAATTTGTTCATAGCGCGCCAACTTCTCATTGACGGTGGCGACCTCGGCGGAGAAGAGCTCGCGGACACCGGGCGAGCTCAGCAGCAGCTCCATATCGTCCGAGGGTAGTTTCGATTGGTCTGCCCAGGTTTTCAGCGTCTCGAAGCTGGGAACGAGCAGAGCTGAGAGAAACTTGCGCTGATCTCCGATCACCACGGCTTGTTCGATAAACCGGCTCGACTTCAGAGCATTTTCAATTGGGGCCGGTGCCACGTTCTTGCCATAGGCGTTGACGATGATCTCTTTCTTACGATCGGTGATTTTGAGGTATCCCTCTTCGTCGATTTCTCCAATGTCACCAGTGTGAAACCAGCCGTCCTCGTCTGTCGCCTCCGCTGTGGCATCAGGTAGGTTGTGGTAGCCGCGCATGATCTGGGGCCCGCGGGCCAGGATCTCGCCATCTTCGGCAATACGCAACTCGGTATCATCGACAGCGGTTCCAACGGTGCCCATCTTGACCTTGTAGGGTCCGTTCACCGTGAGAACGGGTGAGGTTTCGGACAAACCGTAGCCTTCGTAGATCTCAATGCCAGCACCCCAGAAAAATTTGGCCAGATCAGCTGACAGGGGTGCGCCGCCCGACACGGCGTAGCGAAAGCGTGTACCAAGCCGAGCTTTGATTTTTCCAAACACCAGGGCGTCGGCGATCTTGAGCTTGACCCCTAGCAACCCTGGAGGCCACTCTCTTCTGAGCCGATACGGGAGGGCGCTTGCAGCAACCCCCTCTGCCCAGGCGAAAATCTTTTGTTTCGTCGGAGAGCCGGAAGCTACTTTTTCATGGACTTTGGCCAACACTTTTTCGTACACCCTTGGTACTGACACGAAAGTGTGGGGATTCACCTCACAAAAGTTCTGGCCCACTGCTTGCACTGACTCTGCATAGGCAATCGAGACACCTTGAAGAAAATAAACATAGTCGACCATTCGCTCGAAGACATGGGACAGGGGCAGAAACGAGAGGGCCACCCACCCCATCGTCAACTCGGACCTTCCCAGTGCTGCCAACACGTTCGTAGTGAGGTTTTTATGTGTAAGCATGACACCCTTGGGGCTTCCGGTGGTCCCGCTCGTATAGATGAAAGTAGCCAAGTCGTCCGGTTGAACCTTCCGGGCCAGGGCTTCGAAGTCCTCCTGGGACATCGGTTCAGCGTCCCGAATCATGGTGTCGAAGCTCTTGACAGCGGGATCACTCGACTCCCCGCCAATGAGGACGTAGATGTCGATCTGAGGCATGGACGCCTTCTCGGCCGACAGGGCATCGAACCTTTCCTTGCCCTGAATAAAAAGGATTTTTGCACCGCAGTCATTGGCTACGTAGGCGGCCTGCTCGGCGGTGAGAGTGGGGTATATGGGTACGGTCACCGCTCCGATACACAGGGTTGCGAAGTCGACCGTCGGCCAATGAATACCATTTTCTGCCATCAATGCAACTCGGTCGCCACGCTGGACGCCAAGCTCCGTCAGCGCCGCACTCAACCGTCGAACCTGCTCCACCAGTTCTTTCGTGGAAACGGGTCTCCACTCGCTGTCTACCTTGTGCATCAGGCAATCTGGAATGTCGTGGCCCGCTGCAACGAGAAATAGCTCTGAAAGCGTCTGGACGCTCATGACTCCTCCTAGCTTGGATTTGCGTTACTTGACAGCTGAATCTTATCGTACTGGTGGGCTTTGCGAAGGAGGTCTCGCAGCAGGGGTTGGTCCCCCCGAGTCGCGCTCGAATCTTGACCGCTACAGGTGCCGGCGATATCCTTCCGCGGTTCTCCGAGCATTTTCGTCGTCGCTGAGGCGGCGGTGCTAGGCGGGCGGCGACAGCAGTTCATTTCGGGGCGTAGCTCAGCTTGGTAGAGCGCACGGTTCGGGACCGTGAGGCCGGAGGTTCAAATCCTCTCGCCCCGACCATTCATTGAGTTGAGAGGTGGCAAGCCCGACGGCGGGAGAATTCATGGAATCCAAGCCCTTCAAACCTTATGTTCCTGCCGAGACCGATCTCCCCGAGTTCACCGCCAAGGCGCTCATCCTCGGAATCCTGATGGCTGTCGTCCTCGGGACAGCGAATGCCTATCTGGGTCTGAAGGCAGGGCTGACAATCTCGGCTACCTTCCCGGCGGCGGTCGTTGCACTCGCAGTGTTTCGATTGCCGTTTCTCCGTGGCAGCATCTTGGAGCAAAATCTGGCGCGTACTTCGGCCTCTGTCGGTGAGGCCCTGGTAGCTGGCGCCATCTTCACTTTGCCCGCATTTCTGATCGCGCGAGTCGATGGCAAACCGGTGTGGTCCCAGTTCAACTATTGGTCGAGCACATGGATCATGCTGGTCGGTGGGGTGCTGGGCGTACTTTTTGTAATTCTCCTGCGACGGACCTTGGTCGAAGACGCAGATTTGCCGTTTCCAGAGTCCGCAGCATGCGCCGAGTTGGTCAAGGCGGGGCAGAAAGGCGAGAGTGGGACCAGCTATGTGTTTGGAGCAATCGGCCTGAGCGCGATCTTGGAGCTGTTCAAGAACTCGCGTGGTTTTGAGATCGTGGCCTCTTCGCGGGAATGGTTCGTCCGATTTCCCCGGTCACTGGTGAGCCACGGATCCCCGGACGAGCCCCTGGGGCAGGTCACCCACGAGGGCGGAGTTTTTCTAGCGGCTCCAGCCGCTTCCGCTGCCCTGATAGGGGTCGGATACATCATAGGACCTAGACTGGCAGCAGTTGCCTTCTCAGGCGGTGCCTTCGGTTGGCTGTTCCTCGTTCCCCTGGTGTTGTTTGTCGATCCCGACCTGGCAGCTCGTAGCGGTGTCGCCTCGGACTTCGAGCTGGCCTCGTCTGTTTGGAGAAACTTCGTCCGCCCTATAGCTGTGGGAGCCATGTTGGTCGGCGCAGTTCACACGCTCGTGGGTCTTCGCAGTTCGCTTGGCCAGGCGTTTGTCCGGGTCGCTGCGGATTTTCGCAAGACATCCTTCGTCGAGTCGACGAAGGATGTTGGTTCGAGGTTGGAGATGGATGTTTCACTCAAGTGGATCACGATAGGGGTGGCTGTCACTGTAGTACCGATGGTCTTGCTCTATTGGCATTTCACTCAGAGTTTTTTGGGAGCTTTGATAGCGGGATTGGTGATGATCATCACCGGTTTCCTGTTTTCGGCAGTTGGTGGTTATCTCGTCGGGCTCATTGGCGGCTCGAATCAGCCGATCAGCGGGTTGGCCTTGTCGACATTGATCATCGCGGCATTGCTGATGGTGGCGATCGGAGTCAAAGGGGTAGGCGGCGTCGCTGCTGTCTTGGGCGTAGCAGCAGTGGTCTGCTGCGCGTCAGCCATGGCTGGTGACATGATTCAGGACCTGAAAGTCGGTCATCTTCTCGGCGGTACACCCTGGAAGATGGAGGTGGCTGAGATGATCACCACGGTGCTGGTGGCTTTTGTGTTGGTCTGGCCGATGGTGTTTTTGCACGCAGGAGTGCCGGGTGGAATCGGTGGAGATCAACTGGCCGCGCCGCAAGCGAGTCTCATGGCTCAGCTCGCGACTGGGATTGTCGGTGGAAACATGCCGTGGGCACTGATCGCAATTGGAATTGCATTCGGAGTCGCGCTCGTGCTGATTGGCTCTCCTTCGCCGATGTTGATCGCGGTGGGTATGTATCTTCACTTCGATACCACCGCGGCGATCTTTGCAGGTGGCGTTCTCGCCTGGATTGTCGAGAGGGTCCGTGAACGTCGTTCGTTCTCAGAGAAAGAGAAGGCGATCTCAGAGAACAAGGGAATTTTGATCGCTTCAGGTCTGATCGCGGGCGAAGCATTGATGGCAGTGGCGCTTGCTTCGCTCTACTTTTTCCTTCCTCCCGACCCGCCCAGTGGTGTGAGCTCGATGGCGAGTGCTTGGTTAGGTCTGGACACGAGCGCTGTAATCGATCGGTGGGGAGGGGTTCTGGCTGCGGTGCTCTTTGCTGTTGTCGCTTGGGCTCTGGTGCGTGTTCCGCTCCGTGGCGCCTCCGATAGCGAATCCACCGGTTGACCTGACTTGCGACGATAGGTACCGGGGCCTTATCCTATGGATCGTCAAACCGAAACAGACTTCAACTGAGAGGTGTCGACTTGATCTATGTCTGGGCGATAGGAATCTATCTGCTGTTTCTCGTCTTTATCAGCATCTCGAAAAGTCGGAAGATCAAGACCCAGGACGACTTCATGGTCGCTGGTCGCGGGGTCACAGCGACTTTCCTGGTCGGAACCCTGGTTTGTACCTGGATCGGTTCTGGCAGTTTATTTGGTGGCGCTGGTCGCGCTTTCCGCCAGGGTTTTTCGGCTCTTTGGATGAGTGCGGGCGCTTGGCTGGGGCTCGCCATTGTCTACTATCTGGCACCCCGGGTCCGACAGATTGCGCAATACACGGTTCCGGACATTCTCGAGACCCGCTACAACGCCGCTTCCAGGCTGCTAGGGACGATTGCGATCATCATTGCCTACCTGACGATCGCGAGCTACCAATTCATTGGCGGCGGCCGACTGCTGAGTATCCTTACCGGGATAGATCCTGTTGTCGGCCAGGCGATCGTCTGCGCTCTTGTCGTCGTGTTCACAATCATGGCCGGTATGGCGTCGATCGTGGCTCTGGATCTTTTCAACGGCATTCTTATTACCGCTGGTGTGCTGGTCGCGGCTCCACTGGCGTTGAAAGGTGCCGGCGGTTGGACCAAGCTCACCGAGACGCTCCCCGAGACTCACTTCACCGTTTTTGGTGCCTTGGGTGTCACGGCAGCGCTGGGTTTGTTTCTACCGACCTTTCTGCTGCTACTTGGGGAGAGCAGCATCTATCAGAAATTCATGTCTGCTACGGATGGAAAGACAGCCCGCCGAGCGGTGATCGGCATGATCATCGGTGTCATCTTGATCGAGACCGTATTGGACGCGACGGCCATATTCGGTGCCGGTCAATACTGGAACGACCCGACATTCCGAACCGCGTCAGGCGCTCTCGACCGTGCTGCAACCGAAACGATTCTGCTTCAACTCGCTGCCCACAAGCTGCCAGTATTTGCAGGAATCCTGCTTCTCCTTGGCGCTGCCGCCATTATCTTCTCCACCGCGAACACCTTTCTGATGATCCCATCGACAAACTTGACCCGAGATGTCTTTCAGCGATTTATCAAGCCGGACGCCTCTCAGAAGACCATCATTCGGTTTCAGCGGATCATGATCGTGGTCTTGGCGTTGGTGGCATTCTTGGTCACCTCACAGTTCGAGAACATTCTCGACATGGCGCTCTATGCCTACACCATGGTGGGTGCTGCGGTCACACCTGCCCTTCTAGCCGCGTTTCTCTGGAAACGCGTCACCCCTGCCGGGGGCACGGCCTCGATCGCCATCGGAATCGTTTCCACCATTGGTTTCGCGGCCCTGGCGGGCTCTGGCTTAGAGACGCTGTCGCTCGGGTTCATCGAGATTCCCCTCGACTACGACTACATCATCTATCCATCAGGGGCACTGTCGCTGACGGCTCTGTTTGTGGTTAGTTGGCTAACGCCCCCATCGCCCGAGGAGAAGTGGCGACCCTTCTGGTCGTAGCCTTTCCTTCCCTGTTACTATGAGTTGACCGTTCGACCCTCGAGGTAACAGGGAAAGCATCATGAGTGAAGTACGTCCCGCCGCTGTGGCCGGTCTTTTCTATCCGGGATCTGCTCGCGAGTTGCGTCCCATGGTCGATCAGTATCTCGATGCCGACCTGGATTCGAGCCCAGCTCCTGTGGCCAAGGCCGTGATCGCACCCCATGCGGGCTACGTCTACTCGGGCCCGGTAGCAGGGTCCGCGTTCCGCTGCTTTGCCCAGGATGCCTCGAGAATTCGACGTATTGTGCTGATCGGACCGGCTCATCGATTCAGGGTGGATGGCTTGGCTCTGACGGAACAGACGGCTTTCGAAACCCCCCTTGGATCGGTACCGATCGACTTGGAGCTGGCAGAGCTGATCACCGGCATGCCGCAAGTCTCGATGAGCACGCAGGCGCATGCTCCCGAGCATTGTCTGGAGGTCGAGCTGCCGTTTCTTCAAGTTCTGCTGGAGGACTTCTCGATCTTGCCGCTTCTGGTCAGCGATGCTTCCGCAGCCGAGATCGCAGATGTCCTCGAGCGAGTTTGGGGTGGAGACGAGACGCGTTTCGTGGTCAGTTCGGACCTGTCGCACTTTCTTACCTATGAAATCGCACAGGATCTCGATCGAGAAACCGCTCATCAGGTTGTGGGCATGCACGATCAAATTGCCGAGCACCGAGCTTGTGGGGCTGTGGCGATCAACGGCTTGCTCGAAGCCGCGAGGCGTAGGGGGCTGATACCGAAAGTACTCGATCTGAGAAGCTCGGGGGATACCGCCGGGGATCGCACCCGAGTAGTCGGATACGGGGCCTTTGCGTTTGTAGAGCCGTCGTGACTCCTTCCATCGACACCGATCCACGGGTAGGCTCGACGCTGTTGGCTATCGCTCGCAGCAGTCTACGGGAAGCGACGGGACTATCACCATTGTCGTGGGAGAACGTGGACTGGCTGCAGCGCAATGGGGCCTGCTTTGTGACTTTGCGCTGTGATGGAGATTTGCGCGGTTGTATCGGTTCCGTTCGACCGTACAGACCACTGGTGGATGACGTGGCCTCCAACACGAGGTCGGCGGCGCTCCGGGATCCCAGGTTTTCGCCAGTGAAGGCGGAGGAGTTGGACGATATCGAGATCGAGGTCTCCCTGATGTCGCCAATGGAGCGCCTGGTTGTCGAGTCCGAATCAGCGCTGCTGGATGCCTTGCGACCTGGGGTCGACGGACTGGTCATGGAGTACGGAGGTAGTCGAGGGACTTTTTTGCCGGCTGTTTGGCGCGAGCTCGTCGACCCGGGACAGTTCATTTCCAAGCTCAAGCTCAAAGCGGGTCTTGCGGTGGATTTTTGGTCGGTGGACATCACGCTCTGGCGCTATACGACCAAGTCCTACCGTGAGTCGAACTCCTAGGGTCTCCGGTGCTGGGCATCCTTTCTTGCCCGTCGGCGGAACTGGCGGGTACGATAGGCGATCTTGGGTTTGCCAGGCACTGGACGACCGAATAGTTTTTATTGAATACAGAGGGTTGGGATGAACGGCAAACGAATTCTGGTTACTGGGGCTCTCGGGCAGATCGGTTCCGAGCTCGTGGTCGAGCTCAGGAAGCACTACGGGGCAGAGTCGGTTGTGGCCTCGGACATCCGGGTCATGCAGCTTGAAGAGGCTGAATCCGCAGGCCCATTCGAGTACATCGACTGTACTCACCAACGAGAGATTCAGGAGGTTGTTCGCCGATATGACGTCGGAACGATCTATCACCTGGCGGCACTCTTGTCAGCTGTTGCCGAAGAAAAGCCCCAAGTTGCGTGGGATGTCAACATGGGGGGCCTTTATCGGGTTTTGGAAGTTGCCCGGCAAAGCCGGTGTTCGGTGTTTTTCCCTAGCTCGATTGGCGCCTTCGGCCCGTCTACGCCGAAAATAGATACTCCACAGGATACGATTCAGCGGCCAACGACGATCTATGGAGTTACAAAGGTCTCGGGCGAGCTTCTTTGTGATTACTACCATCTGAGATTTGGTGTGGATACCCGGGGTGTTCGTTTTCCTGGCTTGATCTCTCATAAGACCTCGCCAGGCGGCGGCACGACCGACTATGCGGTCGAGATTTTCTACGAAGCGGTTCGGCATCAGCGCTACACATGCTTTTTGAGGTCTGACACCTGTCTGGACATGATGTATATGCCCGACGCTCTTGGCGCGGCGATTGGGGTCATGGAAGCCGGCACTGGACGACTACGGCACAGGAACGCTTTTAACGTAGCTTCTATGAACTTCACACCTGACCAACTGGCGGACGAGATTCGACGCCACATCCCCGGATTCGAGATTGACTACGCCGTCGACCCGGTCAGGCAATCGATCGCCGACTCATGGCCGGAATCGATCGACGACCAGTGTGCTAGGGACGAATGGGGTTGGAGCCCTACCTATGATCTGGCAAGCATGACCAAGGACATGTTGGAGAAGCTAGCCTCGAAGCTCGAAAGAAAGCCCTAAAAGAAGGCCCAATCAATCAGAAAAGTACGCAGGCAGAGGAGATGAATCATGCCGTTCGACCGACTTCAGTCAGCTCTCGAAGATGAACTCTCAGATCTCGCGAGCAGTGGCACTCTGAAAGGTGCCGAGGATGTGATTACCGGGGTCGTGCCGGCCGAAAACGGGATGGGACCCAGGTACCTGTTGGTGGGCGAGGGAGGCAGAGCTTTTTTGCGTATGAACTCGAACAGCTATCTGGGAATGTCTTTGCGGCCCGAGCTCATCAAAGCCGAGGAGGAGGCTGCGAAGAGTTTAGGCACTGGACCTGGAGCCGTCCGTTTTATCAGCGGAAGCTTCCGTTCTCATATCGATCTCGAGTCCAGACTGGCAGCATTTCATGGGCGCGAGGCTGCAATGATCTTTAGCTCAGCCTACGCCACCACGATGGGGGTTCTGCCAGCACTGATTTCTGCTGAGACCGCTGTAATCAGCGATGAGCTCAATCACAATTGCATCATCAACTCCATGCGATTAGCGCGACCCAAGCAGAAGCATATCTATGAACACCTGAACATGACCGATCTTGAAGACTGCCTGAAGTCGGCGGCGGGCGAGTGTCGACGTGCCATCGTGGTGACGGACGGAATTTTCAGCATGCGTGGCGATCATGCGCCGCTCGCCGAAGTGATGTCGGTGGCTCGAGACTACGATTCCAAGTTCGATGAAAACGTAGTTGTGGTGGTCGACGACTCCCACGGCGTTGGGGCATTCGGTTCAACCGGTCGAGGAACAGAGGAATTCACCGGAGCCGGTCTCGCCGATATCCTGATTGCGACGTTGGGCAAGGCTTTTGGCGTCAATGGTGGTTACGTTGTAGGAACATCGATTCTGGTGCGGTATCTGAGGGAGAAATCGGCCTTCTATATCTATTCCAACCCAATCACTCCGGCCGAGGCTGCCGCGGCTCTCGTGGCTGTCGAGATTCTCGATAGCGAGTGTGGTCGGGAGCTGCTCGATCATCTTCGCGCGATGACAACCAAATTCGAATCTGGTTTGGTCGATCTCGGTTACGAAACGATACCTGGTGAGCATCCGATCGTACCCTTGATGGTGCGAGACACCGAGAGGACCTCCGCTCTAGTGGCCCACCTGAAAGACAACGGTGTTTTGGCGACCGGGCTCAATTTTCCGGTTGTGCCGAAGGGCGACGAGGAGATCCGGTTTCAGGTCTCCGCCGATCACACTCTCGCCGATATCGACTATGGGCTGAGCGTGCTCGAATCGTTTCCTGGACGTTGAAGCTCGCCTGCCCGGCTACTGAAGCGAGAACCGAATCGTCAAATTGAAATACACCGGGACTGGCTCACCCTTGAGGGTAGCCGGTTCGAACTCCCACTCTGCGGCAGTTTTGACTGCAGACTCGGACAGACCCTCTGGAAGACCCTTGAGAATCTTGACATTCTCAACGTGGCCCTTCTCGTTGATGACCGCTTCCAGGATCACGACTCCCTGGATTCGCGCCTGCCGAGCTTCCTCTGTGTAGAGAGGTTGCGGTGCGTAGATCTTCTTCGGTGGCATGACACCACTCCCGATCTTCATGGGCCACCGGCCCGAGCCTCCAGGGATCGAAGGAATGCTATTGCTGCCAAAGATCACATCATCGAGGTTTGTGAGATCGGTCTCTGGTAGATCGACCTCCTCGAGCACAATGGGTTCAGGCTCGTCTGGAGTCGGGTCTGGGATCGGAATCTTCTTGACCTTCTTTGTTTCTCGCGGTTTCTGCTGAGTCGCTTGTGGCGGCGGAGGCTCGAATCGTACTTGCTTGACGACATAAACCTGTCGCTTCGGACCAGCCTGCAGGGCGATCCCGCTCATCTCAGGGAAAGTCATGATGAAGAGAATTACATGTAGCAATACGGCTACACCGACCGCGATGCGCACTCGCATCTTCTCCTCGTGATCTTCCTCCTCGAGCTCGGGCACATACCCGAGGTGAATTCCAATGCCTCTGGATTCCTCGCCTTTGAAGCGGTTCCATGAAGAGCTCTTATCGAACATGCGTCAGTCGCCTATCGGGTCGAAAAGCGATCCTTCAGGGTTACGAGGGAAACAAGCCTAGGTTGCTGTTGGTGACAAGCGTCGGAGGCCAGGGCGAACTCGACTGGAGGAAATCTCCCTCACCCTCCGGCAGAGGCAGCAAATTCCGTGCCGTGGGTCTCCGAATAGAGATCTCGAGTACGAAGAAGATATTCTTCGGCCATCAGATAGTAGGCGTCGGCTCCTGTCGAGGCCGGATCGTACTCGAAGATTGTCTGACCTACCGACGGTGCTTCGGCAAGTCGTATGTTTGTTCGAATCTCCACACCTAGCAC
This sequence comes from uncultured Polyangiaceae bacterium, assembly GCA_964195975.1. Classification (GTDB taxonomy): domain Bacteria; phylum Acidobacteriota; class Thermoanaerobaculia; order Multivoradales; family JAHEKO01; genus CAXMQZ01. The sequence continues at coordinate 31,060 of CAXMQZ010000061.1, read as the reverse complement.
GTCGCTTCCGAACTCGCCTCTTAACTGATCTACGTTGTCACGGGTAGCTCGAGTTCTATAGTCGACCATTGTCAATAGGATGCCGAGCAGGCGCGTGGGGACTCCATGGCGGCCTTGCAGACGATCGACATAGGCACATAGGTTTCGCACTCCCTCGATGGCCAGGTAGTGGGGTACAGCCGGAACAATGAAATTGTCAGCTGCCACAAGTGCGTTGAGCGGTCCCAAAGACGGCACTGACGGACAGTCGATGATAATGAAATCATATCGATCCCTGATGGGTCGAAGAGCGATGCTCAGTTGACGTTCGTGTCCAGGGGTTGGCCCGAGCTCTCGATCGATGCTGGCTAGATCGGTCGAGGCGGTAATCAGGTACAAGCCCATTAGCCGAGTCGCTCTGACTGCCTCCGCAGCTGGCAAGGAATTGAGCAGCACATCGGCCGACGAGGGTGCCAGAGCCCAGCGAGGGACGCCCAGACAGAGTGAAGTCGAAGCCTGGCTGTCGAGATCTATCAGCAATACTTTGTGACCCTGACCGGCCAAAGCGGCGGCCAGATTGACCGCTGTAGTGGTCTTTCCGACACCTCCCTTACGACTGACAATGGCAGTTATCACGGCACAGATCTACTGATTTCGAACGGTTCAGCGCCCTTCCTGTCGACCCGGACCGGCAGTCGACAGCGGTGGGCAATCTCTCATTGTATCGCGTAGCGGCTGTTGCGGGTTTTCAAGGCTTGGTTCCGAGCGGCATGATGAGCTCGACCGGAGCGATTGCCCCTGGCCAGGGAGATCTCCGAAATGCATAGAGAGAGAAGGACAGTGACGGGTCTTTGTCCAAGACCATCGCCAGAGCCACAAGACGTGATTCGTCGTTGAGGGGCCAAGTTTCGGGTCGGATCCCTGTCGTTCGACCGACAGATTCGGCCAACCCTGGATGATCACGCCAGAATCGAGCCTTGGCGAATCCTGGCTCCGCAGACAGAGCTCGTGAACCCCAGTCGATTGCTTGTGGGATCGAAGGCTGGCTGGTCATACAGTGATAGGCAGCCAAAGACGACAGCGGATCCAGCCGCGAAGCGGTTTCGAGGGCAGCGGGCGCCCAGATGGCGTCCACTTGAAGACCCAAGTAGCCTGCCTCCAACCAGAGCGGGGCTAGACCTCGCGCTTGCTCTGCGGCAAGCAAGGCATCCTTCGCCGCCGATCGGCTAACGGATTTGTCTGCCTTCAACCATGCGGCTCGGGCTCTATACAAAGGGAAATGAGGATCGAGCGCGACCGCCGACTCCAGCCTTTTGATAGAGGTCTCCACTTCAGGGTCGATCCGGGCGAGGTCATAGAGTCTGTGCGCGAGCACCGTGGGCAAGAGAAGTACTACAGCAGCCAGGAGGTAGACCGCCGCGTAGGGCTTGGATAGCGCGTGCTGATCCCGGTCTCGACGTTGGCGCGGAAAGCAAGCTCCGGCAACAACCGCTGCGGCAGCCGGTAGAGCCGGTACTGCAAGAGGTGCAGCGCCGAAGCTGAATAGGACGCCGCCGAGAAATCCCAGGAACGCCGGTTTTCTCATCGAACCCTGATCGGATTCGACCTCGGATATTCTTGCTGCAAGAAACAGAAGGACCAGAAGGCAAGAGAGCGCAAGCCCCAACAGACCTGTCTCGTAGCCTATTTGTACCGGAAGTGAGTGGAGGTCTCCGATGATCTCGCTCGATGGGTTGAGATCTGGAATGGGTTTGGTGAATTCAGCAATCGTCCACGGTGTTGATCCTGGACCCCAACCCAGCAGGGGTCTCTGCTCGATGCCCTCCAAGCCCGCCTCCATATAGACCGCTCGCGCGCGTGCAGAAGCATCGAGACCTTCTGCGACGAGTCCGAGTCGGGGCAGAAGCAACAGAGCCAACGCCAGGATCGGCACCGCCAGCCACCGTCTGGGCAAACGCCACCAAAAAATCGCTATGACGACTTGAACCCAAGCCACAAGACCACCCAAGAGCGACCCCGTCAGAGCCAGGGCCGCTAGACCGACAGCACCAGTGGCAATGGCTAACCACTTTCGCACGGTCGAGCCAAAGCCTGATCCCAAGACCAGGGGTAAGAGAAGAACCAGCCATCCGGCCAGAAGGGTGTGGTGTCCCAGTGGTGACGCTGCACGTGGCGAGCCGAAATAGAGACGATCGAGGATCGCGAGCCCTGCGACCAACAGAACCACCAGCGACATAGCGGCCTGGCCGCGCCACCGAAGTCGTTCGTTGGACCAACAGAAGGAAACTGCTGCCGGTATCAACAAGAAGACCGGCAACAGAACGAGACCGATTCGGCCGGCTCGAGAGACCGGTGACAGCCACCAGCTTAGTCCGACGACAGCTAGGAGAGCTGGAACAAGCCAACGCCCCTTGGTCCCCAGACGCAACGGATCCCGCCACTCTCGGACCCCAAAGATGAAGAAACCAAGAACCGCAAGTTGCGTTGCCGCTGCACCGGCAGACGAGGCGGCTCCAGCAAATGTTCCGCTCCAAAGGGCGAGTAGCCCGATCAAGAGCGCTGGCAGAATCGGCTTCAGTTGCGAGCCCAACACCGACTCGCGAGGACTCGCTTCTGGATTCGTCCGGAGGATGCCGCCCACGGGCCTACGTTGGCGTGTCGGTCTGCCTGGTTGGTGCGACTGGCAGAAGTTCGAGATCGAGACGCCCCGTACTGGCGGTGCCAGGCTGGAAGAAAGTCCCGGACCCTGGGGCTGCCTGCTGCCCGCCGACTCCGGTCATACCACTCCCCGTCGAGGTTCGTGGTTGGCGAGTTGGTGATCTTGTCGGCTCAGAGCTTTGATCCGACCCGGAGGTGCTGACCGTCGTTTGAGGCGGCTCGACATAAGTAGAGCTAGGTTGCTTTTTTCTGGGTCGGCTTTTTCGGCGTGGCTTCACCGGATCGGTGGTTGACACAGTGCGGCCTTGCAGATCCGATTCAGTCAGGACGCGATCGTCTTCCGATTCAGTGACCTCCGTCTCATCGAGATCGGTGTAACTGGTTCCGAAATCTTGTGAGGACGTGCTATTCGCGTTGTTCGGTTCCGGCTGGGTTTTCTGTGGTTCCACTCGCCTGGGAACCAACAGTTCTGCAACCTCATCTGGCTGCTGGTAGAGCCGTGGAGCAGTGGCGGCTGGCGACTGTGATCGGTAGGCTCGTAGCATCGCATCGGTTGCGAGGTGGTTTTCGACGATATGAGGGTTAATGGCTGGGGAGATCAAATTCCAGTCCAGCGCGAACGCCTGCTCGTAATGCTCGATCGCCCGCACGCGATTGTTCTTGCGCGCGTGGAGAGTTCCGAGTTGATAGTGAGCCCAGGCGTGGCGAGGCTCGGATTCGATTATCCACGAAAGCTCATCCATCGCTTGAGCGAAGTTCCCCTGTTCCATGAGAACAAGGGCGAGGTTATATCGAATGCTGGTATCGGATGGGGACAGGTCGACCGCACGCCAATAGACCTCTTCGGCCTCTGACAGCTTGCCAGCCATGGCGAGAAGGTTGGCGAGATCGTTCAAAACATCCGAATCACTCGGGTTTTGAGCAGATAGGATCCTCTGCGCCGCTATCGCATCCAACAGGTACCCGGGTGAAGTCGCGACCGCTGCAAGCGAGCCGGCCATGACCAGTACGAGTGTCAGGCGTAGCGCGAATTTCAACCGAATCGATCCTTTCTCTTAGGTGTATACGAGCCGGAATGGCAAACTGTCCCCTCTCCGGGCGACAGTTCCGAACTGAGCTTTCGGGTGGCGAATTCGCCACCCGGATCCTAGCATGCGGCTTGGAGTCGAAAGCGGAGTATTGGCCAGATCGGTGTTAGGGCGATATGGTCTAGGGGCTCAATTCGAGAGATGTGGAAAAGTTCTAGAGCATGCCTTTTGAGATCCGGCAATGCCTGAGACCGTGACGCTTCCGTTTTGGCTAGCCCTCATTCTGTTCGCCTTGGCGTTCTGGGCAATCCTTGCCAGGCTTCTGACTCCGAGCATCAGGTGGATGCTGAGCCGTCATGCCGAGCGCACGCTCGAGGATTTCAACGAGAAGCTTCGAATCCAGATCAGGCCCTTCAAACTGGCCCAGAGACGGACTCTTGTCGATCGTCTGATGTTCGACGACGAGGTGCTGCGCGCGACCGACGAGAGAGCGAGTGAAATCGGGAAAACACGCAAGCTCGTCCTGCAAGAAGTCGAAGAGTATGCCAATGAGATAGTCCCCGCATTCAACGCTTATATCTATTTTCGTGTGGGCTACTGGCTGTCTCGCAACATCTCTCGTTCGATGTATCGAGTCCGATTAGGGTCTTCGGATGTGGGAGGTCTCTCCAACATCGACAAGCGCGCAACCGTTGTCTTCGTGATGAACCACCGAAGCAATATGGACTACATCCTCATGGGGCATCTGGCGGCCGAAGAGAGCACCTTGAGCTATGCGGTCGGAGAGTGGGCTCGGATATGGCCGTTGGAGCATTTGATTCGAGCTATGGGGGCCTACTTTGTAAGACGCAAGTCACGCAACGATCTCTACCGCACAGTGTTGCGCCGTTACATCCAGATGGCGACTGCAGAAGGAAGCACGCAAGCGGTGTTCCCAGAAGGCAGGTTGACTCGAGACGGATTGCTTCAAGCTCCCAAGTTGGGGCTCTTCGACTACATGTTGAGGGATTTCAAGCCCGATAGTGACCGCGATGTCGTTTTTGTTCCTGTAGCCGTCAACTACGACCGGGTTCTCGAAGACAGGACGCTGCTGCTGAATCTGGATCCGGACGCAAAGGCCAAGCGAGGGTTTGGCGCACTCGCAACGGCCTTGGGTTTCGTAACTCGCCAGAGTTGGTTGATGCTACGTCAGCAATGGCACCGGTTCGGATACGCGTGCGTTAATTTTGGTACACCGGTGTCGCTGAGGAAGTATGTCGAGGAGACCGGTGTGGATTTTCGAGGTCTTCCCAAAGAGGTTCGATTCGAGCACGTAGGTACCTTTGCCAATCTTCTGATGAAGGAGATCGGTGATCTGGTTCCGGTGCTTCCGGTGGCTCTGGTGTCGACTGTTGTGCTCCAGCAGCCCGATAGAGCGCTCAGCGAGCTGGAGCTCAAGGCTGACGTGCAGGCCTTGATGGATTCGCTTCAGATGAGAGGCGCGAATCTCTATCTACCGCGAAGCGACCGAGAGTACTCGATTGAAGTCGGCATTCGGATGTTGGTGTTGCGACGAGTCTTGCATCAGCGAGAAGGGCTGTATGTTCTCAACCTCGCGGAGATACCTCTAGTCCGATACTACGCCAACTCGATCGCTCATCTCATGCTTCAGCCCGACAGTCCTTGACTGCGCATCCAGGCGAAATAGAGTTCGATGATTCGGTGCTCCTCGGGCAAGTTGGGGCCGAGGCTGACCCAGGGTGGACATCACGAGAGTGCGAGCGCCGACCGGGTGCGATATTGTTGGTCTGGATGTCAGGACATCAATCCAGAATTCGCATAATCGCTCCCGGTCTTTTGACTGCGGCAAACATGGTCGTCGGGTATCTGGCCATTTTGGCGGCAGCCGAGCAGCGTTTCGCCCTCTCGGTCTACCTGCTGCTGTTCGCGATATTTCTGGATATGTTCGACGGACGGGTGGCGCGATGGCTGAATGCGACCACGAAGTTTGGTCAGGAGATGGACAGCTTCAGTGATTCACTCAGTTTCTGTGCGGCGCCCGCTTTTCTGGCCCAGCAGGCAATTTTGCAGCCGCTTGGAACGGTAGGAGTCGCGGTCAGCACGCTGTATCTCCTGGCCGGAGTTTGGAGACTGGTTCGGTTCAATTTGACTTCAGAGGTTCATTCAAAAGCGTCACACACTCGAGGTGTTCCTACCCCCATTGCGGCAAGCTATGTCATGGCGCTAGTACTGATGCGCGATCACTTGAGCCCAACGGTGGCCGGCATCGTCATCGCCCTTATGGCGCTCTTGATGATCTCTCGGTTACGCCTCCCGGAGCTTACCGGAAAGGGTCTTGTGCCCTATAGTCTGATGGTAGGGGTGGTCAACTTTTTCGCGGTTGTCTTTTGGCCCAACTGGTATACCGTCGGCTGGTGGAACTTTTGGAACGCGGTGATCCTCCTGGTTGCGAGGGCCGAGGATCGTAGTATTCAAGAAGCCGAATCCTCTACATGATAACCACTCGTTCGCTCGGAAGATTCGGGTGGAGTGCGGACCTGTCGTGAATCACCTCAGCGAAGAAAGCAGTCCATACCTGCTACTTCACGCTCACAATCCGGTCGATTGGTATCCCTGGTCAGCTGCAGCGATTGAACGAGCCCGCACCGAGAACAAGCCGATTTTCCTCTCAATTGGCTACTCGACCTGCTACTGGTGTCACGTGATGGAGCGAGAGTCGTTCTCCGATCCCGCAATCGCGGAGAGAATGAATAGAGACTTCGTGAATATCAAGGTGGACCGCGAAGAGCGGCCAGATATCGACGAGATCTATATGGCCGCGACTCAGATCCTGACACAGCAGGGCGGTTGGCCCAATTCACTCTTCTTGACCCCTGACCTCAAACCGTTTTTTGCAGGGACCTACTTTCCGCCAGAGGATCGGCACGGTCTACCCAGCTTCTCGATGGTTCTAGGCTCCTTGTCCTCGGCCTGGGCCGATCGTCGTGACGATGTCAACGAGCAAGCGGCCAGTGTGGCCGCAGCCATGTCAAGAGCTCTCGAGCTTCGTGATAGCCCAAGTGATCGAGTGCCTAGCACGAGCTTGGTAAATCGATCGGTGCAGGACCTACGCTCCCGATTCGATTCCACCTGGGGTGGATTCGGTGGAGCACCAAAGTTTCCCAGTCCATCGAACCTGCTGCTTTTGAAGGAGGTTGCTGCAGGGCACAACGATGCCAGCGAAATGCTGGAGAAGACTTTGGGTGCTATGGGAAGAGGAGGGATTCACGATCAAGTGGGTGGCGGGTTCCATCGCTACTCCACCGATCGTGAGTGGCTGGTGCCTCATTTCGAAAAGATGCTGTACGACAATGGGCTGTTATTGGAGACTTATGCTGGTTTTTGGAAACAATCTCGTGATCCGGAGATCGAGCGAATCGTCCGACGCACAGTGCGTTTTCTGCACCGCGAGATGATCGACCCAACTGGCGGCCTGTGGAGTGCGATCGACGCCGAGACCGATGGTCATGAAGGCGCCTACTACGTCTGGACCGATGACGAGCTGCGTCGCGTTCTTGGCGAAGAAGATGTCTCCTTCTTGGCTCCTATTTTTGGTTTCTCCGGTTCGCCCACTTTCGAGGGTAAGTTTCAGATTTTGCACCTATCCAGCTCGTTGCAGGATCAGGCCAAGCGCCGACACATGTCATTTGAAGAGCTGGATGATCAGACCAGTACGGCTTTGGAAAGACTTTTCGATGCGCGCGCGTCCAGATCTCGTCCGGCAACCGACGACAAGATCCTGGCCGATTGGAATGGCATGGCCATAGCCGGGCTAGCGGTTGCTGGAGATATTTTTGGTGAGAAGGATTGGATCCAGCTGGCAGATTCGGCGGCGAAATTTGTTCTCTCCGAGCTGCGTCCGGAGGGAGCTCTCAGACACTCCTGGCGTGGGGGCAAGCTTGGTCCTGCGGCGTTTCTTAGCGACTACGTATTCCTAGTCCATGGTCTGTTGGCGCTGGCCGGCGCGAATGACGAAGATCAATGGCTCCAGGTGGCCTTGGAGCTCACCAGAGAGCAGATCGACCGGTTGGCTGACCCCAATGGAGGGTTCTATGTGGCGGCCGAAAGCGACGATGTCCTGTTTCGAAGCAAGGAAGTGATCGATGGTGCGGTCCCAGGGGCCAATGCTGTGGCCGTACTCAATCTTGTCGACCTGTTCGAGGCGACGCGCGATCCTGGTTGGCTGGAGATTGCGGAGCAGGCTCTGCGTGTTTTCGGGGCTCCAGCAGAGCGTCATCCAGCAGCTTTCAAGACATTGGCGCTCGCCACAAAGAGATATCATGAAGCGATTGGTGACGATACCGAGCTCGTCGACTCAGGTGAGGAGGTAGTCGGGTTTGGCAGCCGTCATGAAGTGGTCACAGAGAACGTAGTCACTGCAGATCTGACGGTCTACCCGGGAGACACCCGGGAATTGCGGTCGTTTCGACTCCATGTCGATGTCGCGCCCGGTTGGCATCTGTACGCGCCCGGGACAGACCAGTCGGAATTTCGTCCGGTCCGGCTCGTGGGAGTCGACGTCGAGTTGTTAGAAGTAACCTTTCCTGAAGGGAAATCTTTCTCGTATTCGAAGGACGAGGAGGAAGTTGCTGTCTATCTCGGATGCTTCGAGATTCTCGGCGAGATCCGAACGGGTGGTGAGAGCAGGGGTTCACTGCGACTCGAGTACCAGGCCTGTGAGATTGGGCGATGCCTTGCGCCGGCCGAGATCGAGCTGCCGATTGGTGACTGAGCCCGCTATACTGATCGATTGGGGGTCGGTGACAATCTTGAGTGGAAAGTCGATCAAAGCAGAATTTGCTCTAGCAGTGCTTCTGTTGGCCGGCATGACAGGGTTCCTCATCGCACCTTGGGCAGCTGCTGAGCAGTCCCAGACCGATGAACCCGGGCAGGTCGAAGCTCAGAGCTCCGAAGAAGTAGAAAACTCCAAAACGATCTTGCGAATCGAGCTCGACTCGATCATTCATCCAGTCGCAGCTCAGTTTGTAATCGAGTCGCTCGAAGAGGCTGATCGAATCGGTGCCGAAGCGTTTGTCATTCAGCTATCGACACCGGGGGGGCTGTTGACATCGACTCGGGAGATCTTCACGGCCATGCTCAATGCAGAGACACCCGTAGTCGTCTTTGTGTCGCCAAGCGGAGCTCAGGCTGCTTCGGCAGGCTTCTTCTTGCTGATGGCCGCCGATGTGGCCGCTATGGCTCCGGGAACCAATACAGGCGCGGCCCATCCGGTGGGAGGACAGGGAGAAGATCTCGAGGGCAATTTGGGTGAAAAGGTCGAGGAAGATGCGGCCGCGACTATACGGTCTCTAGCGACACGAAATGGTCGCAATGCGGAGCTTGCCGAGGCGGCCGTAGTAGAGAGCCGCTCCTTTACAGCGCAAGAAGCTCTCGAGAATGGTTTGATCGACTTCGTAGCCACCAGTCTTCCGGATCTGTTGAAGAAAATCGACGGATACGAGGTGTCGTCAGAGGGTGGCGAGCCGGACTTATTAGATACCGCCGACGCTGTTGTGGAAAGTCGCGAGATGGGCGTTTTTCAAAAATTTCTGGCAACGATCGCCCACCCCAACATTGCTTACATTCTCATGACCCTCGGTGGACTCGGGCTCTACTTCGAGTTGTCGAACCCGGGTGCAATCCTGCCCGGTGTCGTAGGTGGAATCTGTCTTATCCTGGCTTTTTTTGCGCTCTCGGTCTTGCCAGTCAACTATGCGGGAGTCGCCCTGATCATCCTGGCCCTCATTTTCTTTATTGCCGAGGTCAAAGTCGTCAGCTACGGTCTGCTAACCGTTGGTGGGGTGATCTCGCTGGTTCTGGGCTCTCTGATGCTGTTCAAAAGCGCTGATCCGGCTATTCGCGTCAGCTTGGATGTGATCTTCAGCGTGACTCTTTTCACGATTGTGGTGGTGGGGTTTCTACTCACGATGGTCGTTCGCACCTATCGAGGTCAGGTGACCACTGGCAGGGAAGGGCTGGTTCATGAACAGGGAGTGGCTCGTTCCGAGCTGGATCCGACTGGCAAGGTGTTCGTGCACGGAGAGATCTGGGATGCTCACTCGGATGTTCCGATAGCTCGAGGCGCACCGATCGAGGTTGTGGCTGTCGACGGTATGAACCTCCAGGTGCGGCCTGGCGTTTCGATATCAACGCATTGCAAGGGGGAGGCGGTATGACACTTTATGGGCTGATTCTTGTTGTGTTTCTGGGTCTCGTATTTCTCACTCGATGGGTCAACATTCTCAACGAATACGAGCGCGCGGTCATATTCCGATTGGGCCGAATTGTCGCCAGACCCAAGGGGCCTGGACTGGTGCTCATTTTCTGGCCGATCGATCGTATGGTGAAAGTATCACTCCGGACCATTGTTCACGATGTGCCGTCCCAGGACGTGATTACCAAGGACAATGTTTCTGTAAAGGTGAATGCTGTGGTTTATTTCAGGGTGGTCGATCCGATCAAGTCGGTGGTGGAGGTCGAAAACTATCTGTTCGCCACAAGCCAGATGGCACAGACGACTCTACGATCTGTCTTGGGTCAGGCCGAGCTCGATGAGTTGTTGTCAGAGAGAGAAAAGCTCAACGAAGAGCTGCAGTCGATTATCGACAAACACACCGATCCTTGGGGTGTCAAAGTGTCTTCTGTAGAGGTCAAACATGTTGACCTGCCCCAGGAGATGCAGAGGGCCATGGCCAAACAAGCTGAGGCTGAACGCGAAAAACGCGCTAAGATCATCCACGCAGACGGTGAGTTGCAAGCGTCTTACAGTCTGTCTGAAGCAGCAACCAACATCAGTGCCAATCCGACCACGCTCCAGTTGCGCTATTTGCAAACGCTGACCGAGATCGCTGCCGAGCAGAATTCCACGATCGTTTTTCCGCTTCCCATCGAGATGATGCAAGCATTTATGGGTAAGCAGGATCAGAAAAAACCGACAGGGGAGCTTGATTGAGCCTTGAGTCATTCGCACGAGCCTAGCTACTACGAAATTGCCCTGACAAATCGTCAGGTGTTGGTCGTTTTTGTTGTTTTGCTGGTCTGTGTCGTCGCAGCCTTCTTTTCTGGAGTCTGGATAGGACAGCGGGATGAGCAGACAGCGATCGCCGAACGCGGTGAAGCGCTCTTCGAAGAGCCAACTGCGGCAAGTGAGAATGGTGAGGTCCAAGAGCTCCACTTCTTCTCAGGAGAGGACTCGGAAGCCCAACCCAGTCTGGCAGAGGTCGCAGAAGAGCCCCAGTCTGACACGACTCTGGCGGAGGACGTCGGCGTAAAGGAATCTGCGGAGCCGGTTCGACCCGAGCAGCCGGCGAAGGTTGCCGAAACCGCACCGAGGCAACAGCAGCCAACCGCGGCTACCGGCGGGTCAACCGCCGAGGGCGAGCACGTGATTCAAGTCTTTTCGTCCGCCGATGAGAGTCAGGCCAAGAAACTGATATCACAACTTTCCGGGGGCGGTTTCCCGGCGTTCTTGTCGCCGGTCGAGGTGGGTGGGCAGACCATGTATCGAGTCCGCATCGGGCCCTACGCCGACCTTGCGGACGCTGAGACAGTTGCCGCTCGGGTCCGCAGATCGTACAAGCTCGACACCTGGGTAACACGCTGAAGAAACTGTTGATTGTGGGCCCTTGGCTGCTGGCCTTTGCAGGCGGCGGTTTGTGGGGTCTTTGTTTTGGCAAAAATCCGCTGGTCGTGGTGCCGTGGGTTGCCTTGGTCCCGTTACTGCTGCTCTTGGGTCAGCGTCGAACCACGCTGTTGGGTTTTGTCCATGGTCTCGGTTTCTGGTTGATATCGATACCGTGGATTGCGCCCACCCTCGAGCACTACGGTCAACTACCGGGTTGGCTGGCGATCCTCGGACTCATCGCGGGGAGTAGTTATCTGGCCCTCTACCAGGCTCTCTTTGCCGGAATCGGGTCTCGGTTTTGGAGACGGGGCGGATGGATCTCTTGGCTCGGTTTGCCCGCACTTTGGGTGGCTATCGAATGGCTCAGAACACACCTGTTCAACGGTTTTCCCTGGAACTTGGCTGGTCAGTCGTGGGTGGAGGTTCCAGGCGCACTTCCTCTCGCGGGATGGGTGGGTATCTTCGGGATTTCTTTCCTCGTTGTGCTGTCCAACGTCAGTGTCGCGCAAGCATGGGCAACAAGAAGCTGGCGCGCAGGCTTCGTGACGATCAGTCTCTGCCTCGTTGCCTTGGCCGTAGGGGGCCGTTGGTCGGGCAGCAACATCGAGTTCACGGATAGCTCGGTGTTGTCGGTAAGGCTCCTTCAGCCCAACTTCGAGATCATGATGGACTGGAACCGTGAACGTGTCGATCAAAACTACGGTGAGCTGTTTTCGATGTCGCAACGTGCCTGCGATTCACCGGATGCACTCGTGATCTGGCCCGAAAGCGCCGCCTGGCCCTATTCATTTGGACGCGACGCGACCTTTCGCCACGACGTCGAGCGGTTCGCTCGCGAGAGCTGTCCAGTTCTCTTGAACTCCTCGACGACGTCAGATCTCGGCGACCACAACTCAGTTCTTCTTGTTTCAGAATCCGGGCTCGAAGGTCAGTATGACAAACACCTTCTGGTGCCCTTTGGCGAGTATGTTCCGATGTCGAGATGGGTGCCGTTTCTCAATCAGATCGCCCGCGGCGCTGGGGCGTTCTCTCCGGGTACCGACGTCTCTCCTTTGACCTGGCAAGACCAGGAGCTCGCGATCGCGATCTGCTACGAGATTACCTTTCCCGAGGAGGTTGCTCGTCAAGTGAGACTGGGTAGCTCTGTACTCGTGACGGTCACAAACGATGCTTGGTATGGGGACAGCTCGGCTCCGTGGCAGCACTTCCATGCAGCGCGATTTCGCGCTGCCGAATCTCGTCGGTATCTGGTTCGAGCTGCGTTGACGGGTGTATCGGCAATCGTAGCGCCCGATGGTTCCGTAGAGCAGCAACTCGGTGTCGGCGAGAGGGGTATCTTGGCGGCAGACCTACCGGGTGCTCGAGGCCGCACCCTCTATTCGTCCGCCCCCTGGGTCGTCCCGGTGCTCAGCTTCACACTTGTCGGCTCTGCTATATTCGTCACTCGCAAGGACTCCAGATCGTGACTTCTCCTGAGCTTCAACAACAGTTCGAATCGCTGCAGCGCCAATTGGTCGACCTTCGGGGGTATCTTTGAGGACGCTCGTCTAGAAGAGCAGATCTCCGACATCGATCAAAAACTTCAAGCACCTGGGTTTTGGGACGATCCACGCAAGAGTGCGCCGCTGTTGCGCCAACGGCGTAGCTTGGAACGTCGGTTATCGACTCTCAACCGTTTGAGAGAGGATGGTGAGGAACTGAGCGCCTGGCAAGAGCTCATGGCCGAAGGCGAGACCGATGACGAGGTCGAGAGCTTTACAGCTCGACTTGCCGACGATCTGCGGCAGCTGGAGTTGCAGCTCAAGCTGTCGGGTTCGGATGACGACAAGAACGCGCTCTTGACGATCCATCCCGGTGCCGGAGGAACCGAGTCTCAGGACTGGGCTGAGGTTTTGCTCCGGATGTATCTGCGTTGGGGCGAGCGACGTGGGTTCGAGACCGAGTTATTGGATCGGTTGGATGGTGAGGAAGCGGGGATCAAGAGTGCCACGATCGCGATTCGTGGCGACTACGCCTATGGCTATTTGAATGGCGAGTCAGGAGTGCACCGGCTGGTTCGGATCAGTCCGTTTGATGCCGCCAGTCGTCGCCACACCTCGTTCGCTTCGGTGTTTGTATTCCCGGAGGTCGACGATGATGTGGAAGTCGAGATCGAGGACGGTGATCTGAGGGTGGATACCTACCGCGCTTCGGGTGCTGGCGGACAACATGTCAACAAAACGGAATCGGCGGTTCGAATCACCCATCTTCCTTCTGGCATCGTGGCGGCGTGCCAGAACGAACGCAGTCAACACAAAAACCGCGCTACAGCGATGAAGATTCTCCGGGCACGCCTCTATGACCTGGAGCTGAAAAAACGAGCGGAAGAGGCAGCAGCGATCGAAGACGCAAAGAAGGATATTGCCTGGGGCAGCCAGATCCGCAGCTATGTTCTTCATCCATACCGGATGGTCAAGGACCATCGCACAGGTGTCGAGATAGGAGACGCCGATCGTGTGCTGGATGGCGACGTGGAGCCGTTTATCGAGGCTTGGTTGACCTATCAAATGGGTGAAGGCACGACCACCGGCTCAGAATCGGCTAGTTGACCCGTCGGTGTCTCGAACAGATCGGAAGTGAGTCCCGTTTTCATGGCCCAGGCCCTTGCCATTGACTACGTATCCCCGCTCCCACCTGTGCGGTCGGGAATCTCCGACTACAGCCGTGATCTGCTGCCCTATCTCGCAGATCTCTGCGAGCTACGCGTGATTCGGTTGAATGACCAGCCCCTGGCGGCTGAGCTAGTCCAACGATGGCAGCCAGTCGACTCCGATCAGACGGGGTTGGACAACAGGGTCGCCTTGTATCAAGTTGGCAACAACCGCTACCACGAAGTCGTGGTCGCCCTGGCTATCGAACGGCCAGGTGTTGTGGTTCTGCACGATGTGATGCTGCATCATCTGTTGGTGGAGTCCACTCTCGGCCGCTCAGAGCTCGATCCCTATCTTCAGCGGCTCGAAGCGGACCATGGTTGGGTGGGCTGCTTTGCAGCTAAAGCCAGACGCTGGGGAGAGTTGGGGCAGGCGGCCATGTTCGGACTGACCGCAAACCGTAGCCTGCTGAGAAGCCAAAAGGGTGTGTTGGTCCACAGCCGCTGGGCATTGGATCGAGTCAGGGAAGACGATCCCGATCTCCCGGTTCGACAGGTGCCGATGGGCATTCCGTTGCCCCCACGACCTGATCTTGATGCGGGAGTCGCCTTTCGACAGCGCCTCGGACTCGACAAGGAGGCTCCACTCATTGGATCGTTCGGATTTCAAACCCCGATCAAACGCACCGAAAAAGTCATCGAAGCTCTGGCTCAACCTGGACTCGAGCAGACTCATTTGTTGATAGCTGGTGAGGTCTCGCCGGTATTGGATTTCGAGGCAGTGGCCGCCAAGGCTGGTGTCAGCGATCGAGTCCACAGCACTGGGTTTCTTGACTACAGTGAGTTCGAGGCCGCCATCGCGGGCTGCGATCTGTGTGTAAATCTTCGATATCCGACCGCGGGAGAGACCTCGGCCTCGCTTCTCAGGGTACTAGCGCTGGGTCGACCCGCCATTGTTTCAGACTACGCCCATGGCGCAGAGCTTCCCGATGCGGTTGCGGTCAAAGTGTCACTCGGTGATGGGGAAGTCGAGGCCCTTGCGGGTCAGGTTGGCCGACTTCTTCGCGACCGAGCCAGGCTCGACGCGATGTCACGGTCAGCCCGCGAGTATGTAGAGCGGGAGAACGATCCGAGACGGGCAGCAGCGGCGGTTGTCGAAGCGTGTCAGGAGTTTCAGACGCTCGAACCGAACGGCTATTCCATCCCCGCGTTGCCCCCGCCGAGCACGCTGGTTTGGCGTCAGATCGCGGCGGAGCTTCGCGTCGACGGAGGCAGACTTCCTTGGCCTGAAGGTGGCTCCCGACAGCTCAGGATTCGCTTGGTCAACCATGGTCCCGCTCGCTGGCTGGCGACGATTCGGGGCACCGGAGGGGTTATGGTGCAACTGCATTGGCGGGTGGATCCGTGGTCTGAAGAACAAAACGCGGAGTGGATCTATCTGCCACACGATATCGAGCCTGGCGAGACTTACGATTGCGAGATTTCCACCCGCCGACCGATCGGCGCTTCGATGCTGGTGATCGAGCCGCATCTGAAGGGGATTGCTGGTTTCAACGCCCTCGGAGGACCAAAATGGTTGCGGTTCCTGTAGCCTGGAGAGGAGCTCTTTGGCGTGGTCCATGGTTGGTCCTCTTGGTTTTGCTGGGCCTCTTGCTCATCGCAGCGGTGTCCTGCGAACGAACTGTCGAGGACATGACCGATGTCGAGATCTCTACCTATCTCCAGGCCGAAAGCTTGGCCTACGATCTGGATCTCGAGTATGGGGATGCCGATCGAGACCGCAGTCGCGAGCGGTTTGGCGATCGCGAGCGAGATCTCGTATTGGCCGTCGACAGCGACTCCGGCACTCAGCGCTTTGGTCATCCCCAGATCTATCCGCTGGTCTTGGCGCCCTTTGTCAGAGTCGCAGGGCAGCGGGGTCCCGCGATCGCCAATGCGCTCTTGCTCGGGTTAGCGGCCTTTGCTGCGGTCCGACAGCTTGGCAAGCGGCTTGGAAACGTCACACCGCTTCTGATAGCCCTGCTTGTCTTTGCATCCGTGACCTACCGATCGGTTTTTCTGGTCCAACCGCATATTTTGCTGTTGTCGATAGTCGTCGTCGCTATCGGTTTGACTTTTCGGTTCGAAGAACCAGGTCTACACGACATGCAAGAGCTCTATCGCCAACCACCAAGGGCCTTCCCTATTTCCTTGAATTGGTTTGCGATCGGTCTATTGACCGGGATCACGATGACCTACCACCCGGTCTATGGCGTATTGCTGCTTCCAGTGACTCTTTCGGTGCCTGCTGACTACAGGAAATCGGGGATCGCCGCGCTGGCCGTTGGAGTGGCTCTGCCACTTTTTCTTGCCCTACCGAGTTTGGAAGGTCTGATTCCCTCAGAGCTGGACATGAGTCTGTCGGCTTGGAACCTTCTTTACTTGGCGATAGGTCGCAATGTCGGAGTAATTCCGTACTTCTTGCCCTTGATCTTGGCATTGGGTATGGCGCAGGGAGGGGAAGGACGGACCTCGCTTTGGCTTTCCGCACTGGTCGGGTCGATCGCTTTTGCGCTTCTCATGCCGTTTAATTTCTTTGATGGGCCTGCCGCGGTCGGAAACGGTTGGTTACTTCCACTGACAGGGGCTCTCTGGTTTGTGCCGACGCGACCGCTACCGCGGCAGTGGATTTGGATCACTGCGGTTTGTGCGGCTCCACTGATGATGCCAACCTGGATTGCACCGACTGTCGACCTGGTGACACCCGAGAGAATGTACCGACACGCTTCCGGCTGGCTGAACCAATGGCTTCCGCCGGAGACATCGCAGAGGCCAATTCCAAACGGTGGAGAGGTGATGGGCCAGGGTCTGTGGGTACGCTCGTTGAGCGGAGCAGCTCGACCGACCTCCAATGGGCGGTGGCTCGTCGAAGGAAACCAGAGAGCTCAGCTCTTATTGGCGAGCCCAACACCGTTGGGATCAGTGTATCTTCAGTTTGGTTCACAGGCCGAGCCGGAGCTCGAGCTTCGGGGTGGATCACTGGGGAACACGGTCCTGGCTCCAGACGGAAGCATCGGATTTCAGGTGGAGGGCCTCAAGCGTCGTGCCCAGCATCCGATGTGGTGGAGCTCTGAAAACCAACAAATATACCTGTTGAGCTTCGAGATGCCTCAGGAGGATCCGATGGCGCAGACCTTGACGATCAGAGCCTTTGGTCTTGGGTTCGGAGGCAATGAATGATGACCGACACAGAGTCCATTCACAGTTGGATTGTCGAGTTGCGCGATCAGCTGGCGACACCACCACCGCGCCGTTTGAGTCCGGGCGACTCACGTCAAGCAGCAGTTCTGGTTCCGCTGTTCGTCGATGCGGGGGAGCTTTGGACGGTGCTGACCAAACGGGCCGAGTCTGTGCCCCAGCATAAGAGTCAGATCGCGTTTCCGGGAGGAGGCTTGGAAACAGGTGAGGATCACTGGTCGGCGGCGCTGCGTGAGGCTGAAGAGGAGATCGGGCTCGGTGCTGGAAAAGTAGTGAGGATCGGCGAGCTCGATGAGTCCGCCACGCCTAGTGGCTTCCACATTGTGCCCTGCGTCGGGGCAGTTCCCTTTCCCTTGGAGACCGAGATCAACGAGGATGAGATTTCGGAAGTTTTCTCGGTGCCACTGCTCGCCTTTTCGGACTACCAAATGGTCGAGGATCGCATGGTCAGGATCGACGGTGTCGAACGTCAGATCCGTGTCTACCACGTCGGGTCGAGACAGGTTTGGGGACTGACGGCACGAATAATCCAGAGCCTGATGCTGAGGCTTGGTTTCGAGGTGCCAGAGCTTTAGCCTCATTCTTCATGAGCGCGTGGGCATAATGGTGCAAGCGTCTTTTTTCGGTTATGGCAGCGCCCAAACGCCAGCATCGCCTCGAGCCGGGTTCATTGCACCTACTACTGATTTGCTCACTCCTGTGGGTTGGGAGCTGTTCCATGCGTGACATGATCTATCCATCCCCCGCGATTCCGGTGGGAGAACCGACTCCAGGTATTGAGGAAGTCGCCATCACCTCGGGTGATGGTTCGACCCAGGTCGGTTGGCACAAACCACCTGTAGGTATCGGGTCGAAGCGGCCGGCGATTCTGTTTTTTCATGGGAATGGTGAAAACCTCGAGACTCTACGAGCCGCGGCAACGTTGGCACGGCTGGAAGCGCTCGAGGCCCCCTACCTCGTGGTGGACTATCCCGGGTACGGACGCAGCTCGGGTGCCCCGAGTGAAGATGCGCTCGAGCAGGCAGCTGAAGCGGCTTTGGAGTGGCTGGTCGAGCAGCATCCAGACCGGCCTCTGGTGGTCTGTGGGTGGTCCCTGGGTGCGGCTGTCGCTTTCTATCTGGCGTCGAAGCATGAGAGCGTCGACGGGCTCATCGCGATCAGCGCATGGACATCGCTCCGAGATGTGGCAGCTATACACTTTCCAAATTGGTTGGTTGGGCTCGCGTTGCGAGAGTCCTATGATTCAGTCGCAATTGCAGGGCAAATCCAGCAGCCGACTTTGTTGATTCACGGCACTCGAGACCCAATCATCCCGGTCGAACAGGGCCGTAGGTTGGCGGCTGCAGTACCCGACGCCGATTGGCTCGAGCAGGAGTCGGCTGGCCACAATGATCTGCTCTCCTACCCCGATGTCTGGCAGGCGATTCGACTGTTTGTCGATCGCATCGAGAAGTGTCGAGCGGTGTGAGATAATTTAGTGCTACGAAACGAGCCTTCTTAAGGGAGTTGGACCATGACTGTTGCGCAATCTTCTACAACCATTGACAACGTTGCCGAGATGCTCGGGGACGAGGCAGAATCTCTTCTCACCCACACGTGCGTCGGGGTGCCCAAAGAAACCTTGCAGCTTCCCGGATCTGATCACATCGATCGCGTGTTCGGGACCTCGGATCGCAAGCCGACTGTCCTGGTCAATCTGAACAGGCTGTATGACCATGGACGTCTGGCGGGCACCGGCTACCTGTCCATCCTGCCTGTCGACCAGGGAATCGAACACTCGGCCGCGGCCTCGTTCGCGCCCAATCCGGCCTACTTCGACCCGGAGAACATCGTCCGGCTCGCTATCGACGGGGGCTGCAATGCGGTTGCCTCGACATTGGGAGTCTTGGGCTTGATGTCGAGAAAGTACGCACACAGAATCCCCTTTGTCGTCAAGATCAACCACAACGAGCTGTTGACCTACCCAAATCGATACAAACAGATTCTCTTTGCGCAGGTCGAGCAAGCCTGGGAGCTGGGTGCAGCGGCAGTGGGCGCGACCATCTACTTTGGATCTGAGGAGTGTGACCGAGAGCTGGTCGAGATCTCCGAAGCCTTCGCGCAGGCTCACGAGATGGGTCTGGCGACCATTCTTTGGTGCTATCTACGAAACTCCGCCTTCAAGAAGGATGGTGTCGACTATCACGCCTCTGCCGA
Source organism: uncultured Polyangiaceae bacterium (assembly GCA_964195975.1). Classification (GTDB taxonomy): domain Bacteria; phylum Acidobacteriota; class Thermoanaerobaculia; order Multivoradales; family JAHEKO01; genus CAXMQZ01. The sequence goes on along the minus strand of CAXMQZ010000061.1, from coordinate 11,670 downwards.
TCTAACCGGTCAAGCAAATCATCTTGGTGTGACGATCGAGGCAGATATTGTCAAGCAAAAGCAGGCTACCAACAATGGAGGCTACACAGCGGTGGGCTTTGGGAAAACAAGCCCACTGGTCTACAGCGACCTGGTGAGCGACCACCCCGTAGATCTGGTGAGATGGCAGGTTGCCAACTGCTACATGGGGCGAATAGGTCTGATCAACTCTGGTGGTGCAAGCTCGGGAGAGAGCGATAAAGCTCAAGCAGTCCGTACCGCGGTCATCAACAAACGCGGCGGTGGCACCGGCATGATCTCAGGTCGGAAGGCGTTTCAGCGACCCATGTCCGAAGGTGTGGACCTGCTCAACGCTATTCAGGACGTCTTTCTCTGCGAGGAGATTACGATCGCCTAGAAAGCCAGCTCTCGATTTCGGGCATCCGGGCCTCGGTATCTCGCTCTCCGATCTCGATCAATCTCGAAAGATAGTCACTCTGGAACATCAACATACTCAGCATGTCCGGGCTCGTCGTCTCTCGGGTTCCGAGGCCTCGGGTGAGAAACCGGAAGGTCTTGGGTAGCTTGGGCTCGAATTCCGCTGCCAGTTTGCCCAGATCGACCGACGGCCTCAGAACCAATAGACGGATGGGTCGCAGAGTGCCCCAGTTCTCAGGATCGGTTTGACTCAAGAGACGATTGACTCGCTCCAATCGCAGCGCATCTTGATCGATCGCATCCAGAAAAATAGCATTGAGCATTACGCCCGCCAGCTGCGCCGGTGCAGGGTATTCGAACGACGTTGGCTCTGAAGCTTGAGCTGCGGAGCGTTGAAAGCGGGTCGATATCGCGAGAATCCGGTCCGCACCGAGATGAATGGCGGGGGCGAGGGGAGTAGACATGCGAACCCCGCCGTCGCCATACCAATTGTTGCCGAGTCGTACGGCCGGAAACATAAACGGCAGCGCGCTGGATGCCATGACGTGATCGACTGTGATCTGAGTCTCGACTCCGACCCGGGCCGGTCTCGACCAGGCTTCCAGATCGCACCCCTGGACCCAGGTGACCGTCTGACCGGTCGTGATGTTCAGGGTTGTTATCGAAAGCGCTCGAAGCACTCCATCACCGATGTTTTGCTGGATCCCAGGAATCGGCCCGCCAGATCCTCCCAGGGTTTCAGCCAGTAGCTGGCGTAGTGGGCTGGTATCCAAAAGTGCTCGTACTTGGGGAGCAGCCGCTCCGCCGCCCGACAACAGTCTCAGTCCCCACCGAAGAACAGTTGTCGCCAGCGTGCGGCTGTCGACGCGAAATATTCGCTCGGGGCTCAGTCCCCGCCATAGGTCGGTCAAATAGTCTACCTTTTCCCTCAGGTCACCCGTTTGCGAGGCCAGACAGCTCGCATTGATCGCGCCGGCTGAAAAACCAGTCAGGATAGGAAGGGCTGTGTCAGGCAGCCGACGGGCCAGGCAGCGAAGAAAGCCGACTTGATATGCCGCACGTGCACCACCTCCGGTCAGTACCAGCGCGGTGTTGAGATTTGTCACCATTGTCCAAGTCCCCGAGAGATGGGTTTCAACGATCGGCCGATCCTATCTGGATTCTCAAATCTTGGTGACCTTACAAGTCGACTCTGTTCTGAGCGATCGGTTACACTCGGCGCCTAATCGACAGGTGTGGAGCTCGGATCTGCCGAGCCCCTTCGGAGCCTCAACAGATGTCAGAAACTCTAGACCTCATAATTATTGGCAGCGGGCCGGGTGGCTATGTAGCAGCTATTCGGGCCGCCCAACTCGGTATGAGTGTTGCCGTAGTCGAAAAGGACCCCTACCTTGGAGGCACCTGTCTGCATCGGGGATGTATTCCGACCAAGGCACTGCTCCATACGGCCGGATTGATGGACGAGATCAACAGTTCGGAGAAGTTTGGTGTCGATACGGGTTCACCCGCCCTGAATCTGGAAGGCACCCGAAACTATAAGAACCGTGTGGTTGACAAGAACGCCAAGGGGATCGCTTTTCTGTTCAAAAAGAACAAGATCGAGGCTCTACACGGGTTCGGGAAGCTGGTAGGTCCGAATGAGGTGGAAGTTTCCAACGACGCCGGTACCGACACCTGTCATGCAAAGAACATACTGATCGCAACCGGATCAGTTCCACGGGATATTCCTCCGGCGCCCACCGATGGCGAGAAGATTCTAAACTCCGATCAACTGCTCGAGCTTCCACCGATACCTGGATCGCTTGTCGTACTGGGCGCCGGAGCAGTCGGCACCGAGTTCGCGTCGATTTTTTCTTCCTTTGGATCGCAAGTGACGCTTGTAGAGATGCTGCCCCGACTGCTGCCGCTCGAGGACGAAGAGATCTCGAAGCAGCTCGAACGGTCATTTCGAAAGCGAAAGATCCGATCGCTGGCGAATACCAAACTGACCTCGGTTGAGACAAAGGATGGCGGTCTGTCGATAGAGATCGAGACAGAAGGGGGCGAGAAGGGATCGATAGACACCGAGATGCTACTGGTCGCGGTCGGTAGGGCCCCGGTCACGGACGGGCTCGGCCTTGAGTCTCTTGGAATTCGTCTCGACCGGGGCTATGTCGAAGTCAACGAGACCATGCAAACCAACCTGTCCAACATCTATGCCATCGGAGACGTAGTCGAGACGCCCTGGTTGGCGCATGTCGCATCCGCCGAAGGTATTCTGGCGGTCGAACACATGGCGGGGAAAGCCGTGCGCCCGATCAACTACGATCACGTCCCCAGTGTGACCTACTGCGACCCAGAAGTGGGGAGTGTGGGTCTGACCGAGGCCGAAGCCATAGATCGCGGCTACGACGTCGCCGTTGGGAAGTTCCCGTTCACCGCGTTGGCAAAAGCAGCCATCGAGGGCAAGACCGATGGGTTTGTCAAAGTGGTGCGCGAAAGAAAGTATGACGAGCTACTCGGTGTCCATATCATCGGTCCTCATGCAACGGATCTGATCGCCGAGGCCTGTGTGGCGCTCCAGATCGAGTCCACTACCGAGGAGCTGTTTCGTACCATTCATGCGCACCCGACGCTCTCGGAGGCTCTCGCCGAGGCAGCGCACGCCGCAGTCGGTGCAGCGATTCACATCTGACAAGGAACTGAGAACGAATGTCTACAGAAGTCATCATGCCGCAGATGGGCGAATCGATCGCCGAGGGAACGATCACAAAGTGGCTGATTGCCGTCGGTGAGACCGTTGAGCGCGATCAGCCGCTCTTTGAGATTTCTACCGACAAAGTCGATGCGGAGATACCCAGCCCAGCATCCGGTGTCCTTTTGGAAGTGAAGTACCCGGAGGGAGCCACGGTTCAAATCGAAGCCGTAGTGGCGGTGATCGGCGAGGCGGGTGAAGTGCCGGCCGCGAGCGAAGCTTCGGCCGACCTGGCCGAGGAGGTTCGTGATCCCAAGATGACTTCGGCAGCTGAAGCCGTAGCTGCTGCTGAGACGATCGACGAGGTGGCAGACCAGACTGACACGGTGGTCGAGCCTGAGCTCGTGGATCGTGTGCGCAAGATGTCGAGCCCGCTGGTTCGTCGCATGGCCGAGGAGAAAGAAATCGATCTGTCTCGAGTGCCCGGCACAGGTATCCATGGTCGAGTGACGAAGAACGATCTTCTGAGGTATCTGGAGAGTCGAGTCGACACATCGACCGCTCCAGGGGTAAGGACGGCCGAGGTAATGGTCAAGGCTGCGACAGCGCAACCCGGCCAATTCATGGTCCCGGCCTTCGCGGAAGGCGACAATGTCGAGATCGAGCCCATGTCGAATATCCGCAAGTTGACTGCGGCTCACATGGTCTACTCAAAACAGACATCGGCGCACGTCACCACCGTGTTTCACATGGATCTCTCTCGTGTCGCCAAGGTGAGGGACCGTGCCAAAGACGGCTTTCTCCGGACCCACGGGACCAAGCTGAGCTTCATGCCGTTTATCTTCAAAGCGGTGGCGAACGCTTTGATTGCCAGCCCGAAGCTCAACGCCTCCATCGATGGCACTAGCGTCGTGTTCAAAAAAGACATCAATCTCGGTATGGCGGTGGCTCTCGATTGGGGTCTTCTCGTCCCGGTGATTCGGCACGCTGATGGGCTGAACCTGGTCGGATTGGCCAAGACCGCCAACGACCTGGCCGATCGTGCCCGAAGAAAAAAACTCGTTCCAGAGGAGATTCAGGGAGGAACTTTCACAATTACCAACCCAGGTGTATTTGGCTCCCTGTTCGGAACGCCGATTATCAATCAACCCCAGGTTGCCATTCTGGGAATCGGTACGATTGAAAAAAGGCCTGTCGTCGAGAGCGACGCGGATGGCAACGACACCATCGCCATCAAGTACATGTCGTATTTTGCGATCACCTTCGACCATCGATTGGTCGATGGCGCCGATGCCGACCACTTCATGATTCACATCAAACAAACCCTGCTCGAGGAGAGTTGGAGCGAGCTGGATCCCTTCCTCTAGGGCTGGCTTGCTTCAGAGGCAGAGTGTCAGACAGGCCTGAACGCAAGCTCGAGTGGGGCTTTCTCGGCCGGATTTCCTACCCTGCCTCGGAGCGACTCCAAGTCAGCATACGCGACGCAGTGCGTGCTGGTAGGAAGAGTGATGTTTTGCTTTTTCTGGAGCACCCGCACGTCTATACCCTGGGCCGGAATGCCAGCAACGCAGATGTTTTGGCCGATCCCGAGTGGCTGGAGACACGGGGTGTCGAGGTGGCGGAATGCAATCGAGGCGGTCAGGTCACCTACCACGGACCTGGGCAACTGGTTGGCTACCCGATCATCGATCTCAACCCCGACAGACGTGACATTCGACGATATGTTCATGACTTGCAAACGGTTCTTGTCGCAACCTTGGCGGAGCTGGGCGTTGATTCGCAACCGCGTCGGAGCAGCGAAGAGCTGGGTGTGTGGGTCGAGAATAGGAAGGTTGCTTCGATTGGAGTCCACATCAGCCGCTGGGTTACGAGTCATGGCTTTGCTCTCAACGTAGACACCGATCTCGAGTATTTCGCAGCCATTGTGCCCTGTGGTCTGTCGGATGTGAAAATGACCTCTATCGCTGAAATAACAGGGAACCACCACTCTCTCAGCGAGGTGGCTACCATCTGTTGCCATCACTTCGTAGATGTGTTCGACAGGGTGCCTGTCCTGGTACCTCGCGAGCATCTGAGCATGAATTGGCCTATCGCTTCTTAGATCACACCGCCGATCTCGGGATCGAAGTCACAGCAGTCGCTCTGCCCGAGTTGTTTGTCGAGGCTCTCCGGGGCCTGACCGACTCCATGGTCGATCTCCAGAGAGTCTCGGCCTCTGTCTCGAGAGATGTCGAGCTGGAGTCGCACGACCTCGAGTTGCTCCTCGTCGATTGGCTCAACGAGGTGATCGTTTGGTACGAGACCGAAGGTCTGGTGCTCTCGGACGCCAGGATCCGGCTCGAGGAGGCCGACTCTGGATGGCGACTCACGGGGTCGGTTCGGGGCGAATCCTACGATCCCGAGCGGCACGGTCTCAAGACACTGATCAAGGCGGTGACTTACCACCAACTGAGCATCGAGCACCGACCCGAAGGCTGGCGAGCGAGTTTCATTCTCGATCTCTAGCCTGCATTTCTCACCAAACCTCTACTCCGATGTCGTATCTGCATGAATCTGCTGCGTTTCGCTCACTCCGAAGTCCTCGACGTACTTCAAGTACGCCTGCAGCTTCCTCGCTTGCAAGCCTTGCATCTTCAAACAGATACAACATCTCGCAACGAGATCGGTGAGAAATGCAGGCTAGGAGACGGGGCCGGCAGTCCAAGTGTCGGTACTGGCAGTGGGACGAGACTAGTTGCAGGACGAGCAACGCGGGTTACTCGGGTGGACTCTTAGGGTTGAATTCCAGAGTGACATTCATAGCACCCCATCTCGGTCCAGGCCTCGCCGATATCTTCCGGGTGCGAAAAGCGCAACCCAGGCTCGGCGCCCGCCATTTCAAAACGATCGCCTGTACCTTGAGTCAGGATAATGTGGCAGGTGTTGCACTCCCTGCTGAGAGGGATACCTTCAGAATCAAGATGTTGCGCGTCGTGACAACGCATGCAGCCGGGATTCTCGAGATGACCAATGTTGTCAGGATAATCTGACCACTTCGCTTGCATTACTGGGAACACATTGTTTTTGTACGCCTCTTGGGTGGCTACAATCGCCTCGTCAATTCTCAGCTTCTTCGTGGCATAGATTTCAGGATATTCGGTTCGGTAGAAATCTGATATTTGATTGGCAATGGCTCCTATGGCCTCTTCAACGCTGGCGTAGTCCGAGTCCATCGCACTGACCGCAAGACGTTTTATGGACGGGATTGTCTTGTCGATGCGTCCGACAGCTATCTGTTGATCGATTGCCTTGTCAGGAGAGAGATAGATGTGACTCGGGCGATTGTGGCAGTCGAGACAGTCCATCGTACGCGGAGTGGCCGCAGATATCTCCTCTTCACTCAAGGGGTTGGAGCTGTCTTGGTATACGGTCACGCGGCCCGTATTGGGATCGGTGAGCCGCATCCAGGGGATGTCCTGGCGTTTCTCGTCCCTGGCAACATATTCGACCTTCACCCCGATATTCATATGCCAGTGGATGCCTTCCTCTCGACCTAACTTGGGGTCGCCACCGCCAGTCTTGATCAAGAGACTGATCGGCCACTCAGTATTGTCTTTGTCGTACATGAAATGTCTGAAAAGTTTCTGTTGCGAGCCATATGCCTTTTCAGGCCAATGGCACTGTTCACAGGTCGCTTGTGCCGGTCGCAAACTCTTGATGGGCGTCGGAATAGGCCTCGGATACTTGTCCGCAAATGTGGCGTAGACCTGGTAGAGCCCAGAGATTTTGGCCTTCACAAACCACTCTGCTCCGGCCCCTACATGACATTGGGCACAGGAGACACGTGCATGCGGTGAGTTCTGATAGGTCGTATGTTCGGGTTCCATGACTGAATGACAGGTAGTGCCGCAGAAAGCGACCGATTCGCTGTAATGGAAGGCGCCATAGCTTGCCACCGCACTGGTGACTGTGAAGATGATCGTCCCTAGCAGGAAGGCGAGGGCAGCGTTACGATGGTTGGCGCGGTTGAAGTCGATCAGCGGATATCCCATCCGTTCCGGCTCGCCTTGCCGCTTCCAACGACGCCACTTGATCAACATGCCAAGTGGAGTGAGAGTCAATCCAACGGCCAGAAAAGCGGGTACCACCAAGTACAGCAATATTCCGAAGAAGTAAGGGTTTGCCTCCCCCCTAAAAGTGAGAGACAAGACCCAGAGAGCCACAAAGGTCAGAATGGCGACGAAGATCAGGGCTGCACCCAAGGCGCTCAGCAGGTTGTAGGCCAGGTAGGGGAGTCTTCTCTTTTTCATGGTTTCTCCGGTGTTCTCGTTTGAGCGGGATTGTCCTATTCTTACACTTGATCAGCATCGAGATGCTACCCGCAAGAGTGGGTCTGGAGTACTGCCCGGGCGGGTGGTGGCTCGAGTAACGCTGTATTTGAGCCGCTGAACGGACCTCTATCTATTGGGTACTCGGCTATTGGGTCCTCGTCGCTGAGACACTGATACTCTTGGCTTCTGGTTTGATTTTTGTCAGTTGGAGGGTGTCATTCGAGGAAGATTCGCCGTATCCTGTCTCGTTCTTGGGTCGATCGCTGCCTTGGCAAGCGCACAAGAGCTCGAGCCTCGCGCCTACCGAACCATCCCCACCGGGCTGAATTTTGTGCTGTTCAACTTCAGCTACTCCAGCGGCAACGTACTTTCAGATGCAACCTCTCCGATTCAGGATCTGGATGTCAATTTGCGTACCAGCGTCGTTGGCTACTTCAGATCATTGGGTCTATTCGGACGATCGGCATCGTTCTCAGCTGCTGTCCCGCACGTCTATTTGAGTGGGTCGGCCAAGCTCGAAGGAGAGCCGGTCAGCGGCAGCCGGTCGGGTCCGGCCGATACGCGGTTCCGCTTGACGGTCAATCTTTTGGGTGGTCCGGCAGTGACTCCAGCGGAGTTTGCGAAGTACCGTCAACGTCGAAATCTGGGCGTGAGTTTGAGCATCATTGCACCGACAGGGCAATACGACTCCTCCCGATTGATTAACTTTGGCTCCAATCGTTGGAGCTTCAAACCCGAGTTCGGATATTCGAGCATTCACGGCAAGTGGATTTTCGAGGGAGCCATTGGCGTCTGGTTGTTTACCGACAACCATGACTTCGCAGGAGGAGCCGTTCGAGAGCAGGACCCGGTGGGCAGTGTCCAGGCCCACCTGAGCTACAACCTCAAGCCGACCCTCTGGTTGGCGCTCGATGGCAACTACTTCACAGGTGGTGAATCCACCATCAACGGTCTTGACAAACAAGATTTGCAGCGAAGTTCTAGAGTCGGCTTGACTCTGTCTCTGCCGCTACGACGACGACACTCGTTGAAAATAGCGGCACACACGGGAGCCTACACACGGGTTGGTGCCGACTTCGACATTGTGACCGTCGCCTATCTCTACCGATGGGGCGGTCGATCCAAACAGTGATCTCGAGGCGAGAGCGCTAGCCGTCATCGCCTTCCTGGTACTTACGCAGTGCCCGCACTCGATCGCCCTTCATTTCCCCCCACTGTTTGAAGATCTTTTCCAGGGCCTTGTCGACCTTCTCGACATTTTTCTCGTGCTTTTTGGCCAAGGCGGCGGTGGCGATGCCTCTAAAGACCAGCTTCTTCTCCTTGGCATCCCAAACATCGATGATCAGCGTACCCTCCCGGAACTCGAACGTATTGGGTGTTCGGGTGCCGACCCCTCCCTCCCAATAGCCCCCAAGAGAGAAATCCGGACCATAGGTGTACTCCAGGTCGTTGAGGACTAGACGGAGATCTCGATAGTTTGCCGTGTAGTAGGCGACGTACACATCGGGGCTGGCTTGAACTTCTTCCATGCCACCTTCCTGGATATACCTTTTCAGCTTGACCACAATGTCGCTGTGAACCTCCGGTCGGGTATCCCGCAGGTCTTCTCGGGTCTCCTTGAACTGGTAGGTGCGGTACTGACTGAACGCCGTGGCATTGTCGTAATCGATAAACACCTTCTGTGCAAAGGCCGGCAGGGAGCTCAACAAGAGGCACGATATGAAAATCTGTAGGTTTCTCATCAGGCGATTCTAGACGAATAAATTGATCTGTGGACACACCTCGGGGTCTTCCAAGAAGCTAGAATCAGGAGACTAGGCGGAAGGGAGCCTCTTTGGTTCCTAGGCTCCTGGTTTCGGGAGGCAATTCCTTGCTTGGTCTCAGGGAGACTGGACTCATGCAAATTAGAAATTTTGTTGCTTGGATAGGACTCTGTTTGGCTTGGACTGGCGGCGGCATATTGCTTGTTTCATTCTCGGAGCCAGCTGCAGTGGCGGCTCCGCAAACCGAGTCAGATCCCAATGCCCAAGAGGCTTCGAACGGGGATCCGGCGCTGACTGACGCAGAGCGCCTTCTCAGGCTCGAGAAGATCATCGAGCTCGACCGAGAAAAGCTCAGTACGCTCGAAGGGGAGTTCAAAAGCAAGAGCCAGTTGTTCGACGACCTGGCTCTTGCTATCCGCGCAGCCGAAGCGGAGATCGCCGAGAAGGGAGACGAGCTTGGGGAGATCGATCGAGTCGCCGAGCCCGGAACGGTGGCCGATCTGGAGGTCGAGCTCGAGGGGCTCGAAGAACGTCTCAAGGCAACCAAGAGACAGTCGGAGATCACCTTTCAGTCTGCGAAAACGGTTCAAGCTCAAGTCGAAGCGCTCAAGAAGAAAATTGCTCGAGAAGACCAGACCATTCAACAGATCATCGGCATACCGGTGGATTCGACTATGGATGCGGAGCCGGAGCCGGAGCCGGTCCAATCTACCGAAGAGACTCCGCCTCAATCCGGGCCTCCTATCCAAATAATTCCTGGGGTGCCGTTGCAGTTGCCGGTAGCCGAGAGTGGCGCCAAGGCCCCGACTCGAGAAACCGCAGATCAGATCGAGGCTCGACGACAGGCTGAGAAACTCGAGACCCAGGCTGAGCAGGCTGAGCAGCAAGTACGAGATTTTCTCGAGCGAAAAGCTGCTCTCGAAGAGCAGATCGAGCTCGAAAAACAACTTCTCATGACAGCTCGAGATAGCAGAGACAACCTCAATGGCGCAGTGACTGAGCTACAAAAGGAGTTGCGGGGACTGATTGCGTCAGGCGGCACCAAGACCAAGCTGGAGAGTGTGCAGGCCAACATCGATTCGGTTCAAGGTCTCTCAACGGACGCACGGGCCGAAATCGATGAGAGGAGGATCTATCTCGACTCGCTTCACGAGCGGCTGGAAGATCTTCACGCAGAGCAGTTACTTCTGACGCAAGAAGCCGAGACTCGTCGTCTCGAAGCGGTGCAAGCTCGGAAAAAGAGCGTCTGGTTGGAGAGTCCGCTCCATCCGCAGAATGTGGCGCGTTGGCTCAAGACTCGTGGCCCGAGAATGCTTTTTGTCATTGGAGTTGCCGCGGTTCTGCTCTTTCTGATTCGATTCTCGATGCGGCCGGTAGCGCGGACGGTAGTTCGTCACAGTCGAGGATCTCGTGTAGCCGGTACCAGTAGAGCCGACACTCTGGCTCTCAGCTTTCGCGGCGCGCTGACCGTCCTGATCATCGCTGCGGCGGCGTTACTGGTGCTCCAGGAGGCGGGGGTGGATGTCAAGACTGTGCTCGGAGGCGCCGCTATCTTGGGTGTCGCCATCGCCTTTGGAGCTCAGAACATGATGCGGGACTACTTCAGCGGCTTCATGATTCTTCTCGAGGACCAGTTCGAGCTTGGCGATCTGATTACGATCAGCGGCATCACGGGCAGAGTCGAGAAGGTCAACATGCGCACTACGATGCTGCGGGATATCGAAGGCCGGGTTCACTTCATCCCGAACGGCGAGATCAAGGCGATCACCAACAGAACCTATGTCTGGGGTCGCGCCGTGGTCGAGATTCCGATCGCCTTCGAGGAGAACGTCGATCACGTAATGGAAGTTCTGCTCGAGATTGCAAGGGAGATGCGCCAAGATCCCGACTGGGGATCTTCGCTTACCGACGAGCCTGTCATGCTCGGTGTCGACAAGTTCACCGAGTATGGGGTAATTATCAAATTCATGATCAAGACGCAGCCAGACAAGATCTTCGCGACTCGAAGGGAGCTGCTGCGTCGAGTGAAGAATCGGTTCGATGAACTGGGAATCCAGATCTCGGTGCCCTATCGTCGGATTCTGAAAAATCCAGATCCCGAGGACTAGCCTGAACTTTGTGAGAAGTTCAGGCCAGATTTCGTCCTTTTCAGTCTCAGGAGGTCCTCATGAAGCTCGAGCGTATTGATGAATACCGCTGGCGGATCCCACGAAAAGGTCGGATGCTTGTGGATGGGATCGTCTACTCCAACCGCAAGCTCATGGATCACTTGCGCTCGGATCAAAGCCTCCAACAGGTCGCAAACGTGGCTCACCTGCCGGGGATCGTAGGCGCCTCTTTGGCAATGCCCGATATTCACTGGGGTTATGGGTTCCCGATCGGTGGCGTAGCCGCCATGGACGGTGACGATGGAGTGATCTCGCCCGGAGGTGTGGGTTACGACATCAATTGAGGGGTTCGCCTGCTGCGCTCAGGTCTGAGTCGCACCGACCTTCAAGACCAGCTA
>CAXMQZ010000060.1:0-12942 GCA_964195975.1 uncultured Polyangiaceae bacterium | reverse complement strand
GTCTCTCGGAGGCGGACAAGCAACCGTTATGTCGTCACTCATCGAGAACAACACCTCGTACTTCAGGGGTGGAGGGCTCTACTTCGGGGGTGGGGCCGGCGTAGTTATCCTCGATACGACGATCCGGGGGAATCTGGCGGGCCATGCGACAGAGCAATTCAGCTCTGCCGGAGGCCTTTTTCTTTCTGGTGGATCCGGTGTATTGCGCCAGTCGACGATCTCCGACAATCAGGCCGGAGTTGCGGCCTCGGACGTCGGAGATGGTGGTGGCCTCCATGTTGCTGGAACTACTGACTTTCTGGTCGAGAACTCAACGATCAGTGGAAATCGAACCGACGGAGCGTCTCGGTCGGGTTCAGCAGTCTCTCTGGGTAGAGATTCTTCCGGCACGTTTGACCATGCAACCATTGCGGGGAACCCGACCCAGGGCATGGACGGGATCTTCTTCCTGGATAGCGGTGGTACCTCACTGACGATCAAGAACTCAATCATCGATGATGGCTGCTCGGGAGACACAAACAGCATTGTCTCCAGCGGTTTTAACGTCGAGCGCCCCTGGGATGGGATCACGAACCCCACCTGCAACCTGACGAACCCCTCCGATCTCGAGGTGCCTGATCTGATGCTAAGGCCGCTGGCCGGCTATGGCGGGCCGACCTATACGCACGCGCTTCTGCCGGGGAGCCCGGCGCAGCTTCTTGTCAGCTCCGCGCAGTGCCAGAACGAGGACCAGCGACATGCCGTGCGTGCCGGTCTTTTCTGCGACTCAGGCGCCTACGACGGTAGCAGCATTCCACCTGGGCAATGGATCTTTGCCGACAGCTTCGAATCGTCCAACACCTTGGCTTGGAGCACTTCCGTACCCTAGCTCTCAGACAAATCTCGAGCCTCAGGTTCACTGCAAGCAACGATGTTGCCTGAGTCGAGCGACTGAGCTTGGCCAAGAGTGAAGTCGTGCGGGAGCCAATCCACGACTACGCGGCACGCGTCGGAAGACTGAGCGAGAGGGAACGGCAGGGTCTGCTGCGCGCTTTGAGGTATCCTTGCGCCACTGACCCAAACCAGGAAAGGAAGCTTTATGAAGAAGATAGGAATTGCTCTGTTTTGTGCCGTAGTCTTGATCTCGGGATTTGCCCTTGCCGATGACAATGGAACCGAAGGTGAGTGGAGCGGAGAGATCCTGGACATGGCCTGCTACATCTCCCATAGCGCCAAAGGCGCCGATCACGCCGACTGCGCAAAGCGCTGTGTCCAGGGCGGACAGCCGATGGGATTGCTCACCGACGACGGCAAGGTTCTGCTGCTGGCGGCTGACCACAAGGATGGCTCGGCTTTCGAGGCTCTGAAGGATCTCGCTGGATCCCAGGTCGAGGTGACCGGTGTGCTCACTGAGAATGCCGGGATGAAGATGGTCACCGTTACCGGCGGTAAGGCGGCCGGGTAGGCGACTCGCGTAGACGCTGAGAGATAGGGACGAGTGCGGATACCCAGTTTGCGTCCATGACAGCTCGGCAAAAGGTGGCCTCGGCTGTAGTTTTCGGCGTGCTCATCGTTGCCGGCCTGGGTCCAACCCTGTTTCGAGGCCTTCTGGGGAGCTGGGAGAAAAACTCCATTCTCCGTGGGCAGGAGCTGGCCGCAGCCGAAGGTTGTTTCGGTTGCCATCTGCCCCCTTCCAGCGCCGAGATCCCCAATCCGGGAAGTCGATGGGGTACAGTTCCCCGATTCCGCGGCGGCAACGCCCTCATGTACGGATCCACCCGAGGCGAGGTCGAAGAGATCATCCGCTTCGGAACCCAGACAAACACCCAGACAAACAAGGACGTGGACGGGTCTTCAGGCGAGCCCCAGCGCGTTCTCATGCCTGCTTTCGGCGCGCATCTCAGCGACGATGAGATGTCAGATCTCTTGGACTACGTGACCGCCGAAGAGCGTGTCGATCTGCCGGGTGATGCGGATGCCCAGGCCGGAAGGGAGCTCGCCCGCCAGAATGGTTGCACCGCCTGCCACGGCATCGAAGGTGCCGGAGGCATCGCAAACCCCGGTTCTCTGGGAGGCTTTATCCCGGGCTTCCTAGGCCGTAATTTCCTTCATCTCGTCCACGATCGGGCGGAATTCGGAGAGTGGGTTCGAAACGGGTCCCTGGAGCGCCTGGCGAAGAATCCTATAGTCTCCTTCTTCTGGCGACACCAGCGCCTCTCGATGCCGGCCTACGACACCCTCAGCGAACAGGAGATCGACCAGCTATGGGCCTGGGTCCAGGGCATGCGCGACTCATCGAGCCCTTGATCTCGGCGTCGTCTCACTCTTTGAATCGGTCGTCCGATCGGGCTGAACTGAGCTCTCGGGTCTTGCCCTCTAGCCAGCCGAGCGAATAGGGGCCTTTTGGATTAGCCTCCGGGATGTAGGGCTTGAGGTCTAGAAGCGGCGTTCCATCGACAATGTCGAGTTCTCGAACCCGTAGGGTCGTGGCATCGATCGCCACGAGTCGAACCACCGACAGCCCGATCGCGTTTGGACGCCGTGGGGCTCGCGTGGCGAAGACTCCCCGGGGCTCATCATCGAGAAACGGCTTGACGAGCAACGAGAAACCCTGCGACAGGTGCAAATGATAAATGAGCACTAGATGGGAGAAGCCTTCGAGGTCCTTCAATCCGTCACGGAATTCGGGAAGGATCTCCACCGCACCCTCTGCCCCTCCGGCAGCAGCCGGTTGGATGGGCATTCCCTGCGGCTCTCGGAAAGGGCTGTGAATGACGCCGATGGGTCGGTAAGAAATAGTCTCCATATCCCATACTTTACTTCTTCAAACCCGCCCGAATAGAGTGGCACATCAGTGTTACTAAGCGACAGCAAACAGGCTAAATGAGCACACACCTGAGATCCATGCTGGCGACCGCGCTTCTGGTGGCTTCCTGCGGCCGCTCCCCTTTTAGCGATCCAGCATCTCGCGCGACTTCTTCGGCGCTATTGGTACCAGGGGTGTCGAGACAGCTCGCCGAGCTGAGAGCCGCCACGATCTCGAATCTACGCTACGAGATATTTCTGTCGATTCCCGACGCCAAGAACGATCCGATAACGGGTGCGATCACTGCCCGCTTCGAGCTTGCCGACGTCTCGCAGCCGTTGATCTTTGATTTTGCCCAGGCCCACGACCACGTCCTCGGTGTCGCTTTGGGCGGCACCCCGATCGATTTCGGCCTCGAATCCGAGCACATCGTAATCGATCCGAGCTCGCTCGCTGAAGGTCCGATCGACATCACGATCGACTTTGTCGCGGGCGACGGCCCGCTCAACCGCAACGACGAGTTCCTCTACACTCTGTTTGTCCCCGCCCGGGCCCGAGTGGCGCTGCCGATCTTCGACCAACCCGATCTGAAGGCTCGTTACAGACTGCGGCTCGAGCTACCCACCGACTGGCAGGCGGTGAGTAACGGAGCGGTGGAGTCACAAGCATTGGAGTTGCAAGCACTGGAATCGCAGGCGATCGAGGGCGATCGAGCCTTGCTCTCATTCGCCGAGACTCAGCCCATCAGTACCTATCTGTTTGCCTTCGCAGCCGGCAGATTCGAAGTCGAAACGTTCGAGGCTGATGGCCAGACCATGCGGATGCTCCATCGAGAGACCGACCCAGACAAGGTCGCGCGCAATCTGGATGCCATCTTCGATCTTCACGCCTCGGCGCTCGACTGGCTCGAGATCTATACCGAGATTCCCTACCCGTTTGAAAAGTTCGACTTCGTGGCCATCCCGGCCTTCCAGTTTGGAGGCATGGAGCACCCTGGAGCGATCTTCTACCGCGACCGATCACTATTTCTCGACGAGACCGCGACCCAGCGACAGATTCTCGGTCGCGCCACTCTGATCGCCCACGAGACCGCGCATATGTGGTTTGGCGACCTGGTCACCATGGAGTGGTTCGACGACGTTTGGATGAAAGAGGTTTTCGCCAACTTCATGGCTGCCAAGATCGTCAACCCCTCCTTCCCCGAGATCAACCACGAGCTGGCCTTCTTGTTGGATCACTATCCATCCGCCTACGCAGTCGATCGAACCGCCGGCGCCAATCCAATTCGTCAACCGCTCGAAAACCTGAACGATGCCGGTTCGCTCTATGGCAGCATCATCTACGACAAGGCCCCTGTGGTGATGAAGCAATTGGAGCTCCTGATGGGCGAAGAGCGATTTCGTGACGGTCTTCGCGAATACCTCGACAGCCACCGTTTCGGCAACGCAACCTGGCTCGATCTGATCGAAGTTCTGGATCAGGGTACCCAAGAGGATCTTCAGACATGGAGCGAGGTCTGGGTCAACGAACCTCATCGCCCGACAATCGAAACCGAGATCGAGGTCGACAATGGCCTGATCCGCGCGATGCGCATCCTCCAGACCGACCCGGACCAGCAGGGTCGTATCTGGACGCAGTCGCTCAATGTCTTGATCGGACAGATACCCGTGCGAATACCAGTTCAGCTCGATCAGAGTGAGATCTCAATTCCCGAAGCGATCGGTCTCGAGGCTCCAAGCTTCGTGCTCGCCAATGGCGCCGGTATCGGCTATGGCAACTTCAGGCTCGACGCCGCGGGTTCGCGCGCGCTTCTCAGCGGCCTACCCGAGCTTTCACACCCAGTGGTACGGGCGGTAGCCTGGATCACCCTGTGGGACGCAATGCTCGAAGGGCAGATCGCTCCGGGAGACCTCATCGATCTGGCCATCCGAGCCCTGGGTCGCGATGACAACGAACAGAACATTCAACGGATCCTCAGTTATCTCGAAGGTGCCTACTGGAAGTATCTCTCTTCAGATGCCCGTCAGGCGGTCGCGCCTTCGGTCGAGGCGAAACTTTGGGAGCGTCTGGAAGCCGAGCCCTCTTTGACCGTCAAGGCGGCCTATTTCGAAACCTTTCGCGCCATGGCCATAACGCCAGCCGGTGTGGAGCTACTGAGAGAGCTCTGGGAGGGTAAGCGGGCGATCCAGGGACTTCCCCTTTCGGAAGACGACACGACAGCCCTGGCCGAAGAATTGGCTCTCCGTGGTGTCGATGAAAGCCAACAGATCCTCGATCGTCAATTCGACCAGATCAAAAACCCAGATCGACGGAGCCGCTTCGAGTTCGTTTGCCCCTCGCTGTCGGACGACGAGGAGGTCCGGGACGCCTTCTTCGAGAGCCTGAGAGATCCCGCCGAGCGGAAGCGCGAGCCGTGGGTGCTGGAGGCTCTCGGTTACCTTCATCATCCGCTCCGCTCCGGTGAGGCCGAGCGTTATATCCAGCCCAGCCTCGAGATGCTCGAAGAGATTCAACAAACCGGTGACATCTTCTTCCCACTGGCATGGCTCAATGCCACATTCAGCGGGCATAACTCGCAAGCTGCGGCATCGACCGCACAAGACTTTCTCGACACTCGCTCGGATCTTCCGCCACGGCTGCGGGGCAAGCTACTCCAGGCAGCCGACCCCCTGTTTCGCGCGGCGGCAATCCTCGGTGGCGAGACCGAGTAGCTTTCAAGGACACGATCACGAGCCCCTAGGCAACAGCTCTTCGGCCCGACTGACGTTTTTGACCTCATGAATCCACCCCAGCAAGCCGCTGTTATCAGCACCAGACAGGCCCGGCGGCTCGCTCTCGTGCGCGCTGGGCTTCTCAAACCCGAATGGACCGGCATGCCCCGCTCGGCCTCAGGTAGTGGTCGACGGGCCCGGAAAGCCGCCCTTGCCGTCGTCTCGCGCTTCGGATACCTGCAACTCGACACCGTCGCCATCGCGGGAGCACGGAGTCATGCCATCGTCCTGCTGTCGAGAATCAATGGCTTCGACCCGACTCTAGGAGAGGCCCTGCTTGCTCCAGGCGAGCCGCTATTCGAGTACTGGGGACACGAAGCGAGCTGGCTTCCGCTCGACCTCTACCCGACCTTCGAGTTTCGCCGTCAGCAGTTCAAGCACCACCCCTGGTGGGGCGATGTTCTCGGGCAACACCCTGTCGAGGCGGACAGACTGCTGCGACGGATCCGGGACGAAGGTCCGCTCAGATCTCTCGACATGGAGGGGCAGGGAGGTGTTGGTTGGGACATCAAACTGAGCAAGAGAATCGCCTCCGCTTTCTGGTCGAGAGGCGATCTCGCGATTCGAGAGAGACGCAATTTCCAGCGAACGTTCGATCTTGCCGAGCGCGTCATCCCGCAAGAGTTGCGCGACCAGCCTGAGGACTTTCCAGCCGCTCTCAAAACTCTGCTGATGCGCGCGCTTGCGGGCCTGGGCTGGGCTCAGACCGGCACCCTGACCGCAACCTGGCGATTGCGGAATCTGAAACCCGAGGTCACCTCCGCCTTGCAAGAGCTCGTCGAGGACAAGCAGATCGAGCCCTGTGATCTGGCTACCAAGGCGGGGAAGAGGTACCCGGGCTGGATTCGACCTACCGATCTCGAGCTGATTCCGAAGCTCGACCGACTCCGGCCCCGTCGCGATCGAGGTGTCTTGCTCTCTCCTTTCGATCCGGTGCTTTGGGATCGACCGAGGGTTCAGCGTCTTTTCGGATTCGATCAGGTTCTGGAGATTTTCAAACCAAGACCCCAGCGGACCTACGGCTACTACTGTCTTCCCGTGCTGGCCGGAGATCGACTGATCGGCCGGGTCGATCTCAAGGCTGATCGCAAGTCCAAAAGACTTCAGGTTCTCGCAGAGCTCTACGAAAAAAAACCGATCCCAGCCACCGATCGCTCGGCGATAGAAAACGCACTCATCAGATTTGCCAAGAGTGTTGGACTGTCTCTTCGAAGATGATTAAGTTGAGGGGCCTCACACGAACTTCACGAGGTCCCTGCCCGCTCGGTCTAGTCTTCTTCCCAATCCCAGAAGTAATCTTTGTTGGTCAGGAGATCTTCAGCGCTGGTCTTGGCTAGAGCCCCGCCACCATTGAATCCCAGATCCGTACGGCCTGACTCCTTACGAATAATCTCGACTTGCTCTTCGAGATCGCGAGTCTCTCCCTCCCAATACTCGAAGGTGCCAAAGTGAGGCCAACCGAGACGAAAGGCAGGGTCGGTCCAGCGACGCGCCAGCCAGACCGCATAGCGCACCAGGCGCAAGCCGCGAAGAGGCTCTATCAGGCTCAGACTCGCCCGGTCGAAAGGACGGAATTGCTCGTAGCCGGTCAGGAAGCTCTCGCGTAGCTGCAACATCTCGTCATCGCGTCCAGGTAGGGCCAACCAGAGATCCTGCACGGCCGGTCCAGGAGCCATGTCGTCGAAGTCCAGGATACGGAGAACGTCATCGCGTAGAAGCACGTTTCCAAGATGGAGATCCGCGTGGATACGGATCGATTCAAACTCCGGGATCAATCGATCCGCGATGTCGGCGATAGCGTCGGCAGCTCGTAAGTAGCGCGCCTCCAACGAGGCCGGAAGGGATTGATGGTCCTCGAGCCAACCGATCGGTCGTCTGATGAAGTGATCTGCATCCAAGGGTCGGCGATCGGGTGCGCTGCGCGCTGCTCCCACGTTGTGGAGACGCCCCACCAGCATCCCCAGACGTCTGGCCTTGGCCGCATCCAATTCATCGGGTGCGCGCCCTCCGCGCCGGTCCGAGAGACTGTAGGAGATGCCATCGATCTCCTTGAGCGTCGTTCCGTCGGGGAACGCACGAACCGAACAGACCGGAATCTCGGCAGCATCAAGTTCGCTCAAGAAAGCGTGCTCCTCGAGAATCTGATCGACACTCCACCGTCCAGGCCGATAAAACTTCGCGACTACTCGGCTCTTGTCCACCAGCTCGACCTCATAGACACGATTCTCGAAGGAGTTGAGCGGGTAGCAGAGATTGTTGCACTCGAGTCCACCCTCCTCGACGGCAGCCAACACCCGTTCAGGTGTCAGCTCGAAGAAGACGTCGTGAGTATTCGGGTCGATCATGGGTCAGGTCCGATGCTGTGCTGCACACCGTAACAGAGCCCTCGAGGAAACAGGTGCGAACATAGGTGCCATCCGTTTCCAGCATCCAGATTCGGTTCTGTTCTGAGAACACAAGGACGAAAATATGGCGCCGGGCGCCACTTTTTTGAGTGCGCGGCAATAAAATGGCTTATTTGCACCTGCAAAAGCAAGAAAATGAGGCTTGTGTGAGATATTGAATTGGCATAGGGTTTGCGATCTAACACAATCAGGCTGGAATGCGGGCTCGAATTGTTCGGGCCTGCCGAGAGGCAAAACCCTATTGAGTCAAGCCGAGCCGATGACCACAAAACCTGCAAAAGACCTGGAGACGCCTGAGCGCGAGCAAAAGCAGTCCGGAAATTGGTTTTTCGGGCCGGTCTCCCGTCACTCCAAAAGACTCGGGGCAACGCTTCAGGCCTCCAAAGGAATTTTTGGATCTTCCGGTCTCAGACTTCAAGTACCTGTCCACGACATCCGGCTGAGAATTCTCTCTCTTGTCGTTTTCGCGGCTCTCGCACCAGCCTTGATCGTTGGCACCGCTTCCTACTCGACCGCCAGGAAGATCCTGACTGAGAAGCTGTCTGACCAGCTGTCGGCGGCGGCCGCCGCCTCTGAGATACAGGTCAACCGGTACCTCAGCGAGCGCAGCTCGGACACCAAGGTCTTTGCCAGTGCCAACGTCGTCTCGCAGAACATGACCGCCTGGGCCAGAGCGAATGAGGTCGAAGACACCCAGGCCAAAGCCTCCTCGAGAGCAAACTTGCACCAATACCTTACCCAGGTTCAACAACGCTATCCGCTCTACACAGCTCTTCACATCATCGATCTCGAGGGGCGGCTCGTCACCACGACCAGTCCCGCAATCGATCCGGAGCTACCCGAGATCGATCCCATGTTTCTGACGGCGCGCAAGGATGGCCCCTTCGCACACTTGGGTGACGAGTTTCAGGCACACGTCCACCATCCGATCGTCGATCAGAACTACAACTCCCTCGGCACCCTTGTCGCTGCCAGCAGTCTAGACGATCTCTGGAGCTCGGTCGCAGTCGAGGCACAAAAGCAAGACAGCGATCTAAAGGTGTTGGCCAGGGACGGCTCGCTGCTTTTCGACACAGCGGTCAACCCGGGAACACCTCTCGGGCGGCTGAGCTCTAACGGCGTGGACCTCGCGCTCAGCGGTCAGACCGGCGTCGCTGAATACACGAACGAGGATGGAGTCACCGTGCTGGGTGCCTTTCGATATCAGCCCGCCAACCAGACTGCCTATTTGGTCGAGGTAGCTTCAGACCAGGCCTTCGCCGCCAGCCTGTGGCTGAGAAACTTTGCCCTCCTGGTGAGCTTTGTTGCAGCGGGCCTGGTCACCGCGATCGCGATCTTGGTCATCATGAGCTTGACCCGCCCGATCGATGCGCTGATCGCGGGGGCCAAGGCGGCGGCAGGCGGCGATCTCTCACAGGAGATTCCGATCTCCTCGAACGATCAGATCGGATACCTGACCCAGGTCTTCAATCGGATGACCACCAGTCTGCGAGAGTCGCGCGAGAAGCTGGAGAAGCTGACGCGCACTGACGAGCTCACCGGCCTGCCCAACCGACGAGAGCTGGACCGGATGTTCAAAGCCGAGCTTGGCAGAGCACAACGATCCGAGAAGCCACTCTCTGTGCTGATGACGGACTTCGACAACTTCAAGAAGTTCAACGACCAGTATGGGCATCTCAAAGGAGACTCACTGCTCAGCGAGGCCAGCCACTTCTTGAATCTCAATCTCCGGCCTACCGATATCGCGACTCGCTACGGTGGTGAAGAATTCGTAATGCTTCTTCCCGATACCACCAAACGCCAGGCCGCTTCTCTCGCCGAACGTCTGCGACTGGAGTTTGCCGAGGCCTGCCGCGACGCCGACGAATCCAGCCCCTGGGTCACGATCAGTATCGGTGTGGCCACCTGGCCCGAGGACGGCAAGTCCAAAGAGGACCTGCTCAGAGCAGCGGATACCGCTCTTTACAGCGCCAAGAGGGCGGGACGAAATTGTGTGCGAACGGCCGTTTTCCCGGCGCCTCTACTCGAGCAATCGGCCGTAGATCCAAACGAGGTCGCCTGAGTCGGTCTCGACCTTGTACCACTCACCCGCTCGCGCCACTGCCAAGACTTGCTCGCCCTCGCTAATACTTCCGACCCTTTTTTCATCCAGACCAGGCCCCGCTCGCAGATTGGCATTGGTGGTCAGAACAAGCTCACGAGGCGGTACGACCGGGATGACATGCCTGGACTGGGCTGATCTGGAGGCACGAATCTCTCCAACAATCCGCGCCTGCCGAACCAACTCGCTCGCCCTTTCGGCAAGATACGACGCAGCTCCATAGGTGCCCTCTTGAAGCGCCGAATCGGCCCGGTTCAGAAAGTCCTGGGCTCGTAGAAGGCGTGCTGACACTTCGGCATCATCTGGGTTGGGGACTGTTTGAATCTGCACCCGCACTTCGGAGATTCTCGACGTTGCAAGAGCGCGGCTCTGCAAGCCCCGCACGCTGCCTTCCGAGCGGATCACCTGATCCACGGCGCTTGTCAACTCGGTCTCTAGAACCGCGTAGCGCTCTTCGACCGTGACAAGAGCGGCCTCTTTCTGGTCGAGGTACTGATATAGCTTGGCCTGCTGCAATCGTAGCTCGGCAACTATGGCCCTCTCAGACTCGAGCGCTGCCTCGAGCTCGAAGACACGTTGCTCGAGCGCTTCATCGCGGACCAGGACAGGTTCGGGCGCAGGAGCCTGCGGTGGTGGCTTTGGTGGCGGCGGAGGCTGCGACTTCACTCTCTTGGTGCTAGTGCAACCGGAGACTGCGATTCCAGCGAGCGCCAGCATCGATAGGGTGCCCAATAGCTGCTTGCGGATACACATGGTTCTGTTGCCAGATTATTCGAGGTCAGTTTCCTAGAGGCTGATCTGAACCCTGCCATGGTTTGCCCATCGGAGACTAGAACCTATTCCACAGCTACCAGATACCCACAACCCGACGGATTCCACAGCGTTTTTGCCCCTGTACGGCTTAAGATGACAGTCGGAGAGTAAAGATGCGTCTAGTTACAAGAGGAGACTTGGACGGCCTGACCTGCGCGGTGTTGATCAGCCACCACGAGGAGATCGACTCTGTTTTGTTGACCCACCCACAGGAGCTCGCCGATGGCCACGTCGAGATCAGCAACACCGACATCATCGCCAATCTTCCCTATCAGCCTGGATGTGGAATCTGGTTCGACCACCACATGCACACCACGGCTGCCGCACCCAGGGTCGAATTCGAAGGAGCCTTTGGCCAGGCACCCTCAGCCGCCCGTCTTGTCTGGGAATACTACGGCTGCGAGCAAACCCTGCCCCAATACGACGACCTGGTTTGCGAAACCGATCGACTCGATTCGGCCGATCTGACCCTTGATGACATTCTCGATCCTCAGGGGTACATAAAACTGGGATTCACACTCGACGCGCGAAGCGGGCTTGGACCCCTCGAGCAGTACTTCGAGATGGTGCTCGACCTTCTGCTCGACAATCGATCAAGCGATGAAATTCTGCTGGAGCCCGCCGTCGACACGCGATGCCGCCGACTCGAGACCGACGACGTTCATCTCCATGAAGCGCTTCAATCGGAGAGTCGTGTCGATGGCAATGTCGTCTTTACCGATTTCCGCTACCTCGACCCTGTACCGGCCGGGAACCGATTCTTGGTATTCGCCATCTTCCCGCATGTCAATGTGGCAGTTCGCGCTCAGAGACGCCTCGATGGCCCCACCATGCTTACCCTGGGTCACAGCATCATCAACCGAACCTGCAACACCAACGTCGGCGAGCTCGCAGCCCGGTATGGTGGCGGCGGCCACCCGGGAGCCGGCAGCATCCCTCTGATGGAAGACACCGATCAGCAGATCGAGATGATCCTCACCGAGCTCAAAGCCGGCGGTTGAACGGAGATACCGACATCAATCGGCTTCCTGGATCCGGATTCCGACGCTCGTCTTGTCCCAATGCATCGCCAGAGTCGCAGCGAACGTCTCGGTATCGACATCGGTGAAGGCGAAGACCAACCGCTCGCTGAACGGCGCCGCTTCAGGCTCGACCTCGACCTCGAGCACATCCTGACTGGGGTCGTGCTGATAGGCACCCCACTGATTGTTGAGCCGGTTGAGGATGATCTTCCATTGGGTCGGGTTCGGAATCGTGTACAGGCTGTAGGTACCTGCGGCCACCGGCTCTCCTTCGACCAGGACATCGCCGGTGAAGGTGATCGTCGTGGCCTCGTTGGCACCCGTCCTCCAGAGCTGACCCCAGGGCACCAGGCCACCAAAGATCTCTCGTCCCTTCACTGCCGGGCTGCCGTAGGCCACCATCGCCCGATACGAACCGAGTTGAAAACCGGTCAGGGCGTTCGGGCTGGGACGGGGTGAGTCAGGGTCGCGATTGTCTTGCCATTCGAAGGTCGGGTCGTCGTAGATGAGGGGATTGGTACGTTGAGCCTGGCCAGGAAGGCTAAAGGACAGCAGGACGATTCCCAGCAAGAGCCCACTGAGGTTTCTCGATTGCAAGCGCATTTTCTTCTCCTTATCGATTCTTCGCCGTAGCCCTGGTAACTCCAACGGGTACAAAGGCGCGATAAATATAGTTTCGGGAGACCGGGTCGAAATGACCCTGCCAGAGGGCGACGACACTGTTGAGCCATTCGTAGTCGGGCTCGAGATCAGCTTCGAAGGTCAGATAGCCGGTATCCACTCGATCCTCGTCGCTAGCCGCAATCGGGGAATACCCGGAGGCCTTCAGAAAGACCTCTGCCCCATCCGCGGTTTCGAGCCAGCCGGTGAAGTGGGTTCTGGCGTAGCCGTGGTCGGGGTGGCGTCGTTCCAACTGGGACCAGGTCAGAGTGCCGCTCAGGCGTGGGCCCTGGATCGACCCATCACCCTGCGCCACCAGGTCCCGCGACATGCTGAAGCTGCGATCGAACGGGTCGGCGGCCTTGACCGGTGGCTTGACTTCTCC
>CAXMQZ010000059.1:0-8717 GCA_964195975.1 uncultured Polyangiaceae bacterium | reverse complement strand
TCGATATCTTCGACGGCGCTGACGCGGACCCGGTGGGTGACCATCGCATTGAAGCTACCGGAGGCCTCGAGACGCTCGCCCGGCGCTGTGTCAGGCAGCTTGATTCCGACATCGATGCGGGTTTTCGTCGACGGCTGGATTCAGGGATACGGGGACACGAGACCTAACTCGGCACTTTGGTCTTCTATCGTCTATGTCGGGGACACGAGACCCAATCCCCCATGCCCTGCCGTGGGGAGTTGGCCACACTTGAGATCAGTG
The DNA here is from genome assembly GCA_964195975.1 of uncultured Polyangiaceae bacterium. Taxonomy (GTDB): domain Bacteria; phylum Acidobacteriota; class Thermoanaerobaculia; order Multivoradales; family JAHEKO01; genus CAXMQZ01. The sequence continues at coordinate 8,456 of CAXMQZ010000059.1, read as the reverse complement.
GCGCAACTTACCCTCTACCGAACCGGAGAGATAACCGAATTAGGTCTCGTGTCCCCGAATTTCTCGATTGAGAGCGAAGCGCTTCCGCGGGAACGTCTTGACCCGGCTCGGCACGCTCCTTGCGCTTAGATTTCTGAGAACAGGTTTATTGGGAAAGGACCATGCGGGAATAGACTAGCGATCAGAGAATCCAATAGAAGCCATGAGCTATCGTCGAAATGTAATCTGCTCTCGTCACGTCGCAATTGTCATCGTCGCAGTATCAGCCTTGCCGGCCTTCGCAGCCAGACTGGTAGCCGGGCCGCCAGTCAATACGACCGCCCAGGTGCCCGCCCGAGCAGGTGCTCGAGCGAGCGGTCAAACTGGGTCTGGAAGTTCTTTCTCTGACAGTTCTACCTCTCCAAGCTCTAGCCCACGAAGTTACCGTCGAACCTCGCGGTGGTGGACGCAGGTCGAGCCTATCGATGGATCGCTTCACAACGGGCGATGGAAGTACGCCAGGAAGAGCGCCAAGAACCTGGGCAAGACGATACTCCAGGAGGCCTGGAACGATTGGGAGCTCACCGCGATCCTGGCGGAGCTGGCGCTCTATCAGGCGATTGCCGAGGCGAACCTGGATCGACGCGACGACGCGATCTGGCACTGGCACACGGCACTGAATCTGGATGGCAGCATGGCCTCCCGAGATTTCACACCCTATGGCAATGCCGGTCGACTCTTTGCCGAGTTTCCGCTGCGCAAACGGGGTGAGATGCCACCTGGGTTCCAGGACACGGCGACGCTGGCCGCTGATCTGGCCGCGGGCCTGGCCTCGATACCGCAGCCTCCCAACACCAAGATGCCACCTGTGCTCAATAACACAGGCGCCAACCGGCAGGGCTCTGGAGACTTCGAGGTCGAGCTGATCGTCAATAATCTGGGAGACCTCCATCAGCCAGTGGTAATCAGTAGGCACCTTCACCCGGTGGTGGTCTATTCCAGTCTCGAATGGCTCAACGGGATGCCGGCCTTCGAGCCGGCACGAATAGGGGATCGACCGGTCTCGGCTCTCTTTCCGCTGCTCATAGGATTCCACGTCAGCCCGTATGGGCCTCACATGACGATCAAGCCGCCGACGGACCAATAGGCCGCAGCACTTTTCTGTTTTGGCTTGAACCTCTCGCCGGTCGACTGGCTACAGCCGGCAAGTATCCCTCAGTCAGAGCCGCAAACGAGCCTAGTTCAGAATCACCCCTGAGGTTGATCAGCGATTAGGCTGCTCAGCGATCTAACCGGCGTGGACGGAAAACGTTTCCGCGGAAACGCCGTTAAGGGTCGGTCGGTAGTCGTGCCGGCTACGAGATCGATTGCGAAAGCAGTGAGTAGAGCCGAGAGCCAGACCCGACCCAGTCAGATCCTGAAATACTCGAGTGCCGCCTTGGCTACTTGGTCCCCATGCTCTTGAACGAAGTGACCGCCCTCTGCGATCTCGAGAGGTTCGGAACAACCGTGTATCAGGTCGCGGAGTCGATACATCACCGGCGGTCCTAGAACCGGATCGGTCATGCCAATGGCCATAAAGGCCTGGCCGGTCCAAGAAGTGTCGAAGTACGAGGCGGCCAGACGAGACTCATTGACGCCCAACATATCGGGCTCGACCATCACGAGTTGCGGAAACATGGTCACACCGGCCCGGTAAGAGATGTCGGGAAACGGGGCTTCATAGGCCGCAAGCTCTTCATCGCTCAAGGCGGGTGCGGCTCGCTTCATCAGTTTTGAGATGCTGAAATCGGGATTTGCGGCCACAAACGACTTCCATTGCTCGAATCCCTCGCCGGCCGGCTCCCCAGTGGCAAGAGCGGTATTCATGATCAAGAGCCGGGTGATGCGCTTCTGAAACTGCATCGGGAGCGTGAGTCCGATAAGCCCACCCCAGTCTTGAACCACGAGACAAACATTGCTCAGTTCGAGTCGCTCGAAGAGCTCGCAACTGGAGAAGCGATGGAAATGGAAGGTGTAGGTCTCCAAACCGACTGGCTTGTCCGACCGGCCGAACCCAAAGAAATCTGGCGCGATCACGCGATGACCAGCCTCGACAAAGACCGGAATCATCTTCCGATAGAGATAGGCCCAGGTCGGCTCGCCGTGCAAGCACAGAAAGGTGGTTTCGGCATCCGACGGCCCTTCATCGACATAGTGCATTCGAAGACCCTCGTAGTCTTCGAGATCGTCGATGTAATGAGGCTCGAAATCATAGCCTGGCAGATTCTGAAATCGCTCGTCTGGAGTACGTTTGGCTTCTATCGTCATGGGCTCTCTCTCATGATTGGCGAAACGTCAACAAACTATTGCAGATAATCGAAGTGCTGGCAGGCAGTGGCCAGCTGTGACTCACTCGGGAAACTGGTCGACCGACCGGGTGATCCAGCAGGTCTGACTGCTTGCGATGGCACATTCTCTAGATTCTCGTGCGATCGATCCCTTTAACGGAAGCGGCTCGGTCTGAAGTCTATCCAGGGCGCTTCGAATCATGAATCGACCGCACGCCTGTGAAACAATGCGGTAGCTTTTCCAAAAACTCAAAGTGTCGATTAGGAGTCCTGAGGTCAGTACCGATTGGACGATCGAATACTACAGCGAATTCTCGCTCTTCTTGAACGCGAGGAAATCGAACAGGCTTGGCCGCTTTTTCTGAACGAATTCGCGCCGCTGATCCTGCAGGTGGTGAGTCTTTTCGCGAAGGACGAAGACGATACATCAGAGTGTTTTCTGTTTGCGTGCGAGCAACTCAACCTTCACGGGTGTAAGAAACTAAAGCAGTTCAACCCCGAAGGTTCGGCGACGTTCTCCACCTGGCTTCACACGGTGGTCTACAACCTATGTAGCGACTGGCGCAGAAAAAAAGTACCGAGCTTTACGAAGTTTCGCTGGATATCGAGACTTCCGATCCTGGCGCAAGAGATCTTCAACCTTCACTTCGAGCGTGGGGCCACTGTCCGGCAGACGCACGAAGAGCTGCGGGCCGTCTATCCCAATCTGATCGAACAACGGGTGGAATCCATCGTCGTGGAGCTTCAGAATCGACTTTCGCCGCGACAGTTATGGAGGCTACAGATCCGGCGGCCCAAGGTGGAGTCCCTTGAGTTCAAGACTCCAGGCGCAACCGATCGCAGCGAGAGGGCGATTAGAGACCGCGGGCTTAACCCCGAGACGCAAGCGACGAAACGAGAGCAGCAGGTCACATTACGCCGCGAGTTGGACAAGCTCTCTGATTTGGATCGACTCATTCTTCAACTTCGTTTCGAGTCTGAGCTGACTCTCCAAGAGATTGCAGAATTGTTGAGATTCAAGAACGCTCAAGCCGTAGATCGGCAGGTAAGAACAATTGTCGGAGCGCTTCGCCGAAAGATGCAATGAGCGCAAGACGGAAAAACGCAAGATTGTCACGTGTAAGTGCTGCAGGGGAATAATGAATCGCTTCGACAGGGCTGACAACAGAATGGTCGACGAGCTGGCACCCGAATTACTCGATGTGCTGCGGTCGCGGTCTCTCGACCGAGGGCTCAGGAGCGCTTCATGCCCCACGGAGACCGAATGTGCCGCCTTCATAGACGGCACCATCTCGGAGCCGGAGCGAGGCCTTGTTCTTACCCACCTCTCGGAATGTCAGCATTGCGTCAACGTGATCTCGGCAGTGGTCCGGCTCAAGAGCCAAGACACAGGCGTGGTCCCGAGTGATCTAGCCGCTGCAGCTCTTGGGCTCGAGTCGGATACGTCTCGGACAGGGTCGATCGGGTGGCCCAGATGGCAAGTCGCACTCTCCGCCGCCGCTGGGCTGGTTCTGCTGCTCGGTCTTCCACTTCTTCGGCAGAGCGGTTTTCTCGGCCGCCAGGCGCCAGGGGACCAGTCGCCAGCAGACACCTCAGATGGGGAAGTGAGATCCGGGCCTCCCACCGCTGGAGGACCTCTAATTCAACTCCAGGTACTCTCGCCTCTCGAGGGAGCAACCGTCGATCCCAGTGACTTGGAATTGCGCTGGATCGGACCAGCGGGAGGTCTTTTTTTCGAGGTCGAGATCGTCAGCGATGACGGTGATCTGATCTGGCAAGGCAGTACCGAGAGCACCACTCTCCGTCTACCGACCGATGCTCGACTGGAGCGCGGGAAGGGGTACTTCCTTTGGATTCGAACTCATCTACCGGACGGCAAAACCTTGAAGTCACCCATCGTTGGTTTCAGGGTGGCCGCAAGACGATAGACGGATGACCGTTAGGGGCCGTAGCCGTCTAACCGCCCTGTCGATGTATGCCTGGGTCCTGGCGCTTGTCACCGTCACAGGTCTTGCCAGCGCGGTAACAAGGGACGAAGCCTCCCAATTGCAGGCTCGAGCCCGTGAAATCTACCTGGAGGATGGGCCCCGTCCGGCGCTGCCTGTCTTCGAGCAGGCCTTGGCGCTACACCGGCAAGCTGGGGATCGTTTGGGAGAAGCCATTACGCTGGGGCTGATCGGCAATTGCCACAAGCGACTTGCCGACTATCCGCTGGCCCTTCAATATCTCGGCACCGCCGTAGCCATGAAGCGCGAATTGGGCGATCGCCTGGAAGAAGGTAAGACGCTCAGCCACATTGGTCTGGTCTATTGGGAAATGGGCCAGTACTCGCAGGCTATCGATCACTTCCAAGAGGCCATGCTGGCCGGTCGGGAGACTCCGGATCTCCGCCTCGAAGGCTCGGCGCTCAACAATCTGAGTCTGGTGTATGACGAGCTGGGAGACTACGCGAAATCGCTCGAAGGTTATGAGCGGGTACTCGAGCTATACGGACAAACAGATTTCCCTCGTGGTGAGAGCGACACGTTGGCCAACATAGGCGGTGTCTATCTTCTCTTGGGTCAATACCGCCGGGCGATGGACTACTACAAGCGGGCGGAGGGTATCGACCGCCACCTCGGACTCAAGCCTGCTTTGAGCTCCAGTATTGGAAATACAGCTCTGTGCCACCTGGGGCTGGGTGAGATCGAAGAGGCGCTCGAAGGATTCGAGAGCGCGATCGAGCTAGCACACGAAGGCGGCCTCCGGCAGGAGGAGGCTTACTTCCTAAAGGGAAAAGCCAACGCGATGCTGCTTCAAGGCAAGTATGACTTCGCCCTCGATCTCCACCGCCAGGTGCTTGGGATCTATGAGGAGACCGGATCTCGAGGCGAGCTCGTCGAGGCATTGTCCGAACTCGGCGAGCTGTACCTTCAGCTTGGCGATTTGGCCAGAGCGGAAGAGCAATTTGACCGGGCGCTCGAGACCGCCGAGAAGATCGGCAAGCATCGCGGTGTCACACAGTCGTTGCTGGCCCTTGGCGAGCTGCGGTGGTATCGACGGCAATATTCCCAGGCTGTCACTTTCTACCAGCGCGCCCTGGTCCGAGCCGAAGCCGTTGGCGACCGGGTCCGCACCGCCGAAGCTCTTTCTCGGCTGGCAAAGGCATCTCGTGATCTGGGCCAATTCGAGACGGCACTCGAAACTGCTGGCAAGGCGCTCGAATCGTCTCGACAGGCGGGATTACCCTTGCAGGAAGCACGCTCCCAACTGGTACTTGGAGAGATCGAGCGGGCCCGCGACCAGCCGGACCAGGCACTGAAGCACTACGCGGCAGGCCAGAAGATTGCCACTCGAGTCGGTGATCCGGATCTCCTTTGGCGTCTTCATTTTGGCATGGCACAAGCCCTTTCAGCCGCTGGGCAAAAGGAGGATGCAGTCGAGGCTTTGAAGAAAGCCGTCGAGGTCATCGATAGTGTGCGGTACAGGCTGAGAGAAGAGCGATTTCGGGCAGGCTATCTGGAAGATAAGTACAACGTCTACGTCGAGCTCGTACGGCTGCTCCTGGAGCTAGAGCGTGTTGAAGAGGCGTTCTCCGCATCCGAGATGCTGCGCTCTCGTAGTTTCCTGGAGCTCATCGATCGGGCGCCTCAACTGTGGCCAAATAGCGGGGAGGACCGCCGTCGCCTGAGCGAGCTGCAGAGTCGGATCAGACTCCTGCAGAACGCGCTCGAAGATGAGCGATCTGTCTCCATCACCGACCGAAGGCAACCAGCAATCGAGACCTTCTCCTTGGAGCTGGCTGCAGCGGAGCGCGAATTCCAAGACTTGCTCGACGATCTGCGCTCGAGGACTGTCTTCTCGAGTAGGCACGCGAGCCGAAGATACGGCTCGAATGACACGCGGGTACACGCTCTTCTGTCGCCCGACTCTGCGCTCCTCGAGTACCTGGTGTCAAAAGATGAGCTGATCATTTTCACCCTCACCGCCGAGGGCCTGCAGGCAACCACAATCGACGTTCGCAGCTCGGATCTGCGGACGAAGGTAGAGCTTCTGCGTGGACTTCTCCTACGACCGGAAAGCTCCGCCTGGCGCAAGCCGGCTCGAAGCCTGGCTGAGCTCCTGGTCCGCCCTATCGAGCGGGAAGGCTGGCTCGATGGCATCAGTCATCTGTATATAGTGCCGCACGGAGTCTTGCACTACCTCCCCTTTGCACTCCTTCCTCGCGGCTCGGAGGAAGCCGGTCGGTTCCTTATCGAGGACTATGTTCTGTCGTATCTGCCGGCGGCTGCGGTTCTCGACCAGGGCGATGAAACTCGAACTTTGGACAGATCTCTCTTGGCGTTTGCACCGGACCGATCGAAACTCCGTCATGTCCAGGATGAAGTGCATAGCATCGGTAACCTGATTTCGGCACAGGACCGAGTAGTTACTGGCTCTATGGCGACCGAGGAGTCTTTCAAGCGACTGGCCTCCGAGTACCAAGTGCTCCACCTTGCCACTCATGGCGTGTTCAATCACCTGAACCCGTTGCTTTCGAGCCTGGAGCTGGAATCGAGCGCCAAAGATGACGGCAATCTCCAGGTGTACGAAATCCTCGATCTCACCCTGGATGCAGATCTGGTGACTCTCAGCGCCTGCGACACCGCCCTCGCGAGCGGGTTTATGGCCGATGTCCCGGCGGGAGACGAGTTCGTCGGGCTCACGAGGGCTTTCCTGTTGGCTGGAAGCGCAGCTGTGATGTCGAGTCTGTGGGAGGTACGAGATCGCTTCACAGCGGATTTCATGGTCGATTTCTATCGCGGTCTCGAGCTCAACAGCAACGCCTATTCGCTCGCTCAGGTCCAGCGCAAGTTCCTCGGATCAGACAGCCGGTATCGGCACCCCTACTATTGGTCACCGTTCGTGTTGATTGGAGACGTGGTTCAGAACGGCAGAAACTTCGGAAAAACGGCAGATGAGATCGTGAAAGCCAGGTAATAGGCAATAAGACGCGAACTAAGAAGCACAATAGTTGTTCATGGATTACAGAGGTGAAGTCATGAAATATGGCCCAATATTCGTCGGAGCTCTCGCCCTTTCTCTCATCATGGGACTAACAATCACCGCGCCAAAAGCCGAGGCGCAGGAGATCGTGGTCGACTCTGCAGATCCATCGTCCGCACCCCAGGCGACGACCGCTCTAGTGGTTCTGGTCAGAGGGCGTGGTTTTGACCGGGACTCATGGGTCGACTTCTTCGAGACTGATTCCACCAAGCCGGGCGGTATCACTGTGACAAATGTTGTTTTTAGAGGCTCGAGGAAACTCGAGGTCACCATCGACGTGGCAGCGGAGGCTACGGTGGGCGATTTCGACATCGAAGTGTCCTCGAGCAACGGGCGGCGAGGTAGAGGCACCGAGTTGTTCAGGGTGGTCGAGATGGGTAACGGAGGGGGCGCAGGCAACACGATCACCTATGACGTCTTCGCTTCTTCAGGTTCCACTGCGTGCGTTGGGTCGCCATTCGTGGCAGCCACCTCAGGTACTTGTACCGCCGAGTGTGGTAATGGCTCACCAGGAGCGGAAATCCCGGTCGGCGGGGATAAGCCCTTCAATATCTGGTACTGCGGCTGCATGATTGACTTGACGCTGGTTGGCGAAGACGACATCGAGATCGTCCGGGCCGGCAGCAACATGCAGGTGGACGATTCCACAGATCCTGCGCAAGCGTTTCAGTTTGGATTCTCCATGATCGGCTCCGACGGGAAGCTCTACGAAGCCAGCGGGCAGATCCGGGTTGAAGGAGACGAGGACCTACGGGCCATCTTGGCCGGTGAAGACTTCGTCATCGATGTCGACCAACCGGACTTCCCGGTCCGTATTTCGAGAAAGAGTGGCAAGGGAGGACAAAACCGCGACAGGGGGACCATCTGCATCGGTACTCTCGAGTTCATTCGCCGCTAGTAGATCGGGCAAGCCAGTAGGTCGGGTAAGAACGTGTCCGCCCGCTGTTGCAACCCGTTCTGGTTCGGTACGACTACGACTTCGGAATGTCCTTCTTCGGATCCACGAACGGCTTTTTGACCACGGTTGCTGAGCGTGGCTGGGAATCCTCCACCATCACCGTGATCTGATTGCCCAGCTCCGCGTGCTCGACCGGCAGCATCGCATAGCCGAGGTTTTTGTCC
>CAXMQZ010000058.1:0-88102 GCA_964195975.1 uncultured Polyangiaceae bacterium | reverse complement strand
CCGATTGTCCTATCAATGAGCCTCTCCGGTCACGGCACTTGGAGCGAGATGACGTACCCGGGAAGCTGCAACCTCAGGCTACCAGATCTTCCTGTTCGCCAGTGAGCTCGGGTCGGTTACCGGCCTCGATCTCTTTGTGCTCGGCGACGATTCCCCGAACAAGATAGAACCAGCCGAGGATAAAGATGATGTTCACCAGCGCGAAGCCGCGTGGGTCGAGATGAAGGAATCTGATTCCCACAAAAACCACCAAGGCCGAGCCCACGTCGCCGACGCGTTGGAAAAAGCTATTGATGACCTGGTTGGCCTTGTATTTGATGTCTCGTGACGTGGGCAGAAACAGCATATTTAGAGTCGTTTTATTGATCGAGTAATCTGAGGCGTTCTCGAAGATTTTGCCGAATCGGACGACTCTCAAAAGCGGTATGAAAAGTACAAGTCCGTAGGTGCCCAAGGCAACGATCGGTAGCCAGAAGAGGCCTGCTCGGATACCGCCCCACTTGACGAGGCGACTTACGACAAAGAGTTGTAGGAACATACCCAGCAGATTCATCCAGCGGTAGAAGTTGGCGTAGAACTGTCCTATCGACGATTGAACAAAGCTGGCTTGCGCTTCCTCGGTGGTGGGGTCGCCAAGGTCGAGGTCGCCGAATGTGAGGTTGGTTCCAGCCGCTGTAGCCTCAGAGACCGCGTGCTCGACTTGCGCTTGACCGAAATTCTCAACCAGACGACCGAGGATGAATTCGCCATTGGTGTTGACGAGATTGAGAACCAACACGAGTAGGGCGATATACCAGAGATACTTGTGATCCTTGACCAGGCCGAAAGCCAGCTTCTCTCTCTCCTTCTGCGCCTTGCGCTCTCCCAACCAGTCCTGCAGGTTGGACTGGCTGACCCGGATCTGTTGTCGACCCCAGACCTTGAGAGAGATCAGATTGGTGATGATGATGCACAGGACCAGGATTCCCGCTGCCAGGAGTAGGAGTTCGTAGACGTTGACGTACCGCATCAGACGGTTGGCGATGTCGGAGCCGACAAAGGCACCGAATGAGCCACCGAATCCCACCAGGGCGAAGAGGCGCTTGCCCGCTTCGTTGCTGAAGACATCATTGGCATACGACCAGAACTGCGTGACGACCATGACACTGAAGATACCCACCCAGACAAAGAAGGCATACCCGAGATAGGGAACGCCCAATCGACTCAGGGCCCAAAAGACGACCAGACAACAGATAAAAAATGACGTGACAACGGTGATGAGTCGCGTTCGTTCATAGCGAGAGACCAGCTTGGCGTAACCTTGGACCAGGGGATAGAGCAGCACGGCCATCACGGCATAGAGGTAGGTTTCGACCTCGGCTCCACCCTCTTGAAGGATCAGTCCTTTGCGCACCGGCCTCATCAAGTAGTAGGCCGCCAGAAGCAAGAAGACGAGGAAGGACATAGCCAGGGTGAGGCCACCCTCGCCGGCTCGCACTTCGGTAAAGATGCCCAGGAATCGCTCTAGGACATTCCGTTGATCGCGTTGTTCGCTCATGTCGCGGTGGGTTCATTGTATGGCATGTGGCACTCGGTTTGGCCAGAGTGTTTCGAGGGGGTGGCCGAGCATCGAAGTGTAGGGTCGGAAGCGTCGAAATCACCCCTGCGGCTGCTAAGCTCTGGCAGAAGCTCACTGCGCTGATTTGTGAGGAGAGAACACGCATGACTGAAGAGAACAGTTCGCAGGGCGAGACCGCGGTCGTGGAGATCGCCGGCAAAGTCACAATCGGGTACGACGCCAAAATGCGTGACGCGATCGCCGAGGCGGTCGACGGGGGAGCCAAGAACGTCCTGCTCAATATGCAGAATGTCAGCAAGATCGATTCATCCGGTATCGGCGAGCTGGTGGCCGCACACAATCGGATTACCGACAATGGCGGACGACTGCTACTAGTAGCGCTCGCCAACAGGATTAGCACCGTGCTCCAGATCACCAATCTGATGGGTGTTCTGGAGACCTACGACAACATCGATGATGCCTTGGCCTCGCTCGAGGTGGATTCAGACTGACAGAGTGCGATCAAGCGGCTCGTTGGCAGAAAGCTCAGCCGGCAAACACCAGCTCGGTTGGGCCCCGAGCGCTTCTAGTGCTCTCTCGAAGCCGCTCAGACAGCGTCGAACAACAGATAAGAGATCGGGTCGTCTTGCGTAGCAATTCCATGCGAAGAACTGAAATGCGTACAGGGGTTCAGGGGTTCATCAGTCGGACCCTTGGGATTGAGCGGGTAAGCAGAAACCGAGTCGTTGATCGATTCGACGCAGTTCGTACTGTGTTGGGCTCGGATCCAGATGTTATTTTCGACATCGGTGCCAACCGGGGGCAAACAACGAGTCGGTATCGAGCTGAGTTTCCCAGAGCTCGGATTTACTCTTTCGAGCCTCACCCAGACCTGTTCAATCAACTACAAGAAAATGTGGGGAGGGTTGATGGGGTTGAGGTTCACCAACTAGCGATGGGGGAAAGGCCGGGTAAGGTCACTTTGCACCTTAATCGATTCGATATGAACCACTCGCTTCTAAATCAAGCAGATGATGCACAGCGATGGGCGAGGGTCGATCATCAAGATGATATTGAAGTGGAGGCATCAACAGTCGATGTCTTTTGCGAAGAAGCTGGTATCGATCGGGTCGATCTTCTGAAAATCGATGCCGAGGGGGCCGATCTCTTGGTCCTGAGGGGTGCGGAGACCATGCTAGCGTGGCAGCAGGTCGGCTCTGCTTATGTCGAACTGCTTAACGTTCCCATCTTCTCCGGGCAACCTTATTACTTTGATATCGCTCGGTTTCTTTTCGATAGAGGATATGTAATGTTTGACCGGTACCAGATCCGCTATGACAAGCAAGGGCGAGTGATTTCTTCAAACGGGTTGTTCTTTCCAGCTACATAAAAGATCGCTCTGAAAGTGGCGGTCAGCGCAGGGAGCTTCTGAGGCAACTCTCATCCATGAAGAACGTAGAATCTGGGGTGTCTGTCCACCCTCCAGCTCTCCAAAGTCCCCAAATTGAACTTCGAGAAAGAGAAACCATGTCTATGCTAGAAGTCGTGAGACCTTCGCAGTTCGTGAAGTCCTTGGTGGCTGTCCTGCTGGCTCTTGTTGCCAGCTCGGCTCAATCCCAGTGGGCCAACTGGCGCGGTCCGACGCAAGACGGCGTCAGTCCAGAGACCGGACTGATCTCCTCCTGGTCGGTCGATGGGGAGAACCTGATCTGGAAGGCCGAGTTCGCCGGACGCTCGACCGCGGCGGTCTTCGACGGTCGCGCCTGTGCCATTGGCAGGGACGGTGACGGGATTCTGCGTCAGGAAGTCGTCGTTTGCTGGGATGCCGAAACCGGTAAGCAGCTTTGGGAGCGACGATTCACACCCCACAACACGTTCGTTCCTTGGCAACGTTTGGGGTGGGCGTCGGTGGCGGGCGATCTCGAGACGGGCTATCTCTATGCAAACACTTCGGACGGCGTTTTTATCGCACTCGATCGGGAGGGCGAGACCGTTTGGCAGTGGCGAACCGCTGAAGATCTCGGCCGACTGTCCGGCTATGGTGGCAGAACCCATACTCCGATCGTCGATGAGGACAGGGTCATCCTGGCGATGATCAACACCAGTTGGGGCGATATGGGTGGACCGCCCAGCATGCGCTACTGGGTCTTCGACAAACGGACCGGTGAGGTTCTCTTTGTCGCCAAGCCATCGCCGCGCACCAAAGACGCAAACACCCAATCGACACCCGTGATCGCGGTGGTCGATGGCGAGAGACTGCTGATCGGTGCCAGCTCCGATGGCTGGGTCTACGCGGTCAAGGCTCGAACGGGTGAAAAAGTTTGGGGCTTTCATGTCAGTCAGGTTTCGCTCAATGCTGGTGTGGCGGTGTCGGATGATCGTGTCTTTATCGCGCACAGCGAGGAGAACCTCGACAGCGGCACGATGGGGCGAGTCGTTGCTATCGACGCTACGGGTAGCGGTGAAGATCTCACGGCGTCTCACGAGCTGTGGCGTGTCCCGGATGTCAAGGTGGGTTTCAGCACTCCCATGGTTCACGGTGGGCGGGTCTACTTCATCGACAACTCAGCCAATCTCCATGCCATCGACGCAAAAACCGGTGCAATCCACTGGGTCCAGAATATCGGGACGGTAGGCAAAAGCGGGCCGGTGTGGGCGGATGGCAAAATCCTTGTTACCGAGGTCAACGGCAAGTTCCACATCTTGAAGGATGCTGGTGATCACGCCGAGATCCTCGATAGCGAGGAGATCATGATGCCCGACGGCAAGAGGCCGGCAGAGATCTACGCCTCTCCGGCTGTGGCCTATGGACGGATCTATTTTGCAACCGAAGGCGGCTTCTTTTGTTTGGGTGATAAGACCAAACCCTTCAAAGCGACCGACAAGTCACCCGTCGATCTGGCTGAGACCCCTGTTGCAGCCGATGCAAAACCGGCTCTTATCCAAGTCGTTCCGGCCGAAGTCGTCACCACGAGCGGTGAGAAGCTCTCCTTTCGCATCAGAGCCTTCGACAACGCCGGTCACTTTCTCGGCGAGATGCCTGCTACGAGCTGGAGTCTGAAAGGTCTCGATGGGTCGGTGTCAGGGGATGGTGCGGTCACACTCGAAGACGTCAAGGGACTCCAGGTTGGCTACGTGGTTGCGAAGCTGGGTGATCTCGAAGGCCAGGCTCGAGTGCGCGCGGCGGGATCGCTGCCCTGGAGCGAGGACTTCGAGGGGCTCGAACCGGGTCCGTTTCCCAAGGGCGGCTTTCCCAAAGGCTGGCTTGGTCGAGGCAAAAAGGCCCATGTTGAAGAGATCGACGGAGACAGGGTGTTGGTCCAGCCCGATCCGAAGTTCTTCGCCCCCCGTGCGGTCATCTACAGTGGTCTTTCGCTGATGAAAAACTACACCATCCAGGCCGACATCTATGCAACTGCGAAAGGTCGGCGCAAACCCGAGCTCGGTCTGATCAACAGCGGCTACACGTTTTTGATGGCCGGTATCCAGCAGCGTCTGGAAATACGGTCGTGGGGAGCGGAGCTGCGGATGATGCAGCGGCAAGACTTCGCTTGGGAATCAGATACCTGGTACACGATGAAAATGAGGGTCGACTTTGAGAACGGCACCGGCGGCAAGGAGCAAGCGGTGATTCGGGGCAAGGTCTGGGAAAGGGGTGATGCCGAGCCCTCCGACTGGACGTTTACCGTAACCGATCCCCTGCCAATCAAAAGTGGGGCGCCCGGCCTCTACGCCTTCACTCCTGTCAATGGCCACTTCGACAACGTCCTGATCACGCCGAGTGATTGAGAGGAATAGATCATGATAAAAACTCGAAAATCTGTTTGTACTACGTTGCTCAGCTTTGGAATCCTCTTTGCGATGCCGGCGATCTCTGTCGGCGAAGATCCGGTGATGTTCGGCGACGGGCCAAAGCGCAACATGGTCAATCTGACAGAAAAAGGTTTGCCCACGGAGTGGGACATCAAATCCGGCAAGAACCTCAAATGGTCACAACCCGTTGGTTCGCAGGCCTATGCCGGACCGGTCGTCAGCGGCGGCAAGGTCTTTGTCGGCACCAACAACGAGGGTTTGCGCAACCCAATGCTGACCAAGGACCGCGGGGTCGTCATGGCATTCGACGAGAAGACAGGCGAGTTTCTCTGGCAGATGACCCACGAGAAGCTTCCAGAGTCGAAGCTCCACGACTGGCCGCTCCAAGGGGTCTGTTCGACTCCGGCTATCGAGGGCGATCGCCTCTATTACATATCGAATCGCGCCCAGATGGTGGCACTGGATACCGAGGGTTTTCGAGATGGTGAGAATGACGGACCTTACAAGGACGAAACTGAGACCGGCGAGTTCGATGGCGACGTGGTCTGGATCTACGACCTGATCGGCGAGCTCGATGTCTTCCCGCACAATCTGGCAGCGGGATCACCTCTTTTGGTGGGTGATCTGGTCTATGCCTCGACCGGAACCGGCGTCGACGAAGCTCACATCAACGTTCCTGTGCCCTACGCTCCATCGATCGTAGCCTTCAACAAGAACACTGGTGAGCTGGTTTGGGAGAACGCCACTCCCGATGAGAATGTGCTCCATGGCACCTGGTCGAATCCGAGTTACGCCGTGGTCGACGGCCGACCCCAGGTGATCTTTCCGGCTGGAGACGGATGGGTTTACTCCTTCGAGCCCGAGACTGGTGAGATTCTCTGGAGATTCGACGCCAACCCAAGGGACTCTGTCTGGCGTCTGGGTGGCGCTGGCACCAAGAACAACATCATCTCGATGGCTGCGATCTACGACGACAAGGCCTATGTAGGTGTTGGGCAAGATCCCGAGCATGGCGAGGCCCCGGGACACTTGTACGCCATCGATCTGACGCTCGAGGGCGACATCACCGACAAAGGCAAGATATGGACCCGCGAGGGAGACGATTTCAATCGTACGATGTCCACCGTGGCAATTCACGACGACATTGTCTATATCTCCGATCTTTCGGGTTTCCTTTATTCGCTCAATGCTCAGACAGGTGAGCACTACTGCACCTACGATGTCTTCGCGGCAGTCTGGGGCTCGGCCTTCTATGTCGATGGCAAGGTCTATATCGGCGATGAGGATGGCGATGTAGCGGTGCTCGATGCCAGCACCAAGGATGCCGGGGAAGAGTGCACTCTTCTGGCTGAGATGAACATGGGCGCCGCGGTCTACACCACGCCGGTTGCCCACGACGGCACGCTGTTCGTCCTGGCAAGAAACCGTCTGTTTGCTCTCGAAGAGGGTGCGATGCTGAAAGCGGAGAACGCCGGAGAGGCCAAGCCAGGCAAATAGGCCGGAGAAGTAGGCCAGGGAAGCGAGCAGGACCGTTTCAAACCAGACGCTCCACATGGAGCGCATTTCTCTTATTCGTTGGCGACCTCGAGCGAGAAGCACGTGTTGCCTTCGCCATGTTCCCAAAACCTGGCTCCAGAAAGATGGGCACCGGGATAGTAGACATTCGCCCTGGCACTTCTCGACTCGGTATCGAAAACCGCGCATAAATCGTAAGTCGACTCACCGGTGATCTTGTATGTGTAGAGAGCGCCCGTGACGGGATCAACAATCGATTGCAGATGGATGCCACGGGTTTGCTCGAGCTCGGCGAGGTCGCCGGGAAGCTGCAAATCCTGCTTCCAGAAGATATCGATCATGTTGGCGATTGCGGCAAGCTGTTGCTCGCGCTGACGGTCCAGAGCGCTCTTGCGAGCCGAGCCGGGTGAGCCAGCGATGTAGAGTCCTCCAATCAGCGAGATCGCGACCGTAGCCGTAACACCTGAGGCGAAGATCTTCAGATAGAGGTTTTTGTCGGGAAGCTTGTCGATCTCCTTGTCATCTTGCTTCAGATCCCAGAAGTAGTAGCCGAACACAGACCCTGCGATACCGGTCACAGCCAGCACTTTGAGCAGAAAGCGTGTAGTGAGCTCTCCCTCGAGTAGATTGAAGACCAAGGTGATCAAGTCGCCAAGAATTACGCTGGCTGCCAGGAAGAGAGTGAGGTAGGTGAGCCATTTGCGGACCTTTGATTTTCGCCTCTCCGGATCTCGGCGGGCTGCGATGTAGGTGCGGTTCGATAAAAGCAGATAACCCGGAAACGCGACCAGAAGCGTGGCAACCGACCAACGCAGCCGGCCGAGATCGAAGTAGCCACCCAGTGAGCTTTGGGTCGGGTCGGGAAATGCGCGATTGATGAAATCGAACAGCACACCGCCAAAACTCCAGGCGCTGAGATAGAGCATGGTGAACATCACCAGATAGATGAATGCTTCCCTCGCTGACAGGTAGGGCTTGGGTCGCGGAACAGGGATCGGATAGTCGATGTCTGCAAAGAGATCGAGAGCGCTTTGAATCTCATCTCGCGACCATTGTGCAGAGAGAAGAGTCCTCTCGATCTCCTCACGCGAAGTGCCCCTGGCAATCGAGTCGTGAACAAATTGGTGGAGGGAGTCGTCCATTTTTTGTCTCCTTCAGCCCTTCCGTCGGGGTGTATTGAAGAATCTACCATCGAAACTGATGGCTCTGCTGAAGTTCGTTCACCTGTGGCATCTTGAAGAATCAGATATCGTGTCAATCCTGAACTGAAAAAGGAGGCTCGCGGTGCGTGTTCGAGAAATGCTTGATCAAGTGTCGGTTCTAGTGCTGGTGCTGGCTTTGTTGGGGACCTGGCCGCTGGGGGCGGCTGAGGAGGAGCCCGATCTTCACATCAGGATTGATTCTGACAAGCCGGAGGAGGAGGATATCGAAGAGAAATCCTCTAGCTCTCAGGGGAGCGTGACGATCGCAGGCCAACCCGTGAGCTATACAGTCACCGTGGGCGAGATCATGCTGCGCGACGACGAGGGTGAGGCCAAGGCCAAGATGACCTACGTCTCCTACCTGCGCGATGGCGTATCCGATCGTCGTGCTCGGCCAGTCACGTTTGCTTTCAATGGAGGACCAGGATCGGCGTCGGTCTGGGTCCATCTGGGAGCGTTTGGCCCGAAAAAGGCGCTGCTCGATGAGGAGGGAATGCCACTCGGACCTCCTCCCGGCAAGCTTGTCGACAATGATCAGTCGGTGCTCGATGTCACCGATTTGGTGTTTATCGATCCGGTAGAGACCGGTTGGAGCCGGCCGGCACGGGGCGAAGAAGGGGAGCAGTTCACTGGGTTCACGAACGACGTGGAGTCGGTGGGCGAGTTCATCCGCATGTGGCTCGGCCGCAACGATCGCTGGAGCTCACCGAAGTTTATCGCCGGGGAAAGCTACGGCACCACACGCTCTGCGGGTCTGGCCGAGTATCTGCAAGACACCCATGGCATGTTTCTCAATGGGATCTGTCTGATCTCCTCGGTCATAAACTGGGGTACAAAGGTCTTCAATGTTGGTAATGATCTCCCCTACGCGCTGATTCTGCCCACCTATACCGCGACCGCCTGGTATCACGGCAAGCTGGGAGAGGGCGTCGCCGCCGATCTGGAGAGCGCTTTGGCGAAGTCGGAGACCTTCGCGCTGGGCGACTACAGCTCGGCTCTCATGCTGGGTGACCGGTTGCAGGGCGAGCATCGAACGCGGATTCGCACCCAGCTGGCGGCACTTTCGGGACTTTCAGAGGACTACCTGGAGAGCTCCGATCTGCGAGTCGACATCTACCACTTCGTAAAGGAGCTGCTGCGAGACAGTGGCAAGACCGTTGGGCGGCTCGACAGCCGCTATACCGGAAGCGACCGGGATGACATCGGCGAGCGCTTCGAGTACGACCCCTCGAGCGCTGTCGTGACCGGGTGGTTTGTGTCACTGATCAAGGACTATCTACGACACGAGCTCGGCTACGAAAACGACATGGTGTTTCGGCACTCCGCGGGCAGCCATGTGCGTCCCTGGAGCTATCACGAGAACGAATCACCTTTGAGCTACCGCACCAATGCCTATGCCAACTACGCCGAGCATCTCCGTGCGGCGATGCACAAGAATCCCTATTTGAAGGTCTTGGTGATGAGTGGATACTACGATCTCGCAACGCCCTACTTTGCGAGTGACTACACCGTAGACCATATGCAGCTCGACTCAGAGCTGCGCGATAACATTCGGCTCGCCTACTACAACGCCGGGCATATGATGTATGTGCGGTCGGAGGATCTTGCCAAGTTCCGCGCTGACTATCTGGCATTTATGCAAGATGCGCTGGCAGTACCCGAATAGAGGCCCAATTGGAGGCTCCGACACTCTGCGCCGACAAATTACTGACCGCAACCTGCTGGCTGGTCACCGTCACAGGATGCCTGCCCATCAGGGTGGCGCGTGGGGTTGACCGCTGATATAGCGTTTCTGAAGGCTACAGTTGTGACGTAGCCTATGGGAGGCCTTATTTTCAAGCACCGTCGAACTCCCGATCTGCTCGACGAGGGTGGTATCGGTCCGGTCGATCCGAATAACGGAGACAGTCTGCCAGGGCTCTGGGGACGACGACAGTTCTGGCAGATCCGGGCCCGATGGGTCGTCCCACCCCTGATGGTCGCGGGTATTCTCGTGGGCCGGGCACTGGGCTTCGAGTTTCGGGCTCAACCGATTTTGCTAGTCGCTCTCGCCAGTCTTTCGTACAACGCCCTTTTTGCTTGGACTCTCACCCGATATAAATCAAGGCTGGAGGAGGATCCACGTCTCGATCGTCTTTTCACGCTTGTCCAGGTTCTCGCGGACTACGCTGCGATGTTTGTGCTGATCTATTTCACAGGTGGCGTGGCGAGTCCGATGGTCGTCTTTCTGATATTTCACGTCATCATCGCCGCGATTCAGTTCTCGGCCAGGGAGGCCTATCAGTTGGCCACTCTGGCGGCATCGGGTCTGTGGCTCATGCTGCTGGCCGATACCACTGGCTGGCTGCCCTGTGGCGGGCTCATCTACCGTGGTCAGAGCCTGCATTCACTGCATCAGACCGCCTATGCAGGCATCGCGCTTCTCTTTTTTACGGCGACGTTGTATCTCACTGTAGCCATGGTCAGTCGAGTGATGAAGCGGTTCAGAAGTCGAGCCCGTGCTTTGGCCGAGATGACGAAAGAGCGAACCCGGTTCATGCTCGAAGTGGCCCACAACCTCCGTGCTCCCCTCAGTGCGGCGCTGAGCATGTTGGAGCTAGTGAGGGATGGCTATGTGGGAGAGGTGAGTGACCGACAGAGGGAGCAGCTCGAACGAGTCGAGAGACGGCTTGCGTCACTCAACCAGATGATCGGAGAGCTCCTGACCATCGCTCGCGCTCGAGACAGGACTCGGGAGATACCCGATACCGTCATTGATCTCGAACAGCTTGCCCGCTATGTCGAGCGGACATTTCGACAAGAGGCGGTGCAACAGAAGCTACGATACCGTGTGATCACCGACGAAGACCTTCCAAAAATAGACAGTGGCACAAACCTTCTCGAGCAGGTTATGGAAAACCTGGTCTCCAACGCCATCAAGTACACACCTGAAGGGGGGGAGGTCGAAGTTCGGTTCAGCCGGTATGGTTCTGACGGCGTAGAGATCGAAGTGCGGGACAGTGGGATTGGAATACCTGAATCGGAGCAGGACAAGCTGTTTCAAGAGTTCTTTCGAGCTTCGAATGCCAAACGTTTCGCGAGTAATGGCACCGGACTGGGGCTTGTTCTGGTAAAACAGTCCGTCGACAGGCACAACGGAACCATGAAGCTGACGAGCGGTGAAGGAGAGGGGACCAGCGTAGTGATTCGCCTACCCATTCATCAACCGGGTGGACAACGAGAGGTAGTGCTCAGCTAGGCTGGAGCCTCGAGTCTGGCTTTCAAGATCATCAGAAGGTGATCCTTGGTCAGTGGCTTCTGGAAGACGCCCGCTAGACCGAGGGAGGTGTAGTCGGTGGTCATATTCAAGTTGTCGCCAACCGAGCTCAGTAGATAAACCGGAGCGCTGTTTCCGAGCAGCTGGATCTCTTTGACGAATCCTGTTCCAGCGTCGACCTCTTCCATCATCAGATCGACGATCACCAGATCGGGGTTCATGTCCTTGTAGACTCTGAGGCCTTCCTCGGCGCTTGCGGCTCCAGCGTATGCGAAGCCTTCCGTTTCGAGAACAATCTGTAAAAACGCCAAAATGTCCGGATCGTCGTCGAGACAGAGTACTAGGGGTTTTGTGTCTGACATAGCTCACCTTCTTGGTCTCGGGCGGTTCGACGTGAGACCGACCGATTACCGATCGCCCTCCATCTGTTTTCCCGAATGACCGGTTCGAGAAATTCAATCGCTTTTGTGAGATTTTCCTGCGCTCGATTGGTCAACCCCTCACCGAACTCATCGAACTCGTAGCCACGGATTCCGAGCAGCCACGCTTCCGGCTCCTGATGAAACAGGTCCCGACTCAGAGCTAGCAATCTGTCTGGTGCTACGTGGTGAGTCGTGAAGCTCAGACCTCCAACGGAGGGGTGGATGGTCTCGATCCAATAGGCTTGATCTGCCAGTCGGTCGGCATCGACAAATACGACTCGTCGATATCTGGAGATTTGAGCGGCATCTTCCACTTGAAGTTGATAGCCACTATCGAGGTCGACTCGTGGCAACGAGAGATTTTTGAGAGAGTCGACAAACGCCGGGCCCAGACCGTCGTCTCTGCGGCCAGGGTTCCCCCAACCGAGGACCAGCGTATCGGGTATGTCCTTCATGGTCTGGTCTCGCGATCCAGCGTGTTGCCCTGTGAATCGATCAGCGTGACCTCTAGAGGCATCTGACCGATTGCGTGAGTGGCACAGGAGAGACAAGGGTCGTAGGCGCGCACGCCGACCTCGATGTTGTTGAGCAAGCCTTCGGTGATCTCTGGGACACCTGATAGATGATCTGCGGCGATCTTCGTAATCGCGCGATTCATCGGTTCGTTGTTGCAGGTGGTTGAAACAATCAGGTTAGCCATGGTTACCTGGTCGTTTTCATCAACTCGATAGTGATGAGTGAGGGTTCCTCTGGGCGCTTCGAGGATGGCGACATATTCCTCGCGTCGCTCTCCGGCGGGGGTCACGAGCTCGTCACCCTGCAGGTCAGAATCTTCGAGCAACTCCCCAATCTTCTCTATGGCGTGGAGAAGCTCGATCATTCGGGTCCAGTGATAGGCCATCGTCACGTTGCTGGGGAGTCCGTTGCTGAGCTCAAGGAACTCCTTTCGAGCCGCATCGGCCTCCGGGGTGTCGATGAAGTCGCAGGTATTGATTCGGGCCAGCGGTCCGACTCGATACCAACCGTTCTCCGATCCCAGCTGTTTGAGAAATGGAAACTTCATGTAGGACCAGGGGCGCACTTCTTCAGCGATGTAGTCGAGATATTCGAGCGGGTCCACCTGGTCGATGATGGTATTACCGGTTGAATCGACTGCGCGCAGCTTGCCATCGTAGAGGTCCATCGCGCCATCTTCGCGAACGATTGACAGGTGGTTGGAGTCGAAGGAGCCGAACTCCGCAACGAGCTCGAGGTTCTTCAGGGTGTAGTCTTTGGCTATGCCTACCGCCTTTCGACTCCATTCGAGCATCTGATCCATCTCGGCGAGCAGGACATCTCGCTCTTCGATGGAGAGGTTTTTGTTGATTCCACCTGGGATGGCTCCGGTACCGTGAATCTTTTTTCCTGCCGTTGCCTTGATGATCTCCTGGCCGAACCTGCGCATCATCACGCCCTGAACCGCAAGGTCGGGGTAGTCGGCAATCACGCCGACAACATTGCGCTTCTCCACAGGGGCGTCGAACCCAAACAGAAGATCGGGTGACGCCAGATAAAAAAAGTGTAGAGCATGCGACTGAAAGATCTGGCCGTAGTGCATCAGTCGGCGCATCTTTTCGGCTGTCGGAGTGAGCTGCTCGGCTCCGATGATTCCGTCAACCGCCTTTGCGGCACAGAGGTGGTGGCTGACGGGGCAGATACCGCAGAGACGTTGGACCAGAACGGGTAGCTCCCAAAACGGCCGGCCTTGGATAAAACGCTCGAAGCCACGAAACTCGACGATGTGCAGCCGTGCCTGCTGAACGTTGTTGTCATCGTCCAACAAGATGGAAACCTTTCCGTGTCCCTCGACTCGGGTGAGGGGCTCGATGACGATTCTTCTCGTGTTGGGGCTTGACATGACTCCTTCTCGTTTCTGGCTCAGTCGTATTTGACGAGCTCGTAATCCAGTGCGAGGGGTTCATCGCTGAGCAGTGACGTTAGTGCTTCCCACAGGGTGTCGGCCGATGGCGGGCATCCAGGCAGGTGATAATCGATTTTCACGACTTCATGGCAGGGATAGACCTTGTCGAGCAGAAGTGGAATTTCCTCGTCGTCAGGGATCTGGCCACTCGGGTTGACCACCGTTGGGCCGTTCAAAAAGGCCTCTTCGTAGCACTCCTTCAGCGAAACCATGTTTCTCAGCGCCGGGATGCCGCCATTGATGGCGCAGTCTCCGACTGAGATCAGCACCTTGCAATGCTTGCGAAAGTCTTGCAGGACTTTGACATTCTCCTCGTTGCAACACCCACCTTCTATGAGCCCGATATCTACGTCGCCCTCGATCTGCTTGATGTCGTTGATCGGCGATCGATCGAATTCAACGAGATCGACGAGTTGCAGAATCCGATCATCGATGTCCAGCAAGGACATATGACAGCCAAAGCACCCACAAAGAGACGTTGTCGCAACTTTTGCCTTTGCCATGGTGTGCTCCCTATTTCCCTTCCGTCGGGTGCTCGATCTCGGAGCCGATGGGCTCATGATCGAAGCGCCTCTTGCCTACGGGGATCTTGTAGCCGACTCGCTTCACCAGAAGTGTCCCAGTCGGACAGGCGGCCACGGCCTGATCACAGGCTTCGGCCTCGGTGTCGCCGAGCTTGCCCTCGGCGTTGACGGCGATGCGCTTGTCAGGGCCTCGACCCACGAATCCGAAGACGTGCTTGCCGTCCAACTGTTGCGATGCGCGTACGCATCGGCCGCAGAGAATACAGCGGTTGCGATCGATCAAGATCTCGGGGTGCGAAGC
The DNA here is from genome assembly GCA_964195975.1 of uncultured Polyangiaceae bacterium. GTDB lineage: Bacteria > Acidobacteriota > Thermoanaerobaculia > Multivoradales > JAHEKO01 > CAXMQZ01. The sequence goes on along the minus strand of CAXMQZ010000058.1, from coordinate 73,572 downwards.
GTCGAGGTCTCGTTTGGGAAACAGGAACGGATACCTGGGCGCGGTGATTCCGAATCGATAGGCCAGCGCTTGCAGCTCGCAGTTTCCACTCGTTTCACAGAACATGCAGAAGTGATTGCCTTCTACAAAAAGCATGTCGATGAGGTCGCGCCGTAGCAGCCGTAGCTCCTCGGTGTCGTTTTCTACGATCATGTCGGGCGCGACCGGTTGGGTGCAAGCCGATTGCGGTCTGCCATTGACACGGACGGTACAGAGTCGACAGCTCCCCGAGGGTGTAAGACCCTTCATCCAGCAGAGACGGGGGATATATACACCGGCCTCCTGGGCCGCCTCGAGGATGGTCTGCCCGAGTTTGCCCTCGATCTGCTGACCATCGATAACCAGCTTGATATCGCCGTTGCTCATGGTGATTCTCGCTTCGCTTGGAAGTGAACCGACTCACGGCCGGTCAAGGTTTGGGATTCGGCAAGCGCGCTTTGGATGTCGAATCCAGACTGGTGGCCGTTGTCAGGCACACCCAGCAGGGCTTCATAGGCAGGGCGGAAGTTCTCGAGTGTCGACAACACTGGATGGGCCGAGGTCTGACCCAGCCCACAACGGCTGGTGGTCTTGATCGTCTCACCCAGTTCCTGGAGATAGTCGAGATCGGAAGCCTCTCCCAAACCGGCGAGGATCTTGTCGAGCCGCTTCTTGAGGAGTACGGTGCCGACTCTGCAGGGTGTGCAGTAACCGCAGGATTCCTCGATAAAAAACTCCATGAATTTCGATGCGATCTCGACGACGTTGCGTTGGGGACCGAAGATCATCAGTGAGCCTCCGGTGGCCAGATCGTCGAAGCAGATCGTCCTATCGAAAGCATCGGGTCCGACCATCTGACCGCCTGGACCCCCAACCTGGGCCGCGATCGGATCGTCGGCTCCGCAGAGCTCGAATACTTCGTTTAGTGAGATCCCGAAGGGTATCTCGTAGACCCCTCGGCGGTGGCAGTCGCCGGAGATGCTGAGCAGCTTCGTGCCGGTGCTGCCACTGGTTCCCAAGGATGAGAACCAGCCAGAACCCTTCTCTAGAATCCGTGCGACACAGCACAGGGTCTCAACGTTGTTGACCGAAGTCGGCTTTCCGAGATAGCCCTGCTGAGCCGGAAAGGGTGGCCGATTCTTGGGGTCACCGCGCAATCCCTCGCAAGAGCTGATGAGGGACGTCTCCTCACCGCAGATGTAGGCGCCGGCTCCCATCTGGATTCGGATGTCGAAGTCGAAACCGGTCTTGCCACAGATGTCCTTGCCAAGCAGACCCCTCTGACGACGTTCTTCTAGAACATGCTCGAGGAACTCTCGTAGGTAGGCATACTCGCCGCGCAGGTAGACAAGACCTTCTTCGGCTCCGATGGCGTAGGAGCCGATCGTCATGCCTTCGAACAAGAGGTGGGGACGTTCGGTGAGGATGACACGGTCCTTGAAAGTGCCTGGCTCGCCCTCGTCTGCGTTGCAGATCAGATAGCGTTTGTCGCCGCCGCCGGCGCGGGTGAACTCCCACTTCATTCCAGTCGGGAACCCCGCACCCCCACGTCCTCTCAACCTGGCGACCTTGAGCTCGCGGATGACTTCCACCGGGCTCATCGCCAGAGCCTTTTCGAGACCGGTACCAGGGTCACCCTTGCCAAAGATCACTTTGCCGGGTAGACGGAGATTGTTTCTTACCGCGGCTCGGACGAGCTGGTGCGAATTGTTGCCATCGCCGTAGTCTCGAATCAGCTGCCGGCGAAGATCGCCGACCCCGCGTTCTCTGAGGATCTGGATACCTCGTCGTGCCGCGCCTGGTCCCAAACGAGGCATCACCAATCCGCCTACCAAGGCTGCCGGAGCTTGATCTGACATGCCGATGCAAGAGGTGTAGTGGAGAGAAAACATGCCGTCTGGAGTCGTCTCCCCAAACCGGATCCCCAACTCCTCTTCAAGGCCCTCCGCTACCTTCTCGACGCCCGCCATCAGGTCGGGCACGTCGTTACAGAGACGGATCGAGATCTCACCCTGAGACTCGCGCGAGAGGAAGGCGTAGAAGGAGACGAGGCTCTCAACCTCCACCCGCGGAGTTGTCGTCGCCGCGGCGATTTGACCGATCGCCTCGCTATCGACGGTTCCAAACTCGCGTTGAACTTGTAGAGCGATGTCCAATAACCGGGTTCTGTCGTTGCCGAACTCGTTGCAGATTCTGGCGATAGCTCCATGCTGTGAAGTGCTCATTGGCACACCTCTCGGCTGGGAAGTTCAGGTTAGGGAATCGTGTGAAAGACCTCCAGAGATACGGAGACCTGGCATCTTCGATTCTAAGCAATAGATAGTTCCAACAACACCCTCGAAAGGGTGGTCTTGGGACCCACCCGTTTGAGCGTGTCTGATCCGCTTTCACAGGTGCTAGCCTGCTTGATGTCTTGTAGGCGGTGAGACCGGCTTTCAGTTGCCGGAGAGACCGCGTTTCCCAGTCAGAAACAGGAGAACGGAGCCATGAGGGAGAACTCTGTCAGTAACCGTTGGACAGTGATCGCTGGTGGTTTGATCGTGCAGATCATCTTGGGTACGGTCTACGCTTTTAGTGTTTTTGTCAGACCCCTGGAAACTGAGCTCGGATGGAGCCGGTCAACGACACAGTGGGCCTTCTCGATCGCTTTGGTCACTTTTGCAATCGTCATGATCCCAGCCGGTCGGTTGCAGGACCGTATCGGGCCACGGTTGGTGGCCTCGATCGGTGGCTTGTTGCTTGGCATCTCGTTTCTGCTCGGTGCGGTGTTGGTGTCGCCGGATCGCCCCTGGGCGCTGTATCTGACCTACGGTGTTATCGGTGGGGCCGGGATTGGCTTTGCCTATGTCTGCCCGATTGCAGCGGCCGTCAAGTGGTACCCAGACAAGAAGGGTCTGATCACCGGTCTTGCAGTGGCCGGATTCGGTGCTGGTGCGCTCTTTTTTGCAGGGCCCGCTTCGGTGTTGCTTCTACCTCCCGGTGGCGAAGGTGAGGCCATGAGTCTGGGGCAGATTCTTCTCGTAGGACTCGGACTCTCGCCGGGTGCTGACGCCGGCATCGGTTGGCGAGCATTCTTTGTCTTGCATGGCATCGTGGCGGGCGCGGCGGTGTTATTCGGCGCTTCGTTTCTACGCAACCCCCCCGAGGGCTGGACCCTCCCAGGCTGGACCCCCGATGAGACGGTGGCCAAGATTCAAAAAGACATCGGGTGGAGCGAGATGCTCAACCGACCGTTGGCATGCATGCTCTGGCTGACCTTCATATTTGGTGCGACCTCGGGACTTCTGGCTATCGGCCAGTGGAAGCCTATGATGGGGACTATTCTCGCCGGCAAGACCTTTGCGCCTGTGTGGATGGGAACCTTTGGCCGCTTTGTCGAGCCGGTCGCCATCCTGGCAATCTTCAATGCAATCGGGCGAATATTCTGGGGCAAGGTCAGCGATCTGATCGATCGTCCACGCGCCATGATGTTGATGTTTCTGGGTCAGGGACTGGGATTCATGATGCTTGTAGGCATCCACTCCCATTTAGCCGTTTTCTTGGCGTCGGCCTGGGTGGGGCTCAACTTTGGTGGCATCTTCGCCCTGTTTCCCTCCGCCACTGCTGATTATTTCGGCACCAAGAATTTCGGCATGAACTACGGTTTTATCTTCACCGCGTACGGTGTAGCGGGAATTCTGGGTCCAGCGGTCGGCGGGGTTCTCTTTGACGTGACCCAAAGCTATGTCATGGCGTTCGTCTTTGCCGGGGTGCTTTGCTTCCTGGCTGCAGCGACAGCGGTCGTGGTTTGGGCCCTATCCAGAAGACCGACCGAGCCGGCAGCAGCAACTGTGTGAGCTGGCCGATCAGCTCTTCCTGACCACAGATCGAGATGTCGCCAGGCTATCCAAACAGGTGGGTTTTCTGACCCTCCGCCCGTGCTCTTGGACCCTACCCATCCAGACGTGTCCTCAAGGGCTGTCAGCTGTCACGCTCAGCTGGGGCGGTCTTTAATCCGCTCAGCATCTTGGCTGGAAGAGACGGGCGTGCTGTCAGGCGATAAAGTACTGTCACGCGATTACAGCCAGGGAGGCAACAATGAAAGAAGCAAAAGACCGTTGGAGCCCGAGCGGAGTGTGCTTACTCGTAGGTTTATTGGCGCTTGCGATCCTACCGATATCAGCGGCGGTATCAGTAGCACAAGAAGAAGCCCAGGAGAATCCGGGCTTTCTTGCCGCAAAAGGTCGCGTCACCTACCGCACCTATTGTGCTAATTGCCATGGCAGGGATGGAACAGGGAATGGGAATATTGCCGAGTACCTGACCGTCAAGCCGGCTAATCTCACTCTCATCAGCCAGAACAATGATGGTGAGTTTCCAGAGGATACGGTCTTCGAGATCATCGATGGCCGGAAACCAGTTCGGGGTCATGGCGGAGCGGAGATGCCGATCTGGGGTGATGTGTTCCAGAGCTCGTTGGCCCAGGATCCGGCCACAACTGATGAGACGGGCGAGGAGAGGGCTCAGCGCAAGATCAAAGAATTGGTTCTATATCTCGAGTCGATCCAAGCAAAGTAACCAGCTCGGTCTGGCTCGGAGGAGCAACAGAGATGATCATCCGAGAGCAAGAAGTACTCGACTACCATTCTCGCGGACGGAGAGGAAAGCTCGAAGTTATTCCCAGCAAGTCCTGTGCTACCCAACGCGACCTGTCGTTGGCGTACACACCAGGCGTTGCTGTGCCCTGTCTCAAGATCCGTGACGATATCGAAAACGTTTATCGCTATACGGGGAAGGGCAATCTTGTAGCCGTAGTCTCCAATGGGACGGCTGTGTTGGGACTGGGAGATATCGGTGCGGCGGCGGGCAAGCCGGTCATGGAGGGTAAGGGGGTTTTGTTCAAGCGATTTGCGGATATCGATGTCTTCGATATCGAGCTCGACACTCACGACCCTGACGAGATTATTCAGACAGTCCGATTGCTCGAGCCCACCTTCGGCGGCATCAACCTCGAAGACATCAAGGCTCCCGAGTGCTTTTACATTGAAGAGACGCTCAAGAAGGAGCTTTCGATTCCGGTGTTTCACGACGATCAGCACGGTACCGCAATCATCTCGGGTGCGGCCCTGCTGAATGCCGTCGAGTTGGTTGGCAAGAACCTCGAGGAGGTGAGAGTCGTCTTCAACGGCGCCGGCGCGGCGGCGATCGCCTGTGCCAAGTTCTACATCACTCTTGGTGTTCAAAGGAAGAATCTGATCCTCTGTGACAGCAAAGGCGTGATCAACAAAAACCGCACCGATGGCATGAACCCTTACAAGCAGGAGCTGGCGACCGACCTCGAGCTGGAGACGCTGGAGGAGGCCGTAGAGGGTGCCGATGTCTTTGTCGGTCTGTCCGTGGCCGGATGTCTCACCAAGGACATGGTCCGTTCGATGAACGAGCAGCCGATCATTTTCGCCATGGCCAATCCCGACCCCGAGATCACCTATGAGGATGCGTTGGATGCTCGTCCGGATGTCATCATAGCGACCGGCCGGTCCGACTATCCCAACCAGGTAAACAACGTGTTGGGTTTTCCATTTATCTTTCGTGGTGCCCTCGACGTTCGGGCGACCTGTATCAACGAAGAGATGAAGCAGGCAGCGGCACGGGCCCTGGCGGATCTCGCAAAAGAGGATGTCCCCGACTCGGTCATGAAGGCCTACGGTGTGAGCAAGCTTCATTTTGGGCCCGAGTATCTGATTCCAAAACCTTTTGACCATCGAGTTCTCATTTCTGAGGCCGCGGCCGTGGCCCAGGCTGCGATGGATACCGGCGTGGCGCGACACCCTATAGATATCGACGAGTACAAGGAAGAGCTCGAGCGGCGTCTCGGCAAGAGCCGCCACGTGATGCGGATGATCATCAACCAGGCAAAAAGCCATCCCAAGCGAGTCGTATTTCCGGAAGGCACGCATGAGAAGGTACTTCGCGCCTGTCAGATCATCCTCGATGAAGGTTTTGCGCAACCGATCCTGTTAGGCAATGAGGATCGCATCACGCGGCTGATGAAGGAGTACGAGTTGCGTCCGGAAGGCCTGATCATCATCGATCCGGAGAAATCCGACAAGACAGACGAGTATGCGCGCGAGTACTTCCAGATGCGGCAGCGAAAGGGTGCAACTCTGGCTGAGGCCCACAAGGTGCTGCGGGATCCCACCGCCTGGGGCGCGATGATGGTCCACCTGGGCGAAGCAGACAGTCTCGTCGCCGGAGTCAGTCAGAACTACAGTGAGACGATTCGACCTGCACTTCGAATCATCCAGATGCGCAAGGACATGTCGAGAGTCGCTAGCGTATTTCTCATGATCGTCAACGATAGGCTCTATTTCTTTGCCGATCCGACCGTAAATATCGACCCGACGGCAGATGAGCTCGCCGACATTGCGATCTGTGCTGCTGAAGTGGCTCGTCGATTTCATGTCGAACCCAGAGTCGCAATGCTCTCGTTCTCCAACTTCGGCAGTGTCTCGCATCCGTTCGTGACCAAGGTTCGCGAGGCGACCCGGCTTGTACGAGAGCGACAGCCCGATTTGATCGTCGACGGTGAGATGCAGGCGGATACGGCAGTCGTACCTGAGCTGATCGAAGAGCTCTTCCCGTTCAGCAGTCTCAAGGGCGGCGCGAATGTTCTCGTATTTCCCGACCTACAGTCGGCCAATGTCTCTTTCAAGCTGCTACATCGACTCGGCGGCGCGCAGGCGATCGGTCCCATCCTGATGGGTCTGGATCGACCCGTTCAACTTCTCCAGCAGAGCAGCGAGGTCGAGGATGTCGTTTATATGTCGGCAATCGCGGTCTTGGGTGCTCAGGAGGTCGAGGCGGCTCAGGCCCTGGAAGCAGACCCGACGATCCGAGAGGAGCCGATGGTCGCGACACCTGCATGACGAACAGTTTGCCGGAGGTGTTCCGACCGAGAGCGATTGGAGGATTATGATGATCGAAACCAAGGAAGCAATCACGCTGAGCCCAACGGAGGAAGCAAATCGTCTTTGGCAGGGTGCCCAAGACGCATTCAACGAGCCCAACCAGAGCGTTGCCACGATCTGCGAGTATCTCGAGCTCGGTCTTCGAGCCGCTGAGATTCTGGTGGTTCAGAAACTCCAGCCCGTCAGGGGCCGATTTCCTGCGACGATAGGCATGATGCTCGAGTCCCCCGAGGCCGAGGTCCAGGTCTACCGTGACGCTGTGGATATCCCCCACGCCATCCAGTTCACAGAAGCGCTCGATCTATTATCCGAAGAGGAGCTGGAATGCGTCGGCCCGGCGTTGCATCGTGGCTGGGAAGATCGGCGCTTTTCTTGCCGACGCTCACGCAAGCTTTCACTGGAGGCAATCGGGTTTGCGCTCAACGACGAAGAGCGAGAGAGCCTCTTGTCTGGCTCGTAAGAAATTCATGCAGATTTCAGGTGGGTTATCGCGATGATCACCGAATTTTGGTAACCGATGAGCGATTGCCCTGCAAAGCTTGGGCCGGACGCGGTTTAGCTCCCCACCTAAAAAGGTGGAGTGCGAACCACCCGTGTGGCTGTGGCGCCACTTCAACGTAGCCGACATCCTTTGATCAGTACCGCGGGGAAGTTGTCGGGTGATCCAGCTATGAAACGACACAAAGGCTCTCTACTGGTCGGCTTTTTTCTAGCCTTGGTCCTTTTCCTTTTGCTACCAGGTGCTCTGCTTCTGGCACAGGAAAACGAGGATTGTCTCGCTTGTCACTCCGACCCCGATCTCATCGGAACCAGGGACGACGTGGAGATCTCGGTCTATGTCGATGAAGAGACCTTTTCATCCTCAGTTCACGCTGACATCGAGTGCGTCATGTGCCACATGCAGCTCATGGGTGACGATCCCATGCATGAGGAGACCGTCGACTCAGAAGTCGACTGCGGCAACTGCCACGACGACGTGACCTCCGAGATGGAGACCGCTCGGCATGGCAAGCTGGCGGCGACGGACAATCGATATGCCCCGAAGTGTGATGACTGTCATGGGCGCCACGATATTCAGCCTGTTGCCGAGTCAGAGCCTCGTTGCGAGAGCTGCCATGCGCGAGTTGTTCGGGACCAGAGAAGCAGTCTGCATGGTCAGGCCGCTGCACGGGGTGACGAGCTGGCCCCGACCTGTTTGACCTGTCACGGCGGGCACAGCATTTCTGCTGTCGACGATCCTGAATCTCCGACAGCGGTTATGAATATTCCGGTGTTGTGCGGCCGCTGCCACCGAGAAGGATCGGAGGTCACCGAGACCAGGAAGATCTCACAGGATCGAATCCTCGAGAACTACTCGATGTCGATTCATGGAGAAGGCCTCTACAGTCAAGGCCTTACCGTCACAGCCGTTTGCAGCTCCTGCCACACAGCGCATTCGATTCGACCCCACACCGATCCCAAATCCAGCATTCACCGAGACAACATCGCCTCGACCTGCTCTACCTGTCATGGCCAGATCGAGACGGTCCATCGAAAGATCATCGAGGGACGTCTTTGGGAAGAGGAACCACACAAGATACCTGCGTGTGTCGACTGTCATTCACCGCATGAGATCCGCCGCGTCTTTTACGACGCCGGGCTGGCTAACCAGGATTGCTTGAATTGCCATTCAGATCCGGATTTGAGCATGGAGCGCGATCGCGAGACCATCTCGCTCTACGTCGACAAGGTCGACTATGCCGCCTCGGCACATGCAGGTACGGCTTGTGCTCAATGCCATACAGACGTTACACCCTCGCTGACTCGCGCCTGCGAGACATCGAGCACAGGCGTCGACTGCTCGATCTGCCATGCCGATGAGGTTCACATGTTCGAAGGTGGCATGCATGGAGAGCTCATCGAGCGGGGTGATCCCGATGCCCCGATCTGCGTCGATTGCCATACGAAACATCGAATCTTGAGCAAGAATGTGCCGGTATCTCCGACGTTCGTAAGCAACGTTCCCTTTCTTTGTGCCACCTGCCATGAAGAGGGCGGGAAGGCTGCAGCGCGAATCGAGGGCGAGACCAATATTGTTCACAGCTATCTCGACAGCATCCACGGAAAGGGCCTGATCGAAAGCGGTCTGCTTGTTACCGCGACTTGCGCTGACTGCCACACTGCACACGGCGGCTTGCCTTCGGACGATCCCCGGTCATCGGTCAACCCTTTGAATGTTGCCGAGACGTGCGGTCTCTGCCATCACGGCATCGAGGAGAAGTTCAAAAAGAGTGTCCATTGGCCGGAGAACAATGACACCGACAAGGAGTTGCCGAGCTGCGCGACTTGTCATCTCTCGCATACCATCAACCGAACCGACACCGAAGACTTCAGATTCCGCATGATGGATCAGTGTGGGGACTGCCACCTGGAGGAGGCCGAGACCTTCTTTGAGACCTTCCATGGCAAGGTGTCGCAGTTGGGATCGGCTGGCGCCGCAAAATGCTACGACTGCCATGGGACCCACGACATTCTGCCGTCATCGAATCCCGCTTCTACTCTCGGTCGAGACAATGTGGTCGAGACCTGCGGTCAGTGTCATGAAGGCTCGCATCGCCGCTTCGCCGGTTACCTGACCCACGCTACACATCACGACCGCAAGACCTATCCCTGGCTTTTCTACTCCTTCTGGTTCATGACCGTTCTGTTGGTCGGCACCCTGACCTTCGCGATGATGCACACGTTGGCCTGGTTGACCCGGTTGTTTCTGAGTCGTGATGAGTGGAAGGCACACAAAGAGCTGGCGAAAGCAGATTCCAAGCCTCTCTATCGCCGGTTCAGCCTATACAACCGCATCCTCCACGCTGTGATGATGTTTAGCTTTTTTGCGCTCGCAATCACTGGGATGGCTTTGAAGTTCTCCTACATGACATGGGCTCAGGGGGTTGCTCGGGCTCTGGGGGGATTCGGAGTCACCGGCACGGTCCATCGGCTCGGTGCGGTTGTCCTGTTTGGGGTATTTGTGATGCACCTCTGGTATGTGATTCGTCGCAAGAAAACATTGGGCAGGAGTTGGCTGAAAACGATCTACGGGCCCGACACGATTCTCTTCAACCTGCGGGATCTCAAAGAGTTCATCCAGTCGATGCGATGGTTTTTCGGCATCGGGCCACGACCCCGCTACGGCCGCTACACCTATTGGGAAAAATTCGATTACTTCGCCGTCTTGTGGGGGATCATCATCATAGGTGGAACCGGGTGCATTCTCTGGTTCCCCGAGTTTTTCACCCGTTTCGTGCCTGGTTGGTCGATCAATGTCGCAACCATTATCCACAGTGACGAAGCACTGTTGGCGGTAGGATTTATCTTTACGATCCATTTCTTCAACACCCACTTTCGGCCGGATAAGTTTCCGCTCGACCCGGTTATGTTTAGCGGGCGAGTGACGGTCGATGAGCTCAAGTACGACAAACCTGGTGAATATGATCGGCTGGTCGAGGAAGATGAGCTCGAAGAGGATATCGTCGGACCTATACCCAGCTCTCTGGACCGAGTCGGAAGGATCGGTGGTTTCACGGCTCTGTTCATCGGTCTGCTGCTTATCGCGTTGATCATCTGGACAATGCTGTTTGGCTATCGATGAGGCTCGAGAGTTTCTCGGTCAGTTGCCGAAGAGTTCGTAGGCACCGACATTAAGCCGAGATCGGCCGTGAATCACTTTCCGTTTCTTCGACATTGCGAGTCGTAGCGCCGTCGGGTTTGCCGGTGTCGATCGCCGGCGTTGTCGCCTCCCCCCCCAAGGTCGCCCGAGCCAAGTCTGTCGTCGAAAACCAGATCGACGATCTGAAACATATACTCGAATGGTTATTGCCAATAGGATTCTGACTTGAGGAAATCCATCCGATGACTCGACCCATCAACATCGCTGAGTACGAAGCGGCCGCCCGTGAAGTGATGACGCAGATGGCCTATGACTACTACGCCGGGGGTGCCCTCGACGAGGTCACTCTACGTCGGAACCAATCGGCATTCGACGAGATCCGGCTCCAATACCGTGTTCTGCGCGATGTCTCAAATCGGGACCTCGCAACGACTGTCCTCGGAGAAGAGATCGAGATGCCCATCGTCGTGGCTCCGACGGCGTTCCATCAGTTGGCTCATACCGAGGGAGAGGTCGCAACCGCTCGGGCCGCCGGCAGGGCAGGAACCATCATGATTCTGAGCACCCTGTCCAACTGCCCGGTCGAAGATGTTGTCGCGGCCTCCCCGGGCCCTGTCTGGTTTCAGCTCTATGTTTACAAAGATCGCGGTGTCACCCGCGAGTTGATTGTCCGGGCTCAGGAGGCCGGCTGCAAGGCTTTGGTGTTGACAGTCGATGCACCCTTCCTCGGAACCCGAGAGCGAGATGTGCGCAACCGATTCGAGGTTCCCAGTCATCTGGCCGCAAGCAATCTCGCTGGAAACCCGGAGCTCGAGCCGGTCAGCTACAACGCTTCCGAGCTGGCCTCCTACGTCTCAGAGATGTTCGACGCCTCTCTTAGCTGGGAGGTCGTGGACTGGATTCGAGAGGTCACTGATTTGCCGATCCTGATCAAGGGTGTCGTTCACCCGGAGGACGCTCGTCTGGCTGTCGAGCACGGTGCCGCCGGAGTCGTGGTCTCGAACCACGGAGGCCGCCAGCTCGACACAGCGCCAGCGACGATCGAGGTGCTCTCGGAGATCGCCGATGCAGTAGGTGGAGAGACCGAGATCCTGATCGATGGTGGCATTCGACGTGGCTCGGATGTAGTCAAGGCATTGGCCCTCGGTGCTAGGGCGGTCGCGGTGGGGCGGCCGGTGCTTTGGGGGCTGGCCACCGATGGCGAGGAGGGTGTCGCGCATGTCCTGTCGATTTTGAGAATGGAGCTTGATGTTGCCCTGGGTTTGTGTGGTTTCAATAGACTCAGCGAACTGACGCCCGATGTCGTTATGAAGAATCGAACCTAGCTGCGATCAAAACGTAGAAACAAAGACAGTGAAAAAACACAGGCAAACTAGTCGAGATCTGTACGTCATCGGCCTGATCTGCACCTTGTCTGTGGCGACTCTGAGCTGTAGGCCCGGCCTCGAGGAGGCACCCGCGAGTCCAACAGCATCCAAGCCGAAGGTACTGACCGGCGAGTATCTCGGTCAGAAACATCCAGGCATGATGCCGGAGCTCTTTGCTCCTGGACTCGTATCGACCGGTCTCTCCGAGCGCGACATGGCGATCACACCCGATGGCACCGAGATCTACTTCACTGCGGTTCCAGGCAGCAGCTACACCTTTAGCGCTATCGTCGGCTTTCGGCAAATCGATGGACACTGGCAGGGCCCTGCGGTTGCATCGTTTTCTGGAAACTATATGGACCTCGAACCGGCTCTTTCTGCCGATGGCCAGCAGATGTTTTTTGTGTCGCGAAGACCGGTGGAAGGGTCGGGCGAGCCCGTGGACCACGAGGACATTTGGGTCGTGGGTCGAGTTGATGATGGGTGGAGCACCCCTAAGAATCTGGGTGCTCCCATCAACACCCCTCAACCCGAATTCTTCCCCTCGGTCACCCGCGACGGCACCCTCTATTTCACCCGAAAGGCCGAGGATCAGATCGAATCGATCTATCGGTCACGCTTATCGGATGGCGTCTACGGCGAGCCTGAGAAGCTCGGCCCGCAGGTCAACTCGGCGCAGACCCAGTTCAACGCCTTTATTGCGCCCGATGAGAGCTATCTGATCGTCTGTCTCTGGGGCGCCGAGGATAGTTTGGGAGGCTCCGACTACTACATCGTCTTTCGGTCACCACAGGACGATTGGAGCGATCCCATCAACCTTGGACCGGTCATCAACACCGCCGATGGCCAGGAGTGGTCACCCTATGTATCGCCCGATGGCAAGTACTTCTTCTTCATGGCTTCGCGACCCTCCATCGACAATCGCCATTCCCTCCAGCGGCTGACTTATGAAGATCTTCAACATCTGCACAGTGGACCGATGAATGGAAATTTCGATATCTGGTGGGTCGACGCCGAGATCCTCGAACAGTTTCGCCCCATCGGCTAGCCATTCGCTAGGGCTGACGACTCTCTCTACGACGGAAAACACTTACCGAATGCCAGTAGCAGCTTTGGTGAGCCCTTCAACTTGACTCGTCGGGTCAACAGAGCCGATACGATCCCTTGATTCTTGGCTAGAAATTGGAGCCAGGTTCGACTGTCGGCTTCGATGGCCAGATCTGGATCTCCGACGTGTCCACCCTCGATCTCGAGCTTCTGGTTCGAGATTATTACTGTCACCTCGGCAGGCTCGTCGCCAGTGAAGGTGAAATGGTAAGTCGCATCGAGACCCTTGGATCGACCGCGCTGGAAGGTCAGAGGCATTCCACTGAGAAAGCCCTCGATACTCCTCGGACGCAAACTGTTGCCTACCGGCCTGGCCTCCTTGGTTGGGAATCGTTTGGCAACATGCTGTTCAGCATCGGACCCTGGAATCACATAGACCCTCTCGTGCTTTCGCTGTAGGGGTTTGACCATGTCTTGGACAAACTGCGCCTTGTCGTCGAGAAAGGGCGAGATCACATCCTCCCCGGCCGGGCAGACCGCGAGGCAGTATGCCGCTTTGTAGTTGGCGCCGAAGGAGAGGCTTTGCCACATCGAAGCCGATTCTCCATCATCGACCTTCTGGCGATAGGCCTTGGCATCGCGGCTGTCCGCGACGGTCTCGACCCAGTCTGTGAAGCCACCCATGAATTCTCGATAATTGTGGGTATAGCAAGCTGAGAAGTCGAAATGGCCGTCGGGTTTGATCGCTCCTACTGGGCAGGCCGAGACACAGAGTTTGCACTCCAGACAGGGGTTGTAGTCGAGTGGATGGTCATAGCTACTGATCTCTGCATCGATCAGGATCGAGCCCAGCAGGATGAAATTGCCGAATTTCGGGTGGATTACGTTGCGATGAATCCCCATCACCCCGAGACCAGCGGCCTCGGAGACTTTCTTGTGTGAGATCGTCCAAATCTTTCCTGGGAAGCGGTCCATCTCCATCGGAAAACCCATTGCCGGGTTCAGGGCACGAACCCCTTTCTGCTCGAGAGCTCGGGCGATGTTTCGAGCGATCTCGTTGACTCGCTCACCGGTGTGGTGGAATTCCTGATTGGAGATCGATCTAGCGGGTGTGCGAATCGGCTCCCGATTCATCTTCACTACGAATCCGATGATCGATTTCGCAGCGGGGAAGGCCGTTTCGATGTCGTCACGGTCGGCGTCCAGATCCGCCCTTCCGATCTCGACAAAACCGACATCATCAGCGCCGGAGTCGATACAGAGCCGATGTAGCCAGTCAGCGTCGAGGACGGCGGTCCGAGCCTGTGTAGCCCCGGCTGGTTCGAGTTGCATCTTACGGACGGTTGGATGATCGGCGAGTTGGGGCATGATGATCTTCCTCTTTGACGGTGAGTCATGAATGTGTATATACACGTATCAGAGAAAACAAATCAAGACTGTTGGGCGGCATCGACAGCAACCGAGAGACCAGAGAGGAGTGCCTCGAGTTGGGTGCTCCCAAGCCGAGTCGCAAAGTCGCCTTGAGCTTGTTGCCAAAGTGGAAACGCTTGGAGCAGTGCCTCGTGCCCCTTCTCGGTCAACGAGACCTCGCGAACCCGTCGATCGGATCCCGGCTCGATCTCGACCAGGCCGGCCTCTCGCAGTGGTTTGAGATTGCGGGTCAGGGTAGTGCGATCCATGACCAGGACTCTTGCCAGCTGTTGTACGGCAATCGGCCCCCGACCGCAGATAACAGTGAGCAGCGTAAATTGCGTCGCGCGAAGTCCACTGGGTCGAAGAACCTCGTCGTAGTGCTGCGTCACGGCTCGAGCGGCTCGCCGAAGATTGAAGCAGGCGCAGGTTTGACCGGTCCTGGAGGCGGTGTCGAGCGGGAGTTTCGAATCACGTCGACGGTTCATAAGGTGTATATACACATAAAAGATGAAAAATGTCAATCCAATTTGGAAAAAGAAACGGACAGATGGCAAAGACTCTTCGACAATCAAGTGTCCCCCGACAACAGGTGCCAGCCGGATCGGGTACGATTTACTCTTATGGAGAAGAATACCATCGTCGTCATTCCCGGAGATGGGATTGGGCCCGAGATCATGCATGCCACCCTGATGGTGCTCGAAAAGCTCGACTCCGGATTGGAGTTTGTCGAGGCGCTAGCCGGTCAGACCGCTGCCGATGCGGGTGAAGCGCTTCTTCCCCGCAAGACACTCGATCTGATCGAGAAATACTGCGTCTCGCTCAAGGGGCCTCTGACCACACCCATCGGTGAGGGCTATTCTTCCCTCAATGTCGCACTGCGCAAGCATTTCGACCTCTATGCCAATCTTCGCCCGGTGGTATCCATGCCGGGAGTCCGCTCGCGCTATGAAGACATCGACATCATCACCGTGCGTGAGAACACCGAGGGCCTTTATTCGGGTGAGCACGAGGAGATTTCAAAAGAGGGCGACCGCGCCGAGGTGCTTGGAGTCATCACCAAGAAGGGCGCCGATCGGATTCTACGGTTTGCCTATGAGACGGCTCGCAAACGAGGGCGTGGAATGATCACGGTCGTTCACAAGGCCAACATTCTCAAGGCGACATCGGGTCTGTTTCTCGATCGCTCGCGGGAGATCTGCAAGGACTATCCCGAGATTCAGACCCGAGAGATGATCGTCGACAACGCCAGCATGCAGCTGGTGCTCAATCCTCACCAATTCGATGTGATCGTGACGACGAATCTTTTTGGCGACATCCTTTCGGATCTTTGCGCAGGTCTGATTGGTGGGCTGGGTCTGGCTCCTGGGGCAAACATCGGCGAGAAGACGGCGATCTTCGAAGCCGTACATGGCTCGGCACCCGATATCGCCGGCAAGGGCATCGCCAACCCTACGGCGCTGATGCTCGCGGCGGCGCTGATGCTCGACCATCTCGGACTCGACTCGCCAGCCGCCCGGCTTCGACATGCCATTCGAGAAACGCTAGCAGACGGGCGGCGGTCCACGGCCGATCTCGGCGGATCTGCGACAACCCAGGAGTACGCAGAAGCGATCGTCTGGCGGCTTTCGGCGTAGAGTTGGGTTTGCCGGACATTCGAGGAGAGTTCAGATCCGCCGCCTGGGTATCATTGCTGCCGCCATCACGGGCCTTGCAGTCTTTGCATTGGCAGCTCTGTTGCTTCTTCGCCCCTCACTAGAAGTCACTCGATTCAAATCGGTCCTTGAAGACGTGCTTTCGACCTTTATCGAAAGCCCGACGACAGTCGATCGAGTCTGGCTCCGGCCCGGTCTGTGGACGTCTCTTACTTTCGCCGATCTGAACGTTCAAGCTACGGGCACTACCGAGCCGGGGGTCTTCGCCCACATCGAGTCGACCACGATTCGTCTCGCTTTGCTCCCCCTGCTGCGTCGGCAACTGAAAATCGGTGGTCTCACGGGCGAGGATCTCTCTTTCGACGTTGCGGTGAGTGAGGAGGGCGTGGGCAACTGGCCTGTATGGACAACCTTTACCTATGAGATCGTCGAGATCGAAGGGGTCGATCTCAGAGATGTCACGATAGGGTTTGAAGATCGTTCCTCGAGCCGAAATCATCGGATCCTGCTCG
The DNA here is from genome assembly GCA_964195975.1 of uncultured Polyangiaceae bacterium. Lineage (GTDB taxonomy): Bacteria > Acidobacteriota > Thermoanaerobaculia > Multivoradales > JAHEKO01 > CAXMQZ01. The sequence goes on along the minus strand of CAXMQZ010000058.1, from coordinate 56,976 downwards.
AGCGCATCGAGACCGGTGTCAGCCAACAGGACCCTCTCGACCTCCGGGTAAAGGGTTCCTTCGGCGACCAGGCATTTGAATTGACGGGCGAGGGTCCCTCGTTGCCCGGATTCAAACAGCTGGAAGGTTGGCCTCTGACTGCTGATTTGAGTACGGAGGGATTCGATCTTCATCTCGATGGATCCTTGGGTGGTGAGGCGCCGCATCCGTCGGTCGATCTCGGCATCACCCTGCGCGGCTCGGACCTGATTCTGCTTGCCAGATTGGCCGGCCAGGAGCCGGTTGGGGTCGGAGCCGTCGAGCTCGAGGGGCGACTGATCGGCGGCGCCGAAACCTACGCGCTCGAGGAGTTGCGGGCCGTGATCAATCAGACAGATTTCGCCGGTGAGCTGAGATTGGACCTGGCCTCGCAGAGACCGGTGCTGGCAGGCGCCCTCGAGTTCGGCCGATTGCATCTCGAAGATCTGGACACTTTGAGCAAGCTGGAAGCCTCCGAGAAGGTGATAGAGGCCCACCGACCGGAGGAGGGCGACCTCTCTGCCCTCTTCGAGACATTGGGCACCTTCGATCTCCACCTCGCACTTGAAGTCGACGAGATGACAGGTCTCGCCATAAAGACCGATACTCTCTCAGCAGATCTATCGCTGGAGGAGGGGGTCTTCAAGACTCTCTTTGGGCTTCATGTGGCAGAGGGGTCTGTCGAAGGGTCGATGAGCCTCGACGTTTCTCAGAGCCCACCCACCCTCTCGATGGATCTCGACCTGGCGGGGCACGATCTTGAAACACTCGCTGAGCTACTGGAGATCGAACCTGGCGCGACGGGAAGTGTCGGCCAACTGAAACTCGACGCTCGGAGTCAGGGGTCGAGCTACGATCAGATTGTCGAGAGTCTGGGCTTCGAGATGGAGCTCGCCGGGGCGGCGTTCGAAGTGGAAGCAGGGATGGACGAACCGATTGCCGTCACTCTCGACCGCGCCGAGGTTCGTCAAGTCAGAGGCGAATCGCTGCGAGCCACGGCGTTGGTGGACTACTTGGGCGAAGCCGCTACGGTGGGGCTGGTCACCTTCAATCTGTCAGGGCTCCTGGATGGTAATCCTTTCTCGTTCGAGCTCGGTCTCGACGGCGGTGGGGCGGTCGCCACAGCCGCGGGGCGTTTGACGCCGGGACAGGATTCGATGTTCCTGGATGCGAGCTTTTCGGTAGAGGGAGCACGGATCGGGGATCTAGCCACCTGGACGGGTCTCTCGCCAGAGGCCGATCTGTCGTATCGATTCCGTGGCCGCTTCTCATCGAGCCAGGGCCCGCCACGGTTCTGGATCGACGAGGGCCAGGTTGGCAGGAGCTCGTTTGTGGGCCAGGCGAGGTGGTTGAGAGATCCTGCGCCGCTGTTTCAGGTCGAGATCGTGGCGTCCGAGCTCGATTCGGTAGAGCTAGGGGCGCTGATGGAGACGAAGGGAGAGGATGCGCCGGCTGGAGAGGTTTTTTGGGCGGACGAAGTCGTGCTCCCGACACAGAAAAGCTTCGCAGACGCCGACATCAATGTGACAGCCGAGAGGATCTATCGAGACGGAGACGACCTGACCGATCTGTCGGTGGTTCTTCAAATGCGTGATGGCCGATTGGATCGCTCGCCGTTCAGCTTCCGTTGGGGAGCGGCGGCGCCGGAGGGGCTGGTGTCTCTCGATCTCCGCACCGAGATTCCAGAGCTTCGGCTCTCGCTGCAACTGGAGCAACCCGACCTCGGAGTGATCATCGAACAGACCGGGCTTGCCGAGGGGGCCGACCTCACGGCTGATCGAATCGATTTCAGCATCAGGGCCACGGGGTCCACGATTAGAGAGCTGATCGAGCAATCCTCTTTTTCAGGCTCGGGAGAGGGTCTTCTTTGGCGCCTACCCATCCCAGAGACGGAGGATTTCGCCGAGGTCCATTTTGCCGAGGTCCACTTGCGCTCACCGGTTGGCACCCCGATCGTTCTCCAGGGTTCGGGCAACATCGAGGAGTTTCCAGCCGAGCTACGCATCACGGTCGGTGCGGTCAAGCCTGACGGACGCTTTGAATTTGATCATCTTCCCTTCGATATCCGAGCGTCTTCAGGCGATTGGCGACTCGCGGTCAGCGGAGATGTCGATCTGCCCTATGAGCCGGGCGATCTCGAAGTCCAGGTCAGTGTTCGCGGTAGCCGTCTCGACCGCATGAGTGCTCTTTTTGGGACCGCCTTGCCACCCTACGGACCCTACGATTTCGAAGGTCGAGTCGAGGTCGCTGAGGATTTTGTTTCGCTCAGCGACATGAGGCTCACGATGGGCGAGAGTCGACTCGAGGGCGAGATCTCGCTCGACAACCGAGCCGAGCCTTCCAAAGTAACTGCCAACTTTGTAAGCCAGAATTTCAGAATCGAAGATTTCTTGATCGAGGACGAACAGGACGAAGCCGAATCTGGAGCTGACGAACCGGAAACGGTCAGCGCGGAAGTCGAACGCGAACCACCGATCGATGTCGAACCAACCGCCGACGATCAGCCCGTCTTGACACCTGGACAGCTTCACGATCTCGAGCTCGATCTCGCTATGGAGTTTTCCAATCTCGAAGCGGCTGGAGAATCATTCGGAGCCGGCAAAATTGTCGGCACACTCCACGGGGGTCAGCTCACCGCGTTGCTCGATTGGAGCACGTTGACCGGTGGTACCGCCAGAGTGGATCTCGAGCTCGGTGCGTTCGAGAACCAGTTCAAACTGTTTCTCGACGCTTCTGTAGACGACATCGACTACGGCTTGCTCGAGTCGGTGCTCGAGATTGAGGCCAAGCAGACGGGCAAGTTGGACTTCAATGCCAAGTTGTCGGGTGAGGGTCCGACTCTCGTGGAGGCTCTAGGTGCGTCGAATGGAATCTTCGATTTCATCACCTTTCCGGATGAGGTCCATACCGAGATGATCGATCTTTGGGGAGGACACGTCATACGATCTGTCGTCCCAATTCTGAACCCGGGTCAGACCTCCAAGCTCAACTGCGCGGTCGGTCACTTTACGGTCAGGGATGGTGTGATGAATGCGGATCATTTCGTGCTCGACACGACACGTACCCGGATCCGGGGTCAGGGGGAGATCGACCTGGCAGAGATGACTATCGATCTGAGGTTGAAGCCGCGACCTAAGACCCGCGGATTCTTGAGCTTGGCCACGCCGGTCCGAATCAAAGGCCCATTGACCGATCCAAGTCTCACTGTCAAGAAGGGCGGTCTCGCCGTTACCGGGCTTCGTCTTTACTATGCTCTCTGGACGTTCTGGTTGGAGCTGCTTCGAAAACCGCTTCCGGCCGACGGATCCGATATCTGCATCGATCCACCGCGACGTGATTTGATCCTGCCCACAGACTAGATCTAGAGATGCCTGTTGGTCGGTAGCAGGCTGTAGAAGCTGTCCTGAATCCGCTGACCACCGCTTCTGGCTGGTGCTGATCCCCATCGAAGTTCGCCATCGTCAGTTGGGCTTGTGGTCTGGTGCTCACTGGTTGGTTGACGGCGAGTCGGTTTCCAGAAGGATATGGAGAAGGTTGTTCTGGAATGTGGCGTTGCCCAACAAGGTCCGGTGTTTGTCGGTTAGAAAGATCTTCTGACTCCACGCCACGGGTGAAGAGAATCTGTCGGCTGGCGCTCCTGCGAGTCGCTCATCCGCCAGGGCCGAGGCTCGGGTTACCGATCCATCGCCCGGGCTCTTGAGCTCTGGCTTCTTGACGCCGAATTTCAGCCGAATAGTCCCCTTCTTCTCCGCCACCACGGCTCGGGCAAGAGTCGGCTCCGCATCGGCGGCAAAAAGAATCAAGGGAACTGGCGGTTCGGACTCCGGATGTTTGTCGAGGGCCCGCGCCAGCCTGGCCGCGCGGTCGAAAGCCGCATCCATAAACGACTCGAGTAGGTCCTGTCTCTCGACAGGGGTGGCCGCTGACGGGAAGAGCCACTGCAGATATTTGTCTTGGCCATCGGCAAAGCCACCCCACTTGTTGTCGCGCCAGAATTTTCCGCTCGCGAACTCGAGCTCGGCCGGATAGCCGGCCTCATCGAGCCAGAGCCGGTGCGTCTGTCTGGGAAACAGTTGATACGCCGACACCCAGGTAGCCAACATGGCGGCTTCGAACTTGACCATCGGGAACCGTTGCCCGGTAATCAGCTCTTTGAGCACTTTCATCGCGCCAAAGTTGGGAGTCGAGATGAGAACCACGCGATCGAGATGCTCGGCGCCTCCCCAGGTGACGAGTGGATTGTCTTGACTCAGCACATCGCGGGGACCGTAGCGCAGAAAGTAGCGGGTCAGCAGACCGCCCATCGAATGGGCGATCAGGTCGAATTTCACCGGTCTAGCAGAGGGGGTTTCGAGCTCACTCCGTCGTTCCAAAACTGCACCTCTGGCATCCTCGAGGAACTGGCCGAGCCTGATCGCGTTTCCGACGTTGTCCTGTCGCCAGTCATAGAAGAAGGAAAAGCACTCAGGCCTGGCTGGGAGAGACATATTCTCCGCCAGTGTGAAGTCGTCGGTACAGGGGCCATATCCCGCCTTCTCGACCATCTCGACGAGGGCCGCATAGACGCTATAACTGATGTTGGCGATCTTCGCGTCGGCGTGGACGGCTTCGAGCATCTCGACCGCTTCTGTGTCGTCTGAGATCTCCAGCAGATCGGAATGCTCCAGCGGTCTGGGCAGCGCACCGATATCGAGTGCGAGCGCCTGCAAACCCTCTGGACTCGAAGGCAGCATCGAGTCCTTGGTAAAGAAGGCTCCCCAAGAGGTGGCTCCATCGGATTTTCGGACCAGGGTCGCACCCGCAAAGCCGTGGATCAGAACGACGGGGTTTCGGTCCAGGTTAGCCTGCGATCCCTGGTAGATGGTGTCGATATCCGCGGCCGGATACCTTGAAGCGGCCTGTCGGACCAGCGAGCATCCGAAGGTGGCAATGGACAGATAGCCCAACCCGAGGATCACCAAAAGTCGAGATGGGGTCCAGGGCGCGGTTCTGTGTCGATTCAGTGTCGGACGATCCATACGATCGTCATAGCTTACCGGGCCAAGGCATGGAGAGGGGATCTGATTTTCCTGCTCTCTGAGGCTTTTGGTGACTTTTTGGGTGGCCGTTTGGGTCCGAATGGTTTGGGTGCGATTCGTCTGGGCTGCAACGTGCTGTAACAAAATCTCGAGAATTGGTCTGAGTCATGGAAGAAAGGAGCAAACCATGAAATTCAACCGAACAGTCGTCCTGTTGGCCCTGACGAGTGGGGTGATCGTTGCTTCTATCCTGGTCGAGCCAACGCCCGCAGAAGCTGCTTTGAAGAAGTACCAGATCGGTCTCAGGATCAGTCCGATCGAGATTGACACCGAAGAGATGACCAAGAAAAAGAAAAAAAGCATTGGAATGGGTAGCTACATTGTCAACGCGCAATCGGCGTGCGCTGACTGCCATAGTTGTCCGACCTACGCAATGGGCTCGAACCCCTTCGAGGGTGGTGACGGGAGCTTGAACAAGGCGAACTATCTGGCAGGAGGGGCTCCGTTTGGCGGTATCAGATCGAGAAATCTGACACCAGACCCCAGCGGCAAACCGGCCGGGCTGACTCAGGGTCAGTTTTTGACGGTCATTAGCACCGGAGTCAATCCCGTTCGTGGCGAGCCGCTGAGAGCTGTCATGCCTTGGGCGTTTCACCGGTTCATGACTACCAAGGATCTGAAGGGGATTTACGCCTATCTCAAAGAGCTTCCCTCGGCTGAGCCTGGTGTCTGTATAGTTCCAGGCCAGTAGGAAGAGGATCTGATCGAGTAGGCTCTCGAATCTCGGGGAATTCAGAGGCCATCCAAGCTCTCGACTTGATATTCTTATGCCGTTTGAGACTTCTTGTGGAGAGTGATGATGATTATTCTGACTAGGTCTGACCGAATTCGACACGGTTACGCGACCCCTCTTTTGTTGCTCGTCCTCGCCGGCTCGGCACTCCTCCTGAGCCAGAGCTGTGCTTCGGTACCCAAGCGGCATCCTCTACCGACAGAGTATCTGGAGGAGGCCGAGATCCCGGGCATTGAGCGAGCCCGATCCTGGGGAGATACCGCGCCCAAATGGGCTGATCAGTGGTTTGCCCTGAACGATGAAGAGCTGCAGGAGATGTACCCGGCAGGATACGCCAAGAGCCACCACTATCTGGCCATTTCGGGTGGGGGAGCCAAAGGAGCCTTCGGCGCAGGCTTGCTCAAGGGTTGGAGCGAGTTGGGGACAAGACCCGAGTTTCAAATCGTCACCGGCATCAGCACCGGTGCCCTGACGGCGCCGTTCGCCTTCCTTGGTCCCGAGTTCGACGACACGTTGGAAGAGATGTTCACCCACTATTCGACCAAAGATATGGTCGATAAACGGAATCTGTTCAACACGCTGACCAGCGATGCGGCAGCCAGCACGAAGAAACTTGAAGCACTGATCGGCAAGTACGTCGACGAGGAGGTGCTCGCGGCGCTGGCCGCCGAAGCGGCCAGGGGTCGCCAGCTCTTTATTGGCACGACAAATCTCGATGCTGAGCGTCCCGTTGTCTGGCGTATTTCCACGATCGCCGCCAGCGGTGATCCTAGGGCTCTCGATCTGATCCGCAAGATCATTCTCGCTTCGGCTTCGATACCGGTCGCCTTTCCACCGGTCGCCTTCGAAGTAGAAGCCAATGGGCAGCGCTACGACGAGTTGCATGTCGACGGCGGCACGTCCTCGCAGGTCTTTCTCTATCCAGCCCTGGTCGACTGGGCTCGGGTCGTCAAGGAGCTCAAAGTGCCCGAGCCCCCCCACGTCTACGTGATTCGAAATTCGCGGCTAGACCCTCACGCCGCTGTGGTTGACCGCAAACTGCTCCCGATCGCCAGCAAGACCATAGCTTCACTGATTCGCACTCAGGGTGTCGGCGATCTATATCGGATCTATGCGTTAGCCCAGCGCGACGGTCTCGACTTCAACCTCGCATTCATGCCTGCGACCTTTACCGACATTCCGAACGAGGCGTTCGATCCGGTGTGGATGCGCAAGCTCTTCGATCTCGGATACGAAATGGGCAAGTCCGGCTATCACTGGCGCAAGGGCCCACCGCAGTTCGAACCGGCAGAGTAGGCCGCCTCTCTTTCCGCGACGAACTCCCACCCATAATAAAAAGGGCCCCTGTTCCAGGGGCCCCGGGTTTCTGATTGAACAATGGATGGATCGACTAGGACCCGCCGGTGGAGTCGTAATAGGGGGGGCCGTCGTCGATGGGGGTGTCGTGCCTGTCGTGAGGTACACCGACCGTTACGGTTCCGGAGCAGGTCTCGTCCCTGAAGTCGGTGGCCGTGAAGTCGATGTGATACACGCGGCCATTCCCGGTTCCGGCACGCTCGGCTCGAATCTCAGCGGTGTCGGTGCCGACTCCGAAGCCATCTGGCTCGGTGTTGCCATCGCCCTCCGAGTCCAGCGGCTCATCTTGGAAGATGCTGTCGATCGTGATGGTGGTCGTGTCACCGCAGGCATCTACCACGCCCAGGATCGCGACCGACTCCAACTTGTGATTCGGCGGCCACAGGATGTCCGGGTCCGCAAAGGCATCGGCACAAGTAGGAGGTATGGACACGCCTGTGTAACCACTGGAGTCGCTCTCCTCGAGTTCATTGTCCACCGGCGCCGTGGCCGTCACGGTGCCGAGATTGCTGTAGTTGTCAAGGATGACCTCACCGGTCGCGGTGCATTCCATCGACCTGCCTGGTGCCAGGATAGTGCTGGGACAACTGACAGCGACTCCCTTGTCGTCGGTGACGACAATGTTCTCGAGATCGATATTGCCTTCGTTGGTCACCTCGTAGGTCCATACAACCGGGCACCCGACATACAGCTCCTGGTCGTCATCACCGTCGGTCAATTTGTCGATTGAGATCGCCGGAGCTGAACCGAAATAGTGGCTTGGATCTTCATCGGTGACACGGATGTTGCCATCCGAGGCGGTGACCTCGGCAATGTTGACATACTGATCAGCGCTGGCGACTCCGCTTTCGGTACACGTAAAGGTATCGAGTGCTACTAGGTCCGAGCCGCTACACACCACCTTGTTGAGCTCATCGTCGTTGACCACCCAGTCCGTCAGTGTCACCTCGCCGAGATTAGTCACGACATAGGTCCACACCACCGGCTCGCCAACATTGACGATGGGGCCCGGCTCGAAGTCGGCGTCCTCATCGTTGGTCGACTTCTCGACCTGGACGGCCACGAAATCGCCACCACCGCCGAGATAGTGACTCGGGTCGGTGTCCGAAACGCGGGTGTTGCCATCGGAGGCGGTGACCTCGGCAACATTGACATACTGACCATCGCTGGCGACTCCGCTTTCCATACAAGTAGACGACTTGCCCACCCCTAGATCCGAGCCGCGACACACCACCCCGTCGAGCTTATCGTCGTTGACCACCCAGTCCGTCAGTGTCACGTCGCCTATATTCGTCACGACATAGGTCCAGTCTACGGTAATGCCAACGGGGATAGAGGGGCCGGGTGGAGTATCGGCGTCGAACCCGTTGGTCGACTTCTCTACATCGATCGCGGGTCCTACGACCAGCTGCGTCGAGCCCGTTTGATCACCCGAGCTTGCCTGGCTCCCCACCGTGGTCTGGGGTGCGGCCGGCGCGGTCGGGCTGCTGCCGCCGCCACAGGCCTGATGAATCAAACCCGCAACAGAAAGGATTGAAATAGAGACGATAACTCCGTAACTGGCTCGCATGAAATACCTCCGTATCCGGACTTTGAGAATAGACATCTTCTCGCTGCACCTGAGCTTGTTCGGCCAGCGTTCAGACGGCAATCTTGGTCGCTTATGCGGATAGGATCATGCATCTCCTGCCGGCACTGTGAAATCCGTCACAGACAGGGCGCAGCCACCCAGGACTTTCTCTACCCACCCATCGGGAGATGCTTCCCTCGACAGCCATGGATGCGGAAGGTGACTTCGTGGTGGTATGGGAGCACAGGGACGATGATCCCAGCAGTGCTCATCTTCAAGGTCCCGCGCAGTCTAGCCGGTAGTGTCGAGGTCGGGTGTCAGAGGCTGGCCTCGACCCACCTCCCGATCCAAATCCACCGTCCCTTCGACGGCGATGGAGCGCTTCCACTCCCGGCTGGCGAGGTAGGTGTACATGGCCGGTACAACATAGAGGGTCAGAAGGGTCCCGACCGACAATCCGCCGATCACAGCGATACCCATCGGTACTCGGCTCTCGGCGCCCGCTCCCAGAGCGAGGGCTATCGGCAGGATTCCCAACATGGTGGAGAGGCTGGTCATCAAGACCGGTCGGAAACGGGCTACCGAGGCCTCCTCGATTGCCTCCATGAGCTGACGACCCCGTCCCCGGCGTTGGTTGGCGAACTCGACGATCAGGATGCCGTTCTTTGTGATCAGACCGATCAACATGATCATGCCGATTTGGCTGAAGAGGTTGAGGGTCTGGTGGAAGTACCAGAGCCAGAACAGGGCACCGGCGAGCGCCAGCGGCACCGCCAGCATGATAATGAACGGATCACGGAAGCTCTCGAACTGGGCTGCCAAGACCAGGTAGATCAGAGTGAGGGCGAGGGCAAAGACGAAAACCAGCGCCCGCGAGCTCTCAGCGAAGTCACGGGACTGGCCGGCAAGGGTGGTGGCGAAGGTGTCGTCGAGGAGATCGTCGGCGATTTGCTGCATCGCCTCAATACCGTCGCTCATGGTGGAGCCGGCGGCCAGACCGGCCGAAACAGTAGCGGAAACGTAGCGGTCGAAGCGGAACAGCTGCGGCGGGATGCTCTCCTCGGCTACCGTCACGACCTTTTCGAGTGGCACCGGCTCGCCGCTGCGGGAGGGCACGTAGAGATTCCGCAAGTCCAGGGTCTCATCGCGGTTCTCACGCAGCACCTGACTGATGATCTCGAACTGCTTGCCGTCCATGACGAAAAAGCCCAGGCGCTGCTCGGAAAGGGAGAGCTGCAAGGTCTCGGCGACATCAAGGGCGGAGATACCCAGATCGCGTGCCCGATCGCGGTCTATCTCGACCCGGAGCTGTGGCTTGTCGAACACCAGATCGATGTCGGGTGAGGTGATCACATGATCATGGCGCGCCCTTTCCAGAAAAGTAGGCAGCACGTCCTGGAGCTGTTCGAGTGTCGGTGCCTGAATCACGAACTGCACCGGCTGACCACGGCGCCGGCCTACCGAGATCGTCGGTGCTTGGGTGACAAAGGCGCGAGCGCCTGGAAACGCTTTCAGCTGCTTGGCCACGTCATTGGCAATCTCCATCTGGGTTCTGTCTCGCTCTTCGGGATCCACGAGCCAGAGCCGTACGAATCCTGAATTGACGGAAGTCGAGGCGCCGAAACCAGGTGAGGTCACAGTCATGAGCTCGCGCTGCTCGGGATACTTGGCCAACATGACCTCGGTCACCGACTCGAGGTAGTGGTCCATGTAATCGTAGGTTGCCCCTTCCGGGGCTTTGAAGTTGACCGCAACGCGGCTCCTGTCCTCCAGGGGCGCCAGCTCGGAGGGCAAGATTTGAACAAAGAATGCAATCCCCACAAAGCAGACTACTAGGATCGGAAGCGCCAACCAGCGGTGAGCGAGAAATGTGTGGAGACTCTGGTGGTAGCCGTCGGTCAGCCAGCGAAAGAACGGCTCGGTGGCCCGATAGAGCCAGGGCTGGCGCTCCCGTCTCTTGAGCAACCGTGTGGTAAGCATGGAAGTGAGTGTTAGGGCGACAAAGGAGGAGATGATCACTGCTCCGGCCAGGACTGCCCCGAACTCGAGAAAAAGAAGTCCGGTCAATCCTCCTAGAAAGAAGATCGGCAGCAGTACCGCCACCAGGACCATGGTAGTAGCAATCACCGCGAAGAAGATCTCACGCGTGCCCACCACGCCAGCTTCGGCCGGTTCCAAACCGGACTCGATCTTGGCGTAGACGTTCTCGAGCACGACGATAGCGTCGTCGACGACCAAGCCGATGGCTAGTACAAGGGCGAGGAGGGTTAGCACGTTGATCGAAAAGCCGGCGGCGTACATGAGGAAAAAGGAGCCGATCAGTGAAACCGGAATCACCAGCACCGGAATCAGAGTTGTTCGCCAGTCGCGAAGAAAGAGGAAGATCACCAGCACGACCAGGGCCAGGGACAAGAGGATCGTCTGCTGCACCTCTGCGATCGACCTGCGGATGAAACGGGAGCTGTCGAAGGCGTAGCTCAACGTTATGTCCGGAGCCAAATTGCGCTCGATCACCGCAACTCGGCGACGTACCTCGTCGACGATCTCGACGTAGTTCGAGCTCGGCTGTGGCCGGATTGCCAGCGCTACCATCGGTACCCCACTACGCCGCAGAATGGTGCGTTGATTCAAGGGACCGAGCTCGGCGTAGCCGACGTCGCTCAGCCTGACCACTCCGCCGGCATTTCCCTTCAGAATGAGTCTGTTGAAGTCCTCTGGGGTCGAAAGTCGGCTCATGGTGCGGACGGTGAGCTCGACGTCACGTCCTTCAATGCGTCCAGCGGGTAGCTCTACGTTCTCGCGGCGAACGGCGTCGCGTATGTCCATGGGCGATAGTCGATAGGAGGCCATCTTCTGGGGATCGAGCCAGAGCCGCATGGAGTGGGTCTTCCCTCCCCAGATGTCGACGCGGCTCACTCCGGGAATCGTCTGTAGGCGTTCGACGAAGACGTCGTCCGCAAAGCGAGTCAGCTCCAGGAGATTGCGCTGTTTGCTGCCGATCGTCAGGGCGATCACCGGTTGGGCGTCGGAGTCGGCCTTGGATATCGAAGGTGGGTCCACATCGGGCGGCAGGTTGCGCTGGGCGCTAAAGACACGATCACGCACGTCGTTGGCTGCCCGCTCGAGATCGGCACCGAGTCCGAATTCCACCTGGAGAGTGCTGCGCCCTTCCCGGCTCACCGAAGTCAGAGTACGAATACCGTCGATGCTGTTGATCGACTCCTCGAGGGGCTCGGTAATTTGCGACTCGATGACCTCGGCGCTGGCACCGCGGTAGTTGGTGACCACGGTGATAAGAGGCGCGTCGACCGAAGGGAATTCGCGCACCCCGATGTTGCGGAAACCGAGGATGCCGAACAGAACGATGGTAAGCGACATCACGATCGCCAGCACTGGCCGTCGGATGCTCAGGGAGTAGAGGCTCATGAAGGTGCCCGCTCACGCACCGGAAGGCCGGAGCTCAACTGCTGAATGGCGGAGACAATGACCCGCTCGTTGGGTGCCAGACCGCGCGTGATCTGGACCTCGCTCTCGGTGCGCACGCCTGTTTCGACCAGACGTGGTACGGCGTGACCTTCTTCGAGGACGAAAATCTTCTTGCTACCCATCTCGGGGATCACCGCCAGCGCCGGAACTGTCAGTGCGTCTTTGATCTCGCGCACCGCTAGCTCGACGTCGGCAAAGGTTCCGGGAAGAAGCTCGCCGTCGGTGTTGGCACATCGGGCTCGCACTCGCAGCGAGCGGGTCTCTCGGTCGACGTTGGGCTCGTAGGCGTAGATCTGACCTTGATAGTCGCGGGAGGAACCCTTCACCCGAAAGCTGACAGTGTCCCCAACGTGTACCTGACTGGCGTAGGTCTCGGGTACCGCGAACTCGACCTTGACCATGTCGATCTTCTGCAATGTGGCGATCTGGGTCTGTGGCGTCAGTGCCGCCCCCCGGCTGACCGAGCGGAGACCGACCATGCCGCGGAATGGGGCTCGGATCTGCGTCTTCTCGAGCTGTAGCTCGGCCAAACGAAGCTCGGCCTCGAGAACACTGAACTGACTGAGAGCAAGATCGTAGTTCTCCTGGCTGGTCAACCCCTGGGCCAAGAGATCTCGCTGGCGCTGCTCGCGCAGATGTGCCAACTCCACTCGATGTCGAGACCGATCACGCGCGGCCACAAGCTCAGAATCTTCGATCTGGACCAGGAGCTGGTTGCGATCGACTTGCGATCCTTCGATGAAGTGGATCTCCTCGAGGATGCCCGAGATCTCACTGCGAATACTGATTTGCTCGTCGGCGCGGATGGTGCCGACCGTCGCCATGTGCTCTACCAGGCGGTGAGGAGTAACCAGAAGGGTCTCAACCTCCAGAATCTCGGCAGTAGGTCCGATCTGCGGACCGCTATTCCTGCCGGGTGACTCGATCCTGGAGAACAGCAGTACGCCCACAGTGAGGATCGCGATACCGAGCCAGATGAAAGATTTCGTGGTTTTCGACACCGACGGTCTTCAGTCCGAAGTTCCTTCGCGTTTAAGGAATGTTTCCGCCTGAACCTCGGTGAAGGCAGGCAATAGACCTTCACGCCTGAAGGCAAAGGGGATTCAATTCCAACCCCAAAGTGTACCAGTCTCGCTTTTGGGGTATGAAACGGGGGAGTCGGCGTTGGAGCAGAAGGCTTGTGAGAAGCTCAGGCTAGACCTGCGGCTTGCGGTCACCGAGCCAGTAGCGAGCGACGTCTGCAATATCGATCAGTAGAGAGAGGGAGTCAAAGACCACAACGGCGGTCATCCATGTTTCAAACGATCCCTGTGGCGCCGCGATGTCAAACCGCGTCAGCAGCCATGCCACCATGGGAATCCAAAAAATATGTCCCAGCCCGAGAAGTCGAACAAAACCCTTGGAGCTGAAAATCGCGGTCTGAAACAGACCACCTAGCATCAGGCCAACGAGCACGACGATCGCCTCGACCCGCGGCAGAAAAAAGACACCAGCCAGGTTGACGGAAAATAGGATTCCTACCCAGATCACCCATCCCTTGGGTAACCTGAGCAGTGACTTTATGAATTCGATCATGGCGCTCATTTTGGTCCTTTCTACGGGCTCTTTACATCTTGCCTTACAAATGAGGCCATCTCGCCACCGACATCGACGACTGCTATGGCGAGGATCTGTTGGCCGGGAAGAATCTCGATCGGAAACTGTTGGACATGCTCGGTGGCGCCCGGCATCGGGGCTATGTCAGCCGTAGCCTGTTGAAGCCGTGTCGTCTCACCCTGTGCGTTCTGTGAAACCGCCAGGAAATTGAGTCGGCCTACGAGCTCGCCCTGGTGCGGCCTGAGCACGACCGAGGCCAGCTGGACCGTTATCTGGGCAGTTTGAATACCCTTCGTAGCGTCCTCGGCTGAGAGCATCTCGACCTGGACGCCAAGTCGGTTGGGTTCGTTTGTTTGGTACAGCAGGTAGGCCAAAAGACGATCTCCGTAGTCTCGAGAGGCCCGTTGGTCGAAGAAGCTCTGGTTGTAGCGGGTTTCGATCCCCTTCTTGGCAGTGCGAAGCTCCAGCACGTGAACTTTGCCGTCTGGGGCTCGATCGGGGGCGAACTCGAGTGAATAGTACGGCAGTAGATCCTGACTCAGGGTGTCAAAAGGGGTATTGAAGTTCTTCGTGTTGAACACTGTAACTCCACCGGTCTGGTTGGCGAGGAACGCCATCGAGCTCTGTAGGTTCCTGGTACGAATCTGCTCCAACGTCGGTTCGCTACTCCCCGATGCACCGAGACCCGCCACCGGAACCATCGGCACTCCGTCTGCAGACTTCATGACTATCCCGGTCGGCTGATTGCCGCCACTGGGTTTTTGCTTGGCTCTGGCCGGTCCTGCGGACGACGACCGAGGTCCAATCGCCTCGACAGCGACAATGGTTGTGTCTTTCGAGTTGGAGATAGCTGCAAGACGTATCAGGGCCTGCGAATTGTCGTACTCCTGCGCGAGCTGCCCCATGGACTGTTGATCGCCACCGCACTCGGTGGCCAGATACTCGAAGGTGTCCTGACCGGGAAAAAGCTCGAGACCGTCGCTGATGTAGAGAATCGCCTTTCGCCCCTCGAGAGTCGAGAGTGAGCGCACCAAGGTCTCCAGGCTCGCCAATGATTTGTCGACTTCGTCGTAGACATTCTTGGCATAAGCGTGGACCTTCGGGATCGCTGAATCACAGTCCGCTTTGGTTCCTTTGAGTTGATCGAGCAGGGCCTTGCGGGCGCTTTCGGCCTCGTCACCCTCCGGGGCTTCGGAACCCACTTGTCTCAAGGCCGAAACGACCGCTCCCATGTCTGCGGTGAAGGGCTGTTTCAGGGTGAGAATACCGTCGTAGGTCACGACCATGACCAGGGTGTCGGTACCGATCCCCTGCCCGAGCGCCGTGTTCAGATCTTCGATGACCCGACTCCTACCTTCCGTCTGGGTGTGCAAATTGTCGAAGTAGAGGATCAGACGAAGGGGCCCACCGCCAGGGCTGAATTTTGTGATCTCAACCGGTTGACCGTTGTCGGAGAGCTCGAAATCATCGGCGGTAAGACCAGCTACGGGTCGTCCCTTCTTGTCTGCTGCCCACACATCGACAGTGACGACCCTGTTGTCGAGGAGATCTCCAAGAAGACCCTGAGCACTAGATAGAGATGGTGCCAGGAGAAAACAGGTCAGAAGGAGGCAGGCAAGGATTATCTCTGAACGTGAAATAAGACGACTCTGCAAACTCATTTCGAAACTCGCTTTCAACAAATTCTCGGGTTCAATCAAGTGAGAATACACCAGGCCTCGGTGTCGTCTCGCTAGGACGACTGCTGTGAAGGCCGGGCTAGGATCTGGAATGCCGGATCGACTGCCGGATCGAGTGGCAGATCGACTGGCAAATCCATTGGCAGATCCATAGGGTAAGATCTTGCCCTCAACAAAAATCCTTCGAGGTGTATGAATGAAACATAGAGTGTCGTTCTGTTTTATCGCTGTATCTGTCTTGTTGTGTTGGGGAGCCGAGACCGGCTCGGCGCAGTTTCATGACCCTCGAGCCCTGGATGCCGACCCAGATCTAGCAAAAGAACCGATCGCACCGGTACTCGAGGGTCTGGGTGACCATCATTTCAAAGTTACGACCTCGAGCGAGCAGTCTCAATATTTCTTTGATCAGGGACTCAGGCTCACCTACGGATTCAATCACTCCGAAGCATTGCGAGCCTTCAAAGAAGCAGCGCGAATGGATCCAGACAACGCGATGGCCTACTGGGGCTGGGCGCTTGTTCTCGGGCCCAACTTGAATTTGCCGATGTTGCCCGATCCCGATGTCATCGATCAGGCCTGGGAAGCCAGTCAAATGGCCATGTCACTACGCGAGAAAGTCTCACCCAAGGAGCGGAATCTGATCGAGGCATTGGCGGTGCGATATGTGGAAGAACCGGAGGCGGACCGAACATCGCTCGATCGAGCCTACATGGAGGCGATGAGCGAGCTCTTCGAGGAGTACCCTGAAGACGACGACATTGCGACTCTCTACGCCGCCTCGCTGATGAATCTGAATCCGTGGAGCTACTGGAATCCGGATGGAAGTCCCAGACCAACTACCGAGGAGCTCGTCGCTGCTCTGGAATCCGCCATCGAAAGGAATCCGGAGCACGCTGGCTCGCGGCACTACTATATCCATGCGATGGAGGCCAAACATCCAGACCGAGCGATCGAGGCAGCGGACGAGTTGGGCCCCCTCATGCCCGGGGCTGGGCACATGGTGCATATGCCATCGCACATCTATATGCGAGTCGGTCGCTACGCCGATTCATATGAAGCCAATACCAAAGCCGTGGTGGCCGATGAAGGCTACATCACCCAATGTCGCGCTCAGGGAATCTATCCGTTGGGATACTATCCCCACAACATCCACTTCATGGTCTGGTCGGCAATGTTCGAGGGTCGAAGCGCCGAGTCGCTGGCGGCTGCGCGGAAGGTCGCCGAGAAGATTCCAGCCGACCTGCCCGATGAAGTCTGGTCGATCTATGAGCTGTTCCGAAGTCAGCCGCTCTATACCCTGGTTCGATTCGGCATGTGGGACGAGATTCTCTCCGAGCCCAAGCCGATCGAACGAGCCCACTTCATGACCGGAATCTGGCACTATGCGCGCGCTGAGGCCTACCTTCACACTGGCAACCGGCGGCAGGCAAAGCGAGAATACAGGGCTCTGAAGAGCATGCGGGACGCTGTCGTCGCAGAGAAGTATTCGATCGGTTTTGGCTCGGCTGAGACTCTTCTCACGATCGCTGTAGAAGTTGTGGATGGTGACCTGGCTGCCGACAAGGGGAAATACGGTGAGGCCCTCAGTCATCTCGAAAGAGCGGTGCGACTCGAAGACTCTCTGCCCTACAGCGAGCCTCCAGAGTGGTACTTTCCGGTGCGGCATGTCCTCGGCGCCGTACTTCTCGAAGCAGGATACCCAGCTGAGGCCGAAGTAATCTACTGGGCCGATCTCGAGCGGAATCCCGAAAATGCCTATGCACTGTTTGGTCTAGAGAAGAGTCTTCGGGCTCAGGAAAAAACCGAGGAAAGCGACGCCATGGCCAAACGGTTCGAGAAGGCCTGGGCCAACGCCGACGTAAAGCTCAGTTCGTCGCGTTTCTAGATTTCACGAATAAACCGTTTCTGCCTCGGACGTATCGAAGTAATTGCGATCCCACACTGTCTGGGTCGTAATCCGGAGGCCCATCTTATGATCCGACCTGTCTTTTTTATGCCGCTAGTTCTAGTTTTCTGCTTGTCGGCAGCCACTGCCGCTGGGTCAGGCCAAGATCCAGAGTTCTATACCCTTCAGATAGGAGACCCTCGACCCGAGCTCCATGCTCGCAGCTTTAGCGACGGTCACTCGCTCACATGGAAGGAACTCGAAGGCGAAGTAGCCGTTGTCGATTTTTGGGCGACCTGGTGCGCGCCATGCGTTGAGGCATTCCCCAAGTTCAACAACCTGGTAGAGACTTTTGCCGATCGACCGGTGCGCTTCGTCTCCGTGACTTATGAGTCTGAGTCGATGATTCGACCCTTTCTGGAGAACCATCCTCTCGAAACCACGGTTGCACTCGACGACGACTTCAAGTCGTTCAGATCATTCATGGCCTGGGGTATTCCGGCGGTCTACATCTTCAATCCAGGAGGGGATCTCGTCTCGGTCATCCATCCTGAGGACCTCAGTAGGAGGCTTCTCGAGGCAGTGCTCTTGGACCAGATCCCAGAGGTTGAACAGTCTCGTGGCTGGTCGGACCCGGAAGGGGCTGAAGAGTACTTTCGCTCACTGGCTGAGAAGGGAAAATAGCTCAGCGGCCGAACTTCTCGCCGAAGAAATCGCCCTCATTCCAGGTGGGCCGCTCCCAATCATTGGCGATCTCGAGGCCTAGAAGGTAATTCGCGAGGGCGAATTTCTCTGCCGATTCCCAGTGCACCGGGCGGGTTAGATCGTCACTCGGTGTGTGGTAGTGCGTCGTCAGGAACTCCATATAGATCGCTCGGCCATCAACATCAGGATCGGTCGACTGCCACCCGGGATTGAAGTAGATGGCCGGGATGCCCATCTGGACAAAGGGGTATTGGTCGGAGCGAATAAATATGACCTCTTCGGGCATTGGATCTGGAGTGACCTCGAAGCCGGCGGCTTTGGCGGCTTTGGCGACAGGACCGGAGAGGCTCGAGTGTTGTTCGCCAAAAGCGGTCACATCGGCGAGCGGATAAAGAAACAGTGGCATGTCGAGATTGACGTTAGCCACGATGCTCTCGACCGGAACGGTCGGGTTGTGCACAAAGTATTCAGCTCCTAGAAGACCCTTCTCCTCAGCGGTCACCGCCAGAAACAGGATCGATCGCTTGGGATGCTTGGAGGTGGAGGCAAAGAGTCGCGCCACCTCGAGGACCAGCGAGGTGCCCATCGCATTGTCGTAGGCCCCGTTGTAGATCTCATCGCCATCTTCCGGTTCACCGATGCCGTTGTGGTCCAGGTGTGCCGTGTAGACGACGTACTCCTTTTGTAGCTTTGGGTCGGAGCCCCGCAAGATCGCCCCTACGTTGGGCGCCGAGATCTCCTCGTGGGTGGTGTGCCGGTTCAGGCTGACCTCGACCGGCAGCTCGAAGCTTTCGAGTCGGTTCTCGGCGTCGGCCTCGAAAACCTCTTCGAGAGAGTGACCTGATCCCTCGAAGAGCCGCGCCGCTGCCTCGTGGCTCAGAAAGGCCCCACCCTTGAGCTCGGGATGGAAACTGCTCGGGTTACCCCCCTCATCGAGCCAGCGGTAGCCGGGGCTACCAGCATTCTTGGTGATCCGCTCCCAGGGGTAGCGTTCTGCCATCTCGGCTGTGGAGATCGAAAGGACGCCGACCGCACCCCGCTTCACCGCCTCCTCAGATTTGACGCTGCCATCCGAATAGAAGGCTCGTTCGGTGCTGGGAAACGAAGAGGGTGCGCCCGATATCCAAAATACGATCTTGCCTGTGACATCGACACCCGCATAATCGTCGTATCCCTGGTCGGGAGCCACGACGCCATGTCCGACGAAGACCACTGGCGCCGTGACGGAGACCTCCTCCCGTGCTGCATCGCCACCCATCAAGAAGTCCTTTTTCCAGGTGAGCTCGGATACTTCGTCGCCCTGTTTGATCTCGACCTTGGCCGATTCGAGGTTGAGCTGGGTGCGTCGCAGCGGCACCGGCTGTAGGAACGACCCATCGTCACCGGCGGGCTCGAGACCAAGGCTGCGAAACTGAGCGGCTACGTAACGTGCCGCGATCTCGTACTCCGGTGAGCCGGTATCGCGGCCTTGCAGAAAATCGTCGGCGAGAAAGCTCAGATGGGCCTGGATTGCAGCTCGGCTCGGCCGGGTCGAGCTCTGAGCCTGAGTGCTCGTAGCTGAAACCAGGTTCAATAGTAGGGTGAGTGCAGCAAGGTATCGAAGATCGAGCACAATGAATTCTCCTGATTCGAGATTCGCATTCGGGGTCGAATGCGGGCTATGCCATGGGTGGCCGAGTCTACCAGCCCAAATGATTCATGAGCGCCACGGCATAATGCCGCGATCACCCACCATTGAGAGGCTCGGCGATAGTGAGCCGGTCTACTTACCGTCTCCGAGAGTCAACAGCCAAACATCAGCCTCCGTTACCCGTCGGGTGAAGAAGACCTGGCGCCCGTCGCCCGAGATTCGAGGTGGCCCGATCACGTCTCGCGGCACTGAGAAAACCTTCTGAGGCTCCTGGGTTTTGAGGTCGACGACGAAGAAGTCCTTGCCACCAGAGACAAACATGAGCCGGCGGCTATCGGGAAGCCAGACTGGCCACTCACCAAAGTCGGTCAGCTGCTGATAGGACTCGGTCTCGAACGAATAAATCATGACACCGGTGCCGGGGTACCCAATTTGGCCGGCTAGCATTCCACCGTCGGATGACCAGGAGGTGACAACAAAAAACTGATCCGCATCGGGGATCGGTGGCAGGGTATGCGGTGTCTGCTCCGACCAGGGCCGATCTGGATCGAATAGGACGGTCTCGGAGCTGGCTTCGAGCCCCGAGAGGACCGCAATCTGTGAGCCATCCGGTGACCAGGCGGCGAGGCCGGCGTTGTCCGGATGCTCGGTGAGCTGTTGCAAGCCACTGCCGTCGCGTCGAATTCTCCACAGTTGAAGAGAACCGCTGCGGTCGGAGAAGAATGCGACCCATTCGCCGTCGGGTGACCAACGGGGAACCCGATCGATGGCGCCGTCGCTGGTCAACTGTCGCAGACCGGTGCCGTCTGTGCGAGCGACATACAGATCTCCCTCCGGGCGAGTCCGGGTGTAGAAAACCAACCATTCTCCATCGGGTGAGCAGTCCACCGACGACCAGAGGCTCGAGCCACTGGTGATCCAGTTGGATTGTTCACTCGAGATCACCGAGGTTGGATCCATCTCGATCTGCTGGATATTCTGCGTCATCAAAACGGAGCTATAGGCGATCCTGGTTCCATCTGCGGACAGACTCGGATGTGCCAGATAGGTTGCGGGTGTGGTGAGAGGCTCGGGTTCGCCGGTCGGATGGCCAGACTCCTCATCGACCGCTATGCGCCAGAGGTTCATGCTTCCACTGCGATCACTGGCGAAGTAGACATGGGTGCCACCCTGTGACCACACTGGACTCCATTCGGTGAACTCGTCGTCGGTGATTGCGACGGGTTTACCGCCGTCGACAGGGAGCGACACGATGTCCATCCGGGTGGCATCACCCATCCGGGCGACATAGGCGATTCGGTCGCCACCAGGTGACCAGATAGGCTGCACCGCATTCTCGACCGCAAGTTGCTGTTGTTGTCCGGTTGCGACATCGACCCACCACAATTCGGTGCGACCTGCCCAGTTGAGAGGATTCAAGTCGACGCTCTCGGTGGAATAGACGAGCTTGGTTCCATCCGGAGACCAGGCTGGATTGAACCCACTAGACGTGACACGTCGGACTGCTTCACCGGTGCGCCCCATGACAAAGATGCCGCCGCCCTCGCGGCTCGAGCGAAAGGCGATGTGTTCACCGTCAGGTGAGAAGACCGGGTGCCGATTGTCTTCAGGTGAGTCCTCGGTGAGGTTGAACGGGGTTTGCCCACTGACACTTTGGAGATAGACGTCGTATTTCTCGTTACTCTCAGCGGAGTAGACGACCCACTGACCGTCCGGCGACAAGCTCGGATACTGCTCGGTACCTGCCTGTGAGGTCAGTTGTTTGTGGTTGAGCTGTGCCGGCACAGGTGTGCTGGGAGGCGCATCGCTCTTCTGGGCGAAGAATAGAGAGTACCCAGCGGCAATCAAACCGGTGGCAATCAGTGCGACGACCATGGCGAGGCCGGGAAGCCACTGACGACCCCGGCCAGGATGGGACCTTGATCCCGGGTCTGGATCACTCACATCCCGAGACTCCGAGATTGCCGCCGAAATCTGCTCGGATGGAACCTTTGCGAGCACTCTCTCAACAGCAGCCTCGATCTGAGCAGATCCAGAACCACCCCTGATGTTTTGAAGATCCTTGAGCTCGAGCCAGAGCTGGTCGGCCGACTGGTAGCGCAACAGCGGGTCTTTTTCGAGACACCGCTGCAGGGCTCGGTTCAACTGATCGGGGATGTCCCGCTTGATCTCGCTCGCCTGAATCGGGGGATCCCGCAAGATAGACGACATCAGGGCGGCGCTGTTGCTTGCCTGGAAAGGTCTCTGGCCACAGAGCATCTCGTGGAGCATGATCCCCAGAGAGAAGATGTCGGTGCGGGTGTCGACTGTCTCACTTTGGATCTGCTCCGGCGACATGTAGGGAATCGTTCCCAGCACGACACCTTCCTGGGTCATCGCCTCAGTCGCCATCAGACTGGCTTCCTCGTCAATTTCGGCCCGTTTCAGCTTTGCAAGGCCAAAGTCGAGGACCTTGACGCGCCCCTCCTGGTCGATCATCACGTTGGCAGGCTTTAGATCGCGGTGAATAATCCCCTTTTCATGGGCCGCACGCAGTGCCTCGGTCAAAGAGATACCAATCCCAATAACCTGGTCTATGGACATCCCCGCCTCTGGGATCAGGTCGGCTAGAGGCTTTCCCTCGACCAGTTGCATGGTGAGGAAGTGGATAAGGGGAGAAGGGGGACATGTACTTGTTACGTGTCCCCCTGCTTCGTCGGGATCGTGTCCCCCTTCTTGCAGTATCTCCGCTTTCTCGACGCTGTAGAGCGTAACGATATTGGGGTGGTCGAGGGAGGCGAGAGTTTCGGCTTCTCGCTGGAAGCGTTCCAACTTCTCCTGGCTGCCAGCCACATCGGATGGAAGTATCTTCAGCGCTACATGGCGCTTGAGCGTGATGTCCTCGGCGCGATAGACCTCGCCCATCCCGCCCGCACCGAGCTTGCCCAAAATTCGATAGTGGCCGATGGTTTGACCGATCATGACAGCCCTCCCCGAGCCTGAGATCGCTTGCCAGAGAACTTGCAGATCAACTGGTTAATGTCATTCTACTGTCTAAGACTAACCAAGGTCTGCTTCTAACCGGCCAAGGAGGCCATGATTGCCGGGTCTGGTTGAAGAAAATCGCTGCCAACGTATTGAGGGTCAAGCTCCAGCGCCGATCGTTTGACTCCTGTCCAATGGCTTGTGGTAGATCTGTGATTATGAGTCGTTCACTCTCACCAGGAGTGGGCCATCCGGGATTTTATGACGTATTCATGACAGAGGTCGTGAAATTGAGATGATTGGACTGAGAGATGGATCAACCGATCGGTATAGAAGAGGTCTCGATAGAGGGCTTCGATGACGCTGTCGATGTTCACTGCGACGCCTTCTACGACTACCCGGCGATGCACTTCATCATCGGGGATGCTGCTGAAGATTACTCTTGGAGGCTAGGGCAGCTGATCGGCTTTTTTACCAGGGTCAGATTCCTCCGCGGAGACTTGGTCCTGGCGGCCAAAACCAGCGACGGTCTGGTTGGAGTGGCCAGCGTTGTTCGCCCGGATACCCAGGCTCCGGAAGCTGTGGAGATCTTTCGCGATGCACTCTGGGCGAATCTAGGAGATGCATCGCGACGGCGATACGAAGCTTTTGGCGAAGCGACCGAACCCTTTGTCGTTTCCGCGCCGCACTACCATTTGTCCATGCTGGGTGTTCGCAAAAACCATGCAGGTCAGGGTGTCGGCAGGTTGCTGCTCGATGCCGTCCACGCGATCTCTCAATCTGACGCCGAGTCATGCGGAGTCTCACTGACCACAGAGACTCGCACCAATGTCGCCCTTTACGAGCACGTTGGATACAAGGTCATCGGCGAGGCAGATCTGGGGGAGTTGATCTCCTGGTCCATGTTCCGTCCGGATCCGCTCGAGACCGCGCCTATCGACTGAACTGCGACTCACACTCGAGGGGTCTCACTCGATTTTGCCTAGGGCTGTTCGATGCCGTCATCGACTGCGGGCAGAATAAAATCCGGAACGAACTCCTGTTGGGCTCGAAACAGAGTCTTGCTGTTGTAGTTGCCACCGAAAAAGGTGACGACCAGATCGAGCTCGGGGACCCCAATCACAACCTGGCCGCCGTTGCCACCAGCAAAGAAAGCACGAACGGTGCGGTCTTTATAGGGCAGCTCGACGATCCACCAGAGATAGCCGTAGCCTCGTTCGCGGAGCTCGTAGAGCGGTGAGGTGGCTCGCTCAGCCCACTGCTCACTCAGGATTCTTTTGCCGTTCCAGGTGCCGCCATCGAGATGGAGCTGGCCGAGCTTGATGAAATCACGCGGCAACCAGCGGATGCCGCCACCCCCATAGGGCTCACCGGTTGGTTGCAGGTTCAGGTAATAGCGCTCGATCTGTAGAGGCTCGGCGATCAGGCGCTGAAACAGCAGCGGTAGTGACTGACCCGTTGCTTGGATCAGGACGTTGCCGATGAGGTTCGGGTTGATCGAACAGTAGACCGCGGTCTCTCCAGGCTCTCGGACCATCGGCAAGGCGAGCGTGTAGTCATACCAGTCGGTGTTCTCGTCCTGGTCTTGCATGCGATCTTCGGCGCCCGGTGTCGAGGTGTCACGATCGTCGCAGTCGTATCCCGAGGACATCGTCAGCAGATGCTCGACGGTCATCCGGGTCTTGCGGGGATCGATCTTGTCCGGCAAGTCCTCGCCATAGATGGTCTTGTAGACAGGACTGGAGGTGGCTATCGGCTCACCGGCTTCGATCGCGGCGCCGACCAGGGTGGCGGTAA
This sequence comes from uncultured Polyangiaceae bacterium, assembly GCA_964195975.1. Taxonomy (GTDB): domain Bacteria; phylum Acidobacteriota; class Thermoanaerobaculia; order Multivoradales; family JAHEKO01; genus CAXMQZ01. The sequence continues at coordinate 32,479 of CAXMQZ010000058.1, read as the reverse complement.
GGCTCTTGCTGGCAGAGCGGGTATCGTGGGGTTTGTCGCGATGGTAGCCGTGGAAGTACTCTTCCAAGACCAGCTTGCCATGGCGGGCTATCAACATTGCATGGATATAGACGTCCTGAATATCGGTGGCCGCGGGATCGATCTCGGTTTCGATCAGCCGCCGGATTGGCTCTAGAGCTATCCCCACCTCATCGAGAGTGCCTACGCTCCAGCCATCATCCTCTTGAACCGGCGGGTGGTACACATAGGGTCCAGGGTTTTTGCCGCGGGCGTAGAACGGACTAGCCACATCGTCGTCGACCCTTCGGAAGTCGTAGGAACCACCCCGGCTGGCAATGTCGATTGAGATCCGATTCTCATCCGGGTAGTAGGTGCCTTCGAGAAGCACCTTCTCCTCGGTTCTTCGAAAGAAGACGCCGATGAGCTTGATCTGATTGTCGTCGCGTTCGATCCGGTCGACATTGATAAAGATGCCCTGATTGCGTTCTGGGTTGCGCAGGAAGGCACCGACGGTGCCGTCGGGACGCTGGCGGGCAACCAGATAGAAAGTGAAATCATCAGGTAGAGGTATTACCTGGCCGCGCCACCGGTCCTTACCCACGGCTTCGAAGACGACGGGAGAGGCGACTTGGAGACCCGTACTGATCGTGCCGGGTTGAATCCAGTGTCCCTCGAGCCGTTTGCCATCGCTGTCTAGGCGACCGCGGAATCCACCCCGGTCACCTTCGATCTGAAACTCGATTAGGCCGTTATTGTCGCGAAAGGTGGATTCGTAGCCACCGATCTCTGCGCTCCACTGAGCTCCTGTCCGGGTCAGCGTCAGGGCTCCCTGGACTTCAGGCCCAAACTGACCTTTTGCCTCCCATAGGCCTACGAGCTCCGCTGCAGAGTCTGTGGCCGTGGCAACTACTGGCCCGGTCATCAATAGCGACGCCAGGGCGATAACGAGCAGCATGGACAGAATGGTATGCATTTCGGGGTGGGATTTGGGCATTTTCGATCTCCTTGTAATCATCCGTAGCGGCGACCCTAGGGAACTAGCGCCCAAAAGTGTTTCGGAAAGTCGGAAGAAAAGCTTCCGATTCGCATACGGGTCGAATTTGGCGGCTATACTCACGAACGCTCCCCCATGTCGAACTCGGCAAATCTCACTATGGACCAACTCCAGATTGGCGATTGGACCGTCGAGCCGTCCACGGGGTTTCTTCGTTGCGACGGTCAGAAGGAACGACTGGAGCCGAGGGTCATGAGCGTTCTTTGCCTCCTTGCCAGCGAGCCGGGCCGGGTCTTTTCCAAACAGGAGCTGTTTGATCAGGTCTGGGGCGTAACAGTCGTCGAGGATGTGACGCTGTCGCGATGCATCTCGGACCTGCGTCGCGCCCTGGGAGATGATGCCCGCAATCCACACTACATAGAGACGATCCCCAAGAGGGGATACCGACTGATCGCCGGCGTCGATCAAGAGAGTGCGACACCCGAACCTGAAGTAAGTCTGTCTGAGACAGAGCGCGGTAGAAATACGGTGCTGGCAGCGGCGGTGGCATCGCTGGCGGTCTTGGGATTTGTCTTCTGGATGGTTGCGGGTCGCGAGAAGATCGATGAGATTGGCCCACCGCAACTGTCGGCCTACGATTACTATCTGCAGGGTCGCGAACACTACAAGCAGTACCGGCGGGCTGAGAACGAGCAGGCGATCGAGCTTTATCGATTGGCCATCGAGGTGGACCCTACTTTTGCACTAGGGCATGCTGGCCTGGCCAACGCGCTCGCGTTGCAAGAGGGCAATTTTGGGGTTCCGGGCAATTGGTCCGAGCAAGCGATGGAATCTGCGGCTCGGGCTCTGGAGCTTCAGCCCGATCTTGCCGAGGGGCACAAGGCGATGGCTCATGTGCTGACGGTTCAAGAGCGCTACGTCGAAGCCACCAAACACTTTCGCCAGGCTCTCGAGCTCAGACCCGACTATCGGGAAGCTATCTCGGGTCTGGGTCTGACGCTCTATCTGCAGGGCGAGTTTGTTGACGGTCTAGCTCAGATTCAAAAGGCTCATTCGTTGGGTTTTGAGGGTGCGAATACTGCTCAGCATGTTGGTTGGATTTACTGGCGTCTTGGCCTTTATGACGACGCCGAACAGTGGTTCCGGCGCTCGCTCGAGTTTGAGCCCCACCACACGGGAGCTCGGAAAGGTCTGGCGTGGATGGATCTGAGCCGTGGAGAGATCGAGTCGGCGCGGCAACGAATAGGCAGACTGTTGGATGTGCACCCGGATTGCGTCACCTGCTTGGCTCTGGCTGGCGATATCGAGCTGGAGGCTGGAGACCTGGAAGCGGCGCGGGACTATTTTCAGAGAGCCTTCGATGTGCGTGACGGAAATTATCTTTATGGTGCATTGAGACTTGGGCAGGTTCTTGGGCTTCTCGGTGAGGAGCAGGCCGGCGCGATCCTTATGGGAGCGGCGCAGGATGCTGAGCGCTATATTGAAGGCGGCAGTGACGATCTGATGTTGCCATGGATCATGGCGGCGGTAGCGGCGCTTCGCGGCGACCCCGACCAGGCCATGAAGCAGCTCCAAGATGTCTGGGAAGCGGGCTATCGGCGCTGGGAGCTCGACGACTCGGCTTTCGAGTCTGTGCGTGACGACCCGACCTACCAGGCGCTGCTACAGACAAACCGTGACTCTTTGTTGGAGGATCGCGCTTTAATTCAAGAGTCGGGAATCGATCCGCAGTAGGAGACCGCGGTCTCGGCCAGGATTGCCGCTAGAGAGTAGAGCGAATCGAGATCGACCCACTCGTCGAGAGAATGAGCGCCCGCACCTCCTGGACCCAGAACCACAGTGTCGACCCCTGCGCTCGCCAACAGGGCAGAGTCCATCCAGGGGTTCTCACCGACATGCTCGGGCGGCTGTCCCAGCACCGCTTCGATTGCATGTTCAGTTGCTTTGACGATCGGCGCCTCGGCTCCGACTTCGAACGGTTCACGCGCCAATAGGACCCGCGAGGTCACTTCGAAATCAGGACTCTCCATGGAGATGCGATCGAGAATGGAGTGAATCTCGGTCTCGATCTGTTCTTCGGTCTCGCCGGGTATCGTACGGCGCTCGATCTGAAGCACACAGTTCTCGCAGTAAGTACTCAGTCCTGTTCCACCCTGGAGTATTGCCGCATGAAGACTTGGCGCTCCTAAAAGTGGATGTTTTTCGCGGGTCGATCGAAGTTGCTCCTCCAGGCCCGAGAGTTCGTTGAGCACCCGGCCCATGCGCAGGTTGGCGTCGATGCCGATGTTGTATTGCGAGCCGTGGGCGGCCCGACCAAGGGTCTCGACCTCGATCCAGGTAAAACCCTTGTGTGCCCGACAGAGCTTGAGATCAGTGGGCTCGGTGACAATGGCTCCGTCGACAGGGTGATGTCGGATTACCTCGGCAGTGCCGATGCTGGCGTACTCCTCGTCGGCGACAGCGGCAACTAGCAGGTCACCTGCGAGCTCGGTACCCGAGTCACGCAGTACCTTCAAGGCACCCAGACAGGCTGCCAGGCTTCCTTTCATATCGTAGGCACCGCGTCCGTAGAGCCGTCCGTTGCGCAGCTGAGGATCGTACGGCGCAGTCATGCCATCCACGGCGACGGTGTCGTAGTGGGCGTTGAGCATCAACGACCGGCCGCTGGACGGATTGCCACCGTTGCCTTTAGCGAGCGTGCCGACCACGCTGACTCGCCCCGGTTCGGTCTCGTGGGTGGCAACCTCGAGACCGAGCATGCGACACTGATCCGCGACATAGGCACCGATCTCGGCTTCGCCCTGACCTTCCGGGGTCAGCGACGGATTGACCGAGGGAATGGCGACAAGATCCTCGAGAGTTTGCAGGACGAATGCACGGTCTATGTCGATGGGCAAGGATTGATTCTCCCTAACGGTGACACCAAGTCATGCCGTATGGGAATCATAGGCGACCTGGAGGTCATGGCGTTGAGTCAGAATCACCTCAGGCTCACTACCCTGGCAGGCGGAAGTGCACCGCAAAACGAAGCAACGGACTCGTGCTCGCTAGCTCTAGTTGCCTTGCACGCTCGACCAGTAGCGGAAGTCGTTGGTCTCGAAGGTGTCGAACATGATTGGCACTTCGATCCCGCCGTAGCGGATCTTGGAATTGGCGCCTCCGCCAGCCATATCTCCGCCAGCCATATCTCCGTCGGCCTCGGCGACCGGTTCGAGGCCATCGTAGACGACTTCGATTAGGTTCTGCCCGCTCGGCAAACCAATCTGGGTCGGATAATTGTCAGCCCAGAGTGTTTCTCGGTCCTCAGTCATCGTCCAAACGATCATCGAGTCTCCTAGTCCTTCGTCGACACGGGGAAGACCGGTCTCGCTGACCTCGATGACAAATGTGTCTGTTTGCGCTGGGTTCTCGCCGCTACCGTGGTAGATGAATTGGGTCAGATTCCCCCGATCTCGACAGAAGAAGGCCTGTTTGTTGGCTCGAGCGCCAGGGAGGGTTCGCGTCAGTGTCCCCTGAACCACGCCGACGTCATTGAGGAACGTCGAGTAGAACGTGGTGGTGCCGAGATCTCCTCGAGGCAGGACGGTGCCTATGACGACTCCATTTGGAGTCGGGCAAGCATCGATGTGCAGGTAGGTGAATATTGGAGAGAACGTCGGCACATTGGAAGCCAATTGAATCTCAGAAACTGCAAATGAGTTCTCGACATCGATTCTCTTGATGGTGAATAGACCGGTGTTCGTCACGCAGGTGGTCAGGACCTCACTCAGTTCGGAAGAATCCGCAGCCTCGAAATGCCAGTTGTTCGATGGAGTGAGACAGCCTGGAAGGGTGGCCCTCACGGGAAACATTGGTGGGGGAGGACCTGGTTCTTCTTCGTTGTCGGTGGCTGAGAACGTTTTGGGGACTGTACCAAAGAAGCCTTCATAAAGGGCGAGCTGATCCAGAGGAGAGAACAAGGCCGCCATGAACCAACAAAAAATATTGGTCTTGGCTGGTCCGAATATAAACCAGCTGGCAACGGGAGAAAAGGCGTCCATGTATAAGTCTAGAAGGGGGGGAATGATTGTTTCGCCACCGCCCACAGTTCCGACTTCGCTTGAGATGCGCTCTGAAAGAGGCTTGTCGAGCATGCCGCTAGTGCCCGGGGCCGGTCGTTCGGGCGTGCCAATGACGATTTGTTTTGATAGCTGTAGACCGAATCCGTCACGGTGTACATGCTGCGGTTGTCGTCTAGGCCTTGACCCCCGTTGGAGCAGCAGAAGCCGGTGAAAGCGCTCTGTGGACCGGAGTCGGAGAAGTCGATCGGGCTTCGGGTGTTGACGACTCGAACACCCGAGGAGTCATCGGCGGGTAGGGCGACGGAGCCGTGGTAGTCGAATTCATTGTTAAAGCTCGTGAGCGAGAAATAGCCCGCGAGCCCCTCCATCCGAACCATCGGCTGGAGGGGCGGACCATCACCCGGGCCCGGTGGAGGGTTGAGGCCTCGTATTGCAGTGGTGACGCTAAACGGATTCTCGACTGGGAACTCACCCCATAGCTGGAACTGCGCCTCTGATACAGCTGGGGCCAACACCATTGTCAAAAACGAGACGCCAAGAACAATGAGTGAAAAAGACAGGCTGATACGACGCAGAGATCCCGTTGCCGATCGATCGGCTCGGGAGGACAAACCCCGAAGATACGACATACTGCAACTCCCTTCGTTCTGTGACCCGTTTGAATTTGGGTGTCATGTTGACACATAGCCATATCGACGGCAAACGGAGCGATCAAACAGCGGTGCCCTTCCCGGTTGCGCTCACTCCCTAGCTGCAGAAATAACCGACCTCTGAGGAATCGATCTCCGGCTGTGAAATCTTCCACAGCCTCGGTCGCTCGTGGCGGTAAGACTCGACAGTCAACTTTGGCTTTCTTGGAGCTCTTGAATGCGCCTATCCCGGCAGATCTGTCTCGTTCTTTTGACCGCCGCTGTGCTCAATTGGTCTCCTGGCCAGGCGCAGACACCCAACTACGACATCGTCTATGTCCGCCAGGTGCGCTTCGGCGACAACACCAACACGACCTGGCCGGAGGTCTTTCACCCCGCCAGGCTCGACCCGGGCGCGGATCTGATGCTGCTCCACCCCGACGGCAGCGAAGAGGTGTTGGTGGCCGGTGGCATCGGCGGGGTGACCGACCCCTTTGTTTCTTTCGACGGCAAGTGGGTCTACTACGCGTACTTCTATGATTTGCGGCAGCAGTCGCTCAACTACCAACGTGGCGATCTTCCCTACTATGGGTCCGATATCTTTCGCATCCATGTGCAATCCAAGCTCGTCGAACAGCTGACCTTTGGCGAGTTCACTCCCAATACCGGTGCGGGCAATTGGGACGAGACCAACCCTCTCGATCCGCCTTCTGAATACAACCGGCTTGGCTATGGGATTCTGAATCTAGGACCCTCTCCGGTTCCTGGCGGTCGACTGGCGTTTACCAGCAACCGCAATGGATTCATCCCGCAGAAGGGGTTCACCAACCCGACCCTGCAGCTTTTTGTGATGGACGAGACCGGCGAGAATGTCACGCCGACCGCTCCGATGACGGTTTCGAGCGTGCTTCATCCGACGATTCTTCGCGACGGTAGGCTCGCCTTCAGCACTCACGAGGATCAGGGTCTCCGCGATCGACGTGTCTGGGGGATCTGGTCGATCTATCCTGATGGTCGACATTGGGCCCCCATGGCCAGCGCCTTTCGCGACGCCCAGGCTTTCCACTTCATGACCCAGTTGTCGAACGACGACATCGTTCTCGTCGACTACTACAACCTCAACAACAATGGATTTGGTGCGCTGTACAGATATCCGGTGCAATCACCACCCGGTACACCGGCCTTTTTCAGCGCGTTCCCGGAGGACAACCCACCGATTGACCAGACGGTCGGAGGAGGGTTCTCCTATCCGTTCACGATGCCGTTTACGCCCTGGGGCATGTACTCGATAACGCCATTTACTCATGGCAATGACGAGTCAGCGCCGGTGGGACAGGGCGGTATTCGGGTCGGGAAGTTCACCCACCCATCGGCCGCACCTGACAACGACTTGCTGGCGGCGTGGACACCTGGGCCGGCTAATGATCTAAATCGGCCAACTCCATTGCCCTACTACGACAGCGGGCTTTACTTGATCCCCGGCGGTGACATCGTGAACGATCCGGCAGAGCTCATCCTGATCAAGAACGATCCTGCCTACAACGAAGCGTGGCCACGAGCACTCGTTTCCTACGCTGCAGTCCACGGAGTCGCCGAGCCCGACGAGATCCCATGGCTACCCAACGACGGTACCGTCCATCCTGAGCTTCCGCCTGGAACACCATACGGTCTGGTCGGGACCAGTAGCTTCTACAAGAGGGAGAGTTTCCCGGGCGATGTGACTTCGTGGTCGAATACCTTCGACGGTCTGGATGCCTTCAACACCAGCGAGAACGGTCAGAGCAGCAACTGGTTTACCCAGGGTGCCGATGTAGGGAAATACTCCAACTCGGAAATCTGGGCAGTGCGTATCTTGGCCATGGAAGCCAACACCCACCGAAGCTATGGTCCCAACAATGGTCGGCACTTCGCCAGCCACGCCGATGAGCGTCTGAGAATCCTCGGTGAGATTCCGCTGCGCAAGTTCGATGGGCGAGGCGACCCGATTCTCGACTCCGAGGGCAATCCCGACACGAGCTTTCTCGCCAAGGTTCCGGCAGATACGCCGTTTACCTTTCAGACCCTCGATCGCAACGGCGTCGTGCTCAACATGTCGCAGACCTGGCATCAAGTTCGGCCCGGCGAGATGCGTGCCGACTGCGGGGGTTGTCATGCTCACAGCCAGCAGCCTCTCGACTTTGCCACCACAGAGGCCGCAGGATCCGGGTACCCGATCTACGATCTGTCAAAGCAGACACCGCTTTTAACCAAGGATCAGAATGGTCAGCCCGATCTGGTGGTTACCAATCAGCCGCTGGCCAATATCGAGTTCTTGGCCGATATCCGCCCGATCCTCCAGACCAGCTGCGTCCCCTGCCATAACGGGGGCGATAGCGCGCCGGCCCGGCTCGACCTCTCCGATACCAGCATGGTCAGCGGTCTGCCCGGCGACTATCGGAGGTTGGCTGCCGACCCTGATGCCACCTGGGGCTATCCGCCGGTGATCAATAACGGAACCTGGCGGCAGACCAACGCCAGTCGCTACATCCGGATGTTTCAGAGTCGGCGCAGTCTGTTGGCTTGGAAGCTCTTTGGGCAACGTCTCGATGGCTGGACCAACGCCGATCATCCCACCGAGTCCGATCCCGGCAACCAGGCGACTCTACCTCCGGGCGCCGATCCGAACGAGGCCGACCTCGACTACACAGGGGATGTGATGCCGCCCCCTGGTGGGCCGGTTCCTCCTCTAACCGCGGACGAGAAGCTCATGTTTGTGCGTTGGATCGATCTCGGGTGTCCGATCGAAACCGGACAGGGCTCGTCTGGGGCATACGGATGGATGCTCGATGACCACCGTCCGACGGTGGAGGTGAGCTTTCCGCGTCCGGGGTCGAATGAAGGAACAATAGACCGAGCTCGGTTTGGTCTATCCGATGCTTATACCGGCGTGAACCTGAGCACACTCTCGGTCGTGGCCGATTTCATGGTCGCAGGACGACCAACCGGCGCCGAGTTGGCGGATCTGGCCGGCTCCGTTGGAGACGGTATTTATGAGATCGATTTTGGAAGTGCGATGCCAGCCAACGATTCGGCTCACATCCGGGTGTCGGTCGAGGATCTGGAGGGGAATGTTACACGTGTCGAACGTGGTTTCTCGACTCTGACCGACCTGTTCTCAGACGGCTTCGAGTCCGCCGACACATCTGAGTGGAGCAGCACTGAGTGACAGGAAACGATCGTGGCAATTCTCCAATAATTTGGAGCCAGGGGGACACACGACCATATCGACCGCGATTCAACCTATTGAAGCCACGGCCTATCCATGAATTTGGATTGGGCGGAATTAGGTCGTGTGTCCCCCTTTTTCCAAGGATTTGAATTGAGGCCGAGAAGGTGTCCTGTCACGGCTGAGGGGGATGGTTCGGTCGGGGGATCAGTCCCGCCATGAACTGCGGATAGCGCCAGTTCCAGATGCCGGCGCCGTGGGCAGTTTCGCGGGCGATCGCTCCGCGAGTGTTGACAAAGATCGACGCAGCCACCACCAATGCCAGACCGATCACCTTGACAGCGCTCCATTGAAATCGTCCCTCGTCGCCAGCGGCTCGCAGTGCCGCTACGGCCAACACTCCCAGCAGAAAAAACCAGGGCAGCACATCGGACATCAGACGGGGTCCGAAACACTGTCCACCCCACCAATTTCGAAAGAGACTGACCAGTTGCCATTGAGCCACACAGACGGCAAGAGCCGTCACAGCCAAGGTCTTGTCCGGTACCCATCGCCAGCGCCGGATCACCACAAAAAGGATCACCAGGAGCATCGGAACGTAGACGAACAGACCTCGACCAGGGCTAAAGAGCGTTCCCAGCATTGCCGATGGGTAGCTGGTCAGCAGAATGCCGCCGGCCAGGCGTCCTGAACGCAGATGGCTCGAGAGAAAGTAGGGTGGTAGCACCGAGTCGAAATTGCTGAGCGAATAGGCGACAAAGAGAGTCGCCCAAACCAGCCCGGTAGTCAGGAAATGGAGCAGGTATTTTCGGCGTCTGAGGAAGAAATAGAGCGTCACCGCCACGATCGACAAGCTCAGCGGTGGCCGGCAGAAATAGGCCCAGCAGAGTAGGGAGGAAACTGTCACGTAGATCCAGGCCTGGTGTTCGAACCGTGGTATGACCAGCAGAAGAATCGCCAGCGCCAGAAGCAAGACTGCCCACGAGTGGGACCAGTATGCACGCGACATAACGCTGAAAATCTGGCTGCCGAATGCAAACACCATAACCAGGCCCAGGGCCCAGGGTGGTGGCAGCCAGAGCCTTGCGGTAAGAAACAACACCGAGCAGAGAGTGGCAGCCAGAAACGCGGCAACAAAGACCAGGATTCGGCGCTCATTTTCGCGCAGAAATCGGCCGTCGGGTGCAACCGAGGCAATCCCAAACTGTTCGAAAGCGGCGACAAAGGGGATGTTGAGCACCGAGGGCGCATCGGAGAAGAAGTGATAGGTCCTGTTGCCTACGGCTTGAAGAATGTAGGTCTCGTTCGCGCGCCCGGTGGGCGCGAACTCCGGTGGCAGAGAGAAGGTCCCCTGGATCATCAGATAGTGACTCACGGCGGTCGTGAACTTGGAGTCGATGAGTTGCTGGACCGGGGCGGCGCGAAAGACCAGAAAGCAACCGACAAAAACCAGTAAACCTGTCAACAGATCCCAACGCGCTGTCGGTGCCTCGGTCTTGGTCTTTTTTGCGGACAGAAAATAGCTAACAAATGAGACCCGTTGCCACAGCAGAAACAGGACGACGAGAATGGGTCCAAGCCAACGGAACAGGCGTGGAATCCAGTCGACTCTCGAGGGAAGAGTTGCGAGGACGGCTGCCTCGATTGTCAGATCTTCGGACGAACGGCCTCTGAGATCGATTCGAAGTCTTCGCGGCAAAACGTCGGGTTCGAGCACAACCGCGTAGTCCCTGTTCTCCAGCCGCGCGGGATACCTTACGGTTCTAACGGGTTGTTGTGAGTCTCGGTCGACCAGCTGCAAGACGAAGCCTGGACCCGATGCAGCGCGTAGAACCAATAACCGGTCTGGACCAGACTCGAGCTCGATGACCGCCAGGCGAAGGACCGAGCGACTCCGATGCGTTCCAGGCAGGATCCGGGTCTCGCCCGAGATCAGATCGACCCGTGGTTCTCCAGCTGTATCGAGCAGCCACCGCTGGGATGAGATGTAGACAAATCCGACCAGCCAGGCCGCCAAGAGCACGGCCAAAATCGGCATCTTGAGATGGAGGGATCGTTGTCTCACGAGGGTCAGGATCGATTAGTCGAGATATCCGAGGCTTCGGAGCTCTTGTTCGGCTTCCTCGGTGATGATCATAGACTCCCGGCCCATGTCGGTCTCTACGCCAGCCAGCCGACTACGCAGATCCTTTTCCAGGCGATTGGAGAGTTGTTGGTTCGAAGCCGCCAGATCGTTTTCTTCCTGCGGATCTGTCGCTAAATCGAAGAGCTGCCGCTGGCCTGACTTCTCGTGTAAGACGAGCTTGAAGGGCCATTCGATCATGACCTTTTGCTCGTGTGACCAGAGAGTGTTCTCGGCGACAATCTGCTGCCCTGGTCGAATGCGGCTCCTGCGAAGGGCCTTCCAGTGGGAGATACCGTGAAGCGAAGGGCTCATCTTCCCCTGGGTTGCGGCGTAGATTGTCTGCGACAGATCGGCGAGTGAGAAGGGGGCCTCCTCACGGCGAGGTTCGAGACCTGCTTCCCACATGACGAGAGGAACCCGGAGAAGTTCCTGATGCATCGTGTGGCCATGCTCGAAGTCGCCGTGATCGAAAAGCTCTTCACCGTGGTCCGCGGTGAGAATGACAAGAGATTGCTCAAAGAGTCCTCGCTGCTCGAGTTGGTCGAGAAAGCGACCGATCTCCTGATCGACAAAAGCGATCTCCTCATCGTATCGACCGATGATGTAGCTGTGATCCGCGCTGGATAGCTCGCCAAGATTGGCTCGGATCTGCTTCCGCGAGCCACCAAGGACCATCAACGGCTCACCTTCGGAAAAAGTACCCAGCTGAGGCTCTGGTGCCTGGTAGGGCAGATGCGGATCGATCAGGTGCACCATCAGAAAAAACGGCTGGCCCGCCAGCTCATCCAACAGAGTGATCGACCGGTCGACGACCCCGTCTGCGGTTCGCTCCCGCTCGTAATCGTAGATCTCGAATCCTCGCGAAAGCCCAAAGTGCTCCCTGAGGAATGGGTTGCTGACCACTGCGCCTGTACGCCATCCCCGTGCGCTCAAAACCTCTGGGAGGGTCGGCACGGATTTGCGAAGCGGAGCTCTTCTCCAGCGCTTCCCCGGTTCAGCGGCGCGTTCCCCGGCGCCATGATGTGAGGGGATGCGACCGCTCAAGATCGACCCAAACGTCGGTAGCGTCCAGGGCGAAGTAGCCAGAGCCTGGTCGAAGACAACACCACGGTGCGACCATTCGTCGAGCCGGGGTGAGGTAGGTCTCTCGTAGCCGTAAAAACCGAGGTGGTCGGCCCTCAGAGTGTCGATCACAATCAGGATGACGTTTTCCGGCGTGTTGGGCGTGCAACCGCCCAGTAGTATGAACCCAAGGTAGTACGAGAGTTTTCTCATCCCTAATAGATCTCGAGTACGTCGACTGCTAGCCTGAACTTCTCATAAACTTTGTTACGAAAGGCCGCGAATGCCCGGGCATTTCCGGCCTTGCAGTAGAAGGCTTGTGAGAAATTCAGGCTAGTCCAGATAGCCAAGGGCATGGAGCTTGTCTCTGGTCTCGGCATCGATCGGTACAATTTTGCTGCTTGTCTCGTCGGTGTCGAAGTGTTGGTCCAAGAGCGATAGCAACTCGATCGCCTTGGGATTTTCGGGTGTGTAGAGGTTTACCCGTTCGAGCGGGTCGTTCTCCAGATCAAAGAGATAGATCCCCGGCCGAATCTTGGTCTTTCGAAAAGCGTTTTCGATTCTCTCGGGAGACTCGGCAACATTCGCAGTCAGTTCGATTCTGATGAGCTTGTCGGTGCCGCAGATCACGGTCCGTTGAATAAAAGGTGCCGGCCGATTGCGTTCAGCAAGGATTTCTCGCGGCTCAATTCCACGAGCAAACAGATCCTGCCCCGGGAGATCTTCTGCGCTATCCAGCGCAAGAAGTCCCAACACCGTCGGTACCAGGTCGATCTGCTGAGCTGGAAGGTCGGATATTCCAGACTTGATCGACGGTCCGTGAATGACCAATGGAACTCGAAGGACTTCCTCATACATCGAGAAGTGATGCCACGTACCTCTCTCACCAAACGCCTCACCATGGTCGGCGGTCAGGATGGTCACCGTGTTGTCCATCAATCCGTTCTTGGCGAGCTCTTCTGTCAGGCGACCGATCTGGTGGTCCATGTAGGCGATCTCGCTGTCATAGAGATCGATCTTGGTGGATCCCCAGTCATCCCATCCGGCATGGGACATGTAGTCGAAGTGGGGATCGAAATAATGGACCCATAGAAAAAAGGGCGAGTCGCGCGAGGGCAGAGTCTCGAGAACACGGTCGGTCAGGGCTTCGGCGGTTGAGACCTTGTGTGGGTGACCGACATCGAGAATCGAATCGTCGTAGATATCAAACCCTTCGGCGAGGCCGTGCTCCGGGCTCAACATTACATGGCTGACATAGGCAATGGTTTGATACGCGGCAGCCCCGAGGAGGGTTGCCAGGGTGGCGACGTCGGGATCCATGGCGTAATCGAGCTCGACCGCACCATGTTCACTAGGGTAGCGGCCGGTCAGAAGTGTGGCGACCGCAGGTAGGGTCCAGCCGGCCTGACTGTAGGTGGTCTGAAAACGAACACCCTCGGCTGCCAAACGATCGATCGCCGGACTGGTGTTGCGGTCATGTCCCGAGAACCCGAGGCGATCGGGGCGAAGAGTATCGACGGTAATGAGGAGCAGGTTCTTGGGTGGTCCCGGATCGATTGCACACGAGGGCAGCAGTCCTGAGAGGGACATCAAGGTCAGCAAACGCACTACTGTGGTAGGGCTTCGCATCATCCACCCGGAGGGATTGTAATCGCTTGTGCAAGCTCTCGTCGCGCCCCAGGAGTGCCTACGCCTAGCGCGGACTGGTCACGATCGCGCAAGACCCAGGTGTGCCGTTGATCGGGCTACACGGGCGGGCTTCTAGCTCAACGCTGCTCGGCTAGTGTCAACGAACCGGTACGGCGCTCGCCGGTGCGTTTGATCTCGGCGTGGGTACCGCGAAATTCACCATCTTGGAATCTTCCTCGAAAGTTGAAGGTGCGCCGTCTGTTCTCGTTCTTGACCTCGCCGCTCAACTCTCCTCCGCCGAGACTGCCTTGGGCGGCTCCTCTATAGACGTGGTTCTTGCCGTGGAACTCGAAGTAGAAGACAACATCCCACTGGTCTGCGCCGGTGGGTGTGAAGACTGCCCGAAGAGTCTGCATGCCCGTCTCGAAGCTCGACACATACTCGCCCGTGAGGGTTCTGGTGGTCTCGGTGCTTGTTGCAGGGCTTGAGTTCAGGCTGAGAAAGCTCGCAACAACCAAGACGAATGTGGTCTTCGTCACCGATTGTAGTTTAGGCCGCATTTTTCATGACCGCGCAAGGTCGTCGTGATGAATTGGCTGCACCGGCTCACCTCTAGAGCGGCGAGTCCTTCTGATAGTGGTATTCGGCGCGGTCCGTGAACTGGATCCCTTCTTGCTCGAAAGCCCGGACGATCTTCAGATTGATCTGGGAACGAGTCTTGACGTTCGAGGCCTCGGTCTCCTTTGCCGAAGATTTGAGAAGCTCCATAGCCGAATCAGACGACCGATCAGCGTCGTACCAACGACGATGATCAACGAGATTGCCCAATCCATCAGGCGAATATCGCCAACCTGGATTTGTTGCAGTGATTCGAGCCTGGTTCGTCTTGGCTGTGTTCTGCTCTACGGTCGGGGAATAGTATCGCGCAGCTGAACCAGATGGGCAGGCCTGATCAGTCGGTACCCTGTAACCTTTTCTTCCGATGACGGTCAATAACAATGAAAGCAGGGTCGATAGCCAGGATGGAAACGGATTGAATCAACCTACGGATCTAGAACTGATGACGGCAGTACAACAGGGTGAGATCGACAAGATGGGCATTCTTTTCGAGCGACATCACTCTCGGATCTACGATTTTTGCCATCGGATGACCGGCAGTCAGGCGGTCAGTGAAGACCTGGTACAGGAGGCTTTTATGCGAGCCCTCAAGTATCGCCATTCCTTTCGTGGGGATTCAGACTTTCTTCCCTGGCTTTATCGACTGGCGCGCAATGTTTGCTACGACCACTTCTCCAAGAGTCGCCAGATGCCGCTGGTCGATACCGAACTCCCCGAAAGGTCTAGCCCCGAACCCACTGCGGCTGAGGACGTCGTGAGAAACGAGCAGATCTGCCAGCTTCGTCAAGCGCTTTTGCGACTGCCGGTAGAAAGACGCGAGGCATTGGTCTTGAGTCGTTTCGAGTTTCGAAGCTACAGCGAGATCGCCGATCTGATGGAGACCTCGGTTGGGGCCGTGAAAGTCAAGATCCACCGGGCGATGAAGCAGTTGCGCGAGATCTATGGCGAGATGGTTGAAGAGGCGGAATCATGAATTGTGAACAGGCCGAGCTTATTTTGATGGATTCACTGATGGGCGATTCGAGCTCAGACGATCGTCAGGAGCTTGCTGAGCACCTGGCGGGGTGTCCGCGCTGTAGCGCCGAAGCAGCAGCCATGGAGTCGACATGGCGTGACCTAGGTGAGGCTGACCAGCTCCGGAGCAGCTCGAACAGCGACCGGATGATTGGGAGATTCCTGCGAGCGCTGAAGGAATTTGAAGCAGATCTCGATGTTAGGCCCAGGCCAACCTTTTCGGAGTGGTGGATGAACCTCTGGGCGGCGCGACCGGTTTGGCAAATCGGATTCTCGGCTACGGTGCTTGGCTGCGGTGTGCTGTTGGGGCTGGCTGTCTCTTCACAGCAGGCCAACCGTGGAGAGATCGATGAGCTTCAATCGGATCTCGAATCCATGAATCGCGCAGTCACGGTTCTTCTTCAGAATGAATCAGCTACCGAGCGTCTTCGTGCGGTGAATTGGAGCATGACAGAGGAACCGAGTGATGTGGTGCTCGACGCCCTGCTGCAGTCGGCGCGTCTGGATTCAAACGTCAATGTCCGATTGGCGGCGGTCGATGCATTGGCGGAGTATGCGGATCGCGGTCCGATCAGGTCGGGTCTCATTGACTCGCTGGCGATGGAGCGATCGCCCCTTGTACAGCTCGCCGTCGTAGAGGTTGTCGCCGGTGGGCAGGGATTTCGTGGTGGTGAGTTGGAACAGATTCTCCGATCGAGCGATCTCGATCCGTCCGTTCTAGAGCATTTTTCGGTTCAGGTGGAGAGCCTCTGAGGAGACTACGATGAAGAACCGGGTTTTCAACTTGACGTTGTTTGGTTTGCTTCTACTCACGGTGCCGGCGCTGGCGAATGAAATCAGCGAAAACCGAACCATCGAGGAAACTCTCGGCTTTGATGGCAGCGGCGCGAGACGCCTTATTGTCGACAACGTTTTTGGATCGGTATCGATTCGGAGCCACAAGGGCAACTCCATTGTGATGGTCGTCCAGGAGACCCGCTTTGCAAAGACGGTCGAAGGTATCGCACGCTCCAAGCAGGAGGTCGACTTGAAGATCTATCGCCGTGACGGCGAAATCGAGCTCTTTGTCGATGGCCCTTTTCGACACTCCGACGATCGATACCGCTGGTCGCACTTTCGCGATGACCGGCCGACCTATTGGGTCAAGTACGACTTCGAGATTCTGGTCCCAGCCTCGACCGACCTCGACGTGCGCACGGTCAACGAAGGCGACATAGAGATCACAGACGTTCGAGGAGACTTCCACATCTCTAATGTCAATGGGTCGGTCCGTCTCGAAGGTCTGGATGGTTCGGGCGAGATTGAAACGGTCAACGGTGAGATCTGGGCCAGCTTTGCCGGCAACCCTACGGCCGACACCCGTTTTGTCACGGTCAATGGCGAAGTGGAGGCTCGATTTCAGGCGGATCTGTCCGCAGATCTCGAGCTAAAGGCGCGCTGGGGTGAGGTGTGGAGCGAATATTCCGTCGAACCGCTACCCAGTTCCCCGCCGACTCAACGGACCGAGAACGGCCGCACCGTAATCGAGTTTGATTCTGGAAGCCGAGTACGAGTGGGCGATGGAGGACCCACTCTTTATTTTGAAACGCTCAACGGTGACATTTTTGTTCGCCGAAACACAGGCTAGAGAGGTGATATCAATGCGTCAACTTTTTCAAATCTTGGTTGGATTCGCCGCTGTTGCCAGCATGGCTGGTGCCCAGGAGAGTGGAGCTCAGACCTTTACGGTTCCCTTGAGCTCGCCCGGAAGCCCTGCGATTCTGGAGGCAGACCTGCTTGAAGGAACGATCAAGATAATCGGTTACGAAGGGGACGAGGTCCTGATCGAGGTGACATTTCAACAGGATTCCGATGAACATGAAGGCAAAGAGGAGCACGAGGGTCTGACCAGGATCTCGAACTCTTCGGGGGAATTGACGATAGAGGAGAACGATAACCGGGTCACCATCGATACCGGTTGGAGTCACCAGGAGATCTACCTGGAAGTTCGAGTCCCAGTGCAGACCTCGCTGCGTATCGAGGGAACCAATGGCGATCTCATCGAGGCCCATGGGGTCTCGGGTCAGCACGAGCTCAGCCATACCAACGGTGATATCAAAGCAACCGGGTTGCGCGGTTCGGTCATTGCAGACTCGACCAATGGCGACATCACGGTCGAGCTTCTCGAAGTCACGCCCGATACGCCGATGTCCTTTACGACCTTCAACGGGGATGTCGATCTGCGTTTGCCAAGCGGTTTTGGGGCGGAGCTTCGAATGCAGACAGGTCAGGGCGACATCTATACTGGTTTCGATGTCGTGACCAGACCCACACAACCCAGAGTTGAACGCGAAGAGGCGGGTAACGGCTTTCGAGTGCGGATGGAGAGAGAGGTGCAGGGCACGATGGGGGCTGGCGGTGCCGAGCTCCGTTTCAAGACCGTCACCGGTGACATCTACTTGCGAAAACTCGAATAGTTTTCTCTTCCGATGTGGCGCCCACTTCTTAGGCGCCTCAGTTTTCATACCAGGTTTGTGTTCCTGCCCACCGGGTCTGAGGACCTGATGGGCAGACTTCCCGGTTGTACTAAGATCCGCTAGGACTTCAGACAACACGGTGGCGCTGCTGTCGTCGAGTCTGGTGCAATCGGTGACCCCGGCATGGTGAAACGCACGACGATTCTCGCGACACTGACTTTCCTCGCGCTGGCCTTCCTCACACTGGCCGCGGCAGGTTTCGGGGCTGTGGTTTCGGGCAGCAGTGAAGTCGAGCCGGGCAACCCCGAGCATCTGGTAAAGATGGTGGTTTACGCTGGGTTGGCCTTGGTTTTTTCGTTTCTCTGCTCGGTTGCGGAGGCGGTGCTACTCAGCGTGTCGCCTTCTTATGTCGCTCATCTTCGGCAGGAAGGGAAGAGATCGGCGGCGTTGCTCGAGAAGGTCAAGACCAACGTCGACGAATCTCTGGCCGGAATCCTGACTCTCAACACGATCGCCCACACGGTAGGCGCAGGTGGAGCGGGCGCCGAGGCGGCTGCCTATTTCGGCGACAAGTATGTTGGGATCTCGATGGCGATTTTGACCGTGCTGATCCTGTTTCTCTCCGAGATCATTCCCAAGACTCTGGGAGCGCTCTACTGGCGATCCCTGGCTTTGCCGACAGCTCTGTTTATTCGGATACTAAGCATTGTCTTGTTCCCGCTGATCTGGATATCGCAAAAGCTCACCTCGTGGATCACGAGAGGACAAAAGGTTCACAGCATCCGGCGCGAAGAGTTCGCGGCGCTCGCCGACGTGGGAGAGCGTACCGGCGAGCTCGATCCCAGTGAGTCCCGGATCCTACGAAATCTGTTTCGTTTCCCCGAGCTCAGGGCAGAAGACATTATGACCCCCCGAACTGTGGTTTTTAGTCTGCAACAGGATCTGACCCTGGAAGAGGTGCTCGAGAACCATCCCGAGATTCCGTTCTCGCGGATTCCGATCTATGGGGAGAACAGGGACGATGTTACCGGTTTTGTCCTCAAGGTCGAAATCCTACTGACCCACCTGAAAGAGGGGGGGCAGGTGCCGCTTCACGATCTCAAACGAGAGATTCGTGCCGTTACGGAGACCGCCTCCCTCGAGCTCGTTGCCGACCAGATGCTTGATCGCCGCGACCACCTGCTTCTGGTCGTCGATGAGTACGGAGGAGTCGCTGGAGTGGTTACGTTGGAGGATGTGGTGGAGACGTTGATTGGAATCGAGATCGTCGATGAGGCTGACAAGATCGACGATCTCCGCCACCTGGCCCGGCAGAAATGGGCCGAACGCATGACTCGGCTCGGGATCGATCCACGACCCGAAGAGAAGTCGACCGACATGCCTGAGGCTCCGAGTGACCCATCGATCTGAGCTCGATCAGAGATCGCGTGTTGTGACCATCGTCAAGCATGCGGTCGCCATCATCGGGTTGGTAGCTTTGGGAGTGGTCGATCTGGGTTGTAGCTCTGCCACGGCTACAAAGCAGAGCCTGATTCTGATCTCCGTCGACGGCTTTCGCTGGGACTACATCGACAAGCAAAACACTCCCAATCTGGCCCGTCTCGCAGCACAGGGGGTCAGAGCTGAAGGATTGATTCCGGTTTACCCGACCAAGACGTTCCCCTGCCACTACAGCATCGTTACCGGGCTTTATCCTGGGAATCACGGCATCATCTCCAACAACATCCTCGACCGAGAAATGAACGCAGAGTTTCATCTTGCCGATCGGATTTCGCTGCTGGATCCACGCTGGTGGGGAGGCGAGCCGATCTGGGCGACTGCCGAAAAGCAGGGGCTGGTGACGGCCACGATGTTTTGGCCGGGAAGCGAGCTCGAGATTGGAGGAGTTCGACCGACGTTCTGGTTTCATTATGACCCCACGATCACCTTCGAGGAACGGGTGGAACAGGTACTAGAGTGGCTGGACCTACCAGCCGCGGAGCGACCTCGGCTGATCACGCTCTACTTCGAGGAGCCCAACGAAGCGAGTCATGAGTATGGGCCCGAGTCCCAGCAGACTTGGAGGGTCAACCAAGAGCTGGATGCGAGGATCGGCGACCTGGTCGATGGGTTGCGCCAACGGGGGCTCAGGAACCAAGTCAATTTGATCGTCGTTTCAGACCATGGATTTGCCGAGACCGACCCGAACCGAATAGTGCTTCTCGACGACTATGTCGAATTGGAGGAGGGGGAGGTATTCGAGCTTGGCGCGATTCTTCAGATTTTCCCAAAGGCGGGGCGTCGTGAGCTGATTTATGAGGCGCTCAAAGGGGCTCACCCCAACCTGGCGATCTATCTTTCCGAAGAGATTCCTGACCGGTATCACCTGAAGCAGAATCCTCGAACACCGCCGATCTTGGGGGTTCCCGATGCCGGTTGGGAAGTCGTGACACGACGATACTGGGAGGATCATGAGGCCGACTTCACAAAGGGAGACCATGGTCAGGACCCCCTCAACCCGATTCTTCACGGGATCTTTGTAGCCAATGGCCCGGTCTTTCGCTCTGGACTGACAATCGAGCGTTTTGAGCTTGTGGAGATCTACAACTTGATGACGTCGGTTCTCGAGCTCGAGCCCGCTCCCAACGATGGTGAGTCAGGGAAGCTGGACGCGATCCTAGAGTGATCGCGCGATCCAGCCCGCGCGGGAAGAATGTCGCCAGCACCAAGCGGTGCGCGGCATTAGGCCATACCAGATCCAGGATCCTACGACCATCAGGATTCTTCGATCTTGACGCTCTTCATGGTGTCGCCCTGCTGGACCGAGTCGACGACATCCTGGCCCTCTAGGACGCGACCGAACACGGAGTGCTTGTCGTCGAGCCAGGGTGTGGCCACATGGGTGATGAAGAACTGCGAGCCGTTGGTGTTGGGTCCTGAATTGGCCATCGACAGGATGCCGGGCCCCTCGTGTCTGAGCTCGGGATGAAACTCGTCTTCGAAGGTGTAACCGGGTCCGCCCATTCCGGTGCCATCCGGGCAGCCACCCTGAATCATGAAGTTGTCGAGGACCCGGTGGAAGACCAGACCGTCGTAGTAGCCGTCGGATGCCAGCTTCTCGAAGTTGGCGACGGTGTTGGGAACCTTGTCGTCGAACAGCTCGACTCGGATGGTGCCGCGATCGGTATCGAAAACCGCTACCTTCATGAAAAATCTCCTTATTGGGCCCGGTCGATCATCGATCCGGGGGGCCAAGTATATGTCGGCTCTGGAGAGAAGAAAGAGTCCCGCCTGGCAGTACTAGGGTGTGGTGCCGCTCCACGCCGAAACATCTGCGGCCTCGAAGCCATCGGCGAAGATTGGACCGGTGACGCCCCACTCCCAGGCGCCTACGTCGGGCAAAGGATCACGCGAGAAACCGTCGTGATCGACTGCGGTACTGAAGCTGAGATGACCGGCATCGACCATGGCTGCACCAGCGGAGTTGGCAGAGAGGTCGATATTGGCGGGATCGGAGAATCCGGGTGCTGCCAGTTGAGAGTCAGATCCGAACCCGGATGCGGACTGCCAGGCGGACAGCGGGTCGGGTGCGGTTCCGAAGCCATCGGACCACTCGGCTCCGCCGGCGTTCGGAAAATGACAGATGTTGTTGTCGATCTCGGTGTAGGAGGAGAGGGGCAGGTCGGCGCGGATACAGTTAAAGCTGGTGCTGGTGCCGACGAAGTGGATTGCGTTGCTGACGATGGTGTGGTCGTTGCCCATATCGCGAACCGAGATGCCAGTGCCACCGCTGGCAGGACCAATCCAGATCGAGTTGTTGCGGACAGTGATGTCATCTTGCGCTAGATCTCCAGTGCCGAGTGAGCGGTCAGGGGCTGCGATCGCCGTAACGCCGAAGGCCTGGTCGTGAATGATGACGTTGTTTTCGATTGTGCAATCGGCACATGCGCCGACTCCAATCGCTAGATTTCCTACATTTCGAATCGTGTTGCCGGCGATTATCACATTGGAGAATCCTTCGGCACTCCCATAACCGTTGTCGACTGCGATGCCCCAGCACCCTCCCCCAGCAAGTCCGACCTCCTCCCACACCTCGTTGCCCTCGATCAAAAGATCGTCGTGCTCTCCGTGTACGACCAGAGAGACGCCTCGACAGACACCCTGCGAGTCGAGAGCCGATCTGAAAAGTGTGTTGTTCAGAATCCGAATGCCTTGGGTTTGACCGCCTGATGATCCGCTTACATAGATGTTGTGATCGAAGATTGCTGTAGATCCATTGGCCTCGAAATGATTGCCGACGATCTGGGTGCCACTCGAGGCTCCGAGCCATCCCTGTCGATTGTTGTCGAAGATAGAGGAATCTCGGAGGTGAATTCGATCGTTTTGTCCGTCACAGACGGGATCGCTCTGGTTGCAGGCGTTGGATCCCGCCAGATGCACACCGATGGCGAAACCCGAGATTGATAGATTTCTAATCAGCACATCGTCGATATCGTTGTAGAGAAAAAAGCCCCATCCTGAATCGTTACCGCTGCCACGCAAAGCCAGATTTTCGAAGATGTAGCCTTCTTCGTGCTCGGCATTACCGCCATCTTCCAGAGCGAAACCGTGGCTGTCATCGAGTCGACGCAGAATGGGTCTGCCTTCGTCGCCCGAGGCCCAGGGTGCGGCATAGTCTCCGACGGTACAGCGGTTGGTCGACCTACAGGACGTGTTCACCCAGCGGGTTCCCGCATCGATGTCCCAGGCGCCACCCTGGCAGAAGCGGATCGCATCTCCGGCCGACAACGAGCCAAATGCGATGCGTGCCTTCTCGTAGCTTCGCCATGGGTTGATCATGGTGCCGGGGGCTCCGTCGTCACCGATCTGACAGTCCACGTCGGAGCCGCCGCCGCAATCGCAGACATAGTGCGTTGCAGCCGACAGATCTGGGGCCAGCCACGACCAATACAGGGCAACGGAGGTGAGGAAGAATCTGGAACCGGAGTGACTCATCAGAAACATTGGCCGACGATTTCTGGTCTCTAGGGAAAAGTCGCTGTCCAGGCTGAGGTACCACCGGACTCGAACCCGTCGAAAAAGAGATCCGAGGCGACCGGACCGATGTATTGCTGGGCGATGACGATGTTGTCGACAAACAGATGAACATCTCGATCGACCGTGGCTGTACCGCCGTGGTAGACATTCATCCAGATCTCCTCGATCTTCAAGGCAGGGACCGTTCTCCAACGCCAGTCGAATTTCTCCCAGGCGAGGCGACCGTCGATCCAGACCTTCATGATGCCGTCCTTCACACCCGGAGTGTTGAGCTTCAGATACTGTTCAACACAGTACCAACGGTTCTTCTCGAGATAACCTCGATAGTCGTTCTGCCACAGGTGGTTGTCACCATATTGTGTGGGCATGTCGGCGTGGTAGACGTAGTTACCCACCGGTACTGTCCCGCCCAGCGGGTTGCCTGCCGGAGGCATGACCTTGAATAGACCCCTGGCAGACCACCCGTTGGTACCGTCGGATTGCCGGCCACCCCAACCGGCGGTGCCGTAGCGACCGGCGATGCCAGGGAACTTCCCGCCATCGAGGGTTAGCCAGCTCTCGGCCACTCGCAGGTAGTAGCGGAAGTAGATCTCTTCCGGCTCGAATCCCTGTTTGTCGGCGAATTTGTATCCGACGCTCATCCCGGTATTTGTTCCGTTTGGTATCTCTGCCCGTAGCGCATGCCCGAAGAAGGGTTGGAACAGACGGGGTGGGTCGGAGAGCAGTCGGGTCAGGGTGCTGGAGCTGGTTCCATAGCTCCAGCCCGAACCCCAGGATGGGTCTTCAAAATCTTCCGCGAAGAAGACGGCAGGGTTCGAGGCGATCCCAGCATCAGCCGGATAGGCGGCTGCGAGTCCTTGAACAGGTAGGGACGGAGGCTCGCCGTGCCCCTGCTCCGCCCTATAGAGGCCCACGGTAGAGGAGCCGTACTCCGCGAAGACGAACATCCGCAGGCTGGCGGCTAGAATCGGCGTGTCGACAGGAATCGCCGACAGATCGAAGCGAATCAGGGTGTTCTCGTTGGGTGAGATTCGTAGTTTCTCCGAGTCACCAAAGTTCTGATAGGTCGAGGAAGCTACATACGTGTCGGCCTGCACGGCGAAGGTGGCAGGACCGCTCGAAGTCGTGACCACCAACTCTGGCCGCTGGCCGACATCGCCATACTCGCGGCTTCGAAAATCGTAGGTACTGCCGCCCGAGACCAACTGCAGAAAAAAGCCCTTGTTTTCGAACGTACCGTCGATCCAGGCCTGAACCAGGACCGAGGTATCCCATTCGATGTACTCAGCGGTGTCATCGTCGAGCATGGCAACCGCGTCGAACGCGACCGAGCCCTGAGCAGTATCGTTGGCATCATGCCAATCTCCCAGAAAGTTGTCCCAGGACAGTGAGGCTGCACGGTTGTAGAAGTCGCGTGTCGCGCCATCGTCGAGGGCCTGGCTGCCCTCGACCCAGTCGCTCGGGCTCTGACCCAACGGAACCGACCCTGCCGATGCCGACAGAGTTGGAACCACAACCGACAGCGCCATCAAGACGACTGCGGTCGCTTCGAACCTGAAAGAATGGGTACACATTTATCCCAATAAAAACAGTAGCAAGGGCTTTGCAACGCGGGTGTTACCGAATCCACAATAAGAAGATAGAATTGCGGTTCCTGCCCAGCAGTACCTACATAGCGGGCAGCTTGGATGAGGGGAAAAAGCGATGTTGAGTTATACAACCTACAAGCTCGTACATCTTGTCGGGATCTTTGTGTTGTTATCAGGAGTCGCGGGTCTCTGGACACTGGAGTTGTTTTCAGACAGCCCTGGTTATGCGAAGGCACGAAAGGGACTGATGTCGATGCATGGTATTGCCCTATTCATAGTCCTTTTCGGAGCCTTCGGAACCCTGGCCCAGTTGGGAATCGGTTTCCCCTGGCCGCCCTGGATCTGGCTCAAGATCGGGATCTGGGTGGTTTTGGGCGGTTTGCCGGTGTTGCTGAGCAAGTCGAGAAGCAGCTCCAAAGTACTGTTTCTCATTGCTCCACTGTTGGCTGCCGTCGCAGCCTGGGCTGCGATCAACCAGGTAGGCGGATAGAAAGTTTCTTACACCTGTCCCACCCAGGACCGACTAAGCGCGTTTCGATAGGTGACCGTATTTATGACCAGCAGTACTAGTTGTGTCTGGGTGCTTTGGGCAGAGAGCAGCCGCGACGGCGAAGGAGTGCGTGGAGCCGCACTTGACGAATCTGTTCTCAGGCAATACATTGGTTTAGACGAGTGACAGAGGCGGAAGCTATAGGGGAAAGGAGTGCGCCCATGAACGAAGACTCGAAAAATTGGAAGCTCGATCGTGAGAACGCGCCGCCAGGGGATAGCTCTGGATTCGACCGGCGAAAAGCACTGAAGGTTCTGGGGGCTGCGGCGGCCATTCAGGCTGTGCCCCGGGACTGGAAGAGACCCTTCACCAGCATGGGCTCGGCACCGGCCTTTGCTCAGGGAACCAATCTCGGAACCGGCGATCTGCAGGTGACCCTGACCTGGGACACCGACTTCTCTGATGTCGATCTCTACGTCCTCGAACCAGACGGTACTTGGGTCTACTATGCCAATGACGTCGGTCCGACCGCCAGTCTCGATGTGGATGATACAGAGGGATTCGGCCCCGAGAACATCTTTGTGCCACCTGGCAACGCCGCCAACGGAACCTATTCTGCTGCCATAGACATGTTCAGTCTGGACGGAATTACGACAGACACGAACTGCACGATTCGGGTCACGACCTTCGACGGTGCGCCCAGTGAGCAGCAGCAGACCTTCAATCGGGTGCTGACACCGGCCGACGAGAGTGGCGGTACTCTCGGGTTCTGGGTCGCGGATATCGCCTTCCCGTCCGGCAACATCACGAACCGGACCGGCACGGTGGGATTGCCTAGGGTGCCAGCTGGTCGTCAAAAGAACGCCTGAGGCCGACAGGCTCTGCGGAGCTGACGCTGCACGAGAAGCAACCCGGGCCATCTCGCCAAGTGCGAGGTGGCCTGGAGTTATTGTCTCTGCTCCCCATCAAATTCGAGATCAACCGGGAAGTGGCTAGTAGAGCGGAGTGACGATGAGAGACTCTCGGCGACCGAATCAGGCTCCTGGCTTCAAGCTCGAGGAGATGGGGGAGGAAGTGATTCTCTTCCACCCGCAGCGTACGATCGTGGTCCACACTAACCGCAGTGGAGGCCTGATCTGGCAGCTTTGTGATGGCAAGCGAAGCGTCGAGGAGATCATAGAGCTGCTCCGCCAGATGTACCCCGACTCCGCTGCCGAGATCGCGGACGACGTCGAGCGCATCCTGGGCGAGCTCAGCGAGGGCGAGGTCGTCCAGTGGCTGTAGAGAAAAAGCAGCACCAGCCCATTCTCGTCACACTCTCCCAAGCCACCGCACGCATCGATTGCTCGGACCCGGTGCTCCATAAGCGTTTCTCGGCGCTTCTCCGGCATTGCGCGGGCTCTTCGAGTCCTCCGCAAGTTCGATTCTCCGTTTGCCGGACGTCGGAGAAAGACCGCCGGCTCGAGCGCGAGGGGTGGACGCTCTACGAGGGCGAGAACATCGACTACCTGAGCCATCTCTTGTTCCACGAGTTGCTGATCAGCCTGATTCGAAAGTGTACCGATCGTCTCATCCTGCACTCCGGCGCCCTGGCCAGAGAGGGCTCGGGGCTGCTGCTCTGTGGCGAGTCGGCGAGCGGCAAATCGACTCTGAGCGCCTGGCTCACAGCTGCGGGGTTCGACTACTTGACCGACGAGCTTGCAGCCGTCGGGCTCGACGGCAAGTCCATGGCGGGTTTTCCCCGGGCGATCATGCTGAGAAGGGGCTCCGCCTTCGTTCTCGAACACTGGCTGAACGAAGACAGCCGGCAAGGCTCGATCCGCTTCTCACAAAGCACGATCGCTGTCGATCCCGAGACTCTGCGATCGGCATCGGTCTGCCGCCGCGTCCAGCCCAGAGCCCTTCTCTTTCCTCGTTATTCTCCCGGCAAACCACTGGCCAGTCGGCAGTTGTCGTCGGCGGAGGCCACGCTCAGGCTGATCCAGGTCTCGACCAATGCGGCCAGGCTACCAGAGGGCGGAATCCCGACGGCCATGGCTCTGGCCCGAGGAGTCGAGGCCTTTACCCTCGACTATCCCGACGCGGAATCGGCAGCAGCCTGGATCGAATCCAGGGTCGCCGGCTGAGCGTCGCCAAGGAGCCACCGTGGCTCTCCCAGATCTCACCGCCGAAGGCGATCACCCTACAGAGGTATCGCCACCGGTAGGCGAACAAGACCCGGGGCCGGTCGAGACCCCAGAAGAGTCGAAGCCGCCAAGTGGAAGGGAAAAGAGTGTCGGCCAGGCTGCGTCGCCCCTCTGAAAGCAACCAGTCAGGCCTCTCCCGGAGGTCGAGATCTGCCCGAGAGAAGCCGTTCTTCTGCGGCTTGGGGATGACCGAGATCTCCTCGTCAATCCCTGGCGGCTCCGGCAGGCTTGTGGAGATGCCGGCCGCATGTCGTGTCGTTGCCGAGAGCGGGCTGAGTAGATGCAACATCGCCAAGGCCCCCGGCATGGCGGGGTAGAACGCTTGCAGCTCTGCCCAATCGATGGTCTCCGAATAGTGCTCGGCGATGCCGATGAGGTCGGCCACCCATTTGAGGCGAAGATGACGATGGAACACCAGGTGGTAGATCAGGTGTTGATGAAGCTGTGCCAGCATGTCCGCCGGCCCGAGTGTCCGAGCCGGTTGGCCTCCCACCTCGAAGGAATAGGCGCGGTCGAGGAGTGCTGCTGGATCCTTCGGCCCACCCGCTATTACCGTGCGGTGTAGCTCGACCATCACCCGAATCCCGTCGAGCTCGCGACTGACCGGGGGTAGGTGTCGATGCTCCGGTAGGCCGTGGGCCGGATGAGTCACGAAGCCATGTTTCAAGAGGCAGGCCTGAGCCTCTTCGATGCGCTCAGGCGCCACCCAGAGATCCAGATCTGCCAGCGGGCGATGAGCGGGCTTGCGGTACAAGGTAAGGGCCAGGGCTCCACCTTTCAGGACGAGCGTCTCGATCCCTTGGGCGTTGAATGTCTCCAGGACCTCGGCCAGAACCTGCAACCGCGTATGCGTGGCGTGACGAGCCCTCGCGACGAATCCCTCCAGCGTGCGGCGTGTCTGTGTAGGCAGCTGCACATCGGCAGCCTGGAGGTGAGAGTGGAGCAAGCCCGCGATCTCGTGGTACTCCGCGGCGACAACGACGAGGTCCCAGTGCTCGAGGGTTGCCGCTTCCATCGCCAGTCGGCAACGGAGCTCCTCGTCGATCTGGGGACGTGCACAGAGAGCCAAGAAGCGTAGCGGGTGAGAAAGGGGATTCACTCTTTGCCGTCCTCCGGGTGGCTTCTCCACTTCAGGAAAGCACGGTCCAGAATCGCGACGGCTCGTTGGCCGTTTTCCCGCTTGCCCTGCAGTGTCAACTGCAGGCTATCGCCGACCTGCCACCGGAGGTTCTCGAAGACGACTGTTTGCCACTCACCGGATCCCTGTATGGATCGCTCGGCGAGGATCTCGCCGGAGGCGTCACCCAACGCCAGGATGCTCTCGGGCGCAGACGGTGAGTGGGATCGAAGATCGACTCTCAGGGTCAAGTGATTGCCGCCCTGGACCAGGGGCACCGTAACTTTGCCTCCCTCCGGCAGGATCCAGCCTCCCCGATAGCGCGGTCGATAGATCACCCAGGGCTCCGGAAACACCTGCCCGGCGCTTTTGTGCACCCACGGATCTTCGAACTCGACCACCCGCGTCGCTCGCACACGAGCGGACCAGGACAAGAGAGGCAGACACAGCAGCACCACCGTGACGCCCACGGCGGCTGTATGGCGACCCTTTGGCTTCGGCAACCACCAGAGGGCGGAGACCGCTGCGAAGGCCAGGGGTGGCCAGAGCCAGGTTGCGGACCGTGGTCGGGTCGAACTGGGAAAGAACCGCGCCACATCGGCATCCAGACGGGTAGCGAGCAGATCCAGCAGATGGGATCGCCCGTGAGCCAGGTTGTAGGTCCAGCCGGGCTCTACCAGCCATAGGAGGGTGAGAGCAACGGTCAAGGCAGCGAGCCCAACGAGCAGGGCATGCGCGATCATCCTGCGACGATTCGACAGCAAGGGGATCAACCAGAGAGCCAGCAAGGGCAGCATGACGACCCCATAGCGGAAGGGAGGGGACCATCCACCGAACCACTCCACCCGCTGTGACAAGAGGAAAAGATAGGGGAGGAAGACAACGAAGAAGTCGGTGAAGAGCCTCGATCGCGTCCTGATCACCAGCACCGTGGCTGGAAGCAGAAGCATCCAGATCGGTCCATTCGAGAACAGGCCATAGGCACAGTCGAAGGTCAGGCCTGTGAAGCTGCGAAGAGAGTTCAGCAGCGTACCGACTTGTGGCACGAAGCCTTCGATATCGTGGTACTTGAGAGGGTTCTGAAAGATGCTCTGGTTGAAGACGAGAATCCCGAGGCCCAGGACGAGAACTCCGCCAAGCAAGGGAATGGCGACTCTGCGACCAGACCTGCCTCCTCGCCAGAGAGCCAGCGCCGCCAGCGGACCTGCAAGGAGCAGGAATCGGAGCTTGAGCAATGGCAAGAGCAGCAGTGGTAGCGCCAAGCGGAGCCAGTCTCGGGGACGAACCTCATCCCTCTCCTGTAGCCGGTGAATTTCGACCAGCGCCAAAAGAGTGAGAAGTGCCGCTGGCACTTCGACCCAGACCTGGTAGGAAAAAAGCAGGAATGGAGCCGTAAAAGACAGAACGGAGTAGACCACCAGAGCTTCGCCCGGACGTTTGGGCTCGTACCAGTGGCTCAGGGACAGTGTCAGCCAGCACACTGCCGATGTGAGCCCAGCCATCAGCACCAGCACTGCCGGCGGTCCGAGCATTCGATAGACCGGAGCGAGGAGAAGAGGCAGAAGCATGTTGTGGCGCGAATACCATTGGCCGCCCTTTCCCTCGGGGTCGCCGGGCTGTCGATCCAACCGCCGGTCGACAAACCGCAAGGAATCGCCGTTCTCATAGTTGTTCCTCAAATCGGTATCGAAGTCGTAGGCCAGGCTATGAGTTAGCAGAAGATAGTGGGGCTCGTCACCGTCGGGAGAGTGATGAAGAGAAGACCAGGGCAGAATCGACAGGTAAACGACCAGTGGTAGGGCGAAGAACGGCCAGGGAGGCCTAGCGGGGACCATCGAACCCAGGGACGGCCTGAGGATGCAGATCAACCAGGCGATTCGATGTGCCAGCAGCAGCGCGAAGCCGGCCGCGATGAGAGGGTCCAGATTCCCGCCTCCAGGGACCAGTCCGAGATGATGCCGTCCCAGTGTGGCCATCACCAGGAGAACGAGAAGAACCCCCTCGGGGACCGCGACCCGGAAGGGGACTCGATGGCCACCGTGGGCCTGGCCCCAGCGGCCGATCCAAACCAATCCGGCAGCCACCAGCGGCAGGACTGCCAAGGTGCCTCGCAGCGGGTCACTATCATCCAAGGGCAGAAAGGTGTGGGCCAGGACGGAGAAGAGAGCGGCGGCAGCTAGGACAATAGCGAAGCTGGCCAGAGTGGGGAACTTGATGGAGCTCATGGATGGATCCCATCGCCTCCAAATCACAGGCTCGGAACAACCGGATAAACCGGATAGTAGTTTGCTTTTGTCGACCGCGGTCCGAGGCGGTGCGATCCGCCGCTCCGCGCCGTTGGGCTTGGTCGATTGTATCGGTGATCTCGACTCTAGCAAGCAGATGAGGCTGAGCGTGGCGCGGAATCATCCCCGAGGCCTGCCCGCTTGAGGAGTCGGGCAACCGTCACCCCCGGTCCATAACGCCAAGCCATCCAAGAGCTCTGGCAGGGGTTCATCGATACAGGTATGAGCGGGGCGCCTCGCAGCCAGCTCAGCTGAACCCCGACCTGGTCGGTTTTGGCCGGTTCATGAACAATGCGGGCTAGAGGGCTTTCGATTTTTCTCGGTAAGCGGTAGAGTCACGCCTGCACCTATTAGAAATCCTTGGAGATTCGATCTGGACCCGAATGTGCTGGGTGCGGGTCGCTGCGACTATCCCTACGAAAGGAGTCAGTAATGAGGAATCACCTAACACTGGGTCTTGTGGCAATCGTCTTGATGTCCGTCGTCGGTGGGTGTGCTCCGCCGCCGCAGAAAGCAGAGGAGGCAGCCGCTGAGGAACAGGTCGCTGTGGTCCATGACGTCGCAGCCGATGAAGCGGCCTTGGAAGCTACGACGGCAGAGTGGGAAGCGGCTTTTAATGCTGCTGGTGGAGAGGCTATTGCGGCGATGATGACCGAGGATGGCATGCTGTCGCCGCCCAACGCAGAAACGGTCTCGGGCCGCCAAGCCATCCAGGAGTTCTGGCAGGGGTTTATCGATATAGGCATCACCGCGGCACTCCGCCTTCAAGAGGTTTCGGTCAGTGGCGATCTGGCCTACAAACGGGGTGAGTACGACCTCTTCGACGCCGAAGGCGAGATGATCGATACCGGCAAGTGGCTCGAGATCTGGACTCGATCCGATGGCGGTTGGAACATGAAGCACGACATGTGGAACAGCAACCTACCGTTGCCCGAGTGAGTAGGGAGTGAGCCGCTGACACAGAGTCGGGTGAGATCGAGCTGAGGCGGGCCGCTGAGGCCGCTTTCGCAGTAGGGCAGCTTCCTGCCGCGCAGACTCCTAGGGGGTCGTAGTAGACCAAGCGCCGGTGTTGGAGGACTCCAAGTCATCGGAGAAAATGCCACTGGCCTCGACTGCACCGAGGTCGGGGCTGTTGTCTCGCAGGTTGCCCAGGATGTCGTCCATGGGCGCCTGTGATGGGTTCCCAGCCCCGATGACCGGGCTATCCGCAGCAGGTCTTCCGTAGAGATCGACAAGGCGAATAAAGACCTGCGCAATCCAGGTCGAGCCATCCGCAAAAGAGCCCGATCCCGAGCTCCAGCGAGGCAGGATCAGCCCGCTTTGAGCCGGGAGCCGCGGGTCGCCAAGAGTTGCGTTGTTGTCGTCGGTGTAGTTGATCAATTCGGATCCATCTAGCGGGATGAGATCGATTCCGTTGTAGTAGAGGTTGGTATCGAGGGTGAACGAGTCGGTCTGTCCGGGAGGTGTGTCGGAGAAGTCGTCGTTGTTTGATCCTGCCGTCGCACCCATGGTGCCGGTCGGGTCCGACCAGACATTGTTGTAGAAGTCGATGCTCTGCAAATTTGGATTGGAACCCTCGGTGTTCAGACGCATGGCGAAAGCGAGGGCCGGAAGATCACCCACCACAGTGTTGTTGCGGAAGGTGATGTCGCGGCACCCTTTGACGCCGAACGATGAGCGCATCGTGTTGGCGGAGTTGCCAAGCATCAGGTTGTTCTCCACTATGACGTCATAGGCCTCGTGATAGGGCTTGCCGTCTTCTCCGGTCAGCACAAAGTTCGAACCGGTGGACCCCTCCCAGTTGAGGAAGATGTTTCTCCGCACTCGAATGTTCGAGGAGCCGACGATGCCATCACTCCCATCGTTGGAATCCTTGATCACGATGTAGGCCGAGGTGTCATTTCCGTTGGCTCGTCCACTGCCGGCAAAGTCGTTGAAAAAGACATTGTCGCGAATGGTTATGTCGGTGACCGAGTTGACGTCGATATGCTCGTCGCTGCCTT
>CAXMQZ010000057.1:0-12125 GCA_964195975.1 uncultured Polyangiaceae bacterium | reverse complement strand
CGGGACTCGAACCCGGAAACCTTTCGGTGGGGGATTTTAAGTCCCCTGCGTATGCCAATTCCGCCACTCCGGCCCGGTGCAGATTCTAGCAACCCATTTACAAGATCGAGCGTGCATCGGCCGCCAATCCCAGCTAAGCTTGGAGTAGGCCTCCGCGGGTGCGTTGAGAAGCGGGTGAGCCTGGACCGCGAACGGACACCAACTCATGCCAGACTCGACGATCTTCAAGATCATTTTCTTCAATCAGGGCAAGGTGTATGAGATCTACGCGAACTCGGTCGGCCAGGGTGGGCTGTTCGGTTTTATCGAGGTCGGAGAGCTACTCTTTGACCAGGGTAGCAAGCTGGTTGTAGACCCCTCGGCAGAGCAGATCGAGCGCGAGTTCGGCGGCGTCACCCGGATCAACATACCGATGCACTCGGTCATCCGGATCGACGAGGTCGAAAAGCAGGGGACGAGCCGGATTACCGAGGTCGACAAGGGCGAGGGCAGCGTGATGCCCTTCCCCACTCTGCCCTACAAGAGCTCCGAGACAGACTCAGGCAAGTAGATAGCGCTGAGAAGGTTGTGCGCTAGGGGCTGGTCTCCGACCAGGCCGAGCTATTTCCCGACTCCAACCCATCCTTGAAGATGATCGAAGCACCCACCGTAAAGCTCAGCTGACTGCTCCACGCACTCCTGCCACGGGCGTTGCGACTCATGACCTGCCAGTTGTAGTTGTCGTCATTGAGCGGCGAGGTCACATCGGTCGAGCAGGTGTTGCCTGAGTTGGCTCCTGAACAGGCCTGGCTCGCCTTGACCCAGGCCTGGAAGGGCGTGCCTCCCGGACCGGTGATCCGGACCTGATACCACGACGCGCCGACCGAGCTCCCTATGGTCCAGGATAGCGTGGGTGTGTTGTCGCCAGTGTCGCCCGAAGGGCTGGTCGGTGTCGCCGGGCCTGGCACTGGGGTCGAGTTGATCCTGCTGAAGAACTCGTCGGTCATTTGTCGAAACCCCGAGGCATCCGGGTGACCGACAGGATCGGGCAAACCGGTTTCCGAGTCGTGCCAGTAGTGCTGATTGAAACACGAAGTCTGTCCCCCGGGGCAAAGGATCGACCATTGATCGACGAAGAGTCGCGAGTTGGTGGAAGCCGAACTCTGCAACTGGTCTCGAAGGTCTTGGACCAGAGGATTGCGGGGAGTGTTGCGAGGATGAGCACCAGGATACAACCAGATTATCGACGTTGGGACAGCCTCTGTTCCTCGTGACTCGGCTTTATTTGCCATCGTGTTGAGATTGAAGAGGATCGTCGGTATCGAGACATTGTTGATGTTGTTTGGACCCCAGATATCATTGGTCCCCTCCATGATGAACGCGACGTCGTAGGGTCCAGTGTTGTTCAAGACCGTATCGATTCGAGTCACCCCCTCGGCGGCAGTTTCAGAGCTTTGTCCCTTGTTAACGACCTCGCATGTCGACGGCGTACAGTTCAAATCATTTTCGAGCCGCCCCGGGTACCCGCCAAGACCGGCTGTATCCGACCAGGCCTCGGTAATGCTGTCGCCAAAGGCCAACCAACGGAAAATCTGCCCAGACGCCGGTGCACTCAGAATCGCACCTAAGAGAAGAGCCAAGAAGAGAGCTCTCACTCCAAGGTCTCCCACGGTTGGCTCCTGAGAGTCGAGTCGTCGATTTTCCCCACCTCAGAGATCCAGACGAGTCTCACCTCATCGGCAATCGGACCCACCAGAAGCGGCCGGCTCGGACCTCTCTTTGGCAGTGATGCGGTGCGAGATATCTCTCCCGTGCCATCGACCTCGATAACGGTCCAAGTCTCCGGAGCGACCGTCTGGAAGAGTAGCTGGGCGCCTCGCTCGGTCAAAACGAGACTCGGGTAGAGCGACCCCTTGTCGCCGATCGGCTCGTTGACAAGCCACTTCTGTCCATCGAAGCGGGCTGTCCTGAGACGGTAATCGCTACCGTCGAACCAGCTCCAGGCCGCCAGCGCGCCGTTCTCCAGCGCGACGAGCGCTGGCGTGATGTCCGGGACCTGGTTGTCTTCATGTACGCGCTCGACGGTCGACCAGACCCCGCCGGCCCTGGTGCTCGACACCGTCTCATCGTCCTCACCATCAAAACGGGTCCAGACCAACAACCAGCTCTGATCTTCCAAAACAGCCCCGGCTAACGCCAATTGACTCCCAGGGCCCGGTCTAGAGACGGCTTCTCGATCCCCCCAGCCGTTACCGTTCCAAGATGCGGCCCATACCTGTAGATCGCTCTGTCGATCGCCTTCAACCCACGCGAGGCCGACCAGGCGACCCGAACCGACCAACACTACCGGCTGGCCTCGAAGCTTGGCAGGGCCTCGGTCGGGATTTGGGAGTCTCTCCAAACGATCACTGACGTGTTGCACCAGCAGCAGATCGAGCTGGCCCGTATCGTTCAGCACACTTCCACCGGCAACCCATCCATCTACAGTCGAACGCAGCGAGTAGATGTCGGCGCCGCGAGGAGCCTCGATGGGAATCGTCTCCTCCCCGACTCTGCCCACACGGATCTGATCTCCGAATTGAACCGCAAAGAGTCCGTTTTCCCCAGCACTGGCCTGGAGTAGCTCTGCTGCGCTAGAACCACTCGCGACCAAAAACAGGGCGAGAAATCCAATCGAGATTGGTGTGAGACAGCGCGGCATGAAGTTGGTTGGGATGCTAATTCAACAGTTGCTGCAGTTTTCGGAGTCCCTGTTCGGGGTCGCCCTCGAGATGGACCCTGACAGCCCTACGATCCCGATCGACGAGTACGGCAAAGTCCCCGCGGGCTTGAGCGGCCTCGATTGTACCAAACGAATAGCCACTTTTCGGAACCGGTAGGTCGTTCGAGTGATCTGCAGTAATTTGCAGAAATACTCCCGTGTTGGGGCCACCCTTGTAGGCCTGCCCGGTCGAATGCAGGAATCGCGGTCCAAAACCGAGACAAGTGGCGACACCTCGACCCTCGAGAACCGACCCACGAACCTCTTGCAAGAGATTTTCATGATCGACGCTCCTCTCG
This sequence comes from uncultured Polyangiaceae bacterium, assembly GCA_964195975.1. GTDB lineage: Bacteria > Acidobacteriota > Thermoanaerobaculia > Multivoradales > JAHEKO01 > CAXMQZ01. The sequence goes on along the minus strand of CAXMQZ010000057.1, from coordinate 9,086 downwards.
ACAAAAGCCAGAAGAGCAAAGTAGTCACCGGTCTGATTTTGATCGATATGCGCCCGGAGAAGACCTTCGAGGCCGAGCTCGGCGCCGCCGAGCTTGTCAGCATATTCGGAATCCGCATACAGCTCGAGGCCCTCCAGCACGGCAACGGGCGACTCCTCGGGCAGCGTCCCAGTCCTCTCATAGGTATCCGTGAGCTCGCGGGTGACAATCTTGCTGGCTTCCACGTCGGGTTGATCGAAGGGATTGACTTTCAGGACCGACCCCGCCACCGCGGTGGCGAGCTCCCAGCGAAAAAACTCTCCACCCAGGTCGTACGCATCCGCGATTCGAACCGAGATGACCGGATGACCGGCCTCGACCAGCGCCTCGATAACTTCGGGTTCGAACGGGCCTGGTTCATCGCCAATACAAAGTTCGACAAAGATACGATCGTCGTCGTAGTTGTCGACTCGAGTCGCCGGCTCGAGATTGACAGGAATGATCCCTTTGCCATTCTTGCCTGTCGACTCGGCAATGAGCTGCTCCAACCAGGCACCCAGCGAACCAAGGCCCGGGCTCGAGAGGAGGGTCAGCTTGTCTCGGCCGGTAACTGCTGCCGCACCGAGAGTCAGCCCCAGATCGACCGCCGGATTTCCGGCACGCACCGGCGTCGAGCGGCAAAGCTTTGCCATTTCCTTGGCTCGCGACATGAGCCGTGACACGTCGATCCCTGCAACCGCACCTGGCACCATGCCAAAAGGAGATAGAGCCGAGAAGCGGCCCCCAATGCTTGGAGTGCCAAAAAATATCCGTCGAAAGGAGAGCTCCTGCGCGGTGGCCTCGAGCTCGGAGCCAGGGTCGGTGATGGCAGCAAAACTGGCGCCGACATTCGACGGTCGATCTGTTTGCATACGAGCCCAGAAGTAGTGCATCAACGCCTTTGGCTCGAGTGTCGAGCCCGATTTGCTGGCAACAACACAGAGCGTGCGGCGCAGGTTGAGCCGCGCTTCAACCGTCTGAATCTGCGCCGGGTCGGTAGAGTCCAGAACGTGCAGGGCGGGAAATCTGGCCTGTCGACCAAAAGTGCGACCCAAGACCTCCGCGCAGAGGCTCGAGCCACCCATACCGAGAAGAAGCACATCGCTAAATCTCGCATCACGTATTTCGCGTCCAAACTCGAGCCAGGAGCTCACTTCGTTCGCGGGGGTATTTGGAGCATCCAGCCAACCCAACCACCGGCCCTCGTCCTGTCCGGTCCAGAGACTCGAGTCGTGATTCCAAAGCCGGTCGAGCTTGTCACCCGACTCCCAGTCGCGGCGTAGGGACTCCACTTCCATGGCCAGTCTTCCAGGTAGTTCGTACTTGGGTGGTTTCATGGTCTCAAAACCTGCAGTTAATCGCGTCACAAATCTCGCGGCTCATTGCGCAATTGGTGTGAAACGTTAACAGAACGGCGGCCATGCGCGAACGTCATCGCTTCACCTCCCCCACTTTCCGCACCCACCCAAACGGATCTTCGAGCCGACCTGTTTGCACCCCTCGAATCACATTCAAGATCAGCGTCTGCGTCTCGCTAGTCGAAAACTGCTTTGCCGAGCCTCGATGCTCGATCTCACCGATCGACGCCACCGACCAGGCTGTGCCAGTGCAAAAGACCTCGTCGCCTGCTTCGAAGATCTCTTCAAGTGAAATCGGCCGCTCTTCGATCGTGATTCCTAGAACCTCCCGAGCAACTCTCAACACCGAGTCTCGGGTGATACCGGGAAAAAGTTGGTCGCCGAGCGGCGGAGTCACGAGATGACCGGACGCGAGTCGGACAAACAGGTTGGCGCCACTGGTCTCGGTGACGACTGTTTGCTGGCTTGAATATCCAGACTCCGGATCAATGAAGACGACGTCGTTGAAGCCTTTTGCTCGGCTCGCCTCCACTGCCGCCAGGACCGCAGCGTAGTTGGCGCTGCATTTCGCGGCCCCCAGGCCCGGAGCCGCCCGCTCTCGATCCAGAACTTCGAGGCGGAGCGATCGCTCAGGACGGTGAGAGAAAAAATCGTCCACGGGACTCGCATAAACGGTCATCGAGAATTGACGGCATCTACCAAGCCCAAGCTTGGGCTCGACCGCGAACAACACCGGCCGCAGGTAGAGCGAGCCCTCGCCTGATGCAGGAACGAAGCTGCTATTCCTGCGGACCATCCCCTCGATGACAGAGCAGAATCGATCGATCGGGAAAAAGGGCATCAGCAGAGTCTGGGCCGAGGCCGCGAATCTTCTGGCATGCTCGTCGACTCGGAAAAGACGGATCCCGCCATTCTGGTCCCGTTGGGCCTTCAAACCTTCAAAGACACTCAGGCCATACGAGAGCACACCGGCGGCCGGTGACAGACCGATCTCGTCCCACTCGATAAAGTTGCCCTCGGACCATGCCCCTTCAGACAATGGGTCTTCCGACCCTTTCTGGTCTGGGCCGAGGTCGCACGCTGCTCGGTAGATGATCTTGGTCTGGGTCAGTCCAAATCCGCTCATCTCTTCAACGTTCCCCGATCTGCCAGATACGCCTGGCCCTGCTCCATAAGCGCGGCAAACGACTCTTCATCCCCGTTACGCACAACCGTTTGAACCCGCTCGACCGCATCGACCAACGCGGCTAGAGACTCACCACCGTACTCATTGAGATGCTGAATCTCGAAGTAGAGGTGCGGATTGTCCCGTGCCACCACAGCCGCGACGTCGAGTTGGCTGTCGAAAGTCGTACTCGAGAGCTTGGCCAGTTGTGGTGCCGCCTCGCCACTTTCGGCGAGCGCGGTAAAAAACGCGATATTGAGCGCATGGGAGAGACCCAGGATGTAAGCCACAACGCGATCGTGATCGTCGAGCCGCATCTCGACGACTTCCGCCATCGTGGATTGAAAGAGCTCGCCCACGCGCCGATTGGCCGCGGGGCACCCGAGATCGACAACGATGACATGCCGCCCCGAAAGCAGCTCGGTTCCAGGTCCGAACATAGGATGGATCGATGTAACCTCGAGACCGGAGCTGACAAGCACTTCGAGTGGTTTGCGAAGAGGGGTCTTGAGCGATCCGATATCAAATATCACTCCGCTGGGGCGAATCTCGGCGAGAGATTCCAATATCGAATGTGTCGATCTTATGTCGGCGGCGACGACGATCATGTCGGCCTCCAAATCACCGTCTCGCCAATCCGCTACCCAGGCAAGCTCATCAGCCGGGCGTTGTGGGTCGCCAATTTCGACGGCAAACCCTTGAGACGTGAGAAAACTGCAAAACCACGCACCCATTTTTCCTGCCCCGCCGATCACGAGAGCCTTCTGACCGCTGCCACCGCCGTGGGTTGCCAGCCTTTGACGCTCCTGAACGGTCAGGGAGTATCGGATGAGTCGGTGCATCAAATCTTCAGCCACCTCGGTCGAGACACCAAGCTCGACAGCCACCTGCCGCGCTCGCTCCAGAACTGCCTTCTCCTGGGAGAAATCCCTCAGCGAGAGCTCTCCCCGATCCTTGAGCTCGCCGATCGAGCGGGCCAGCTCCTGACGCATGGCGACCAACTCCAGTATCTCTCGGTCGACTCCAGCCAGATTCTTTCTCAGCTGTTCGATATCCATACAGCCCCCTTGCTCGCTCCTACACCGATCCTCAAACCTGGGCTCCCAGTCTGAGCTTCCAGTTTGGGCTTCTAGCCTGGGCTTCAACTCCGGTACGTGCCCTAACGCTCGGTGGATCAGCCGCGCTCGGAGAACCACTCCGAGTAGAGCTCGGGGCGGCGGTGCTGTAAGAAGAGCTTGCGGGCGTGCGAGTCGCCCACGGCGGAGAAATCGAGGTCGGCATACAGGATCGTCTCTTCTAGAGCGGGGGCCTGTGCGACAACCCTTCCTGCCGGATCGCAAACAAAAGATTCTCCGGCAAAGGTCAGACATTCCTCTTCACCCACTCGATTGCATAGCGCAGCAAAAAAGCCGTTCTGAAACGCCGCTACCTGCATCTCGGCCTGGAACAAGCCGTCTGGCCACTCTCCGATCGACCCCGCCTGGGGCACGAGCACAAGCTCTGCCCCATTGAGCGCCAGGGCTCGAAGATATTCGGGGAAATGACGGTCATAGCAGATGGCCACTCCGACCTTTCCCGCTCGGGTCGAATAGACGGGCGCGCCTGTATCGCCAGGCTCGTAGTAGCCTTGCTCGTGAAAGCACGGATACTCGGTGATGTGGATCATCCTGGTGCGGCCGAGAAGTGAGCCATCGGCATCGATGACCGGTGAGCAATCGTAGGCCAGATCTCCAGCCCTTTCGTAGAGGTTGAGCACGACTACGACTCCGAGCTCCGCGGCAAGATGTTGAAACACTTCGGTTGTCGGGCCTGGCACTGGCTCGGCAAGCCTGAGCTCTGACCCGTCGGCTGGCGTCTGAGGATAGAAGGGTTCAAAAGCGAGCTCCGCGAAACAGACTAGCTCGGCTCCCTTGCCGGCCGCAGTTCTGACGGCCTGAAGACCTCGCTCGAGATTGGATTTCTTGTCAGCTGTTGCCCGCTGTTGAACCAATGCGATATTCATATCTGTCAATCCTCAGCTGGAAACGCGTCGATTGTTTGGTTTACCATAGTGGTTGGCGTAGGTCTCGATTGCAACGGGGGGTACCGCCTTCGGGTATCCACACTACCGTAGCCAGCGCATTTCGAAGACGATTCCTTCTTTTTCAACGGGTCAATCAAGAATTCAATCGTGCGTCTATTTATCCTTCTTTCGATGTTGATGCTGCAACCTCTTGCCGGGGTTGCCCAGACCCTCAGCAAGGCCGGTCCGGAATTTCGTGCCAACACCTACACGACCGGCTTTCAAAGCAGCCCGGATGTCGCGGTCGGCACACGAGGCCAGTTCGTGGTCACGTGGGGCAGCGAAGGATCGTTTGGCAGCGATCTCGGAAGCAGTATTCAGGCGCAGCAGTTCAACGGAGACGGATCCCGACGAGGCGTCGAGTTTCAAGTCAATTCCTATACGACGAGCTGGCAGCTCTGGCCTGCGGTTGCGATGAACAAGATCAACGACTTCGTCATCGTCTGGACCAGTTTGGGCTCGTATGGCAGCGACACCGACTGGTTCAGTATTCAAGGTCAGAGATTCAACGCTGCTGGAACGCAACTTGGAAGTCAGTTTCAGATTTCAACCTACACGACCGATTGGCAACTGCTGCCGGAGATCACCGCCGGTGGCGCCGGCGAATTTATCGTCGCCTGGGATTCCTTCGGGTCTGCCGGCACTGACAACGACGGCTACAGTGTTCAGGGACAACGGCTGGGAGCCGGAGCCAACGCCATCGGACCCGAGTTTCAAGTCAACACCTACACGACCAGACGCCAGTACTACCCGGGTATCGCCGCCGACGGCCAGGGAAATTTCATCGTCGTCTGGGAGAGCCAGGGGTCGAGTGGCAATGATCAGCATGGCGCCAGCGTGCAGGGCCAGAGGTTTGCCGCCAGCGGTCTGCCGATCGGCAATGAGTTTCAGATCAATACCTACACAACCGGAGGGCAGCGATCGCCATCTGTGGCGATGTCGACCTCCGGCGAGTTCATGGTGGTTTGGGAAAGCAACTCAGAGCGCGAGAACGTGACTCAGGGCTACGTCGTACAAGGACAGAGCTTTGCTGCCAATGGTTTACGCCTGGGAGCCGAGTTTCAGGTCCATGCAACCACCACGATCGGGAATCGATGGCCGGCTGTCGCTGCTGACTCTAGTGGGAATTTCGCGGTGACCTGGGGACGCTACAACTACAATGCCACTGTGCCCAGAGGGGACATCTTCAGCCGACGAGTTTCGCGTGCCGGAACCATGCTCGGTGAGGAGGTTCAAACCAGCACCTATTTTCAAGGGTTCAAGTCGATCCCTGCGATTGCACCGCAAGCGAACGGCTTTGTGGTGGTTTGGAGAGCCGAATACGGATCCGGTCCACTTGGGATCGAGGTCAAAGGTCAGAGACTCTCGACTCTCGCAGTCCCTCCGAGCCTCTTTTCAGACGGCTTCGAGTCTGGCAACACCGCGGCCTGGGATTAGTAGATTCTTTTACAAGCATTTCGTTTGCATCCAGTCGTCTGTAAATACTTCGGGCGATGAGTGATGGCCTGCGAAGGGAGATCAGACATGAGGAGAATTATTCAACTCCTACCCATGTGGTTGCTTTGCGCGACGGTCGTGGCCGGCGCCGATAGTCCCAAACGAGCTTTTGAGATATCTGACTATTATCGAACCGCTTTTGTGAGTCCTCCGGTGGTGAGCCCGGATGGAAACACGGTGGCGTTTGAACTTCGACGCTTCGATCTCGAGGCAGGTGAGAGCTGGTCTGAGATTTGGATCATGGGACCGGATGGCTCGCGACAGCGGCGCATGACCGGGGGCAAGCACAACGACTCTAGTCCGGTCTTTTCACCTGACAGCAGAACCCTCATCTTTGCCTCGGACCGGACTGAGTCGAGCCAGCTCTGGGCCATGCCGATCGACGGCGGCGAGGCCAAGCAACTGACCGATTTCAGCCCTGGAGTCTCGGCCCCGGTGATCTCGCCTGACGGCAGATACGTCGCGGTCACCTCCAACATCTACCCGGAATGCGGTATCGACGCCGAGTGTAATGAAGCCCTGACCAAGGACAGTACCGAGGGAGACCTTCGTGTCCGGGTGGCCGATTCTCTTCTCCACCGGCACTGGAATTTCTGGCGCGAAGGAAGCTATGAGCACATCCTGCTGATCGATGCCGAAAACGGCAAGGTGCTCGAGGATCTGACACCCGGATCCTGGGATAGCCCGACGTTTGATTTAGGGGGGCGGCGCGCCTACGTGTTCTCACCGGACTCGAAGCTTCTCGTACACACTTCAAACCACGATTCCAATGCAGCGGAGTCGACGAATTCCGATCTCTGGCTGGTATCGATCGATGGCGAAATCGATGAGACCAGCGCCCGAAACCTGACCGCAGAGAATCGGGGTTGGGATGGTGTGCCAACTTTCTCCCCTGATGGCAAGACCATCGCGTTTTTGAGCCAGGAGACACCTGGCTACGAATCGGATCTCTATCGGCTGAGCTTGATCGAACCCGGATCAGGCAAGACCACCTACATCACGGGTAAGAGCACCTTCGACAACTGGATCGACGAGATCGCCTGGACGCCCAATGGCAAGGAGATCATCTTTCAGGCCGAATATCAGGGCACGACCCCGCTGTATCGAATCGACCTCGAATCCCGTCAGATCGACAAACTTCACACCCATGCGATGTTGACAGGCTGGAGCTTGACTCCGGATGGTCAGTCGATCCTCTACGGTCAACGTAGTGTCGGCTCACCGCCTGAGATCTTTTCGATTCCCTCGACCGGGGGTCAGCCCGACCAACTGACGAGTTTCAACGAAGCACTAGCAGAAGAGGTTGACATTCGGCCCGCCGAGGTCATGTGGTTTGATGGCGACGGTGACTACAAGGTACAAACATTTGTCGTCAAACCGCACGATTTTGATCCGGCCAAGAAATATCCGCTGATACTCAACGTCCACGGCGGTCCCCAATCCCAATGGCTCGACAGCTATCGAGGCGATTGGCAGGTCTACCCCGGAAAAGGCTACATCGTGGCATTTTCGAATCCGACCGGTTCGTCGGGTTATGGACAGGACTTTATCGACGACATCGGTTGCGACTGGGGGGGGCGGGTCTTTCGCGACCTGATGAAGGTAGCCGACGGCCTGCAAGAGCTGCCCTACGTCGACTCTGATCGCATGGGAGCCATGGGTTGGTCGTATGGCGGCTACATGATGATGTGGTTTCAAGGGCAGACCGATCGATTCAAGGCTTCGGCCGCCATGATGGGCGTCTACGATCTGACTTCGTTTCACGGTGCAACCGAGGAGCTTTGGTACCCGGAGAAGGATCTCTGTGGCACGCCGTGGACCTCGGATCACTACGAGACGTGGTCGCCTTCCAGCTTCGTTGAGAACTTCAAGACGCCATCTCTCGTAATAACAGGCGAGAAGGATTTTCGAATCCCCTACACTCAGAGCTTGATGTACTTCACGGCTCTGCAAAAGCGCGAGGTACCCTCGAAATTGATCGTGTTTCCAAACGCCGGACATTGGCCCGGTTGGCAGGAAATGGCCTTTTATTACAACGCTCATCTCGAGTGGTTTCACCAGTGGCTTGGAGGCGAGCCGGCGCCCTGGGATGCGTCGAAACACGCCCGAAATCGAATCTTTGAAAAGGACAACGAACAAGACGACACCGAGTAAGGTGTCTGGAGCTTCCTGACATGAGACCCACGTCATTGCTTTGCGGCGCATCTCTGCTTGTCGCCACTGGCCTGATAGCCGCAGATGTCCCACCGACTGAAGTGCGGATGGTGCGCGACCTTCTACACGGCACCCAAGTCGAGGACCCCTACCGCTGGCTCGAAGGCAGTGACGCGCCAGAAATCGAAGGAGAGAACCCGGAGCTCGACGCCGAGGTGGCCGCCTGGAGCGAGGCCCAGAACATGTACACCCGAAGCGTGCTGGATCGGCTTCCAGGACGCGATCAGCTCGAGAGTCGGCTGCGTGAGTTGATGGAAATCGACGAGGTCAAGAATCCCGTGTTTCGGGGCGATCACTACTTCACCTGGAGACGGGCCGGTGGCCAGCAACAGTGGTCGATCTGGGTCCAGGATAGCCTGAAAGGCGAGCCCCATTTGCTACTCGATCCGGGCACAATCGACGACACCGGTCTGACAGCAGTCAGGTGGATCGAGCCGAGCCAGGATGGCGACCTGATGGCCTTTGGTCTGTTTCGAGCCGGGGATGAGATCACATCGCTCTACATCCTCCATGTAGAGACCGGTGTGTGGCTGGCCGAGGAGATACCTGGACGGGCCGAAGGCGTCTATTGGCTTCCAGACGCATCGGGGCTTTTCTATCGCCGTCTTGGGGACCCTGAGGACCCCTACTCGGGCCAGATCAAGTTTCACCTCGTTGGAACCCACCACACTCAGGACTCTCTTCTCTTCGAGCAATTCAAAGAGGGACCGCTTGCAAAGACCTGGGGTCCGGGCGCCTACGTCAGCGATGATGCCCACTGGATGGTTCTCAG
>CAXMQZ010000056.1:0-15000 GCA_964195975.1 uncultured Polyangiaceae bacterium | reverse complement strand
TTCGTAACCCCAGTCACCAGAGGTGACAAGAGCTACGAGGAACCGACGTTGGCTCCTCCTCTATTCAGTTTTCAAAGAACCGGCACGCCCCTAAGAGCGAACCTTAAATCTACCGCAGTGCACAACCACTGTCAACAAAACTACGGCAGCAAAACTACCGATAATTGCTTGAGGCGAAGCGACCTCACCGGAAGGTGACCCCGGTTGCTACTCGCCTCTTTCAAAGAAATGCCTGTCGAGGCATCCCCGACAGGGAGCGCTACTGTAATCGGAAATACTTCCCTTGTCAATGCTCCGGAGGAATCATTGTTCAGATCGCTCCGGTACTATGAGAAAACAACTCTGCGACCTTCGATATTCCAGCGCTCGGTGAGGAGCAATCGAAGGGCTTCCGGGAAAGCTTTGTGTTCTTCAGCAAGGATGCGGGCCGAAAGGGACTCGGCCGTATCCTGGTCCCTCACGGGTATGGTTCTTTGCATCACTATCGGACCGCTGTCCAAATTCTTATCCACGAAATGTACCGTGCAGCCGGCGACCTTCACCCCATGATCCATCGCCTGCCGTTGGGCCTCCACTCCGGGAAAAGCCGGCAGCAGAGAAGGGTGGATATTGAGGATTCGTTGGGGATACTGATCTACAAAGAACTCCGAAAGCAGCCTCATATATCCCGCCAGGCAGATCCAGTCGACCTCGGCGTGACGTAACGCTTCGAGCACTTTCGCTTCGTGAGTCAGTCGATCGGGTTCTATCTTGTGTGGGATACAAAGAGTCGGAAGACGCAGCGATCGAGCGTTCTCCAATCCGGCGGCCTCCGCTACATTACTGACCACAAGCGCAACCTGGGCGGGAATCTCCCCACGCTCCATTGCTCCGTGGAGCGCCAGAAAATTGGAGCCGCGACCTGAAAGAAGTATCCCGACCTTGGTGCTCATTCCAACCTCGCTACTTCAAGGAAAATCGTAAACGACTCCGGAGCCTCCCTTCTGGACCGTCCCCATCGGAAAGGCCCTCTCACCTGCATCTCGCAGGAGACCCAGAATCTCACCAGCCGAGTTGGGATCCACCACAAGAACCATCCCAACTCCCATGTTGAAGACACGAAACATTTCCTCGGTGGTGACCTCTCCATGAGTCTGGATGGCGTGAAAGATCGGCGGAATCTCCCAGGCACCAACTCGAATCTCAGCATGGGTTTTCTTGGGAAGAACTCGCGGCAGATTGTCGGTCAATCCGCCTCCGGTAATGTGTGCCATGGCATGCAGGCCAGAGTGGCCTAAAAGCGGCTCGATCACTTTTGCATAAGATCTATGAGGCGCCAACAGCAACTCGCCCACCTTCTTCTTGCTCTCCGAACCGGGGACTCGGTCATTCAGCTGCAGACCGAGTTGATCGAAAAAAACTCGCCGAGCCAAAGAGTAGCCGTTTGTGTGAAGTCCACTCGATCGCAATCCGATCAGCATATCGGAGGTCTGAACCCGGCTCCCATCGAGGACATGCGCTCGATCGACAACCCCGACCACAAATCCGACCAACTCGTAGTCGCCAGGTTGATAAAAGCCCGGCATCTCGGCCATCTCGCCTCCGAGAAGGGCACAGCCATTCTCTCGACATGCCTTGGCCACGCCCTCCACCAACTGGACAACCTCGGTCGGCTCCAAAACGCCTGCGCCGACGTAGTCGAGAAAAAACAGTGGTCGTGCCCCTTGTACGAGGATGTCGTCGACACAATGGTTGACTAGATCCATCCCGACCGTTGAGAAATCTCCAGCCCGGCGCGCAACCATCATCTTGGTGCCAACGCCATCTGCTGAGGCCACCAATACCGGTGCCTCCAACCCCTCGAGCTCGGGTTGAAACAAACCTCCAAAGCTGCCGACCTCGGATAAAACCCCTGGGGTCGATGTAGAGCGGACCAGCTTCTTGATCTTTTTCAGAGCCTTCTCTTGGGCGCCGATGTCGACGCCGGCCGCTGCATACGACGAACCGGATTCACTAGACATTGGCTCGATCTTATCGAACAGAACGGGTATCGGCGCAATTTGACCAGCGCTACGCACTCGTCATCGAGCCGAGGTGATTCAGCGGCAGCTGCGACCGTCACTCCGCGTCTTCGGTCCTGATGGGGAATAGCTGTTGCTGCCGCTGATCCTCCGCCGACACTTCCACCCGGTATTCACCGGTCCAACAGGCGGTGCAGTAGGTCTCGGCAGGACCCGAGAGACACTCGAGCATTCCGTCGAGCGACAGGTAGACCAAGCTGTCAGCGCCTATCATTTCGCAAATTTCATCGACTCCGTGGCTCGAGGCGATGAGCTCCTCATGAGTGGGCATGGCGATTCCATAGTGGCAAGGTGACTGGATGGGTGGGCATGAAATTCGCACATGCACCTCGGTAGCACCCGCATCGCGAACCATCCTCACGATCTTCGGCGACGTCGTTCCACGAACGATCGAATCATCTACCAGGACCACGCGTCTGCCGGCGATCAGCTCTCGTATGGGGTTGAGCTTGATCTTGACGCCGAAGTTTCGAATCGACTGCGTCGGCTCGATGAACGTTCGGCCCACGTAGTGATTTCTAATCAGTCCGAATTCGAGAGGTAGTCCTGATTCGCGCGCAAACCCCAGGGCCGCGAACATCCCGCTATCAGGCACCGCCACTACGATGTCGGCTGGGACCGGTGCCTCTCGAGCTAGACGCCGCCCCATACCCAATCGCGCCTTGGACACGGCGTCTCCAAAAATTACGCTGTCGGGTCTCGCGAAATAGACCTGCTCGAAGGCGCACCGGGTTGGCTGCGGCTCGATACTGAGCCGACGAGACTCGATATGATCACCATTCGCGACAACAACCTCGCCGGGCTCGAGCTCTCGAACCACTTCCGCACCCAACAGATCAAAGGCGCAGGTTTCAGAGGCGAAGCAACTGGCACCGTCGAGCTGACCCTGGATCAACGGGTGAAAGCCGTAGGGATCCCGTGCTGCAATCAGACTCGTTTCAGAGACCATCAAGAGCGAATACGCTCCTCGCACCTGTTCTAGAGCGATCATCAGCGACTCGGCCAGATCCACCCTCGGGTTCTTTGCCATCAGATGGAGGATCACCTCGCTATCGCTGGTGGTCTGAAAAATCGAGCCCTCCCCCTCCAATCGGTTCCGAATCTCCACCGCGTTCACCAGGTTGCCATTGTGAACAAGGGCCAAAGGCCCCATCGAGGTCTTGACTACGACAGGTTGAGCATTCGCAAGAACGCTCGTACCGGCAGTCGAGTATCGAGTGTGGCCTGCAGCTCTGTCGCCGGGCAATCGGTCGAGCACTTTGGCACGGAAGATATCCGACACCTGTCCCATTCTCCGATGGACATGCACTCGCGAACCATCCCATGAGACGATACCCGCGCTCTCCTGACCACGGTGTTGAAGGGCGTAGAGCCCAAGATAGGAGATGTTCGATGCTTCCCGATGGTTGTCGATACCAAAGATGCCACACATAACGGACTCTCAAGCTAGTCGAGCTCGAGCCACGGAGAAGGCTCTTGCTGATTGGTTACCCAGAGTTGGGCGGAAGAGCCCTGTCTGCTGAGGGCCTCACCAGCGGCTTGTAGGGCCAGTGCTGGCAGATTGTTGGTCCGAGACAGGTGGTATAGAACTGCCCACCTGAGGCGGCTGGCGTCAAGCTCAGCTATCCCGTCGGCTGCCTCGCGATTCGAAAGATGGCCATGACGACCGGCTACCCGCTGTTTGAGAGACCAAGGATAGGGGCCACTGCGAAGCATCTCCAAGTCGTGATTCGTTTCGAGTACCAGAAAGTCGAGGTCCGTCAACCTCGCCCAGGCCAGCTGGCTCCTCGAACCGAGATCGGCAACCAGCCCGAGTCGGTGACCCTCCCTATCCTCGACCACGACGCCGATCGGCTCGCGCGCATCGTGCGGAATCGCAAACGGCTCGATTGTGAAGTCGCCGATCTCGATGATTTGCCCAGATGACAAAGCATGCACATGAAGAAATGTCCCATCCAGATTGAGCTCCTCAAGAGTGCCTTCGGTAGCATAGATGGGAACTTTGTTTCGGCGTGCAAATCGAGCCACTCCGCGAGTGTGATCAGAGTGTTCGTGGGTGATGACAAGGCCATCGATATCGCCACCATCGATACCAATCAGGGCTAGCCGTTTTTCGATCTCGCGGCACGAAAACCCGGCGTCCACCATGAGTCGTTTGGAGCCACTTTCGACAACGAGGGAGTTTCCGCTGCTCCCTGATCCGAGAACCACGACTCGCATACTTTGATCACCGAGACCCAACGGAAGCTGCACGGGCTGAAGGTATCACACGCGGTAGGTCTTGCCCTGCTCCAAGAAATGGAGATCTGGGTTCCCTAACTGTTTAATTTCATCTCGCACCCGCTTGGCACAGGCCGGTTTCAGATGGTGAATCAGAAGCGGTACGCGGCGCTCGAGCTTCTCCAACTCGAGAGCCAGAGCCTGCGGCGTCAAGTGACAGGACAGATCCGCAATCTCCTGCATTTCATTATCAAAGCTGGTCTCTACACAGAGGGCCTTCAGATTGACGGTCTGATTGGCCAACTCCCACAACCTATGAGTCGGCCCGGTGTCACTTGACCAGAGCACCCCAGCCGCACCTTCTTCGATTAGAAATCCGAAAGTCGGAATCGAGTGGTCCACCTCGAAGGGGGTGAACTTGACTCCATCAAGCTGCACCGGAACGTCGGGCTCGAGCTCGTGAAATCGAATCGCTGGAAGCAGGTTGTTCGGCATCCGAGTGAAATCTGGCCAGGTCGCGTTGTTGAACAGATGCCTACGCACCGAATAGATCGTGGCTTCCGAGCCATAGACCTCGATCGGTCCCTCGAGCTTCCCGTACACGTTCTCTGCGAAAAATGGAAGCGAGTTGGTGTGATCCATATGGGAATGGGTCAGAAGAATCGAATGTACGGTGCTCTGGCGATCGATCGACAGCCCGTCCCCCAGCGAGCCCGCATCCAAAGCCACAGACTCGTTGATCAACAACGAGGTCATGCGGCATTCGCGACTCTGGCCACCATAGCTACCCAGCACTTCGATCTTCATTACAAGGCTGAAGATACCAGGCTGTGACGGTCTAGAACCGCCTGCCGATCCAAAAAGAGGTACCGAAGCTGTCGGAGATGTTGTCTCTCAGATCCCACTGCTTGGAGAAGTCCCAGTTGAGATTGAGACCGAGCAGCCGCAGCGAGAATCCAAATCCATAGGAGGACACGCAGTCTTCGAGTCGCGTCTCTTCATCAGAGAAGCACTGAAACTCCTGGCCATCGACAAAAACAAGGTTGTCGTACCATGCGCCACCGATATCAAAAAAGATGCCTCCCCGAATACCCTGAAGCGCGAACCCTGGAAATGCCAGCACGTCGATCAACGGGAATCTAAACTCGATGTTCGAGAACCAGGCTCGATCACCCACAAGAGTTCTGAAATCGAAACCCCGCAAGGTGTCCAGACCACCGATATAGATGGGTGTTGGATTGTTGCCATCGCTCAGAGCACCCGCCAGGCGAAAAGCAATATTGCTCCGACGCGTCACCTTGATGTACTGACGAAAATCCATGCCGACGGTGGAGGTCAGAGTCGACCCATCGGGCTCGAGGAATGGATTGTCTTCGTTGTCGCTTTTGTCGATGTCAGGAGCCCAGCTGGCAAAAAAACGAAATCGTCGCCCGCTAATCCCACCGTAGCTCGCAAAAATCGCAGAGTCTCCAACGATCGAGCCCTGAACGATCGGATAGTTGTCCTTGATCGGTATCAACCTCGGAATGACCTCTCCGGGGTTTTCGGGGTCGGGCACGGCGACTTGGCGATTGAACTGTCGATCGATATACCCACCGCCAAACTCGATGCGGTGATTCACACCCAGCGGATAGATAAGATCTGCCGTTATACCCGTCTGTTTTAGCGCCGTGTCGGTTCGTTGGAAGTCGCGGCCATCGAAACCGATATAGAAATCCCGTCGATCGAAGAGACGAGTCTGCCACTGAATTCTGTTGGCTCGGTTGATAAAGATGACATCGAAGTTCTGAAAACTCGAGATCGATTCAAACAGGGCTAAGATCTCCCGATCACCCATGAAGTCTGCGAACAAAAAGCCGATCTGGGCGATAAAGGTCTGGTCGTTCGAGACGCCGATGGTGCCACCGATCACGTTGTTGAGATAGAACTTCCATCCTTTGTACTTGCTGATGTTGGCATCGTCCAGAGTTACCTCGATGCTGGGCTCGAATCGGGGCAGATCTTCGTCTCTGAGCGACTTGGCGTCTGCGATCTGTTCCTCGGTGATCACCGAGGGCTCAGTGATCGGGTCCTCGACGTCGAGGTAGTAGAGATCGAAACGGCCCTTCCAGTAGCCTGTAAAGACGATCCGATCCACACCATCTGGAGATGAAAGAACGGTTGGCTGAAACGCCGCGGTGATCGTGTTCGTGTGCTGCTGGATCAGACCCGACTCGAGATCGAAGCTGAATATGTTGTTTGCTCCGGTGGCATCCGATGTGAAATAGATTCGTTTACCGTCAGGCGAAAAGGTCGGATCGGTTTCGTTGGTCTGTGACCGGATCCCTTCGCGCAAGGGAACTCGCATCTCCGGGTCATCCAAATCGATGCGGAAGATCTTGGAGTACCCACCAACCGTGGAAGTAATCAACATCGAACGCCCGTCGGGGGCATAGACAGGAGCGGCATCGTAGATGTCGTCGTTGGTGAGGTTGGTGAGTTCCTCGGTCTCGAGATCGATCTCGAAGATGTCGAAATTACCGTCCTTCCAGCCGGAGAAGGCAATTTTCCTTCCATCAGGGCTCCAGGTCGGTGCAAACTGCTGTTCGACATCCATCTTTATCGAGCGCCTGATCTTGCCTTTGAGCACGCTCACCATGACCAGATTTCTACCCCTGTTCTTGCGGGCGAAAAACGCCACGAAGTCGCCATCGGGAGAGAAAGTGAGATCCCGCCCCTGGTTACGACCCATGGTGAATTCCTGGACCACGTAATACTGATACTTGCCAGAATAGCCACTGGTCAGATTCTTGATCTGGGTCCGAGTCTGGGTGTCGTACAAGACGACATCCACATCACCTTTCCCGGTCCCAAAAGCGGCGACCAAATCGCCCGATGGCGACGCGACGGGAGAGATATTCTGGGCACCCGGCTTCTTGATCCTGAAAGGCCGACCAAAATCACTGGGCTCGCCGGTTTCGATGAACTCGGCTAGATATCTCTTGCGAAGCCAGCGGCGAAACTCGTTGTCGAAGTCTTCGGGATGCATCTGAAAGGTACGTGAAACGGCCTTTCCGACCCGGCCACCGAGGGTGTTTCGAAACTCGATCAGAAAGTCTCGAAAGCCCTCCTGGCCCCATCGATCTTCGATGAATTCAAACACCGAGTAGCCAAACCGGTAGGAGAAAAACCCCGAAACCCCCGACTGGGTGATGGCAGGGATGTTGTCGTTGACAACCGCATCCCGAACGAACATCTTGTCGCGTGCAGACTCCTCGCCCTCCATGTAGCTTGCCATTCCTTCCATGAGCCACTGTGGTGCTCCAGCTGCTACTCCCCGACCCAGGCTTCCTCCAAATAGCACGTGGTATTGGAATATGTGAGTCAGCTCGTGAAGGATCAGGGCCCAGAGGTCGGCGTCCGGTAGATCGATTGGCATGAACATCCGATTGCGCACCGGGGATGCAAATGCACCGATTCCCTCGGGGATGAAATTTGGAATCTCATTGTTCTGCTCGAACGCCGAGTGTGTTTCATAGAAGATCAGAGGCGTCGGTTTCTGAATCTGGTAGTCGAACTCCTGGGACAGCTGGTCGTAGGCGCTCTCGGCATACGAAACGACCTTCTGCAGCAACTCCTTCTGGTCGGTGTAGTAATAGACGTCGAAGTGAGGCGCGTGATAGATCTTCCACTTGAAATCACGAAACTGAACCTTGTTCTTGCCGAAGTTCGCGTAGTAGAAATTGATGTATTGAGCCTCGGAGAAACTCGGCACCAACAAAACACCGAGCACTGCGAGAATCAGGCACGCTACGAGTCGGGTGGAGCTATGGCGAATCAAAACCGGATCTCCTTACTCTGATTACTGTGTAAACAGCACGCGCTCGGCAACGACCCACTTTTGGGTAAAGATTCCGGCGATTCGATCTTCGAGGGCGTAGAGGTTTTCGAACATCCCGGCAAGCGGGTCTGCTCGGTCGGCGTCGAATTGGCGAAAATCCTTGAAATTATCCGAGTAGAGCTGTTCGCCAGTTCGACCGTCGAAGACCTCCATCACGATGTCGTACTCATACCCGGTGGATTCGATGAGGACCTGACGATAGTAGGTGCGGCTATCGAAGGGAGAAACGTACTCTTCGGTGCGGTAGCCACTACGGTCCTGAATATCAAAATCCAGACTTCCGGTGACGATCAGATCGGCTTGGGCTCTTTCCCCCAGAAATCTCCAGAAATCCGTATTCGAGGTCAGGCTCGAGAGATCGTAGCTGGGGTAGTCAACAGGACCCGAATCGACGATCTTGAGATGGGTATTTCGGCGGATCAGTCGCTTTAGGTAGCGCTCGAATTCCTTCTGGATGTCGACGCCCCTGTGAATCGCTGACTCCTCACCCTCCTCGCTCACCACGATAAAAGGGGCAACCGTCACCGTCTTATGATCTTCCAGATTCAACCTTGCACGTACCGGGAGTCGAAGTTGCACGTCTACCTGCCCTGCCTTTGCCGGTACCGAGATCGAAGCCAGCAGCCCCAGGAGTAGAAGAAGCAGCCCCCCTGTTTGGCTAGGTTTGATTAGATGACTCTTCTTCATGACCTTCCTCTTTTTTTCTCTTTCCCTGGCTCCTGAAGGTGACACTACTGTCCGCCCGAGGAGGACGGTGGGCCCGAGGTGTCGGCACTCTCCGGCGCAGACTCTGGCTCGTCCACCTGCCCATTTTCAGCCTGATCTCCATCAGCGTCAGAATCATCGGACTGGGCTTCCTTTGTAGGGGCTTCCTTTGTAGGGGCTTCCTCTGTAGGGGCTTCCTCTGTAGGGGCTTCCTCTGTAGGGGCTTGCTCGGAGGGAGTCGACGCGGTCTGATTGCCGTCGGCTTGCAACACCTCGGCTTGGGCCTCAGCCGCCTTGTCAGCTTCGGACGGCTCCACTGGGTTGTACGCCTGATAGAACTCGAGAAATCGACTGTAGTTGTGCTTCAGATCGCGATCAGACGAGTTGGCTTGCAAAGCTCGCTTGTAGGTCTCCAGGGCTTGGTCATACGCGCCTACAGCCTCATATGCAACGGCCATATTATTTAGCAATTTGCCATTGTTCGGGTGTTGAAGATCAGCTTGCTGGAACCGGAATAGAGCCTCTTTCCAAAGTCCTCGCTGAGCCATTTTTATACCGAATTCGACATCTGATTCCACATTGTTGTTGGTCTTTTTGTCGTTGCCGGAAGCTATCCCTGTCAGGGATAGCGCAACGAAAGTTGCCACCAGGGTTGTTCGGCGCCAAGTTTGAGTTGGACGCATTACTTTTCTACTTCTGCTCTTTGGCAAACGACTTCCAAAATATGAGCTTCCGAGTGTCTTGAATTGATTCAAAGTACCTTCTCTGCAGTATATACGAGACCCAGACCATTCAGATTCCTTGCCAAGCCCCATTTTCGGTGAGATTCGGACTCTATTTCCCGTCTCCAGATACGGACTCCGAGGAGCACTCGTGACCATTTCACAATCGATCTCCAATCTTCTGGTGGCGCTGAACTGTTGCCGGGTGATTTCCCGCCAAACGATCTGCAAACTCGGATCCAGCGTAGAGCACTGGGTCGGAGATCGAAAGACCTTGTTGGGGTGTTGTCATCGACTGGCTGTTTCCGCTACAGAGACCCTAACCGTCGCAAATTGGCTGATTGGAGCCGATCTCGTAGCTCGGGATCAACGTCGAAGAGTCCGAGACAAAGGTGCCCGGCTCATCACCAGACTCGACAGCGCCTACCCGAGTGCGCTGCTAGATCTCGAGCTGCCACCCCCGGTTCTCTATTGCCGAGGGTCGATTCCAACCCGTCCGGCTATCGCAATCGTGGGATCCAGAAGAGCAAGCCGCCCCAACCTGGAAACGGCCCGGATGTTCGGTCGAGAGCTGGCCTCCTTGGGCATCACAGTCGTTTCTGGATTTGCTCGCGGTATCGATCAGGCTGCGCACCGTGGCGCTTTGGCCGCTCACAGAGGTACGACTGTCGCCATCTTGGGTTGCGGTATCGACGTGGACTACCCCTCGCGCAGCCATCTCCTTGCCGATGAGATAGCCCAAGCCGGCGCGGTCATCAGTGAGTTCCCGCTCGGCACCGCCCCGCTCAAGCCAAACTTCCCAATTCGAAACCGGCTGATTGCCTCCATGTCCATAGGAACCCTGGTGGTCCAGGCAACCGTACGATCCGGCTCTCTGATCACAGCGCGTTTGGCCATGGAGCTGGGCCGCGATGTATACGGCATTCCGGGTCCCATCTTCGAGCCGACGTCGGCCGGACCCAATAGTCTCATCCGAGACGGCGCGCTTCTTGTTCAACACCCGAGAGATATCATCGAGTCGCTTCCGATTGCCGCTCAGGATCGACTAACTCAGACTGAGCAGGCACCTGCCCCCTCAGACATTGAAGAGTCAGACAATCGTCTGCTTTCCAAAATCCCTCGAGGCCAGCTGATATCGGTGGAAAGGCTTGCAGTCGAGACCGGTCTTGCTACTGATCAGATCCTTCGTGAACTGCTGGAGCTAGAGCTGGAGGGATTGGTCCGAAGATGTCCAGGTCCAACCTATTGTCGCAGTCTCTGATAGCTCCCATCGATACCATAATGGGTTGCGAGAGTTCGATTTGGGATGCTAAGGTCCCGCTCCGGCTGAGTAAACAAGTGGGAATCTTGATTCTCGTCGCCTGACAAGTCTTCGGAAATCCCCCAAACCAGCGAGTGCTTTTTTGATGTCAACGCTTGTAATCGTAGAGTCACCCGCCAAGGCCAAGACACTGTCTCAGATTCTTGGGCCAGACTTTCGAGTCGAGGCGAGCTATGGTCATGTTCGTGATCTTCCTAGCAGTGCGGACCAGATTCCGGCCAAATACAAGAAGCAGCCGTGGGGCCGACTAGGGGTCAACGTAGAAAGCGACTTCGAGCCGATCTACGTCGTTCCGAAAGACAAAAAGAAATACATAAAACAGCTGCAGGAAGCTCTCGAGAATGCCGACGAGCTGTTACTCGCTACGGATGAGGATCGCGAGGGCGAAAGCATTAGCTGGCACGTGGTAGAGGTTCTCAAGCCCAAAGTACCGGTAAGACGGATCGTCTTTCATGAGATCACCGATGAGGCGATTCACAAGGCTCTGAAGCACCCGAGAGACATCGATAGCAACCTCGTTCGTGCACAGGAAAGTCGGCGAATACTCGATCGCCTGTTTGGATACGAGCTTTCACCCGTCCTCTGGAAGAAGGTTCGGAGCGGACTCTCGGCTGGCCGTGTTCAGAGTGTCGCGGTCCGGCTCTGCGTAGAGCGAGAGAGAGCACGGCGTCGTTTCAAGGTAGCCCAGTATTGGGATGCCGAGGTCGAGTTCGAAAAGGACGATCAGCGCTTCACCGCACGGCTGGTCCGCGTGGGGGACCGCCGTTTGGCTACCGGCAAGGAGTTCGACCCAGACAGCGGCAAGCTGAAAAAATCATCGAATAGCCTCTGGCTCCAAGATCAGGGCGAAGTCGATGGACTGATCGCCGATTGGCCCACCCCCTGGAAGGTGGCCTCGGTCGAATCGAAACCGGTGGTTCGCCGACCCTCCCCACCTTTCACGACATCTTCACTACAGCAAGATGCCAATCGGAAGCTTCGCTTCTCGGCAAGTCACACGATGCGCGTGGCCCAGAGACTCTACGAAGGTATGGATGTCGGTGGTGAACGCGAAGGCCTCATCACCTACATGCGAACTGACTCCACCACTCTAGCCGAGCGCGCCCTCAACGAGGCCCAGCAGGTGATTCGCTCCAGTTTTGGTGAGGCCTATGCAGGCGGTCCTAGACGATACAAAACCAAGAGCAAAATGGCTCAAGAGGCTCACGAAGCGATTCGGCCAACCGTCTTTTCGCGCACCCCTGATCGCGTCCGGCATACCCTGAGCGAAGACGAGTATCGGCTGTATGACTTGATCTGGAAGCGAACGATTGCCAGTCAGATGACCGACGCACGGCTTCGTCGAACTGTGGTGCAGATCGAAGCTACCGCTCCCGAGCCTCAGAACAGTGGCACCTTCTCAGCTACGGGAACCATCGTTGAGTTTCCTGGATTCCTGAAGGTTTACTCCGACAGCTCCACGAAGGATTCGGATCAAGAGGTGCTGTTACCCAATCTAGAAGCAGGGGAAGACATCGAGCCTCTCGACATTGAACCCAAAGGCAGAGAGACGCTGCCACCCGCCCGCTATACGGAGGCGAGTCTGGTCAAGAAGCTGGAGGCCGAAGGCATCGGCCGCCCTTCGACCTACGCTTCTATCATCGAGACCATCCAGCGGCGCGGATACGTGATCAAACAGGGCAACGCTCTGATCCCCACTTTCACCGCGGTGGCGGTCACCGATTTGCTGGAGTCACATTTCTCGGATCTTGTCGATACTCAGTTCACTGCACGCATGGAACAACATCTCGATGATATTGCGGCCGGCAAGCGGGATGCGAAGGATCATTTGCGCGAGTTCTATTTTGGTGTCGATGAGAACAGTCCTGGTCTAGAAGCGAGGATCGCCATCGAAGAACCCAAGATGGAATTTCCTAGAATCGAGATAGGTACTCATCCCGAGTCGGGCCATCCGATCGTGGTTCGAGTCGGGCGCTTCGGACCGTATCTACAACAAGAGGTAGAAGAGGGCGATGATCGCGTAGCCGCTTCAGTGCCGGACGATGTTCCGCCAGCCGATCTCACCCTCGATGAGGCTGTTGAGCTACTCGAAAAAGCAAAGAAGGGTAAGCAGTTGCTAGGTACGGATCCAGACTCGGGTGAGGGTGTCTATTTGGCTCACGGCAGATATGGAGCCTACGTGCAAATCGGCGAGACCCCGAAAAAAGGCAGCAAGGGACCAAAACCCAAGCGAGCCTCGGTCCCCAAGGATCTCGACGAGGCCGAGGTCACCTTCGAATCCGCCTTGAAATGGCTAGCACTCCCAAAAGTTCTGGGAATCGATCCGGAGGGCGGTGAGGAGGTCATTGCCGCCAGTGGTCGCTTTGGACCTTTCGTCAAGAGAGGTTCGGACACCCGCTCAGTTGGCTCCGGTGACGACATCTATTCGATCGAGCTGTCAAGAGCTCTAGAGATACTCGCTCAGCCAAAGAGAGGTCGAGGCCGTAGCCGTACCGCCAGAAAGGTGCTGCGAGACTACGGAGAGGGTGAGAGTGGCAAAGTACAGATTCTGGACGGTCCCTACGGTCCATATCTGACGAATGGGGAGCTCAACGCTTCACTTCCCAAGGGCAACGATCCCGAGAAACTCGATCGCCAAGACGCAGTCAGGATTTTGGCCGAAAATGGGAAGTCACCAAAACGCCGCAGCAAAGGCAAACGATCCAAGAAATCCTGAATCCAACACCCAGCAGAGCACTGAGAGTTCAGTACACCGAATTTCACCAAGCCCGCATTTTTCATGAGCGCCGAGACATAATGCGGGCTGGAGGGGTTTAAGATCGATTCGAGGTGGCCAATCCAGTACATATCGTAGGCGGCGGTCTGGCCGGAACCGAGTGTGCCTTTCAGCTGGCGCAACGGGAGGTGCCAGTGGTTCTCTGGGAGATGCGGCCCGAGAAATCGACGCCCGCCCACAAGACCGGCAATTTGGCAGAGCTTGTCTGCAGCAACTCTCTTCGAAGCGATGATCCCGAGCACGCAGCAGGACTGCTAAAGCGGGAGATGGAGCGTTTCGATTCGCTCGTGATTTCGGCAGCTCGCAGAGCGGCCGTTCCCGCGGGAAGCGCCTTGGCGGTCGACCGGGACCAATTCGCCGAATCAATTACCTCGGCTTTGGAGTCGTCCACTCAAATCGAGATTCGAAGAACCGAGGCGACTGAGATTCCGCCTGGCGAAGTGGTTCTAGCAACGGGCCCCCTGACTTCCGACGCCCTGTCGATCCAGCTGGCAGCACTGCTGGGAGAGTCTTCGCTCTATTTCTACGACTCGATCGCGCCTATAGTCGACGGCAATTCGCTCGACATGAGTGAACTGTACTGGGCTTCCCGATACGGCAAGGGTGGTGATGACTACCTCAACATACCTCTCGATCGCGACCGGTATCTCGACTTCCACCAGAGCGTTATCAACGCTGAGGTCGTACCGCTTCGAGAGTTCGAGGAAGGTCTGTTTTTCGAGGGCTGCCTGCCCATCGAAGAGATGGCTCGCCGAGGCATCGATACGCTCCGTTTTGGTCCAATGAAACCGGTCGGTCTGGAACGACCCGACGGCTCGCGCCCCTATGCAGTCATTCAACTCCGCCGCGAAAGCCTGGCCAAGGACCATTTGAACATGGTCGGATTTCAAACCCGAATGACGTGGCCCGAGCAGCAGCGCATCTTTCGCCGACTCCCCGGTTTCTCGCAAGCAAAATTCGAGCGTTTGGGCCAAGTGCATCGAAACACTTTTGTCAACGCTCCTAGACATCTCGACAAATGCTATCGGCTCGAGAATCGGCCACAGGTCCGCCTTGCCGGACAGATCACCGGTGTCGAGGGCTATCTCGAGTCCGCCGCCACAGGCCTCGCAGTGGCTCTATATATCGTCCTGGAACGAGGTAACAGACTCTCAGAGACCTTTCCGAGCACCACTGCGCTCGGCGCACTGGCGCGTCACCTGACCGAGAGTGATCCGAAGCGTTTTCAACCGGCAAACATCAATTACGGGCTGTTCAAAGAGCTAGGTGTAAAACTGCCGAAACGCCAGCGCCGTGGAGCCTATGTGGTACGTGCC
>CAXMQZ010000055.1:0-24246 GCA_964195975.1 uncultured Polyangiaceae bacterium | reverse complement strand
GCGCGACTCAGATTCAGGTCACCAATGCAAACGGTGGCTTCAGGTTTCTGGGTCTCGATCCGGGCGGCTGGCAGGTGAAAGCGGAGCTCGAGGGTTTCTCAACCGTCGAGTATCCAAACGTAGTCGTATCTATTAACCGTAATACCGAGATATTGCTCACCCTCTCAGGCGCGGTCGAGGAGGTCATCACAGTGACCTCCGAGAGCCCGATCCTGGATGAGCGCAAGATCAGCTCCGGTACCACGATTTCGCAGGTCGAGCTGGAGAAGATTCCTAGCGCCCGTGATCCTTGGGTTGTGATGACCAGGCCGCAGGTGTGTTGCTTGACCGTGTGAATGTCGGTGGTGACCAGAGCGGCCAACAGTCGAGCTTTATCGGTGCGGGTACTGGCCAGGCCCAGAACTCGTACTATATCGACGGTGCCGAAATTACGGACCGCTCAGCGGCGGGCTCGTCGCCGGGTTACTACGATTTCGACCAGTTCGCCGAGTATCAGCTCCAGACCGGTGGCTCGGATGTGACCCGAGATGTCCCAGGTGTGACGATCAACCTGGTGACCAAGCGTGGTAGCAACGAGTTCCGTGGTTCGGCCCGCTTCATGCTGACCGATCAGGGCGGCTACTTCGGTGCCCTGGATCAGGGCAACATCTCGGTGGACCCGGCCGATCTCGGTCCGGGTCAGACTCCTGACGATTTCACCGCCACCCAGGTACAGCGCGTGCAGGACTACGGCTTCGAGGCCGGTGGTCCGCTGTGGCGCGATCGTTTGTGGGCGTGGGCATCGTGGGGTAACAACGACATCTCACAGACCACTCCGATCGGCACTACCGACCGGACCGTTCTCGAGAACACGGCGATCAAGCTGAACGCTCAGTTTACAGCCGCCAACTCGGCGGTTGGATCGTTTAACAACGGTGACAAGCGGAAGTTTGGTCGTGGTGCGGCAGCGAACCGCGGCTCGGATTCGTTGTGGAATCAGCGTGGTCCGACCGGGATCACCAAGTTCGAGGACACCCATGTCTTCGGCTCGAACTTCTTCCTGAGTGGTCAGTATGTCTTTGTCGACGGTGGTTTCCAGCTGGCTTCGACCGGCGGCTGTGGCCCGAGTGGTCAGGAACAGTTTGTCGGCGACGACGGTATCTTCCACGGTCGTGGCTGCGGTAGTGCCATTCGTCCGAGCACCGAATACAAGCTCGATGCGACCTACTTTGCCACTAGTGGCGCTCTCAACCACGAAATCAAGTTTGGTGGTCGTTTTCGTGAGACCGAAACTGCGTCAGACTGGAACTACCCAGGCCGTGACATTCTGAACTACACCGGTGGCTACATCGGTAATCAGAGTCTCGCCAACCTGGCTCCGTTTGGTCTGCCCCCGTCGCGTGTGACCGATCTGGCATTCCTCTATGCCTATCGTTCGGGCGCGGTACCCAGCACTCTCGACTATTCGGGCGTCTGGATCCAGGACACCATGACCTGGGGTAAGTGGACGATCAACGCCGGTGTACGCTATGACAGCGCGGATGGTGAGAACCAGGCTGGCGTCGTGCCCGCCAACCCCGCCTTCCCCGATGTCATGCCAGCCATTCAGTTTGATGGCAACGACGCTGGTGGAATCAAGTGGTCGGCGATTCAGCCTCGCGTAGGTGTGACCTACGCGTTGGGTGAGGAGCGCAAGACGCTGATCCGCGCTAGCCTCGGTCGGTTTGCCGACCCGATGTCGCTGTCGATGATCACCCGTTTGAACCCCTTGGGTGCTCAGTTCGCGTCGATCAACTTCGTAGATGATCCGGGGGGTCGAAGGGGTATCTACGACGACGGCGAAGCCTTCAACGTCGTTGGTGGTCTGTTCGGTTTCGACCCGACCAACCCGGCCGCGGCTTCGGTGTCGAACCGCAACGATCCGAACATGGATCCGCCGCTGACCGACGAGCTCATTCTCGCGGTCGAGCACGCGTTCCTGCCCGAGTTTGTGGTCGGTGTGCAGTACACCCGTCGAAACGGTTCGGACATCTCCGATTTTCGTGAGTTGTTTGTCAATCCGGCCGGTAACACGGTGGTTGTAGGTGCGGGGCAATACACCACTAATGGTGTCGCGCCGATCACCTTCAGCTTCCCGGGTGACAGCACGGTGCACACCTACCAGCCGCAGCGGGTAAGCGCAGCTTTCGACAATACGGGTGGAACGCTTCTTACCAACGGTGATCGTGACTGGACCTACGACGGTCTTACCCTCAACTTCACCAAGCGTCTATCCAACCAGTGGATGATGCGTGGCTATGTCCAGTGGGGTGAGGCGGATTGGGATATTCCGCAGTCGTATTTCGCCAACAACGACCCGAACATCCTGATTCCGCAAAATACCAACGGTATTGTCGCGGATGCCTCGGTGGACGGTGCGTTGAAGGTCGAGCAGTCGACCGGTGGTGGCAAGAACGATGTCTGGATGCAGGCGTCCTGGGCATATAACATAAACGGTATGTACCAGTTTGCCCCGGATCGGGCGTACGGATTCAACGTCGCGGCCAATATCTACGGTCGTGAGGGATATCCGATTCCCTACTTCGCCAACGTGAACCCCGGTGACGGTATCAACCGCTCCATCTCGGCCAACGAGGTCGGGGCTAGTGGTATCGATGCCTTCCGGACCGACGATCTGTTTATCGTCGATTTCCGGATCGAGAAGGAGTTTGCGGCTAGTGGCAACACCAGCCTGACTTTCTCGATCGACGGGTTCAACCTGTTGAACGAGGCACCGGTGGTCTCCCGTTCATCGCGCAACCTCAACGCCGGCACGGCCGGGTGGCTCAACGAGACCCTCGCACCGCGGATCTGGCGTCTGGGTGTGCGTCTGAACTGGCGATAGGCTCGCAAGAGCTTTCAACCAATACCTTCAGCCGGGGGCGAAAGCTCCCGGCTTTTTTTTGCCCGGTGACAAGAACGACCAGAACGGTGACAGGACACTAACTTCAATAGATTGGATCAGGCTGTCTGTGTCCCGCTCGCCAAGTCCTGATCCAATTTATTGAAGTTAGTGTCCTGTCACCCTGTAGTGCTGTCACCCTGTAGTGTACTGTCACCGAGGTTCGATGGCCGTAAGCTCGCCAAAACGCGTATCGAAGGTGCGCCGATGGAGAAACTGGATTACCACGGAACCCTCGGCATTACCGTGGAAGAGAGCATTGTGCCACCAGACATTGTCATAGACCGGTCCTGATGCATGAATCTCGGCGCGACAATCTAGCTGAAGACAGCGAAACCTTCCGATCTCGGTCTGATCTACGAGATCGAAGACATAGAAAATCAAACTGCAACGGGGCTCTACCTGCAGCGCCACTACTGCAGGTGAGCTCTCCCCTAGCAGGGTGGTGATCGAGTACGGATCGAAATCTTTTGGGTTCTCGTAGTAGCTCTTCAAAAACTCGATCCCCCGGTCGTAGGCGCTTGGGGCGCCGTCGAGCGATACCTCCTCGCACAGTTTCTGAAACTCCGCGGTCTTGCTCTCGATCTGATCGGGTGCCGGCAGAAGACCACAGATAATCGAGTGGGTTGTCACGGAAGGTGTTCGACCTGACCGTTGTACCGACAGCAATGGTGCAACTCCCGCCTGCGGAGAGCCGTTGCGCTCGAGCATTGTCTGACGTCTGAGCTCAACCTGCCAGCGAAGAAAACCGGCGGATAGTGGGGTGATATCGGAAGGCCGAAGGGTATCGAGCATGAAGTCTCCTGGAAACTTGGAATTGGATCAGCTGGATGACTGAGGCATACCCGAATTCGCCGACGATCCACGGCTGGGTCCAAAGAACTGATTTGGCAAGAAGGTCTGGTGGAGCAGAGGGGATTCGAACCCCCGACCCCCACGTTGCGAACGTGGTGCTCTCCCAACTGAGCTACTGCCCCACGCCAAACGAGTGGCGAATTGTAACCGTCACCGACGCGGCCGGCAACCTGTTCGAGCGATCTACCATGGGAACGAGTCACCGTAGCCGGGCAGCTCGGGTCGCGGATAGTCGTTTTCGCTGAGGACAGCAGAGAGAGTCTTGCGTGCTTGATCTTCGCCATGGTTGAGAAAGATTCTCGAGGGTTTGTCACTCATCGAGTCACACCATCGAAGCAATTCTTGCTGGTCAGCATGAGCTGAGAGTCCAACCATGATTCTGATCTCTGCTCTAACGGGTATAGGGGAGCCGTGAATCGCTACCATCCGCGCCCCCTCCACCAGAGCGCGTCCCCGAGTTCCCGCTGCCTGGTATCCGACAAATACGACCGCGTCGCGTTCATTTGGAAGCCGGCGCTTTAGGTGATGGACAACACGCCCACCGGTAGCCATGCCACTTGCGGCGACAATCACTGCTGGCTCCCGACGATGGTTGAGCCCCTTGGATTCGTCAGTGGTTCTACACCGCTGAAAACGATCCGGGTCGAGGGGGTTGAGATGCTGTTCCACCAACTCGAGCAAATCCTCGTCGTGTTCGGTAGTGGCCTGGTCGTATAGATCGGTAGCCTTGATGGCCATGGGGCTGTCGAGAAAGACATCTTTGGGATCGAGAATCCCAGAGTTGGCCAACTGCGAAAGATGGTAGAGAACCTCCTGTGTACGGCCTAGCGCGAACGCAGGAATAATAACGGATCCTCCTGCACCGAAGACGCGTTGAATCACCTCGCCCAGAACGGCTTCAGGGTCGGAGATCAAATGAAGTCGATCACCATAAGTTGAT
This sequence comes from uncultured Polyangiaceae bacterium, assembly GCA_964195975.1. Lineage (GTDB taxonomy): Bacteria > Acidobacteriota > Thermoanaerobaculia > Multivoradales > JAHEKO01 > CAXMQZ01. Next base: position 19,531 of record CAXMQZ010000055.1, on the reverse strand, counting down.
TCGAGAATCAATCGCGCCGGATGATCGAGCGGTGGCTCTGGATCTTTGATGACCGGTGCACCGTAGCGACCAACGTCTCCGGAGAAGCACCACGTTCTTCGCTGACCATCACTCCCTTTGGCCCGAATTTCGATCGAGGCGGCGCCGAGAAGATGACCCGCACGTCGAAATCTGAGAGACACTCCAGGGACAATCTCCTTCACCTCGTCAAAGGGAACCCGCTTCAACAGCCTGAGTGTCTGACGCGCATCCTTGGAGGTGAAGAGAGGCTTGGGATCCGGGTGACGGCTGTAGCCTTTCTTGCGGGCATACCTCGCCTGTTCCTCTTGAAGATGGCCGGCGTCTTGGAGAATGAGTGAAACGAGCCCCCGACTTGGTTTCGTACAGTAGATCGGTCCATCGAAGCCTTCAGCTACGAGTCGAGGCAGAAGTCCTGTGTGGTCGAGGTGGGCATGGGTCAGCACAACCGCGGACAGCTCGTGTGGGTCGAAGAGAAACTGGCGCCAATTACGTTGCTCGAGTTCCTCAGGGCCCTGATAAAAGCCACAGTCGACTAGGATTTTGGTGTTCCCGAACTCCAAATATGTACAGCTGCCTGTCACAGAGCCACAGGCCCCGCAAAACGTCACTCTCCCCATATCCGAAAATCTCCCAGGTTCGTCGAAAAGGGTATCACTGCCCTTGGACTCGGGTGGTCGATGGTGTACCGTTGAGGGGAGACGAGCCACAATCGAGTTCTCGTCAGGAGGAAGAGATGTCCGACAACGTCAAAGATTTCGAGCAAAGCAAAGAAAAAATGGCCGATTCCGGTGCGGAAGCAGGTCGAAAGGTCGGTGAGCAGCTGGACAAAGCCCGGGAGAAATTCACCGATGCGGCGGGAGACGTGGAACAGAAGGTGAAGGACCTCGGGCAGGGCGCAACTCGAACGAGCGAACAGGTGCGAATGAGCGCCGAGAAGGCAGGAGTTGCCGCGAAAGAGACCTACGGAGTGGCGAAGGAAAAGGTTCGCTACGGGTATGAGAAGGCCCGCAAGGATATGGATCACCTGGTTGAGGATGTCAACGAGTATGTGCGCGACAATCCCAGCAAGTCGATTCTTATTGCCGCCGGCGCGGGGTTTGTGCTGGGGTTGCTCATGCGTGGACGACGCGACTGATCTGACCTCGGTACGACCGACACAAGCGAACAACAAATCGTGAATGCTGATCGAGGAGGTGGCATGGAGCCGTACGAGAACGACAGCATGTCAGCAGATAGCGTTGTGGATGAAATGATGCCCAGCGACTTCGATTGGCGGAAAATGGTGCGTAAGTACCCCTTGGCATCTTTGGCCGTCGCAGGTTTGGGTGGGTATGTCCTGGGTCGATCGCGTGGTGAGGAGATTCTCGCCCTGCTGTCCCTGTTCGCTGCCGACGCCGTGTCTGGTCAGGTCAACGATCTACTAGGCAAGGACGTCCTCTGACCTGCCAAGAGTCGATCTTTCCGAGCTGAGACCTCAACCGGGTCTCGACCTGTGTTTCGTGCGCCAGATCTTCCACATCTCGGACGTTCATTTCGGTCCACCCCATTTATCAGAGCTGTCGAAAGGCGTGCTCCGATTCGCAACTGACAATCGTCCCGATCTGGTCGTGATCTCGGGCGACCTTACCCAGAGGGCCAAGCCAGATCAGTTTCGCCAGGCTAGAGAGTTTGTAGACAGGTTTGAGATGCCGACGCTCGTGGTCCCGGGAAACCACGATGTTCCGCTCTATCGAGTATGGGAACGTTTTGGCAGTCCGTATGGTGCCTATCGCAAGCACTTCGATGCCGAGCTCGAACCGATATTTCGAGATCGCGAATTGCTGGTAGTCGGAGTCAACACCGCTCACGGGTGGACCTTTAAAGATGGTCGAATCACCGGCCACCGACTCGAAGAAGTTGCTCGTACGTTAGGAGAGGCGCCGCAGGGGGTATTCAAGGTCGTCGTGGCCCACCATCACCTGATTCCACCGCCTTGGTTTGGCAATCAACGAGTGATGAGAAACGCTCGAGCGGCGATGGATCTATTCACCAGTCTTGGCGTGGACTTGGTCCTCGCGGGGCATCTGCACCAGTCCTTTATCGGTAACTCTGAGGAGTTCTACCCAAAGGGTCGACTGCCTGTGGAGATATTGCATTCCGGTACTACGACCTCCAACCGTGGGCGCCATGGCGAGCGAGACAAAAACACTTGTTACTGGATCGAGATACATCGGGAGTCCATGATTGTTTCCAACCTTCGATGGGAGCCGACCCTTGGCCGATTCGCGGAGCACAGCCGACACTGGTATCCGCGGCACGACAGAGCTCTGTATAACCTGGAGGGGCTAGAGGACCTGGGAGAGTGGCCCCACAAGACCTCGAAGCATTGAGGCCTTCCGGGAACCGAATCCTGGCGATGGGATCTACGGGTTATATGCGGTGGACACAAACTCATCGTCTTCCTGCAGCATTCGCTCGAATTTGAGGAAGTCGTAGTAGCCGCATCTTTTCGTTCCGGGGTAGTCGCGGCAGATCTCGGGCCTGGATTTGTACACCGTGCAGCCTCTGGTCTCGAGATCGAGGAACTGACAAACAGTCCCATAGGCATTTTCATCGTTTTGATGCCGAAGTACTCGCTCGCCGGGTTCTTCGCCCTTCTTGGTGTACTTCTTGCGAGCTTCTTTGGTCGAAAGGCCAAAATGTTTTGCAAGACGCTTCAGATCCTTTTCATCGACGATGATTCGAGGATACGAGCAGCAGTAGGCTGGACACACGTCACAGTCGTAAAGGATCTTGAACCGTTTTCCCATAGCGGCGAATTCTAACTCAGTAGTAGCCCGTTCGAGGAGCCGCATACCCGCTCGGCCTCCTCAGACGGGCTACTACGCAGGATCTCGAGTGTCGACACCGTCAGGTGTATTGCGGTGCGTCCTACGACGGCTGAGCATCCGCTCCATCCTCTGATCGCGCAGAGTAGAAGCGACCTGTCTCTGATCCACGATGCGATCCGATTCATCGACGATCTCGACGCCCAGCACAGTTTCGGTGAGATCCTCGAGAGTGATCAGTCCAGAGACTCCCCCGTGCTCGTCGATCGCGATCGCGATCGGCTCTCGGCGATCCAGGATTTGGCTCATCGCCGACCCCACCGTAGCGACTTCAGGGATAAAGGGTATCGGACGCATGAATTTTCTTAGGCTCAGGTTCGTATCAGCGCCATCAGCCTTGGCCTTGAGTACGTCCCGCTGAAGAACATAACCGACGATATCGTCCTGATCCTCGCGATAGAGGGGAATTCGGCTAAAGGCCTCTGCCTCGTGATTGGCCAGTAGCGCTTCGATCGTGGCGTCGGAGGGAAGCATGAATGCGACCGTACGGGGCGTCATGACGTCCTCGACTAAGACCTCGTCGAATTGGAGCAGGTTGTTGAAGATTTGGGAGGTCGCGGGCGAGATGATGCCATCCTCGGCCGCACTTGCGATCGTCGCCGAGAGCTCTCCGCGTGAGTAGGAGAGAGATCGTCCCCGGGTCAAAAGACGTGTCAGCTGTCTTGACAGGACCAAGGTGGGGCTCATCACCTGGGTCAGGATATGGAGTGACCATCCCACAAAACCCGAGAGGGACTTCGAATAGACGGCACCCAGAGTCTTGGGGATGATTTCGGACACGACCAGGATGACAAACGCGAGAGCAGCCGAAAAGAAACCGACCCATGCATTTCCAAACACCTTGGCGGCTTGAGCTCCGGCCAGAGTGGCGCCGAGGGTGTTGGCCACCGTGTTGAGCGTCAGAATCGCGCTAATGGCGTCATCCACTCGCTGCCGTTTCAGCTCCAGTAGTAGGGCAGCGCCCCTGTTCCCCTCATCTTTCTGCTCGGAAAGACTCGAGTCCCTGGACGAAAGAAGAGCAGCTTCGAGAAGTGAGCATAGAAACGACACGCTCACGGCGAGTCCGATGTAGAGGAGTAGGAGATTCACCTTATGGTCAGCTCAGGCTGAATAGGCGGCCAAGCAGCATCTGGAGCGGAAGTCTCTGCAGCATTCCAGTGGCAGCGGCCTGTTCATCGAAGGTCTCGACATCGTCGGCGTCAATTCCGTCGCCCCAGATCAAGACGGGCAATGGATCGGCGGCATGCTGCCCACTCTCCGAAAGAGTTGCATGATCCGATGCCACCGCGATCCTGATTGGAGAATCGACTTTGTCCAAGAGACGACCAAGCTGTCGATCGACTCTCTCCAGATAGTCGACTTTCAGATCTGGACGCTGGTCGTGGGCAGCTATGTCTGCGCCCTTGAGGTGGAGCACAACCAGGTCACTCTTCTCGAGAGCTTCAAATGCGCTGTTGAATTTTGCTTCCAGATCGGTATCTAGATTCGCCGTCATCGCGTCGGTCGAGATCGTCTCACCTCCAAGCCAACTGGCGAGTCCAAGGATCGTACGATCACCGCTGATACATGTGAGACGCAGCGGAAGACCGGCTTCCTCGAGCGATATCAACCGATGAATTCTGCCGGCTCCCCGAGTCAGAATAGTATTCGCAGGCAGTTCGCCTCTTTTTCGCCTTTCCTTGTTGAGCGGGTGCTTCTTGAGAGTTCGCCGGGCTTGTTGCTCGAAGATGGCCAGAGCGCTGGCGGTAAATATTGCGGCTTCGTTGTCGGGGTCATTGGGTCGAGGGATCAGGGGCAGACCCGGAATTGCTCTTTCGCCAGGATCGCTCCCCTGTATCGCTGATGAGAGCCCTTCCCCTCGCAGCACGATGGCGAGGCGATGCTCGGTAGCTTCCTTGACTCTCACTTCGACGGCGCCAGCCAGGTCGCCCGGCAGAGTAAGTCGATTCAAAGCTCCGGCAAGCTCAGACGCTTCCTCCCGTATTCGACCGGCTCGACGATCGATCACTTGCCCTGTCTTGTCGATGGTTGCAAAGTTGCCGCGCAGCGCAACATCGCTCTGGAGGAGGGGCATCTCGGCTCCTAGAGCTTCGACTGGACCACGGTTCAGAGCCAGGGGCGATTGCCCAAAGAGGGCCAGTGTCCCCGCTGCGGTGTCCGGCACGACCCCTGGGCCGACAGGATCGGCCAGGCCGAGCTGTCCTTCTCGAGCCAGACGGTCCAGATTGGGCGTGTTCGCGGCCTGAAGTGGCGTCCTCCCGCCCAGGGCACGGATTGGTCGATCTGGAAGACCGTCGATGACCAGAAGCAGTGTGGGGGACGACTCGACGTGTTGTCCCCAGTCTCGGTCGATGGCTGCCGGGAAATTCCTCTCCAGCATGCCTGTGACAACTCTCAGTGTTTCAATGACAGGCGGTTCACCCTCAGAGGTGTCGATGAAAGAACGATCGTGCACCTCGGCTTGATGAAGGATGTGATCGTGTACGGTACGTATCGAGGAGAAGCTCTCGAGATAGCGCTCCGCAAGGCGCGGACCGGTTCGTGAGCGGGCAAGAAAGCGGGACCGATGTGCCTCCTTGTTCAGTGTTCCCAGGACCAGGGAGATCTGGTATGCGGATCCCTCGAGATCCGAAAACGGAACGAGCCCTGGATGAAGGTGAACACCTTCGATCACGATGCTCATGTTCTCGGCTATGGCTCTCTCGACCACGGCTCTGACCCCTACGCAAACTCGTGTCGCTTGCTCTTCGAACGTATCGATAAGCCGCTGTTGGCTGTCGGGTTCGGCCGAAGAGCCGATTGCGGCATCGAGTGGCGCCGCTTCGAAGCTGGAGCTGTGGAGTGCTGGAAGGATTGACGGCGTAAACACCATCCGCATCACCTGACGGATCGTGTCGGTAGCGCTGAGGCGATAGATTCGCAGCAAGGGCGCCAGCTCGAGCGCGAGCGTGGACTTTCCGGTACCACTCGCGCCTCCGATATAGATTACCAGTGGACGGGGAAGGCGATGAATTCTTCGAATTGCCCGGTATCGCTGCGCCATGCCATGGCCGCCGGATTTCTCCAGGAGATCGCCCACACGAAGGGCCAGGTCACTGCTGGTCAGCTCTGAGACACCCTCGGCTCGGAGCTCGGTCTCCAAGTCGGCTACAAGCCTGTAGGCACGCTCGAGACTCACCCCCGCAGCCTGAATGCTTCGCGCCAGAAGACCGTGAGAGAAGGGTTGCGGTTGCCCCTGGTAGATAACCCGAAGATCGGATACTCGATGTGTCGGTTCCCGCATTTGCGCAGGCATTTCGCCGCCGTACAGCGCCTCGAGCTCCTCGACCAACAGTTCCTTGAGCTCGATGGTTGAAATCTCTTCGCGATCGGCAAGACGATCTCTGACCGTGTGAGCCAGACCGTATGCATAGTCAAAACTGAGCCCCCGCAGCACCAGGTCGTGCGTCACCATGCCACGGAGGAATCGTTGCCGACTCCCATCCGATGCGACCACATAGAGTGTCTTTCTTCGGCTCTTGCCCGGTCCGCTCGAGCCCGATGACGAGTCGCTGCTCATCGACTCAGTCTCACCGAGTTGTGAGGTGACGTCCCGGGTGTCTTGATTGGGTATGGAAGATGCATCTGTAGGTAAGTTTATTCCACTAGTAGCGTTCCGCTAGCCGAAGGATTTCTTCAAGATTCTGGGTGGAATGAGAAAGATCAATTGCCCCATTCCGAAATCGACTTCCGACCACCCGTCAACATGAAAGTCCATTCTTGCTAGGGCCGCAGTTGGATACTGAACATGTCCTCCGCCTGTGAGCTTCGCGACAAGATCGGAACAGGTCGGCTCGTGACCTACGATCATTAGAGAGTCATCCGACTCGTTTTGCCGCCGAATCAGGTCCAATACCATCTCGGTCGAAGCTCCGTACAGCTCCGGCACGAGCTCGATAGGGCGCTTCCAACGACCTGCTTCTATAGCTAGCTTCGCGGTCGTTCGAGCTCGTGTTGCCGTCGAACTCAGGACAAGGTCGGTGATCTGGTCGGTGGCCTGGACGAATTTTCCGACCATCGAGGCCGCTCTTCGACCCCGCTTGTTCAACGGCCGTTCGTGATCGTTGCCAAAGCTGGCATTCCAGTCCGATTTGGCGTGGCGTAGGAGAAGGATGCTCTTCACGGAGTCAAGACGGGGCAATTGAGGTTTCAGGGTGGACTCTATCGCACCAATAGTGGATGCCCTGTTGGTAGAATAATAGGTTCAATCAAAACGTGTAGACCAGAGTAAGTGGAGATGACAGCCAGATGACCACACGCGATCAAACTGTCGAACAGCCGACAAAGCCTAAAGAGCGCCGGGGTACACCCAATCTCAGTCATCCAACGTACTTCTTCAATCGGGAGCTGAGCTGGCTGCAGTTCAATGAACGGGTGTTGGAGGAGGCTTTGGATGAGAACAATCCACTCCTGGAGCGGGTCAAATTCCTTGCGATCTTTTCGAGCAACCTTGATGAATTTTTCATGATTCGAGTGGCCGGGCTTCGACGCCAGCTCAAGGGCGGGGCCCTGCAGGCTCCCCCAGACGGTATGTCACCGGCAGAGCAGCTTACGGCGATTCGTGACGGTTTGGACCCGGTCTTGTCTCGCACTGAAGAGTGCTGGAGAGGCCAATTACAACCCGCCTTGGCGGCTGCAGGGATCAACGTACTCACTTACGACAACCTGAAGAGAAAACAGATCAAGCTGCTGCGCCGAATTTTCAAGCGAGAAATTTTTCCTGTCTTGACGCCGTTGGCATTCGACCCAGGGCACCCATTTCCGCATATTTCCACCCTGAGCCTGAATTTGGCGGTAGTAATCTACGACCCGAAACACGGAGAAAGGTTCGCTCGAGTCAAAGTTCCCCATATGTTTCCCCGGTTTGTCCGGATCCCGAGTGAAGAGAAGGCCGAGGTCGACCAGCGGTTGGGCTTGGAAGGGGCCACCTTTCCGAACTTTGTCTGGCTCGAAGAAGTCGTCGCGGCAAATCTAGACCTTCTTTTCCCAGGACTCGAAGTAGTGTCGGCTCATTCATTTCGTGTCACCCGAGATGCGGATGTTGAGATCGAGGAGGATGAAGCAGGCGACCTACTTTCGGCTATGGAAGTCATGGTTGGTCAGCGGCACTTTGGATCCGTCGTTCGTCTCGAGGCTGATTCCCGAATGCCAGAAAGAGTTCGGGATATTTTGATTCAAAACCTGCAACTCGCCCCGTATCAGGTATATGCAGTCGACGGACCGTTGAGTGGCTCTGATCTCTTGGAGCTCGCCAAGCTCGACCGACCAGAGCTCAAAGACCCGCCATTCAAGCCGTCGACTCCAAGCATCTTGGAACGTCGCGAGGACAATATTTTCTCGGTTTTGCGCCGGAGGGATGTGTTGCTCTACCATCCCTACGACAGCTTTCTACCGGTCGTGGACTTTGTCCGGGTGGCCGCGAAGGATCCGAAGGTCTTGGCGATCAAGCAGACTCTCTACCGAGTCGGACCCAACTCTCCGATCGTTCAGGCCCTCCGGGAGGCGCGCGAGAACGGCAAACAAGTGTCAGTGCTTGTCGAGCTGAAAGCTCGATTCGACGAGGAACACAACATCGTTTGGGCGCGCGCGTTGGAACAGGCTGGAGTGCATGTAGTCTATGGTTTGCTCGGTCTGAAAACCCACGCAAAGATGTGTTTGGTAGTTAGGCGAGAGCCAGATGGCTTGCGCCAGTATCTACATCTCGGTACCGGAAACTACAACCCTGTCACGGCCCGGATCTACTCAGACCTGGGTTATTTGACCTGCAACTCAGAGATCGCCAGAGATGTGTCGAATCTGTTTAATTCGTTGACCGGCTACTCGACGGAGATCGAGTATCAGAAGCTCTTGGTTGCGCCGGGAGCGATGCGCCGCCAGATTCTCGATCGGATCGAACGCGAGATAAGGTTCCACAAGAAGAGTGGAAACGGTCATATCGCGTTCAAGATGAACTCTCTGGTCGACAAGGCCTGCATCACGGCGCTCTACAAGGCGTCGATGGCGGGTGTGAAGGTGGACCTTCAGATCCGAGGAATTTGCTGTCTCCGGCCAGGGGTAGAGCGAGTTAGCGAGAACATCAGGGTCACATCGATAGTAGGCCGATACCTCGAGCATGCGAGGATTTTCTATTTCCACAACGGTGGTGACGAAGAGATTCTTCTGGGGAGCGCTGATCTGATGCCTCGAAATCTGGATGGCCGGGTGGAAACGTTATTTCCGGTTCAGGATCCAGATCTTCGAAACTCCTTGCGAGACGACATACTGCAGGTCCACCTCAGCGACAATGTCCAATCACGCCTGCTCCGATCCGATGGTACCTACAAGCGAGTTCACGCCGGACCAGACGAGTCGGTGGTCAATTCGCAGGAAATCCTGATGGGTAGTGCTGGATCTTGGCACCTCGAAGACTAGGCCTCTCCCAGATCTAGATCAGTCCCCGGATCTCCCGCCACAGAGCCGAATAAGCGCGCCCAGGAGCCGTATACGAGGCGTAGGCGTTCAAGGGAGCCCGACGCGATCCCATTTGCTCGACATGACTCGAGTATGGGATCGAAGTTTCTAGCATGGGCACTGGACTTTCCGATCTCGAGTCGCAGATCTCTCGGTGCAGGGCTTTTCTTCGATCAACCATGCAGTAGAACGGTAGAAGACTGGGGCGCCTCGAGCTTTTTCGCTCGAGGTGCGCATCTAGTTGGTCGAGCGTCCGTAGCGACAGCGTGGTTGGGATTGTAGGGACGAGAAGGGCATCGGCAGCGACAAAAACTCCGTCCGAAACCAACGAGATGCTGGGTGGACAATCCAAGAACAGATGGTCGTACTGAAGTGCCAGGGGCAATAGCAAACGAGCCAGCTGTTTCGTGGGTTTTTTCGTAGTTTCGAGATCGAGATCCATGTGGCGGTAGGAGAAGTCTGCAGGCAGCAGATCCAACCCTTCATAGTCGGTTCCTCGAATGGTCAGATCGATGTCACGCTTCCCCTTGACCAGCTTGCGTCCGCCCCCTTTGACCTTCGCTTTTACTCTGAAGTAGTAGGTTGCGGCGCCTTGAGGATCCAGATCCCACACGAGTGTTCGAATGCCTTCGAGTGCGGAGAGATAGGCGAGATTGACCGCGGTTGCCGTCTTTCCAACGCCACCTTTGATGTTGTAGGTCGCAAAAACCTTCACTTTGGAGCAATCTCCCGACGATCGAAAAGCTCTCGGAATAGTTTTCGATTCCTCTTGCGCGCGAATCTGTCGAAACGCGTGTGAAATTTGGCTCGTTCGAGCGACTGCCGCTCTTCTAGCTGTTCGATAAGACGACCCATAGCCATAACCGTTTCGGATTGGCTAGCTCCCTCGAGTAGCATCGATCTAGCTAGCCGGCTCAAGGCCTGCTGCTGAATTTCGAGGTCGTTGAAATCCCCAAGATTATCTTGGAGTTTCTTGAGCTCTTTGATCAGCGAAGCGATCTTTGGATCGTAGAGACTTCGAAAGATCTCCAAGAGATATCTGAGTTTCTTGCTTTCGATACGGAGACGATGCAAGGCATTGGCAGGTGTGTCGGATCCGATCGACAGTCCTTTCCCGAGAACTCTCTTGTAGCTTCTCCAGATGCGGTGCGAGGCCACTTCGAGGATCGGTAGGCTCGCATTGGGCTTGGAGGACCCATCAGTCGAGGGCCGCGTCAGGAAATCTTGCCAATCTGCGAGAAGCTTTTGATAGCGGTCAGTGTCCAACAGCTGAACCAAGTCGCGATGCTCCACTTGGAAGTGTCGGTTCAATTGGTCGAGAAGCGGGTCGAGGTCGGCGCGAATCGGCGCAGGTAGACAAGCGCGGTACTCGGGATATTTGAGTCTGTAGACATCGAGATCCCTGGTCGGTCCAGTGATCTGGCCGAGCCAGGAAAAATCTTTTTTGAACCGATCGATAGTCGTTGAGGGAAAGACTCCCTTGAACTGTGAAAGGCCCGATCGTGTCCGGCGCACGGCAACTCGGAAGTCGTGTAGGAACTCCGAATCGATGTCGAGCCTCAATCCAGTCTCATTGATTCGAATTGCTGTCAAAAGCTTCTGAAAAACGCATTTGAGAGCACTGTCGGTGCGGTCATCCGGCTGAAGCTTGAACTCAATCTTCGAGCCATAGTCACCAGGGTGCAGCCCCACCTGTTCGAAGATCGCGGCAGACTCGCTTTCCGGACCAGCGGGAGAGAGTCCGAAGTCGTTTGCCAGGACGTCGAGGAGCCTATCGAGTTGCTTGGCAAATCCGCGCACCGGCAGTACACATAGGGTCACTGGTAGTTCGGCGGTCTCGGGTTCTTCCCGAGCTTTTGCTTTGCACTGTTCGAGAACGACTCGCACGACGGTTTTTTGTCGCGAATCCAGTATTCGAAGCGTTCGTAGCGAACTCTCGACATCGACCAAGGCTAGCAACCGCCGCATCTCGATCAGAGGTTCGAGACGGTCTCGAATCTCGCCGTCAGGTAACTGTCGGACAAATCCGAGAGGGCAGTCCAGACGCAATCGGAGCGCCAGCGACCGGTCCCCGGGATCCCAATGGAGGGTGACCACATCCTGGACCTGATTGACCCAGAGGCTTCCACCGCTGCGGAACACCCTCCAGTCGAAGCTGTCGAAGTAGGTTTTCAGCTCGCTGGTCTGTCGATCTTCCTGGCTTGGCCATCGCTCAGAGAGGTCTTGGAAGATCGCCTGCCCCGTCGGCAGATCTTCCAGCAGGAAGCGTTTTGGAGACCACTGCATGGGAAGGAGAAAGTCGGACTACTTTTTCCTATCTTTTCCCTTGTCCTTTTTTTTCTTCTTCCTTCGTTTCTTGCCTTTGTCCTTCTTTTTCTTGTCCTTCCCTTTCTTCTTATTCTTCTTGCTCTTGCGCTTTTTCTTATCCTTTTTTGGGTCTTTCTTGTCAGAGGAGCCGGCAATCTGGATGGCTGCCTCCCGAACTTCCGACGCGCGAGCCGGGCCAAAGCCATGAATGGCGGCCAGCTCAGCGATCGAAGCCGCGGCGACACTTTCGATCGTGTTCAGACCCTCGAGTTCTAGCAGCTTGGCAGAAGCGGGGCCGATTCCCGAAATTTTCATCAGATCTGATGCTGGCATGAACTCATCTCCAGAGGAACAGGGGACTCAGTATAGCTTGCTAGCTTAGGACCGACAGGAGAACAAAGCACTGTGATGCTATCCGTATCTGCCCTCGATGTAGTCAGCAGTCTCCTGATGGGCCGGCGTGACAAAAATCTCGGCCGTCTGTGCGTGTTCAACCATCTTCCCGAGGAGCATGAAGATACATTCATCACTTGCACGTCGAGCCTGAGCCATATTGTGGGTGACGATGAGAATGGTGTATCGACCACGAAGGTCCCAAATCAACTCTTCCACGGCCTCAGTGCCCTCAGGGTCGAGAGCCGAACAGGGTTCGTCCATCAACAGGACATAGGGTTTGACGGGCAAGAGTCTCGCGATGCACAGTTTCTGTTGTTCCTCGAGAGACAGGGAGGTCGCCTTCTGCTCCAGTCGATCTTTGACGGAATCCCAGAGAAGTACTTGTCTCAAGGCACTCTCGACGATCTCCTCCCGTTGCCCTGGCGAGGTTTTCTGCCTCCCCTCGCTCAGTTGATATCCGAAAACCACATTCTCACGAATGGATAGCGGCAACGGGTTGGGGCGCTGAAAAACCATTCCCACGAACTTTCGCAGCTGCGCCAGATCGACGCTGGGGCTGTATACGTTATGACCCAAAACGTCAATCGTACCTGTTGTTCGAACGTAACCGAGCCGTTCATTGATCCGGTTCACGCTCCGCAGGAAGGTCGTTTTTCCGCAGCCCGATGGCCCGATCATCGAAGTAATACAGCCCTGTTTGATGTTCAAATCGATGTCATAGAGTGCCTGAAAGGTTCCATACCAGAGGTTCAGGTCTCGGGTCTCGATCGCGAATTCCGGAGCAGCCGATTCTCTAGCCAAAACGACCCTCCACATAGTCTCGAGTGCGGTTATCTCGAGACTCTCCTGAAAACAGTGATTCGGTCGGTCCGACCTCTACCATTTCTCCTGACAGGAAAAACGCGGTGTCGTCGGCGAGTCTTCGTGCTTGCTGAACCAGGTTTGTCGCCAAGACGATCGTGACCTCCTTTTTTAGCTCCTTCAAGACATCTTCGATCCGCATCGTGGTGACCGGATCGACGGCGATTGAGAACTCGTCGAGAAGAAGAAGCTCTGGTTCCTGCGACAGGGCTCTGGCGATGGTCAATCGTTGCTGCTGTCCGCCCGAAAGCAGGCTTCCGAGCGAGTTGAGTCGGTCTTTTACTTCGTCCCACAATGCGGCTCGCTGCAAACAGGTCTCGACGATCGCATCGAGTGCGGGCTTCCTCCTCACGCCGGCGAGACGCGGAGCGAGAGAAACATTGTCGTAGATACTCATTGGCAGACCGACCGGCAGAGGGAAAACCACGCCGATCCGTCTACGCAAGGCATAGACGTTGCGCCACTGACGAACATCTTTGCCGTCGATGAAAATGGCGCCCTCCACGGTCATACCGGGGGTCAGTTGATCCATCCGGTTCAGGGCTCTGAGAAACGATGTCTTGCCGCTATTGGCAGGCCCGATGATGCCGAAGATTTCGTGTTCGCGGATCTGAAGGCTCACCCCACTCAGGACTGTCTTGTCTCCGAAGCGAATCGACAGATCGCGCACATCAACCTTGACCCGGGGCGTGACTTCCTCGGATTCCGACGGATAGCGGTCGCGGCGCTCGAGCTCCGAGGTCACCATTTCTTGCGTCCCCGAAGGTACGTTCGAAGTCCAATCGACACTGAATTCATAGCTAAGACCATGGCGATCAGTACGAGGGCAACACCGTAAGGAATGCCTTCAGGCACACCTGGGACCTGCGTGGTGATCACGAACAAATGTAACGACATTGCCATCGTCTGGTCGAAAACACTCTGGGGCAGAAAAGGAAGAAAGAAGGCTGCACCAGTGAACATGATCGGGGCGGTTTCGCCTGCGGTCCGGGAGACTTCGAGAATAATGCCGGTCAAAATTCCGCTGATGGAGTTGGGCAGAACTACATGGCGAATAGTCTGCCATCGGCTGGCACCCATGTTCCAGCATGCCTCTCGAAAGGCGTGTGGTACGGCTTGGAGAGACTCGCGAGTGGCAACGATCACGACCGGCAGAGTCATGATCGCAAGCGTCAAGCTCGCAGCGAGGATGCTGGTCCCAAACTTGAAGAACAGCACAAACGCTCCTACACCGAAAAGAGCGTGAACGATGGATGGTACGCCCGCAAGGTTGATGATCGCCAGATTGATGGTCCGAGTCAGCCAGTTGTCTGGTGCATATTCACTCAGATAAAGAGCCGCTGCGACCCCGATTGGCACCGAGGCCAAAAGAGCTACAGACACCAACCAGACCGTTCCGACCAGGGCGGGAAGGATGCCGCCGGCTGTCATGCCATTTGTGGGCTCCGTGAATAGGAAGTCGATCGAAATAACTGGCCCGCCTTTGTAGATCAAGACTCCCAGGATCAAGATGACAGGAAGAATGAGTAGAAGTGTCATCAGAAGAAAGAGCGTCCGCCAGAGGGTTTCCACCTTCCGGTTCTGGACGTTCAGCTCGGTTGTTTCGAACATCTCGACTAATTCTTCCGTATGCCCCGAACCACGAGATCGGCGGTGAGGTTGATAAGAAAAGTGATGATGAACAAAAATATTCCGAGCGTAAACAGCGCACCGTAGTGATCGGATCCGACGGCGGTTTCACCCAACTCGGCTGCGATTGTGGCGGTTAATGCACGCACGGAATCAAAGACGCTGGTGGGTAGGTTTATCGAATGACCGCTTGCCATCAAAACAGCCATGGTTTCACCAAATCCTCGTCCGACCCCGAGGAGGACGGCTGCGACGAGTCCGTTCTTTGCAGCCGGAACGACAACTCTTCGAATCACCTGCCATTTCGTCGCACCCAGTGCCTCGGCGGCTTCCCTATACCCCTCTGGAACTGCCTTGAGCGCGTCTTCGGCGATCGTCGTCATGATCGGAGCCGCCATCAGTCCGAGGATCACTCCGGCATTGAGAACGTTCAAGCCGACTGGGACGTTGAAGGTCTTGATGATCAGAGGATTGATCATGCTGAGACCGATAAATCCCCAGACGACGGAAGGGATCGCCGCCAGCATCTCAACCAAGATCTTGAGATACTCTCGTCTTTTTGGCGGCGCAAACTCCCCGATATAGATGGCTGCTCCGAGTGAGAATGGAACCGCTACGATCATTGCCAGACCTGTCACGCTCGCTGTGCCCGCCATTAGCGCCAGCGCGCCGTAGGTGGGGTTGGGCTCCGAAGTCGGACGCCAGCGTGGTGAGGTGAAGAACTCGACAGGATCGAACCGACCGACGATGAAACCGTATCCTTCCTTGGCAATAAATACGAAGATTCCCAGAATCAAGAAAATTGCCGAGAGTCCACCTATCAGCACGAGGATCTGAACCAACCGATCGGTGTACCACGCGAGATCGCGACGATCTGCCGCCATCTTCGGCTCGGGTGACGAGGGGGTCCGCAACGTCAAATCAGCCGACCTCCTTGCCTCTCATAGTCTCCATGAGCTCGCGAATTTCCAGAGATAGCTCTTTGAGGGCTTCTTCCAGCAGGCCTATCGAACGCTCTTGATCGAGCTCTCGCGGAATCTCACCGACATCCCAGTTGAGCAACACGGTATGAAAAGGAACTTCGGGGATATGTTCACGAAGGTTGCCTTCGAGGCCGACGATTACATGGTATTCGGCGAGCTCATCGACTGATTTTCCAAGCGCCCTGGTCTGTAGATTCTGGCCGTCGAGCTTCTGTTGGTCCATAAAGACTTCAATGGCGGGTCGAACGCTCTCGGCTGGCTGCCAGCCGGCACTGGAAAATACGCCGTATTCGGAGAAGGCTTTGTTCGCGAAAGCTTCGGCTAGCTGGCTGAGAGCATCATTGCCTTGGTCGACAAAGAGGATTCGGTACATCTTTGCCCCTTTGGTCTCCCCGGCTACCGCGAACAGAGTGTCCTCGCAGATATTCTTTGCCTGGTCGCTTACACGACCGAGCCGATTGAAAATGATCAGGAAGGCAAATATGTCTCGTAGAGGCCAGGTTCCCTTTTCTCCTTCCTGCAAGAGGTCGGCGAATACTTTTTGAAACGTAGTATCGACCTGCTTGGCCAACACTTTGGTGCCACGAGCCAGCTCCGCATTGCCCTCGTTATAGGCCTGCAGGGCCTGATGCAGAAGTAGCCGCGCCTGATCACCGATGAGCTCGATGTCCCTCGCGACCGAGCCGGTGGGACTCGCCGAGAGTTGGACTGTCTCTCTCGCAATCGCGACTGCATAGTCACCCACACGTTCGAGCTCCACATTCAACCGAAGTACCGACGATACGAATCTCAGGTGACCGGCACTTGGTAGGTGCTGGGCGACAAAAGCGTGGCAGAGAGCGTCGATCGATCGAATCTCTCGATTAATGGGCAAGTCACCCAGTATGACCTTGCTGGCACTGGCCTCGTCGCCCGACAAGACGGTCTGAATCGCCTGCTTGAGCGCTTCTTCGACTGTCTCGCTGACGGACCGGACTCTTGATCGGATTTGTTGCTGATCTTGCTCTAGCCGTTCTTCGTAATGACTCATTGCAGCTCCTTCCGGAGACCTTCTCAGCTACATTCGAACTCGCGTATCGGAGCGTAGCCCTTGTCCTGGAGGATGCATTGACCCTTGGCGCTCAGAATCCAGTCCAGATACGCTTTGATAGCACCATCGGGTTGACCAGCGGTATACATGAACAGAGGACGGGCTATTGGGTAGGTGCGATCGATCGCGGACTGGCTCGATGGCTCGACACAATCGCCGTCCTTACTTTCGGAGATGCAGGGCATCTTCACATGATCGGTAGCGTAGGCAAGACCGCTGTATCCGATCGCGCAGGGAGTATTCTCGACCAGGTCCACGACATCTTTCGAGCCGTGCATGTCGAGGGAACCCAATTTGTAGTCGTGTCCCTTACCCAGCACCGCTTCCTTGAAGTAGACGTAGGTTCCCGAGTTGTTCTGGCGACTTACGCGAACGATTTCGCCGCTCTCACAGCCCTCTATCTCGACCGCCAGATCACTCCAGTTATCGGTCGATCCATCTTCGCCATAGATGTCGGCTAGCTGAGAAAGCTCAAAAGAACTCATCGGATTGTTCGGATGCAAATAGACGGCAAGCGCGTCATACCCGACAACCCACTCCACGGGCTCGACCCCGTTGCTGCGAGCCATCTTCATCTCTTTTTCCTTCATTTTCCGGCTCGCATTGGCTATGTCGACCGTGCCATTGATTAGTGCCGAGATACCGGTGCCTGACCCGCCGCCGGTCACGGCGACAGCTACGCTCGGATCTATTTCCTTGTATTTCTCGGCCCAAGCCTGGGCGACATTGACCAGGGTATCTGACCCCTTGTTCTGAATTACTGTACGTCCACCTCGGTCGGCCGAACGTGGCCCACATGCTGCAATCACCACAACGACACCCCATAGGACAAGTCCTCTCATCACAGTTACTCCTCCAACGAGCCAAGTCGAATTCCTGCGGGATTCTCCCGAGCAGGCAACTGGTGGATTTCTCCACTCAGAGTCTCTCAAAGCTGTCGCCAGCAGCCTGAGCGCCTCTATTTCTGGAACAACAGGTTCTATCTTACCTATCCCCATATCCAGGCTGGTACTGAAGTTGGTCAGTCTCGTCCAGCTTCGCCACGCTACCTCGCGTTTGTCGCGACGGTCGGAGCGATGAGCCAGATACCGACCTCTAGTAGTCTATTGTTTCGAGTCAGCCTTTTTGCCGACAGTGGTGTTACAACCCAGTGACAGACAATGGGTTATCGGACTCGTCGTAATTCGAGAACTCGGGGTCGATGACGAGCCGCCTGTTGAATGCGGTTTCGAAAATCGCTTCGTGTTCGCTCATCCCCCAAAGTTCCAGAGTCGGATTGCCGCTCGAGATGGGCCTCAAAACTACGGTTTCGTCGTTGATCTCAATTTCGACATCTCGGATACGTCTAGTTCTTGGGCGTTCGAGGTGATCGGCGATCCGAAGACAGGCGGCTAGCGTATTGAGAAGTCGTTTGTCTCCCGGCCTGCACATGGTTTCGTAGGCTCCAAGCCGTGGCCGGCCCCTCAAGTGGTATCGAACCAGCAAGGCAACCAGAGCCTGCTCGCGGGGTGAGAAACCGTTCAATCTCGCCGAAGACACAAGGTATTCGCCATGTCTGTCGTGACGATAGTAATTGACGGCAAGACCGATATCCTGAAGGATTGCCGCTGCATCGAGCAGGTCACCCTCTCTCTCTCCAAAACAGTGCAGAGGCTGGAGTCCGGCAAAAAGTCGGCCCGCCAGATGACGAGTCTGAGTCACATACTCCTTCGACTGTGCATAGTGTTGGAGAAGATTTTGAACGCTGAACGACCGGAGATTCGATACAAGATGGGGAGATTCCAGGAAATGACGCATCAGCGCTCCTTCTCTTAGCCCATCACCTGAAATCCATATTCCCTCGATATCACAGCTCCGAACAAGCCACCGATAGACCACCGCTCCGGCAGCGATCACATCCGCTCGATCGGCTTTGATGCCCGGGATTCGTGCTCGCTTGCGAGACTTCATCTCGAGGAGCTCTGCAGTGATCTCCTCGAGATCAGAGAGGGCGAGAAAGTACCCATGAAGTCGCTCGATTAGAGGATACTCTCGACGCTTTTGGATCGCTCGAGCCAGATTTCTAATTGTGCCGCCCATCGCAATCAGAGGCAATTGTTCAGCCCTCATTCTCTCGACGACTCCAGCCAACATCGTGTCCAGACTCTGTTCGATCTCTTTGACCTCTTTTCGTTTGGGCGGATCGTTTGCAAAATACTGTTCCGTGAGCCGAACGCCTCCCAGAGGGAATGCCTGTCCGCGCACGAATTGTCGCTGTCTCATCAGCGAGATCTGTGCACTGCCTCCGCCGAGATCTATGATCCACGCATCGTCGAAGTCGAAACCGTTGGCGGCTGCGAGCACTCCAAGTCGAGCCTCCTCTTCACCCGAGAGAATCTTTAGATCCAGATCGAGTGGTCGGATCCGGTGCAAAAACTCAGACTGATTCTTTGCATCTCTCAGGGCGCTTGTGCCGAGGATTTCCAGTTGTTCGATTCCCATGCTCTTGGCGTACGCCAAAAAGAGCTGCAAAGCATTGTCTGCGCGAGCTTGAGCCTCTTCGGTGAGGTTGCCATCTCGTCCGAGACCCTCTCCAAGACGCACCGGCTCCCTGAGTTGATCGGCAAGGCGGAACCAGTCTCCTGGCTCGAATGAATACACAACCAGCCTTGCCGTGTTAGAACCGAGATCTACTATTCCTAGTCGTCTCACGAATCGATCTATAGCCTCTTTGAATCCGATCCGCCACCCCTACCGCCAGCACCTGTTTCCCGTATGGCACTGGGTATCTATGAGGAGCGCCCTGCAGAATCGATCTGCAGATACGGTGCTACGATCGCGCGGGTCGCTATGAAGAGAATTCTACCGGGTGCGCTGGCAATTTGCCTTGCGGCCTCTCTGTGGGGTCT
>CAXMQZ010000054.1:0-8621 GCA_964195975.1 uncultured Polyangiaceae bacterium | reverse complement strand
CTGACCATTCCGATGGGCCAGCACCAGATGACTTGACGGGTCGTCAAGTAGACCGCGACCAAGGTAACCGCAACCGCAATCCATTCAATCGAAAACATAAGTGGAGAGTTGGCCCTAAAGGTTGACCTCGAGCGACAGCATGGCGCTGCGGGTGGCCAGTGGGTAGTAGAAGGGGATGCCGTCGAGAGTGGTCTGACCAGAGCCGTCCTGGATCAGGAACTGATAACTGTAGCCACTCGGGAACTGGTCCTTGCTGTCGAGTAGATTGTTGACAAACAGGGTGATTTTGGGTTGACCGCTCGGCCACCAACGACTCAAATCCAACGATGCACGCAGATCCAGATTGGTGTAGGAGGGGAGCTGAAACTCCTCCAGACCCGTGTTGTCGAGCTGCGCCTCGGCGACATAGCGACCGATCAAGGCCACGTTGGTGGCTTTGTGAGACCATTCGACACCCAGGTTGACGATTGCTTCGGGCGACAACAGCGGCCGTACGTTGTTGTAGGTGATCGGCTCGCTACCGATAAGGCCTCCCTGCTCATCGAAGACGTCGTAGAACTGCGTCCACGATCGGATCCGATTGTGACTCAGGTTTGCGCTGTGTAAGAGCGACCAGCTGGGTGTCGCCATCCACTTCAGATCGACCTCAATGCCCCGTCGGTAGGAGTCGTCGACGTTCTCACGCAAGGGCAGACCGATCTCTGAAAGCTCTCCGGTCAGTGCAATCTCGTTGGTGAACTCCATCGCGTAGATATTGGCGTCCAAAGCCAGCCGTGGGTTATTGAGGTTGACACCCACTTCCAGGTCGAGCACCTCCTCGGGCATAACCGCCTCGAGATCGTGGGCAGCGGTGGCGTTGTCTTCGCCAAGCAACAGATCCATCCGAGTCGGCTCTCGTTGAGCGCGTCCGAGGGAGGCGTAGAGACTCGTTCCGCGGGAGATCGAACGGCGGAATCCAATCTTGGGATCGAAGAAAGTCCAATCCACCGATCCTAGATCGATATCCCCTTGGTATTCGAACTCGGCCCAGCGCAGCTGGAGATCTCCATAGAGCAGCCATCGCCCGAGCTGATACTCGGCTTTGGCAAATCCGTTGGCGGTCTGTTTGATACCGGTATTCAGGTAGAGCTGGTTGGAGTCGATGTCACCGGGGTCGATGTCGAGGCTATGGTCGCCGCGAAAATCGTTGAAGTGCACCCCCAGAGTCGTCGCGAGACGATCGGTGGTTTTGCTCGCGGTAACCATCGAACCGACAAAGTACTGGTCGATCCCGAACTGCAGAAGATCGTTCTGCTCGACCGGGTCATCCCAGAGCCGGAACCAACCATCCGCGCCGTTGTAGTACAGCGATGCGGTCAGCAGGGTTTGGGCGCCAACGGCCCGGGTGTATTTGAGCTGCGCGAAATCCTGGCCAAAGTTGTCGCGCTCCGCCTCATCGAGTGGGTTGAAGCGTCGATTTTCGGCCAGGGTTTCAGGATCGACCGCCAGAAACGCAAGTTGCGACTCCTCGTCACCCGAAAAGGAGACAAATTTGACCGACGAGCGCCCGCCCTGCCAACCGGCATTGAGATAGAAGGTCTGATGCTCGGAGCCCGAGTTGTCCCGGTATCCGTCGGTCTCGGCGTAGGAGAACCGGCCGGCAACATAAAGCCCATTGTCTGCGACACCTGATTCGTAGGCGACCGAGGCCCTAAGGGTGTCGTAGGAGCCGAAAACAAGTCGGGCCTCGCCACCGCGCTCCTCAGCCGCAGCCGGGCTGGCAAAGTTGACCGAGCCCCCATAGGAGGGCGCACCCACCGAGGAGGTGCCCACGCCTCGCTGAATCTGGATGCTGTCGACCGCGTTGGCGAAATCGTGAAAATTGTTGAAGAAGAGCGCGTGTTCGGCCGGGTCGTTGAGCGGCGCACCATCGAGCGTCATGTTGATACGGCTCTGCTGGATCCCGCGCAGGCTGAAATAGGAGTAGTTGGACCCGATGCCGGAATCGGAGTACCAGTTCGTCGACGGGGTGTACTGCAGCAGCTTTGGCAGATCTTGCCCATAGCTCAAAGAGTCGATCTCTTCCCGATCCATGTTGCGTTTGGTGACCGGCACCTCGTCGCCGGCGCGAATCCCCACGACCGTGATCGTCTCCACAACGGATGTAGCAAGCGTCGGATTCCCGAACGGATCGAAGCTCAGGCCGTAGACCCAGAAAGCGGTCTGAGCCGCGCTCGGCGAGGTCGCCACGGCGAAGAAGGCCAGCGCGATCGCGATCGCCGAACCGCAAAACCGCTTCCTGTTTGTTTTGCTGTGAATGAGTCGCTGTCCTTCCCTACGCCGGCATGACCCGGATCAGGTTCGAGGGTGTACTCTCAGGCCGTCTGGCCACCCCTAGGTGATCTACGGGTCAGTTTCTCGCCTGAAGTCGGGTAAGTCAAACGGGCCTCGGCTGTCGACAATGGTGGTCTTGTAGACGGGGCTAGATACAATACCGGGCTCATCGGATGGCTCATCGGATACGAACTCGGAGATTTCAGTTCCACCATGTACAAAAACAGACTGCACCTGCTCAACCTGGCTGCACTAGCCCTGATTGCGGTTCTGATGGGTTCCATGGCGGCAGCCGACGTTATCCAGCCGGTCAATCTCCAGATGAAGGAGACAGACGAGGGCACAGTCCTCGTCCAGTGGAAGGTGCCTATCCAGGTTCCGATCCAAGCCACACCCAGGCCCGTGCTGCCCGACCACTGTGTCTCCAAGGGCGATCAAGATATGGTCGATCAGCCTGGTGGACGTCTCTTCACCGAGACCTTTCGTTGCGAGGGAGGACTCGGGGGCGAGGCCGTTGGAATCCTCTATCCCTTCTACAACGCGACCCTGTCGACTCTAGCCCGGGTCGAGTTCGAGTCGGGCGAGCAGTTTGTTCATGTCCTGGCGCCCGGTGAGGACACCTGGACTCTGCCCGAGGGCAGCTCCGGTCTCAAACAAGACCCTTGGACCCATCTAAAACGTCCGGTGGAGGCAGGGGGTGACCACTTTCTTGGCAGCTGGATTCACTGGGCCCTGGCGCTGGCGATCTGTCTGTTTGGAGGCAGAGTTGCCGCGGTTCGATTGGCCACCGCGTTTGCCGCTGGTCAAATCGTCTCCGTAGCGCTGATCTCCTGGTTCGGATTCGTCCTCGAACCGGCACTTGCCGAGACGGGTGTGCTCCTTACGGTGGTTTTGTTGGCTGCGCAATCGCTACGACCACCCTTGGAAAGAGGGAGAACCCTGGCGCTAGCTGCCGCGGGTGGCCTCGTCCACGGAATGGGTCTGACATCAATGGTTCCTCCGCCGCCAAGCTTTGGTGAGATCGAGTGGTTGTACTTGGCGCTGGCTGTGCTCGGAATGGATGCGCTCCTTGTTGTTGCAGGCGTTGTGATCTCGGTGATTGGTTCAGCGATGGCGAGGTTGTCTTGGGGTAGCGCGGCTGCCAAAGCGGTCTCCTATGGACTGGGCGGAGTCGGTATTGCTGCAGCCCTGAGCCTGGTACTGATGAGCCCGGCAGAGGAGGTCGAGGCCAGACCGGCCGGTGTCGGGTTGCCGAGCCTCTCGCTCGGACCGGGCAGCGGAGGCAATGCCTCGACTCCAGGCTCGCGCGCACTCGCGCCCCAGGGTCTCGATGCCCCCGTCCAGACCTTCTTGACGATCGAGCCCTTCGAAACCCGTATCGAGACGCTAGTGCGGCTGAAGGATGTCGCGGCTCGAATCGATCTTGCCCCCGAGGGACTCCTCGAAATCGAAGATCAGACCGAAGTCAAGACGGCGATCGTCGGCCTCATTACACCGGCGATGGAGCTTGCAATCGACGGAGCAGCCATAGAGCCGGTTGTGGAGCGGATCGATTTTCTCGAAGTCGGTACTCAGGGTGTCCTTCCCCGTACAGACCCGATCCCCGAAGAGATTATCCAGGCCAATGTCGGTCTGACGCTCAGCTATCTGACGTCGAAAACACCCGATGAGATTCGTCTGCGCTGGTCGGGCTTCGACGATGTCGTGGAGTCGGTCCCGTCGACGGTGACCGATCCCGAGACGACCCGCTCGACTTTTCTGACCGTGGATCAGCCCGAGCTCGTCTGGATCAATGAGCTTGTCGAAGACCCTGTCCCCACGGTCGAAAGTGTTGCGGTGAAACCAAGATCCTATGTGATCCCCATGTTCGCAGTTCCGCTATTCGTGCTGTCGATCTACCTGGTCGTGTCGGCCATGCGAGGCAGACGCAGGACCATGAATATCGCGTGGGCTCGTGTATCTCTTGCTGCAGCTCTTCTGGTGGCTCCCAACGGTAGGCTGACCGTGGATCTGGAAGCCAGCACGAGCTCGGCACCCTCTACGGAGCAGGCCAAGAGCATATTGGTTGCTCTGTTGCCGAACGTCTATCGGGCCTTCGAATTTCGGGATGAGTCGGCGGTCTACGACCGGCTCGCGATCAACGTAACCGGTGACACGCTGGCTGATATCTATCTCGAGCACAGACGCGCGCTCGAGATGGAAGAGCGGGGCGGTGCACGAGCACGAGTCGAAGCGGTCGAAGTGCCCGAGGTCAGGTCTGTGGAACCCCGAGGCGAGGGTGCCTTTGATGCCGATGCCACGTGGCTCGTGGGTGGCACCGTGACCCACTTCGGACACCGGCATTTCAGACAGAACCGCTACGACGCGCGAGTCTCACTGGAACCGGTAGACGGTGTCTGGAAGATCAGCGCGATCGAGATCTTCGACGAAGAGCGACTCAAGTGACGGGGAAGAAAGGGGAAAGGGAAAGAGGGGCTGTCCCCTCTTTTCCTACGCCACGTACACGGTTTTCACGTTCACGAACTCGCGGATTCCGAAACTCGACAGCTCTCGGCCGTAGCCTGAATCCTTGATACCCCCAAAGGGTAGCCTCGGATCAGAGCGCACAAAGGCGTTGACAAAGCAGGAGCCCGCTTCGATCTTCCGCGCAGCGATCTGCTCTGCCCGCTCGGTGTCACGCGAAAAGACCGCAGCTCCGAGCCCAAAGGGCGTGTCGTTCGCGACTCGTATCGCTTCCTCTTCGCTGTCGACCGGAAGGATCGCTGCGACGGGTCCGAAAAGCTCATCGTCGTAAGCGGGCATACCGGGACGGACGTCTGTAAGTACGGTGGCCGGATAGAAGGCGCCTGGTCCGTTCGGTATTTCACCACCGGCAAGACATCGGGCGCCCTTTTGCACACTGTCTATGACTTGGCCGTGAAGCTCATCGCGCAGCTCGACCCTTGCTTGCGGACCGAGCTGGGTCTCCTCCGAGGCGGGGTCACCCATCTTGATTGCCGCCATCTTTTCGACAACCCGAGCCTCGAACTCAGCCAGAAGACTCTTGGGAACGATGAACCTCTTGGCCGCTATGCAGCTCTGCCCACCATTGATCATTCGACCCGTGACACAGTTCGAGACTGCGCTGTCTAGATCTGCATCCTCCAAAATCACGTACGGGTCGCTACCTCCGAGCTCCAACACGGTTTTCTTGAGTTGTTCTCCGGCTTTGGCTGCGACGGCTCGACCCGCTGGGGTGCTACCGGTCAGCGTCACGGCTCGAATCTTCGGGTTCTCAATCACCCGACCGACCTGACTGCTGCCGATCAGAAGAGTTCGAAAGAGAGCGGTGGGGAACCCGGCCCGTTGAAAGATTTCTTCGATTGCAAGGGCACAGCCACCGACATTGCTCGAGTGCTTGAGCAACCCAGCATTGCCGGCCATCAGGCTCGGAGCGGCGAATCGGAACACCTGCCAGAAAGGAAAGTTCCAGGGCATGATCGCCAGCACCACACCGACGGGCTCGAACCTCACCAGGCTTTTCGACGCATCGGTCTCGATCGGCTCTGGCGCTAGAAAGCTCGCGGCATTTTCGGCGTAGTAGTCACACACCCAGGCGCTCTTATCGATTTCGGCTCTGCCTTCGTTGATCGGTTTGCCCATTTCGTCCGACATCAGCCGCGCGTAAGTATCCTTGTCCTCTCTGAGAATCTCCCCAGTGGCACTCAGCAGCCCCGCACGCTCGGCAAACGAAGTCTCCCGCCAGGCCAGAAATGCCTCGTGAGCCTGGTCGATGATCCCGTCGACCGGCTCGAAACCCATCTCGTCGTAGGTCCGTATCTCCACCCCTGTTGCAGGGTTGATGCTCTGGATGGCCATGGCTCGACTCTACAGTAAGTGGTGCAGTCGTAGAGCTTGCCATCGCAGCTACCTTTCCGGATAGGCAGAGCCCAGTGAGGCGTGCTAGGTTGGAAACGAGAGTTCAGACGAAGTGGATCACGTGATCCAGTTGAGGAGCTTTCGGCAAATGCGGACCAGTAGGGAGGGGCTGACACCGTGATTGAAGAAAGTATCCACGTAGCGCGCGAGCAGCTCGAGCGGTTGGGAACGCTGACCGATTGCGTCTACGCGGTCGCTCTGATCCTGGTGATTCAGTGGCTACCCATGCCCTCAGAGAGTGTGGGCACAGGCGGGCATCTCTATCTTGTCGACCTGTTTGCGGAGTTCGCGGGTAACCTCTTGGCGGTTTTCATCGCCGTCGTCTTCATCATCCTTTATTGGCTTCGCAATACCGGCTTGGGCGCTCGGGTCGATCGCACCGATGGACCGTACGTGGTGCTGAGCATCTTGTCGGTGTTTTTTCTGCTTTTTCTGCTCTATGTCGTCCGGGTCGGTAGCGAGATCGAGGGTGCGGCAGCGCGAGCTGGCGAAAGCGTGGCGGTGGCCCTGATTGGTATCTCTTCGAGTGCAGCGTTTTGGCATGCGAGGCGAAAGGGTCTCGTGCGCAAAGGTATCTCGGCAGCGGAGCTGTCTGGCCTACAGATCGAATCTCTTACCGAGCCGCTCACGGCACTGATCACATTGCCGATCGCCTATGTCGGGGAGCTCTGGTGGAATCTCTCCTGGTTCGCGTGGCTTCCGCTGGCGAAGTTCTTGAGCCGAAGAATTGCTGATCGAGGGATACCGAAGTAGGCCGCGGCAGGTACTCGAGTCGCGACGAGAGAGATGAGAATTACAACGAACAGCCTGGATCCAACCCAACCTTCCCGACGGTGTGCGTGCGATCCGATCGGATGGAGACAACCCATGAGCAGACAGATACCCAGACTAGGACTTGTCCTGGTGATGATCTTTGGAGCGCAGACACAAGCACCAGCGCTCTCTAGGGCGGAAACGGACACAGACGCGTTTGCCGAAGAGCTGAGCGCCGCGACCGAAGCACCTGAATCCGAATACTCGGCTCAGGATTCTGAGGACCAGGACAGCGAGAAACAGGCTAGCGAGGAAGAGACCGCCGGGGGCGAAGAGAGCTCCGGGGACGGTGATGATTCCGTTTCCGAAATCTCTGACGAGGATCGAGCCACCATGGCGCTGGACTCCACCGCCTCTCAATGGTCATTCCAGTTCGCCTACCAGATTTCTTCCGATTACCACGACGACGAGCTCGACGATGGCTCGACCCGCCCAGCCGGCAACACCGACTTTCTCCAGGTGCGGGTCGTGGCCCCGCTGGCCTTCAAGAGTTTTACGATCCTACCCAGGGTTACGCTGCGCCACTACGAGAATGCCAAAGGTGAATCAGGGATTGGAAATACTGAGATCTTTGGTCTGATCATCCCCAAGAGCTGGGACTGGGGCAGCGGCCGTTTTGGCATCGGACCACTGGTCACGCTGCCTGGTAGTGAGAAGGTGTCCAAGGATGAATGGGGTTACGGTTTTGCGACTGCGGCCGTCAACGGCAGTGGCAACTGGTTCTATGGCATTCTTTTGACCCAGACTTGGCAGTCTGTCCAACCTGATGCGCAGGTCCCGCCGACTGGCTCCAACACCAACCCGCTCGGTATCGCACCTTTTCTCAACTACAAGCTCGCCAGAGGTTGGTATGTCTCCAACGGCGACATGATCATCCAGTATGACTGGGATACCAGAAAATGGTACGTGCCGATCGCAGTCCGGGTTGGAAAGGTCTTTATCGGCGAGAAGAGCAGCTGGAACGTCTATGGCGAGTACCGAACCAGTCTGGCCTACAGTAGCTGGCAGGGGAGTGCGGTGAAGAACGCCTACCGATTCAACGTGACCTATTCGTTGCCAGTGGGGTGAGTTACCTTTCTTCATTGATCCCTAGTTAGTTGCGTTGATGAAAAAGACACGGAGAAACAAAATGAGATTCAAACTCGCAATCGCACTGTTCGCCCTTTTGACCGGTGTTCCGGTCGTCGCCCAGGACCACGATCCGATCGGGCTGACGCCATCGCCGGACGACGCCGAAAACATCGTCAAAAGGCCCAGCTACTCGCCTTATGCAGGACGCAACTTCCCGACCGAAGTGTTCTGGGGCGACACCCACGTGCACACCAACAACTCACTCGATGCACGTGGTTTCGGAGTCATTCTGGGCCCCGGGGAGGCCTATCGTTTCGCCCGCGGCGAAGAGGTCATGACCTCGCACGGTGAGCCCTTCAAGCTGTCGCGGCCGCTCGACTGGCTTGTGGTCGCCGATCACTCCGACGGCATGGGCGCCATGAAGGAGATCATTGCCGGCAACCCGCGTCTTCTCAAGGACCCGACGGTGCGCGGTTGGTACACGGCGATGAATGCCGGCGGCGACG
>CAXMQZ010000053.1:0-33047 GCA_964195975.1 uncultured Polyangiaceae bacterium | reverse complement strand
TCGAATCTGTTGAGAACCGTCGAAACGGACAATGGCATTACCGGAACTAGTGCAGCGTCAGTGCGAGCGGGAACTGACCGAACTTGCCGACCGTCGTGTCCCTGTCCCGGTTCGCCATCAGGTACGGCTGGAATTCCGCTTTCGAGGCAACGACGTCGTGTTGGTCGAGCGCCGCCCACCATGGCGTGGGGACCGGGCTGAATGGACTAGCTCAAAAGTGGCTCGTTTCAAGTATCAACCGACCGAGCGCAGATGGTCCTTATTCTGGCCCGATCGAAACGGTCGCTGGCATCCGTATGAAGGTTTCGGGGAAGTGGCTACCTTTCGCGAGGTTGTTTCCGAGGTCGATACAGATCTAACCGGAATTTTCTGGGGTTAGGCTACTAGCCCCGGATAAACACGCTCTGCGACAGGGTCTAGATGGATCAGTCGGTAGGTTGGTTGGCGAGGCGGCGCTACGGTGAGGGTTTCAGGCCGCGTCGGTGATGAGCGCGAGGCCATCGAGATTCAAGCGCCTATGAAGCGCTATCTGCCGTGGCCAAGCTCCGCAGCTGTCTTCCTAGCAAGATCCATCCCGTGCCAAGGACGATGTTGCCGGGGATCTGACCCCACGGGAGCGGCAGCGCGGCGCCGAGAATGGGTACCGCAAAAAATCCCGCGATGAGCAGTATGGGGCCTAGGCGCCCATACAGGCGGTTGGCAAGCATGGACGCTGCAAAGCCGAGCCACCCCAAGGTGAACGTGGACGCAGCGATCAGAGCGCCGAAGTCGAACAGGGTCATCCCGGGAGCATCCTCGAGCGCTTCCAGACTCGCCGGCAATCTCAGGGCAAGGTCACGAACAAAGAAGACCTGATTCCATTCATGGGCCAGCAGGAACGCGCTGCCGGCGAACGCGAGGATGAACGCGATGGAGCCCCCGAGTCCGGTTCGTTCGATGTGCGCCAGATAGAGCGGTACCGATCCGATACAAAGGAGCAGCACAGCCACGATCGCCAGGCTCTGCCGCCAGGCAAAGACCTGCGAGGCAGCGAGCTCGGCAAATGGGGCATCGATTGGTAATAGTGGCGTGAGGCCGACATTGATCAGCATCATCAGCGCACCGCCGGCCATAACGATCAGGCCACCGGCACCCAGGACTCGCGTTCGCGCGTGTTGATTCATTCTCATCCCTTCGTCAAGACTCAACGCCTCAAGAGCTGATTGACCCGCTCTTCCACATCTTTTGCAACTCTCACCACGGCGGCGACGAGTTGCTCATCGGCGCCCACTATACCCTCGTACTCCGCGAGATTGCGCCTCCTGTGGGGGCTCGGTCTTCAGTTGGCCGATTCTGAACAAGTTATCTAGCTGGGAATGGCTCATCTTCACGTCTGATCAAGACGCCGTAGGGTGCGAATAATGAGCCGAGCCCTCATGCGGCCTTGCGATAGTAGTAACTGAGGAGTCCGCCGAGGCGTTCAGATTCGGGCTCCTCGGCGGCAGCCGGATCGGCTGGACACCGCTGCTCTTCAGTATCTCGACGAACGCACGGGTGTAGAGCGGGTCCCGTGGTCTTGCAGGATCCGCTTGACGGTATTCCGCGCGATCTCGTGCCCGAGGTTGGCGAGCGCTCCGCGGATCCGCGTGTAGCCCCACCTCGGGTTATCGAGCGCCATCCTCACCACGAGCTTGGCGATCTCGCACGGCGTTGGGCATCGCTTAGGCGAAGGGGCTGACGGGGAGGGCTTGGTTCCCGGATTCAACTGCGTCGGCCGGTTTCTTGCACCCTACAGCATAGCCACCGGCGATGGCATAGCGAACGCCCTGCTCTGAAAGGGCTCGGCAGACTTTGCCAAGGAATGTCATTTCTAAAGTATATACTGGTATATATAAAACACCTAAGGAGCACCGGCCGCGCCGACGACATGACGGCGGTGGGGGTGAGGCGGTAGGTCGATTGATGACCTACGTCACACCGAGTCTTGACCTGCTCCCTAACGTATTATGAAAATTCTCGCAGATTCGCGGTCCAATTTTCGGGGGATGCCCCAGTGTCACGAAGAGCGTGGTTTGGATTCCCCTCGAGACATATTTCGGATCGGGTTGCCCCAGATCTTGGCGTTTGGAACCGTCACGTACTGGTGATCCTCGGTGATGATGAGGCAAGAGGACAGTGTCATCTCCTTCACTTTGCCCTCGACTCCAGCCACGTTGACTATTTCCCCGACTTTGAAGGGCCTCTTCACCAGCAGGAACATCCCGGCCGCCACGTTTGAGAGCACGTCTTTGACGGCAAAACCGACGATAAATCCCATCACCCCGAGGCCCGCAATAAAGCCGGAGACATCAAAGCCGATATTCGCCAGCGCAAAGATCAGCACGACGCTCCAGAGAAAGGCCTTGATCGTTTTCTGGATCAGGATCTCCAGGGTCCGGTCGTACTCCACCCGATCAAAGAAGTGCGCGACATACTTGTCCGTCGTTCTGATGACGAGGTAACCGACAAGAACGATGACCGGAACGATCAGCCACTTGTAATAGTTGGCCACCACGTAGGTCGTGACTATTTCTATTTGTTGTTCCATGAAATGTGATCTCTTCGTGTTAGATAGAAACGTAGGATACAACGAGTTGCGAACGGGGCACCTTGACGGGTATGACACTCTTTTTCGCGGTGAGCGGGGCGGAGCTCGCCTGACCTACTTGACGCCACCGATGAGAACCCCAGACGCGTGGCAGCGCCCTCAGGGGAGATTTGCATGGGCTGTGGCGCTACCGTGTCGAGCCAACCCTCCCGAAACAAAATCAAAATCATCGTCGTAGGGTTTTGAAGAATCGCCTGGGAGTCCTCGATGGCCTTATCTGAAACATCTCCAACCGCTGAATCCTCAATCCTTCGGCGCCTCTGGCTCAGACTCCCAGTTTGGGCGCGAGCGATCACCACGGGATACTTCGTGATGAGCTTGGGGGGACTTCTCACTTTTCCACTCCTGATGGCCAACCTGAAGGTGTTGCCTTCGGTGCCCTGGTCCCTACCCGTAGCAGCCTTGGTCCTCTGGGTTTACTGGCAATATCTGGCCGGTAGGGGTTGGCCTCGATCCACCGCCGAGGCTCGACGCCACTGCTTGCGAGCCCGATCATTGTCGCCAGCACTCTGGAGGAGCGCGCTTCTTGCCGGAGGATTTGGTTCGCTCAGCGTGGTGGCTCTTCGCTTCCTATTGCCACGGCTGTTCCGGATGCCGCTACTCGGCTTGGGGGTCGACCTCTCGGATCTTCCGTTGGTAACCGTTTGGGGTGTGATCGCCACGGTGGCCCTGACCGCCGGCGTTGCCGAAGAGGCGGGCTTTCGCGGATATATGCAGCGGCCCCTGGAAGAGCGCTACGGACTCGCCACCGCGATCGCAGTCACAGGTTTCATGTTCTGGGTCGCCCATCTCAGCCACGGATGGCTGGGCCTCACCCATCTCCCGTTCCACCTGGCTGTAAGCCTGGTACTTGGCGTGCTGGTATTCAGGACCGGGTCGATCTGGCCAGCGGTGGTCTTGCATACGGCTGCCGACATGATGCTGATCCCGATCTATCTATTCCAGAAACCGACATTTCTTTATCAGACCTTGACGGTCGGACCTGTTTGGGAGACCGGATTCGACGCCTCCTTCATGGCCGTGCTGGCGACAATGATCGTATTCGCTGTTGCGACGGTTGTGGCATTCAAGCGACTCGGCGAGGCGGTGTCGAGAAATCGCCTACCTGGGCGCTGAGGCGTACTGTCAGGTATTGACAGTGCCTGGCGCGACAATTGCGTCTGAGCTTGCTGCTCTTCCCCACTCCCGGCGCAGCCCAAACCGAATCGACAACCGGCACCGAGCTCGAGATCGGCCCCGGAACTGGCACCGGAACCTCGACGGGTGACAACTCGCTCTCGTTTGTCAGTGGAACGACCACGGGAGCCTCGGGTGTGACGACCTTTTCCGGCATCAAACAGCAGCTCGGTTCGCTCACCTTCTACAACTTTCGCTCGAGCGACGGCACCCGCCGCGGCTAATGAACCGGACGGCGTGTTCGATCTCGACTCGTGGATGTCGGAGCTCTACGGGGAGGAGGAGTAGGTGGCGTCGCCTTTCGAGATCTACTCTAGGCGACCCTCTTAAAACTTAGCTGACCAGAGGAAGTCTGCACCATCAATGCGAGATCGAGCAACGGCATTCCGGCTATGTGAACTGATGCTCATCGCTTCTGACCACATGCGAGGGCGATTAGGCGCACAGCCACTGAGTTTGTTTATAGAGTGCAATACGTGTCATACTTGTGCAGCGCTAGGAGAAACCGATCGATGCTCTCTATACGTCTGAATCCAAAGATCGAGAAACGCCTCGCGGATCTGGCCACGAGGACAGGCCGGACCAAGAGCTACTACGTCCGCGAGGCCATCCTCGCGCACCTCGAGGAGATGGAAGATCGGTATCTGGCCATCGAGAGACTGGAGAAACCCTCGCAACGCTGGACATTGGATGAGGTAGAGCAGGATCTTGATCTGGCAGGTTGAGTTCGACGACCGTGCGCTCAAGGAACTGCGCAAGCTCGACAAACCAATACAGCGCCAGATCCTGCGCTTTCTCCGCCTACGTATTGCCACCGATGAGAATCCCAGGCGCCTTGGCAGTCCCCTCAGAGGAGATTTGCATGGGCTGTGGCGCTATCGTGTCGGACCCTACCGGCTAATCTGCCGTATCGAAGACAATCGGTTAATTGTCTTGGTCCTGGGCGTCGGCCACAGGAAAGAGATCTATCAGTGACACGAGGTAGACGCGGCTTGCTCAACTACCCACTGTGGCATCTGATGGTCTCCTCGATCTCCGCAGTAGAGAATCGGCTCAGTTCAACAACTCTCGCCTCTTCGCAATACTCGAGATAGTCACCGATCGAGTCTTGCTCTCCCCTGCTATCCTCGCGTCAGACACCCTGAAGGGAGACAGCTATGGCACCGCAAAAGAAAAAGCCCCGCGGTGGCGGCCGCGTGATCAAGAGGCAGAGGGCTCCAAAGGTGGGTTTGCCGGTCAAGAGTAGACCGCCGAAGCCACCCAAGCCACCGAAGCCGCCGAAGCCACCCATCTCGGGCTCGCAGTCGCCTGGATCGACAAGACCCGGCTCATCGAAGCCAGGCCCGAAGAAGCCGACACCGGTGGAGGTCGTACAGCCGGGCCCGCTTAGAAAGAGGCCCACGAAGCCGATCGTCGTCGCTCCCGGCAAGAAGCCAACCCCGGGAGTGATCGGCGCAGTCGTCGCCGAAGTCAACAGTATCTATGTCCGTGGAGCGTTGGAGACGGCGCTCGCGGTAGCGCGCGTGGTAGTGGAACAACTGTTGGGCGGAGATGCAAAGCGGCTGGCCGCCGGTGAAAGTGAGCCGGCGCTGCAACAGCTTGCGGCGCACGAGAACCTGCGAGTGCCGCCGCATACTTTGTGGACAGCGTTGGCGGTCTATGAACAGGTGCAACTGCTACCGGAAGAACTGGTAGCGCAACTGCCCCTGTCACACCACCGCGCCCTGCTGGGCGTACCGCAGGTCAAAGCCAAGGTGCGGATCGCAAAGCGGTCTGTGGTCGAGGATCTGTCGCAGGGCGAGATCCAGGAAGCGGTGACCCGCTGGCGGGCCCGGCAGAAGTTGCCTCCCCTGGGCCGCCCACCGCAGGACCCAGTTATCGTTGCGAGTCGACGAATGGCAACGGCGGCGTTACGGCTCGAGCAGGCCATCGATGAGAAGCGGCCGACCGACCACACGCGACGCGACGTATTGCGCAAGCTCGATTTGACTGAGAAAAGGATCCAGCGCATCCGCAAAGACTTGGTTTAGTTGGCTAGTCGAAGGGTACGCCTGTAAAGGTCCAGTTGTCAGTTGAGAAATTGGGAAATCGGTCACTTTTACCCATTTTTGGGATGGCCACAAATCGCTCTAAACCTCTATATATCAACAGTTACCTGCCGTTTCAACCATCATTACCGCGCGGTAATGATCGAGTCCCCGGCGTCAAGGTTTTCTGCGCACCGGCGACTCCTTGCCACCCCGCCACCTAAAAAGCACCACTCAGCACCCAAACTGAACATCTAGAAGGCCAAACTGGCAGAGCCGCCTGAGATCAGCGACCCTCTGACGCCCGCTCGAGGACGAAGCGGGACTCCATCACGACCTGCCCCTCCTTCTCCGCCGTCCACCAGCTTTCCAGGTGACCCCCCTGGCGCACGATCAGCTTGGCCGAGTGGATGTGGCGATCCGTGGCCGGATCGAAACCGGATCCATCAACGAGCACGAAGGGCAGCACGCCGGGGGCAGCACGGCCGAGGTCGAGCTTGAGCCGGGGCTGGATACCGGCGCCGCAGTAGTGGGTAAGCATCAAGTCGCCCTCCACCAGGTGATAGACGTTGATCTCTCGCTCCCCGCCCGGATCCATGACCTCCATCACCACCGCCCCCCCGGCGGCTACGGTGAGCTCATGGATGGTCTCTTCCGGCTCGGTACCGAGACGCCCGCCCGAGCCGATCCAGCGCCCCTCGAGCTGGCTGAGCAGCTGAAAGGCCTCGTCGGCGGTGACCTCTCTTCTTGCCGCATTGATCACCGCGCTGTCTATCCAGTAAATGTCGGATACATCGTCGGGCTCGTCGTAGCGGCTGAAAAAGAGGTACCTGCCATCGGCGGAGAGGGACGGACAGGTCTCGTCAAAATCGCTGTTCACCTCGGCACCGAGATGGCGGGGCCGAGTCCAGCCCCCGTCCGTGCGCCGGAAGGCGACGTAGATGTCGCTGCCACCGATGGAGTCGGATTCTCTGGCATCCACCAGCACGAAACTCTCGTCGGGTGCGATGAAGGCGTGCCCACCGAACTCGAGCCCGGCGTTCTCGACCGAGCTCACGGCGAGACCGTCGAGCTCGGCACGATAGACCCGCATGTCCGCCGGATTGGTGTAGTAGAGCGTGCCGCGATTCGACATGGTGGGATAGAAGGCGGGATCATCCGCCATCGGTGGCGCCAGTTCCCCGGGGTTGCGCCACCCGTTCGGCCCCACTTCGAGCGACCAGATGCGGACATCCAACCCTTCGTCGTAGGGGGCAAAGAAGATCAGCTTGCCGTTGGGGGCAAAGAACGCCTCCATCTCCTCGAGTCGCGCTCCGTCGCTCAGCCGAATCGGCGACGGCTTGGTCCACGCATCGCCCTCTACGCGGCTGTGGTAGACGGAGACCAACTGTTCCGGCACCTGCTGGGTAAAGAGCAGCTCATCGCCAGCCGGCGAGAAGTTGAGCGCGAACTCGTAGCGGCCCTGAAGCGACACCAAGCCGGGGGCGAACGGCTTCGCCTGGAGGCCCGGCTCCTGCTGGCCGAAGTAAGGGCCAATGAGTACCGGGAAGCTGTCCTCGTCCGCGGATCCCGCGAGACCCGCGAGAGTAGGACTCGCGGTCAGCCACCAACCCGTAGCCACCAATCCCACCATCCAATAGCGCACCATGTCGCGACCCTCCTTGAATGATATCTCGAAAACCCTCGCCGACCCGTCTCGCCGGCTCGAGCGGCTCTCCTTTTAGTACGGTTGAGAAGCTCAGGAGTTCGTGTGTGCTTCCGGAAACCTCACCGAGCCCGCGTCCTTTCTTTTGAACGGTTGACCCGCCGAAGGGAACCTGGCTGACCGTCTAAAGTTCACCCACTCGTTCGGGTGGCATGCTGGCCCATATTTTGATGTAAGGCTTTTGGTTGCCTCGACAAAGGTAAGCCAGCCGAAAGGCTGAGCACGCAAAGCTACGGGTCCTCGCTTCCTCCGCATTCAGCGAAGGTCTCCAAGATCGCCGGGCCTCGAGTTCAATGATCATGACCGACCAGGACAGATTAGTCTGGCCCGAACCAATGCAAGATTCAATCGAGAGATTCCGTCTAGTAGTGATACTTCACAAGAGTCCGCTGTGCGGCGGGCTATAATCTTGCCTGACACGGAGCTCACTTCATGAAACTCAAACTGGTACTCGACCCCGTTGACGATGATCCCGCTGGCAAAGACGGGGTGGAGATTCATGAGTTGGTCGTGTGACCAGCGGAGGATGAGGTCATGAGAAAGGTCAAAGAGCGCTTTCTCGTCGACAGTCAAGGCAACAAAACAGAGGTGGTCCTTCCGATCGCCGATTACGAGAAGATCCTGCAGGAGCTCGAGGAGCTCGAAGCTATCCGAGCATTCGACGCCGCGAAGGCTGGGGATGACGAAGCTCTGCCCGCAGAGAAAGCCTTTGCGGAAATCGAGAAAAAGCGCCCTTGAGCTACTCGGTCTGGGTTCTCCGACGAGCGCAAAAAGAACTCGCCCAACTGCAAACAGAATCCTACGAACAGGTGAAGGATCGAATCTTAGCCCTGGCTGAAGATCCCCGCCCCTCGGGCTGTCGAAAGCTCAAGGGCCGAGAGGGCTGACGGTTCCGGGTCGGAGCCTTTCGAGTCCTCTACGAGATCGACGCCGCGTCGAAGAAAGTCACTGTCCTCCACGTCGGACACCGGCGCGACATATAC
Source organism: uncultured Polyangiaceae bacterium (assembly GCA_964195975.1). Lineage (GTDB taxonomy): Bacteria > Acidobacteriota > Thermoanaerobaculia > Multivoradales > JAHEKO01 > CAXMQZ01. Next base: position 24,530 of record CAXMQZ010000053.1, on the reverse strand, counting down.
CGCCGCTAACGGCGATTCAGGCTCAGTCAAGTTACACAAATCTCAGTGACAGCTTCTGACACACCCCGCCTGTAACCTACCCACAGCATTAAGAGCGGTCCCATACCGGGACCCGGCAACCGGGAGACGCCCACGGTGCCAGCCCTCTGAAGTCGAATGAGGGGATGCGGCTGCAAACCAGCAGCAAGAGCGTCAGGAGACCCGCTCCTGGCGGGTCTTTGTGGCAGCAGAGGCGTGCTCCCAGAGAGGAAGCGCGATGAGCGACGAGTCCAAGAAGAAGCCAACGAAACTAGTGATCCGTGATCTGACAGAAGAATGGGGTGACAACTTCAGCCTGATCATGTTCCCCGATCCGGTGAAGTGCCCAAAATGCCGGAGCAGGGACGTTCAACGTCTCGACTACGGCTTTCCCGCCGAGGAGCCATCGGAACATGAGCATGAGGACTACCGACTGGGCGGCTGCATGGTCAGAGAGGAACAGTGGCACTGCGGGACCTGTAGCTTTGAATGGCCGCAGCACTCGGGCGTAATCGTGAACCCGGACAGCCAGATCTGAGACCTTGGGCGTAGACTGAAGCCTCATGGGACCACGGCGTCAGACCCCTACGTCGGTGCCCTTCTGGGCCTTGCCTGTGGCGATGCCCTCGGGGCGCCGGCGGAGTTTCTAAACAAGGCTGAGCTCGAGGCCCGTTGCCTTTGCGATGGCCTCGGCGTAGGCTCCCAGCTGACCAGCCTGGCGGCGGAAAAGGAAACCTTGCCGTGATCACCCGACCCATGGCCCCATACGGCTCGATAGCGACGTAATCGAATGGTTCAAGGACCAAGTACGCCGAGCGGGCGGTGGATGCACAGCGGCACGCTGTATTGCGGTATTGCGAAAGCTGGATTTGACTGAGAAAAGGATCCAGCACATCCGCAAAAACTTGGACTAGTTGGCTAATCGAAGAATATGCCTGTAAAGACCCAGTTGACAGTTGAATCTTCGCGAAATCGATCACTTTTAGCCATTTTTGGAAGGGCCAAAAGACGCTCTAACCCTATATATGCCAATAGTTACCTACCGTTTCAGGCATCATTACCGCGCGGTAATGATTCAGTTGTTCTCAGACCGCAGCCTGTCTTCAAGCTTGGTCTCGGCCAGCCAGCGCCGATAGATCTCCATCAGGCGAGTTTTCATTGCAGCTGATGGCCGGGCCTCGCACTCGTGATCGATCCGGCCTGGAGACGCGAGCCCAAAATCAAGAGTTCCCGCTCGAGAGATCCCCGGCCCGATCCACCTTCGAGACGAATCCGCTCCGGCCGCTCCACTCGAAGTGGTGTGCATCCGAGTCGTGCTTCGAACGCACCGCTCTGTACTGCGTATGATCGTGAATCTCCGGAAAGGGTAGCCCCTTCATCGGCAGGTTCGCGAGCCTGATCGGCTCACCATTGGCACCCATGACGATCTCGAGCTCGACTTCGCTCTCGGGCGCAGCGTACTTCAACATCGCCTCCGTCCGCTCGACCGAGAGCGGCACGACCTCAACGGTCTCGATCGGACCCATGCCCAAGAACGGCACCGCCAACGGAATCACAGAGGCGACGGCGTCGACCTGCTCAGGAGTCGCGGTGTCCACGACATAGATTCTCGTCCACTTGGCGGCCCGATAGGTTACTACCGCGGTTAGGCCGTCAATCTCGACACCGCCATAGTGTCCTTCCTCGACCTCGAAGAGCGACGATCCCTCGCAGAAAGCCTCCGTCGGCTCAGAGCCGAAAAAACACGGACATGAAACTTTGCAGCTACAGGTGTCGGACCAGCTCCCCTTGAGCGCCCAATCAGACTCGGTCGTCGCACTCCACGCCGCGAACGCACCCATTCCGACGACCACAGCCACTAGACCAGCGACAACAACGACCGGCTTGAGACCCCATGATCTCATCGGCAGCCCCCTTTCTTTACTGGAAACTCAATCAGTGTAGCCCTGCTCACAATGCGCGGTCAAGAAGTTTCGCGCACCTCCGGACTTTGAACCCAAATCCCAGTGACAGCTTCTGACATTGGCCGGTAGTACAAAGAGCATGGAGACCGAACCATGCTCGCTCGACTCACCTCCGTTGAGCAGGAGCGGCTGCGCGAGCTCGGCACCTATCCTGCAACCCATCTTGAAGAAGAGTTTCTCCAGGGTGGCCGATGGGTGGTGGGCTCGACGTAAACAGCACTCTGTCCTGCCTTAACGAGACGTGTGAACCGAAAAGGAGACAACCGATGATGCGAAATCTACTTATTGCAGCACTGCTTGTAGCCGTGACCAGCGCGGCGGCGGCCCAGACCGGATCGACGACGACGATCGACTATGGCAATGGTCTCGAGATCACGACTGGGATCACCCCATCGGGCAAGGCGATCTCGAAGACGACTCTGGATTTTGGCACCTGGAAATCAACCAGCGGGACTATCGGTGGTAAGAGTTGCTCGTCGATCACCTACAAACTGTCGCCCAACTATGAGACGACGACGGGAACCATCGGAGGACGAACCTTCACCAAGACCAAGCAGCGGTTCGGCGACATTACCATCACCAACTACCACGACTCGTCCGGTCGCAGTGCGAGCCACACGAGCTACGACTACGACTATGACTCAGACTCGGGCAACGATCACTACTCGCGAAGCACCTATGGCTACGGGTACTTCGATGACTACGACTCTGATGACGGGGACTCTGGTGACGGGGATTCTGACAGCTGGTAGCGGATGAGCGTATAGCAGCTCGCTTCTAGCTCAACTGCCTATCCATCAGTATCGGTCCGGCGTGGCCATCGATGGAGGCGAAGACCGCCTGGCCTTGATACCTATGGTCCTGATAGGAGCGCTGCACGCGATCGACAAATCCCAGTTTGCGGAAGATGTGCTGGGAGACGGCGTTGGTGGCTTCGGTGACACCGACTCGATATCCCTTCCGGACACCGTTCTCGACGCATCTCTCAACGAGTTGTTGCGCAACCCCTCGGCCGCCGGCCGATGAAGCTACGCCGAGCAGGAACAGATGCAGGCAATGCCCTCTATCCCGCTCTTTGCCCTGCCAATACTCGGCCTCCAGTTGCCCCAGGATGTCGGTGACCGGATCGAACTTCGGACTGAGGCCATCGAGCCCGGCCGGCAGCTCCGCAGCCGAATCCTCGGCCAGCAGGGCGCCCACCATGTCACCGGTGTCGGCACTGCGAGCGACGATGGTGAGCCCCCCGGCCTCCACCGTGGGCAGGAGAAGCCGAACAAAGGCCTCGAACTCTCCTGGAGTGATTCCGGCGGCGACCGCTGGAGGGTCGGATCGGCTGAAGACCTCACCCAACAAGATCGCCATCTCATCGAGGTCCGATTCCTCACAGAGGCCGTACCTGACCCCATGGGCTTCATCGATTGGCACCATCTCAACGTTCTCCGTTCATCGTCTGGCAATCCGACTGGTGATTGGGCTGCAGCATATAACACGGCAATGAGCCGCTCGAGGGCTGGCGAGAGGTTGCTGAGGGATTGGAAGCGTGGCCCCGACTACAGTGCCGTTATGGCGATTTCGAAGGTCCCGGTAAATCCGTCACTATCCCGCTGAAGATCGACGGTAAGGTCCTCCAGTTTGCGCTGATCCCCCTTGATGACGATATCGCGGTCCAGGCCGATGGGGTTCGGTCCCCGAGCGCTATAGGGTTCTGATTCAAACACCGCCTGCTCCACGTCTCCCGGGAAGAACAACTGCGTGCTCGAGGTAGTCCAGCCGATGTCGCGCTGGATGACCTTGATATGCAAGTGAGGCAACCGGGGCAGGTACCAGCCTGGGTACAGGGTGGTGAATTCGGCCACGCCGTCCTTACCGGTAACCTGGTGACCGCGAAGAAAGGTCTTGCCGCGCATGTCCAAGCCCACACCGGTAACGCGCAGCGTGTTGAGGTCGAAATTGAGGTTCTCCACGCCAGAATATCGTCCGATGGCGTCGCACTGCCAGGCGTCCACCACCGCGCCTTCGACAGGCTGGCACCAGATGTTGTCCACGATTCTCAGCTTGAGCTTGAGTGGCGCACCTGGAAGCCCCTCTCGAATGTCCGAGCGCATCGGGCTGTTCGGCTTGAGGTAGGGTCCTGGCGTGACGTGTTGGATGGCCCGGCATGCATTGCTCGGATAGGCCAGTCCCTGCATGGATCTGGCGAAGACACGAGATGCGACCCCCGACAGGATTAGGCCACTCGCGCCGACAATGAAATGTCTTCGGTCCATGGTTCACTCCTCTCTTGATGTGTTCCCCGACATGAAGAACCCGGCCAGCATCTCTAGCTAGCGCTGTCCCGTAACTTCCCGGGCTACCGCCATCCGGTGACGATAGGAATCCTGGTCAAATTTGCTGAGGTGGAAGTTATCAGGGATGCCCGGCTTCAGGCAAGAGATGATCCTCGACGAGAACCCGACCCCACGGTTGAAGATTTGGCGTGGGGACGATCACAACGGCAACCGGCATTCTTGTCGGCTCTGGCGCCGGATGGGTAGACACGCACACCTTTGCATCTGAGGTGCGTTTCAGGATAGATTGTCGACAAGCTACAAATAGTTTTTGGACTCAAGACCTAGACCCCAGACCCAGATTCTGGACAGGGACTCTGGACCTGGACTCGAGCCTGGGTCGGTTCAGTTGCGGCCGGAGAGGGTAACCCGGTGCAGATGAAATAGCCGCGAAGGGAGGCCTTGCCCTATGAGGAGTTACAGCCTATCGCTGATCGTCGCTCTGCTGGTTCTCGGCTGTGGGGAACCGGACTCGGGTCCCACTGTCCTCACAGCCGATGTTCCACTCCACCTCGAAGAGCATCTGGAGCAGGCCACGGTCGAGGCCTCCGAAGTGCCCACCGACCTTCCGCTTCCGGTGGAATGGAGCTTCGATGAGCCGCAGCCGGATTGGAAGCCGGCGGTCCCCTTCATACCGACTACGAAACCGGCGCAGCTCACACCTGTCGAGGATGCGCTGCGAGTCACTCTGACGGAGCAAATGAAGGACGACGAGGGCAACCTTATGGGGGGTCTCTATCTCGAACTGCCCGACTGGCATCGCGAAGACTGGGCTCACGTTGTGGTGCGGGCACGCACGTCCGAGAAGGTGTCCAGCGTCGTTTTGGGTTTCAACCAGCGCGAGGGATCGGCAACGGCCATGGACAATGCGTTTGGTTTCGATCGGCCTGGTGATCGCGCCGACATAGTCAAGGACGGCAAGGTACAAACCTACGTGCTGCGAGCCGACAGGTCAGTGGGCATGTGGAAGGGGCCATGGCGCCAGATCGGTTTCTGGTTCTTTGCTGAGGAGCCCGCCAGCATCGACATTCTCTCGATCAGCGTATCGCCCAAGGAGGCGAGCTACGAAGACTCGGCGGGAAGCCGGGTCGAGAAGCGCAACAGTGTCCATCGCAGCGCCCTCTACGCGCATGCGCCCGCCAGCTTCGAATACCCAGTCCGAGTGCCTCCCGGTGGCCGTCTGGACGTCGGGCTGGGGGTGCTGCGCAACGACGCTCCGGTGACCTTTCGGGTGATCGCCCGCTCGGAAACTCACGAATCGGAGACCCTGTTCGAGGAAACCTACGTCGACAAAGAGAGCTGGGCGCAGCGTTCTGTGGACCTGTCTGCCTTGGCGGGCCAAATGGTGAATCTGGTTCTGTCGACCGAGGCTGACAGAGTGGGTACGGTCGCGCTGTGGGGGGCGCCGACGCTGAGTGGTGCGGACAAACCCGTGCTTCCCAACGTTATCTTCTACGTCATCGACGGCGGAGGTGCAGATTTCATGAGCGCCTACGGCTACAACCGTCGAACGACCCCGAATCTCGAGCGGCTTGCGGCTCAGGGCGCCGTCTTCGAGCGCGCATACAGCAACTCCTCCTGGACCAGGCCTTCGACGGCTTCTTTCATGACGGGGCTACAAAACAGCGTCATGGGTGGCCTTTTGAACTGGAACGACGGGATCCCGGATCAGGCCGTCACCATGGCGGAGCACATGCACCACTCCGGCTACCAGACGGCGGTCTTCACCGCCAATCCGAACGCCGGCACCCTGAGCAACCTGCAGCGTGGCGTCGATCTGTTTCGCGAAGACTGGGAAGACTTCGCCTACTATCGCGAGCTGAACCACAGGGAGTCCTCTCGCTTCCTGCACGAGGGTTTCTGGGAATGGCGGGCGGAATATCCCGCCGAGCCCTACTGGGTTCACTTCCAGTCTACTGACGTGCACGAGAACTTCCCCGCCGTCGAGCCCTTCGCCGGTCTGTTCGTCGGGCCCGAGGAGCGCCGAATCTGGGATGAATGGAACCAAAAACTCCGTGCCAACGGCGATCACGGTGTCTACTCGGAAGCCTACGAGAAGACCGGAATTCAGCGGCCCGAATTCTTCTCTCTGCATCAAGGTATGTACGACGAGACCCTGGCCCACAACGACTATCAACTCGGGAGACTGGTCGACCGGCTGCAGGCGGCCGGGGAGTGGAACAACACGCTCCTCATCATCGCCGGCGATCACAGCACCCGAGCAGCGATGGATGACATGGGGATCGCGGTCGTCGAAGATCTGCCGCCACGTTGGAGTCAACCCATGTTCCGACCGACGATCAGTCGGGTGCCGTTGATCTTCGTGTGGCCGGGCCGTATCCCGGGCGGGAAGCGTTTCACGGAACCGGTCTCGATGATCGACGTGTTGCCGACGGTGCTCGAGCTCGTCGGTCTGCCACCTGCAGAAAGCGGCCAGGGACAGTCTCTGGTCCCCGTGCTGCTCGGCACCGGGGAGTGGCAGCCAGCTCCGGTGATCCTCGATGAGTTTTGGGTCGTCCCCGACACCGGAGAGCTTCGCGGGCTGATCGAGGTCGTCGACGGCCGCTGGGGCGCTTCGCTTCAGATCAACCCGGACCCGGATCAAAAAGAGGAAAAGCGCCGCCCTGTGCCTCTCTTGCTCTACGACCTGTGGAACGACCCCTTCTGCCTAGCTACCGTCCATGAGGAGTGGCCCGACCTGGTGGAGAAATATACGACGTTTCTGGGAGCGCAGTGGAAGGCTCACCAGGCCCTCGCGCAGCGCTTCAGCCGTTCCGAGGAGGCGCCGCTCACCCCTGAGCAGCTTCGAACTCTGCGTGCCTTGGGCTATATCGAGTGAGAATCGCGATCGTGCCTGTTCGATGGCTTCCTGAAGGACATGAGGTACGGTGTCGGGAACGAATCAGTGGACTTCTCAACTACTATCGCGAGTCTGCATGACCCATCGGACGGTTATTTGCACCATACGACGGCGGTTGGGGAATTCGACTGGCGGTGGACCCGGTACAATGCTTGTCATTCTATGAGCGTCCCCAGGATCCAAAATGATCTATCAGTTTGAAAATTTCGAGCTTGACACTCAGCAGTATGAGCTCCGCCGCGACAACAACTCTGTGCAGATCGAGCCGCAAGTGTTCGATGTTCTTGGCTTTCTCATCAAGAACCGCGATCGCGTGGTGTCCAAAGAGGATCTCTTCGAAGGGGTTTGGGGCGACCGGATCGTAACCGAGTCGGCGCTGACCAGCCGTCTCAAAGCAGCTCGCAAGGCAATCGGCGATAGCGGCGCCGAGCAGCGGCTCATCAAGACTCTGCATGGTCGAGGCTACCGATTTGTCGGAGAGGTCGTGGAGCAGGGTCTCGCAGCTGTCTCAACTCGGCAGAAGGCCCCCGAGTTGGAATCTCACCCGACTTCGTTTGTGCTTTCGGATACCGAGACTGTGGGTCGTGAGTCCGAGCTTCGACAGCTCTTCGAGCATCTTTCCAAGGCACGGGCGGGGTTTCGGCAGCTCGTTTTTGTAACTGGGGACGCCGGCATGGGAAAAACAACTCTTGTCGAGACTTTTCTCGAAGGCGTCAAAAACCAAAATTCGACCCGGCTCCTGACTGGAAATTGTTTGGAGCATCACGGACAGGGCGAGGCCTTTCTACCTCTCCTCGAAGCCATCGGCCGCGTTTGCAAGCAAGAGGAGGGAACCGATGTCATCGAGCTTCTGAGACGCCGCGCGCCGAGCTGGCTGATTGAGATGCCCTGGTTGATAGGAGCTGAGGACCTGGCTGATCTGCGACAGGAAGCGAGGGGAATGACTCGAGATCGCATGCTCCGCGAGATGGTGGAGGCTCTCGAAGAGTTGACCGTCGAGATTCCCAGCGTCCTTGTTCTCGAGGATCTACATTGGAGTGATCCGTCGACAGTTGACCTACTCACCTACCTCGCCAACCGTAGCGAGCCGGCTCGACTCATGGTGATCGGAACCTACCGAGCCACCGACGCCCGAGCCGGTGAGCATCCGGTAGACAAGATCGTCGAGAGGTTGAAGATTCGGCACTTGGCAGCCGAGATGCCGTTGAACCTTTTGACTGAAGACGCCATCCAGACCTACCTCGAAAATCGTCTTCCTGGCGCGGACCTACCCGATCAGTTGCCCGCCCTGTTGCAGCAGCGTACCGATGGCAACCCGCTGTTCATGGGTACTGTGGTCGACCATTGGATCTCCGAATCGGCACTCGAACGGACAGACGATGCCTGGAGAGTGGTCGCTGATGTCGACGAGCTCTCGGTCGGTGTACCCGAAAGCCTCCGTCTCCTCATCGAGCGTCGCTTGGGAGATTTGCCGCAGAACGATTTGGCGATCCTAGAGACCGCCAGCGTGGTGGGATCGGAGTTTCCTGCTGCCGCCGTGGCTGCGGGTGTGGAGCTCTCAGAGGACGAAGTGGAAGAGCGGTGCGCGGCGATGGCTCGAGCCGGAACGCTGCTCCAGGCCTGCCCACCGGCTCGTTGGCCCGATAGCACGGTCTCCGCATGCTTCCGATTCGTGCACGATGTGTTTCAAGAGGTGCTCTACGAACGTATCCCGGCAGGCCGGCGAGCTCGACTCCATGGCCGGATCGGATCTCGACTCGAGGAAGGATACGGCTCGAATGCGCGCAACCAGGCGTCTGCTCTTGCAGCTCATTTTGTCGAGGCCCAGAATATTCCAAAGGCTGTCGAGTACCTCCGTCTTGCAGCTCACCAGGCACTGCGCCGGTTCGCCCAGGTGGAGGGTATCGGGCACCTCTCCAGGGGCCTGGCTCTGTTAGCCACACTCCCCGACGATCAATCACGGTCCGAGCTCGAGCTGAGCTATCAGGCGGCGCTGGCACCGGCCATGGTTGCGCACGAAGGACTTGGCTCTGAGGGTGCCGAAGTGGCCTTTCTGCGAGCTCGAGAGCTGGCCGAGCACTTGGGCGACCGGAACCAACAGCTGGCGATGCTCTATGGGCAGGCTATTCAGCAGGAGCTCCGTGGCAACTTCCAGACCTCACAAAAGCTCATGGCAGAGCGGCTCGAGCTCCAGAAGGGTGAGCTCGATCCCCCACCGCTCGAGGTGGAGAATTACGATATTCTTGCCTGCTCGCATTTTCATGAAGCCGGTTATCGAGAGTCGCTCGAGATTTCGCAGGCCGGAATGGATGCCTTCGATAGCAATCGTCACAGCGCGATCGCCTCCGGGTACGGCGAGAACCCTGGAATCGCATGCTACAGCTGGGCGGGACTCAATCTTTGGTACTTAGGCTCAGCAGATCAGGCGCTCGATCGCACCCGACAGGCGGTTGCCCTGTCGGAACAGCCAGGGCAGTCCTACCACTTGAGCAACGCAATGCTGCAGCTCGCTCTGCTCCACCAACTCCGCCAGGAACCAGCCGAAACTCTTCATTGGGCTGAAAAGACGGTCGAGCAGTCGGTCGAGCACGGGTTTGTCTTGCGAATCGCGATGGGTAGGCTGCTCAAGGGGTGGGCGCTGGCTATCGCTGGCGAGGAGGAGGGTTTCAAGCTGTTGAGTGAAGGGCTCGAGAGCTTGACGACGTTAGGGGCCGGTATGGACCGACCCTACTTCTTGGGTCTGATGGCGGAAGCGCTCGGGGTGGCAGGAAAATTCGACGAGGCGGTGAAGGTTGTCGACGAGGCCCTTGGTCTGATTCCCCCTTCGCGTTCCCACTTCTACCAATCCGAGTTACTCCGGCTCCGGGGTCAGCTGCTGATTGGGGTCGATCCGGAGAGTACTGAAGAGGCGGAGGCGAATTTCCGACAGGCACTCGAGCTGGCGCGATCTCAAAAGGCCAGTTCGACCGAATTGCTAACGGCCACGAGCCTTGCGGAGCTGTGGCAAGAACAAGGCCGGTCAGCCGATGCACACGAGCTGCTTTCGACCCTGGTTGGTGGATTCGAGGAGGGCCTCGACTCACCCGTCCTCATCAAGGCAAACGCGCTGCTTGAAGAGCTCGAGGCTTCCACCAGTTAGCCGAGTAGTCCGGTCCGACATCTGAGCTTGGCATCCAGACGATGCCCGGCGAGGGCCACAAGACAGGGAACCTCACGGACCTGCGCTTCTGAACCACCAGTGCCTGAACCTCCCGAGCCTGAACCTTCAATGCTCGCGTAGCCCGTGTCGACCACACAAGCTCGGATGGCTACAGTGCCGCGGACTCTCTCCCCGGACAGTGGCAAAGTCGTTCCGCTCTCCAACTGTGCTGAGAGCTCAGTGTTCAACCAGTCGAGATAAGCCGAGACATCCTCGGCATCCTCACTACTGTGGAGATCGAGCGGCACGAACCGGAACGTGGTGGAGCTCATCACCTGCTCGAGCAGCTCGATCTCTGGTTCTGAGCTCAGGAGGTCGGAAAGTGTTTCGGCCAGCAGAATATCGTCACGAATCATCGATGATCCTTCGTTCACGACGATACCCCTTCCTGGCATGGGGGATTGGGGCAGGGCTGCCGTCTCGAGACCGCTACAGATGCCTTGTCGGTGGCGCCCCACAGGCCGACCTGACGACCGACGGCCAGGAAGGCTCCAACCAAGAGAGCGTTCAGACCTAAACAGATAACGCCCCCTGCGCCTGTTTCGCAGACAGAGGCGGCCAAGAGACTTCCCAGTACGACAGAGGCATAGATCCATGGCACTGCCTGGCTGAACTGGCTGGGTTGCTTGAGTAGTTTGCGTTGCATGACTCGTTCCTTTCGTCGCGATTGTCTGACATTGATTTGTCTGACATTTACTCCTTATCAACTCCCCTAGCCTAAATAAGGGCTCTCTTTGAAGCTTGGAGTCTGCTTGGAGAGTTTGTGGAGATCGTCAACCAAAACTCCAGGCAGTCTCCAGGAACTCTCCATGTCCTCTACAAGCTTCGATGGTTGACGGGGCCTATCGTTGAAACCGTCAAGAAACTAAAAGGCAACCCCGAATGGACCGGGATGAGCCGAAAGGAGAAACCAAAATGACGCAGACCACCAAAACCATCGAAGCTCGCAACGGTGTCGACACGCCAACACTGTTTGCAACCATCGACGCGGTAAGCGCACAGCGCGATCTAGCTAAATTCCAGTTCCGGGCTTCCAACCGCTGGATCTCGGGTACCCACAGCCAGAGCACCATCAATGAGTTCACGGGTGCGGGTGGAGAGCAGGCTCGCGACATGAGCTTCAAGCTCGATGGCGATCATCCGCAGGCGCTCGTGGGTGGAGACAATGCACCGACTCCGGTCGAGTTCCTTCTCCATGCCCTGGCTGCCTGTTTGACCGCGGGCATTGGCAACATTGCCTCAGCTCGCGGCATCGACCTGGAGGAGGTCGAGTCGACGGTCGAAGGAGACATCAACGTGCTCGGGCTACTCGGGCTCGATGACTCTGTGCGCAACGGCTACGAGGGGATTCGCATCTCGTTTCGAATCAAAGGAGATGCATCCGAGGAGAAGCTCAGAAAAGTGATCGAGCAGTCGCGTTCACGTTCAGCGGTCTACGACGTTCTGACAAACGGAGTACCGGTCGACATCCAGGTGGAGGCACAGAGTAGCTGATTGAAATCCGGCCGGCCGAGCAGCAATCGGCCGGCCGGGCTCCACCCGGAAAGAGGAGACGAGAATCATGAAAAAAACAGAAACTCTGGTAATCGGTGGCGGTCAGGCCGGATTGGCCATGAGCCGATCATTGACGGACCTCGGTCGCGACCATGTCGTTTTGGAGCGTGGTCGCATTGCTCAAAATTGGAGTGATCGTTGGGATTCGCTTCAACTCTTGACCCCCAACTGGATGAGCCGTCTACCTGGTTGGCGCTATGAGGGACTCGATCCTGACGGCTTTATGACAAAGAACGCGGTCGTCGACTATTTGCAAGCCTATGCGCGATCCTTCGATGCTCCTGTGCAGGATGAGACCTCCGTCGAGTCGGTGGCGCCGCGCAACGGAGGATGGGTGGTGGGCACCAATCAGGGGAGTTGGAGCGCCGATAACGTTGTGATAGCGACCGGACACTGCGGCAAAGCCTTTGTTCCGACAATCTCCAAGCAGGCACCGGATGGACTCCACCAGATCGATAGCATGCAGTATCGCAATCCGGAGCAGTTGCCCGAGGGTGGCGTGTTGGTCGTGGGTGCGTCAGCAACGGGTGTTCAACTCGCAGACGAGCTCCGCCGGTCGGGGCGCGAGGTCACGCTCTCGGTGGGGCGGCATATTCGATTGCCCAGACGGTATCGTGGCCGAGATATTCTGTATTGGCTCGACAAGATGGGCTCACTCGATCGCCCGCGCTCCGACGTGGACGGGGACAAAGAGGCAATCCAGGAACCCTCACTGCAGTTGGTGGGCCGCCAGAATGACGAAAGCATCGATCTCGGGATTCTGAGATCGCGAGGTGTACGACTGGCCGGACGGTTGACTGGGTTTGCAGAAGAGAAGGCGCTCTTTGCCGGAGATCTGGCCCTGACCTCAGCCAAGGCCGATATTCATCTGAAGCAGATCCTGGAACGAATCGACCGATTCATCACCTCCCATGGTCTTGACGCCTCGGTACCCGCAGCCGAGCCTGCTTCGTCGATTCAAATAGGACCGACCCCACGTCAGATGAGCCTGGCGGATGCGGGTATCAGAACCGTGCTTTGGGCCACCGGCTATCGTCGCTCCTATCCCTGGTTGCACGCTCCGGTGCTCGATCATCGAGGTGAGATACGCCAGCGCCGGGGTCGAACTCCTGCAGCTGGACTCTATGTGCTCGGTTTGGAGTTCATGATCACTCGCCGCTCGAGCCAGATCAGCGGTGTCGGTAGCGATGCAAGGGAGATTGCACAACAGATCGCGATCTGCGGCTCTAACCTCTGGGAGGCAGCGGCATGAAGAGCATGAAATCTAGGGATCGATCGGTGTACGGCTACGACGCAATCGTGGTCGGGGCCCGGGTCGGGATAGCGAAGGAAACGACTTCGAAGCTCGAGCGCCGAACAGCCCTTGTGTTAGCCTCGCGCCAAACAAGAGGAGCCCTCGAATGCCAGGCCTCGACCCGAACGCCGCCCAACAACTCCAGCAGTCCATCCGCGGTCGGGTTCTGCTGCCCAACAGCGCCGTTTACAAAGATGCGCGCCAGGTATGGAACGCAATGATCGATCGCCATCCCGCGGCGATTGTGAGCTGTGTCGGAGCTGCCGACGTCATCGCGTGCTTGAGGTTTGTGCGTGAGCACGACACCCCGTTCACGATCCGGGGCGGTGGGCATAATATCTCTGGCTTGGCGGTGGCCGACGGCGCGCTGATGATCGATCTGTCAGGAATGCGGGGGGTGTTTGTGGATCCGGAGGAACGCACCGCTAGCGTCCAGCCCGGGGCCACGCTCGGCGACATCGACCGGGAAACCCAGCTGCACGGTCTCGCTGCAGTGTTGGGTTTTGTGACGAACACGGGCGCCACCGGCCTCACGTTGGGTGGGGGCTTCGGCTACATGACGCGGCAGTACGGTTGGACGTGCGACAACGTGCGCTCAATGCAGATGGTCACGGCCGACGGGCAGCTGGTACGCGCAAGCAGTGAAGAAAACGAGGATCTGTTTTGGGGACTGCGCGGTGGCGGAGGCAATTTCGGCATCGTGACGAACATCGAATACCAGCTTTACCCAGTGGGCCCGGAGATCGTCGGCGGTATGATCGCGTGGCGCGGCGAAGACGCGGAAGAGGTGCTCGAGATGTACCGCACGGTCGCCGAGCAGGCGCCGCCCCAGCTCGCCTGTGTGGCGCTCATGCGCAAGGCGCCGCCGGCGCCCTGGCTTCCGCCGGAGATACACGGCCAGTTGATCGTCGCTATTGTCGTCTGCCACACCGGTCCCGTGAAACAAGCGGAAGAGGATGTAGCAGCGATCAAATCATTTGGCTCGCCGGTGGGAGATGTGGTGCAGCGGCGGCCTTACACGTCGCAGCAGGGCATCCTCGACGCCACCCAGCCGAACGGGCGACGCAATTACTGGAAGTCCGAATACGTACCGGGGCTCAGCTCCGAGCTCCTGGCGAGATTTCGTGGGCATGCCGAAGACGTCACTTCGCCTCACTCGGCGATGATCCTCTTCCCGCTCGCCGGAGCACTCAACTCCTTGCCGGCCGATCACTGCCCGATGGGCAACCGCGACGCCGAGTATGTGCTCAACTGCGCCGCCTCATGGGAATCAGCCGACGAGGACGACACGCACATCGGCTGGGCACGAGGCGCGTGGAGCGACATGCGTGGTTTCTCGACCGGCGGAACCTACATCAACTTCCTCACTCAAGAGGAAGGCGCCGAGCGCATTCGCGACGCCTATGGCGCGAACTACGACCGGCTGGTCGAGGTCAAGACGAAGTGGGATCCTGAGAATGTGTTCCGTATGAACAAGAACATCGCACCGCGCTGACGGCATCGCACCGTGCTGACGGGGCCGCACCGGCCTTTTGCGGCTAGCTCATCTAGCCACTGTGGCGTCTGATGGTCTCTTCGATCTCATCTGTGGAGAATCGGCTGAGCTCTACAACTTTCGCCTCAGAGCGATACGCGGGAGGAACAATGCGCTTTGCCTCTTCCTTGTCGGCGACCTCGACAATCATCCACGCATAGTGCTCGCCGTCCTCACAGCCATAGTCAGCATGGGTCAAGTAGTGCGAGCTGCTCTGGAGAAAAACCTGTATGGATCGGGCACACCCCAGCTCGTCATCCGGGTGGGGCACTTCGATCAGAAACCTGGCCATGGTCGACACTCTCCTTATTACTGGGTATTTCTATTGAGAACTTCCATTGAGAACTTCAAAGAGAGCGTACCACCAGAGCCGCGACACGGGTGTCTGGAAGTTGTAGGTCGCCTGTCTCACGGCACGGTGATCGCGATCTTGCCACGGACGTGGCCGGTGCCGCCGGCGATCAGAGACTTTCTTGGCTGCGCATCCGAGAGGACCTAGGATAGTTGGTTAGTCGAAGGGAACACTTGTAAAGGCCCAGTTTACAGTGAGGTTTTTGGGGAATCGGTCACTATTTCCGATTTTCGGATGCCCCACGGCAGCTCACCGCGGCGCCTCCAGAACAGCCAGGACACCACAGCTATCGACGCAACCGTGACGATGCCGAACTCGCCAGCAGGTAGCGTGGCTTGCCCAGACCCCAACCGAGCCCGCGTAGGTTCCGCTGGAAGGAGAACCGGGTGATCAGCGCGGCGATTCCCGGGCACCACATCAGCCCCATAATGAGGAGCGGGCTACTGGCCCCGATGTCACCCCCAGAGATGATCTTGTAATAGAAGATCGAGCTCGAGGCAAAAGTGAGCAGCAGAAAGGTGACGATCTCCTGTCGGGCTCTCAACGGAATAACTCGCGGATCTCGTCGTTGGATTTGCGCATAAAACGATAAATTCGTTTGCGGCTGCTCCCCTTGAGCTCCGGATTCCAGAACTCCCAGACTACTTCGCCCTCGGTAGTCACCTCCAAGACATGCCCATTGTCGCCATCACAGATGAGTGTATTGCCGTTGGGTAGACGCTGATTCGACCCACGGTATTTGGAAAAGAAACTCTCCGGCGGATCGCCCTCGTAGAGCCAGACCATCTCTTTGCTGACCGGGTCGAGTTGGATAACACGCGAGCGTCTGGAAGAGATACCGTTGTCGAACACGAGAATGTCGCCGTTGGCGAACATTGTCGGCATGTGGGGAAAACTCAGATCGCCCGGGCCCCAGGACCAGACAACACTCCCAGTGTCCCGGTCCAGGATCAGGATGACATCCGCGTTGCGAAGACAAATAAGAAGGTTGCCCGCCTGGAACCGAAGGTCTTGCCTGCCGATCGGGGTATCGGGCAACACCTCCACCGAGTTGAGGTGGTAGTAGTCGAACCTTTTTCTGCGACGGGGAGCCTGGTTTCTATGGTTGGGACCCTGGGGTGGCTCATCGAGCGAAGTCGGCTCATGATGCTCTTGTAGCTCTGCCAACTGCTCCCAGGTGCTCCAGACATCGACCATCTCACCCTCAGGCGACAGGTGGGCGACGCCATCGAAACCTACCCGCCGTCCCTGATACCTATGAGAACCGACCTTGCGGGCGACCAGGAAACTGCCGTCGTCGAGCACTTCGACATCGTGGTGCACCCGCATCTTGGTTTCCCACAGGACCTTGGAGTCCCGATCGAGCTTTACCAGACCCTGACGAACACAAACCACGACGATCTCGCTTTTCGGCAGCAACTCGAAGTGTTCGCACTGCTTCTATGTCTCCGGCAGGATCCAGGTGTGCAACCGGCGACCCGCCATGTCCATGAGATAGACCTCGTTGACATCATTGATATAGAGATTGACCCCCTCCCACGCCCGATCCCGATCCCATCGCGTCACACCCGACTGCTCTGGTTTCGCATCCTCTTCAGTCCAGGAGATATAGGGCAACGCCTCGAACATCGCCATGTCCGGCTCTGCCTCCGAGGGCTCGGGGTCACTTGAAGGTCCACAGCTCTGCACCAGCAGCATTATCAAGCAGCCCGTGGCTACAAAAGCGGCTGTCCTGGCCCAGCGGCTTCGTTCTAGGGGCGGTCGACTCGGCATCTCGCCTCGAACGGTAGCACTACCGGTCAGTTCTGCAGAGCTCCGAGTGATCGAACGTATTCTCAGGCAGAACTCACCTCAACTCTCGAGGACATAGAATGACTTCATCAGCAATAGGTCGGGCGAGCAGGTGGCATTTCAAGATCAGTGTGAGTGTGGAGGCAAGGGACCATGAGCGGATTGCATCTGAACATCCTGGACGGGATCGGCAACACTTCTTTATTGGCGTTGCGAAATATTGTGCCGGAGAGCGGCGCCCGCATACTGCTGAAGCTCGAGAACGAGAACCCGACCGGCAGTATGAAGGATCGGATGGCGCTGGCCATGATCGAAGCGGCGGAGGCGGACGGGCGCCTCGGACCCGGCGGATCGGTGGTCGAGTACACCGGCGGCAGCACTGGCGTGTCCCTGTCTCTTGTCTGTGCGGTAAAGGGGTATCCCCTTCACATCGTTACCTCCGACGCCTTCTCCCGAGAGAAGCTGGATCACATGGAGATCTTGGGGGCCAGGCTCGAGATCGTGCCAAGCGACAGCGGACGCATGACCGAGAAACTAACCCGCGACATGATGGAAGCCGCGGCAGTCCTGGCAAAGAAACTTGGCAGCTTCTGCACCGATCAACTGAACAACACCGACCCGCTCGCCGCCTACCACCGCATGGGGGAGGAGATCTGGAAGCAGATCGGCGGGCAGAAAAACGGCCAGATCGACGGTTTTGTCCAGAGCGTAGGTACTGCGGGATCCCTTCGCGGTGTCGCGGAAGCCCTGCGCCGCCACAACGACCTGATCCAGATCGTCGCAGTGGAGCCGTCGGAGTCGGCGGTCCTGTCGGGCGGCCCGACCGGTGCCCACAACATCGAGGGGATCGGAGCGGGGTTCGTCGTACCGCTCTGGCGAGACGACATCGCCGACCGGATCGAGCAGGTATCAACCGAAGAGGCCGTAGCCATGGCCATTCGACTGGCCCGGGAAGAAGGCCTCTTTGCCGGGACTTCGACCGGAGCCAACGTCATCGCCTCCTTGCGACTGGCCGAGAACCTGGGGCCAAACGCGACCATCGTCACGCTCATGTGCGACACCGGGATCAAGTACCTAAGCACCGCCTTGTTTCAAGAACACACGAGCTCTCGACTGACCGACGAAATCGTCCGCGAAGCAATCGAGCGATCTAGGAGGTGATCACTGGTGGAGGAATCTACGATGCCCTGGTGGCTGCCACAGCCAAACATGCCGCCGCCACGCTTTTCACCCGCGACCGGCGGGCTCGGCCTGTGTACGAGCTTGTGGGCGCGGACTTTGAGATCGTCGGCTGAGGGAGTGACATGAGCCAACCAATCTGGATGATCTACGGTGCCTACGGGTACACGGGCGAGCTGATCGCCAGGGAGGCGGCGAGGCGTGGGCTACAGCCGATCCTGGCTGGGCGGCGAGCGGAACCGCTCGAGCGGCTCGCCGAGGCGCTGGCCCCGCAATTGGCCGGGGAGCTTGCACTGCCACCCCATCGAGCGACCCGTACCTTCAGCCTCGAGGATCCCTCAGAGGTGAAGGCGGCGCTCGCCGATGTGGCTGCCGTGCTGCACTGCGCCGGGCCGTTCTCGCGCACCAGCCGACCGGTGGTGGAGGCCTGTCTCGCAACGGGCACCCACTACCTCGACATCACCGGCGA
This sequence comes from uncultured Polyangiaceae bacterium, assembly GCA_964195975.1. Classification (GTDB taxonomy): domain Bacteria; phylum Acidobacteriota; class Thermoanaerobaculia; order Multivoradales; family JAHEKO01; genus CAXMQZ01. The sequence goes on along the minus strand of CAXMQZ010000053.1, from coordinate 5,989 downwards.
GATCGGTGTCTTCGAGTCGATTCTACGGCGAGACACAGCCGCCCGCGAGGCCGGAGTCGTGCTGCTACCCGGGGTCGGATTCGACGTCGTTCCCGGCGACTGCACGGCCGCGCGACTGGCAGCGGCCCTGACCGATGCCACCCACCTCGAGCTGGCTTTTACCGTAGAGAGAGGCTCGGCCAGCCGGGGCACGCTCAAGACCATGATCCAAGCCCTTCCCGAAGTCGGCGCGGAGCGCCGAGAGTCCAAGATCGTGAGGATCCCGATCGCCCACGACGCCAAGCAGATCGACCTCGGATGCGGCCGCCGGTGGGTGATGACGATTCCCTGGGGCGACGTCTCCACCGCCTTCTACACCACCGGTATCCCCAACATTCGCACCTACGCCGGGGCGCCGCCGAAGATGATCCGCCGGCTCCGCCGACTGGCGCCACTGCTGCCGCTGGTAGGTGCGAAACCCGTCAAGGGCCTGTTGGAGTGGTGGGTCGGCCGGACCGTGACCGGTCCCGATGAGGCCGCCCGGGCGAGGGCCCGCACCTATCTCTGGGGCCAGGTCCGCAATCGCGCAGGTGAGACCCGTACGACGACACTCGAGATCCCCGATGGATACAGCTTCACCATCACAGCGGCACTGGAGTCGATGGCGCGGGTGCTCAATGGAGCTGTGGAACCGGGTGCCTGGACACCGGCTCGGGCTTTCGGAGCGGATTTCCTCAGCGAGCTACCCGACGTCGTTGTCGGCCCGGTGGTTGGTAGCGAATCGGATAGATAGCGACGATGCTCATCGACAACTACATCCCCGAGCCTGACGCGGTCGAGCGCCATTCGATCTCCATCGAGGCACCTGCAGCCACGGTGTACCGGGCTCTGAAGAAGCTCGATCTGCGCAACCTGACCCCCGTGAGACTCCTGTTTGCAATTCGAGGTCTCCCGTCTTTCCTCTCAGGCCGCAAGACCCGGCAAGTCAACACAGGGGCGATGACTCTCGAATCACTCACCAAGATTGGTTTCGTGGTTCTCGCAGAAGAGCCCGAAACGCAGATCGTTCTGGGCGTAACGGGACGTTTCTGGCACCCGGTCGACAACATCGCGCCCTACCCCAAGGAGTCCTTCGGCGCACCGATTCCCCGCGGTATGGCTCGGGCAGCCTGGGACTTCTGCATCGAAGAACGAGAGACCGTATCGATCCTGACTACGGAGACTCGAATCCTCTGCGCCGATCGATCCAGCAGGCGGAAGTTCCGCGCCTACTGGCTCTTGGTTCGGCCATTCAGCGGGCTGATTCGCATCCTGATGCTTCGCTCCGTGAAAAGTAGCTGCGAAGGGAGCAATCGCGATCTGCGCTCTTGAATCGACTCCGGCGTCTTGGAGAAAGTCTCAGGGGCTCGATAGCGTCACGGTGTCAGTCTCGATCCCGGTATGAGCTCGAGCTCGTCGACGAAGAGAACGCGCCACGTCGTGCCACCGTCTTCCGATACCGATTGGGTGCGCCGCCAGCCGTTGTCTCCGATTCTCTCGGACTCGAGTCGCGACTCTCTCGAACGCCCAGGGCTGACACTGCGGTAGACCGAGCCGTCGCCTTCGAGTGATGCCCAGCTGCGACGGGTGTTATTGCCGTACCGGCACAGCCAGCGATGCTTCTCTGGATCATAGATCTGAACCCAGATTCCTCGATACGTCCCGCTCTCGCCCACGATCTCCAGCTCGATGGCCTGCCCCGCCCCGCCCAGGATCGAGCGGGCCTCCAGGCGAAGCGGCGCTTCGCTGCCATCCTCCCCGTGGCGTCGCACACCTTCCCACCTGCCGAGCATCCAGTCGAGCTCGCGCTCGGGGTCCGGAGCCGAGGCCAGCGCGAAGTCACAACTCAGGAGCACCAACACTAGAGCGAGTAAAGCTACGTGACTTCGATTGATCCTCTCAGACTCGAAACTCGTCCACAGGTTGGGCGAAGCCGACGAGGAGCTCCGTGCCGGGGGCGGCTACGCGCTGGAGGCCGTACGCCGAGAGCTCGAACGTTCTGAGGCCTAGGGCGCAGCAGCTGACCAGATCAGGGTATCCGCTGACTCGAAGCCGTCGCTGAAGATCTGGGGAAAACCGCCGCCGGCCTGTGTCGTGTCGCAGGTTCCGTCGCCGGCAATTTCCTTGGCATACTCCACGGCGCCGAGATCGTTGGCCCCGTCGTCGCGCAGATTCGAACAGTAGTCGTCTGGCACCGCGGCGAGATTCTCCCCGAGATCGACGATCGAAGTCCCATCCAATAGGGAGAAATCTGCGCCGTCGGGATCGAGAAACCAACTCCGGAATTCAAAGTTCGAGACGTTGGTGAGGTTGGATCCGAGCGTTGCGGATCCACCATCGCGTTCACGGATGGCGCCGGAGAGGATGTTGTTGCGCAGCTCGGCGACGCTGGCCGCGAACCTCACGTCGATCCCCGTCGTGTTGTAGACAGTGTTGTTGAGGATCTCCACGTCGAGGGCTTCGTTTAGATAGATCCCCACGTCGTCGGGACAGTTGACGATGAGGTTGTTGCGCATCACTCCGCCCTCATGCTCGGGGGTGCAGGTGCCCTCTTCGCAGATCGAGGGGTGTGACTGGGTTCCCTGTATTGCGCACGCTCGAGTTGAAAAACTCGCTGAACTCGACCAGGACGTCATCTGGAAATACGAAGCTGTTTCCCACATTGCCACCATTGCTCTTGATGGCCGCGTTGTACTCCGTCAAACGGCAATGACGGATGGTTGCAAAATCCGCGGCACCAAACAGATGAAAACCGTGCTCGCATTCGCTGTGGGTATCGCACACCCCCTCGATCTCGAGATTCTCAAAAATCCAATAGGGCGCCGAGACCTTGAACCCCTCCACGGCATCAAATCGCAGCTTGGCATCGCCCAGGCTGGCGGCGCGGACGACGATCGGCTCCGCTGCGGTACCGCGATTGTCACAGTTGATATTGCCGGTGATGTCGTAGGTGCCTGGAGCGAGGGTGATCACGTCTCCAGCCGATGCTCCATTGATGGCCGCCCGCAATGACGCGGCATCGTCGACCGGCACTATGCCTTCGAACTGCGCTATGCCTTCGAACTGCGCTGTGTCTTCGATCTGGGCCGCACCGGCAATCTGGCCGAAAGCCAAGACGAATGAGAGCACTCCCAGCGCAGCCAGAGCTCGTGTCGGATGCGAGACCCTCACGAGCCTTCGGTGCCTGAACTCGACGATCACCCAAAGAGTGTTACCCCCCGACGCGACAGACGTCAATCAATCCTCAACAGTCGCTCCCCCGGGGACATCTTGGCAGCCTGGTACGATCCGGCCTGTCAGCGTGAAATAGCAGGGCAGACGCGCGCTGGCGCCGAAACCGCTGCCGTCACCGATAGTGCCGCCATAGTCGATAGTGAGGATTCCGTGAACACTTTTCGCTACATCCTGGGCGTCCTCCTCGTGGTAGGACTCCCCCCCGGCGTGGCTTGGTGGTTTGTTGTGCACCCCTTTGTCGGTTTCTGGAGGAAGGTGGGCGTTCGGGGCACCATGACTGTGATGACCCTCTTCTTCGTGGTGAGCGTCATTGGTCTCGCCACGATCCGCGATACGCTGCTGGGCCCGGACCTGGGGCTTCAGTGGGTGCTCGTCGCGCTCGGAGCCGCTCTTGCCGCCGCGGCGACCTTCATCGGTGTGAAACGGAAAAAGTACCTCACGATGCGCATCCTCGCGGGCGTTCCCGAGGTGGAGACCGATGTAGCGAAGCGCGGCAAGCTGTTGGGCGAGGGCCCCTACGCCCTGGTGCGTCATCCCAGGTACGTAGAGATCACCCTGGCCACTTTCGCCTACGCCGCCATCGCCAACTACGTGGGCTGCTGGATCCTGGCCATCCTCATGATTCCCGTGCTCCACCTCGTGGTGATCCTGGAGGAGCGCGAGCTCGTGGACCGCTTCGGCGACGAGTATCGGGAGTATGCCGCACGCGTGCCGCGGTACTTCCCCAGGAGGAAGGGCTGAGACCCGCGCACATTCAGCCCTACGCCAAGGGTCCCCATGACGAATGGCATACTTCTGTCATGACTCTTGTCGACCGGCAGGCTCGAGCTGTTTCGCATTGCTTGGCGGCGGCACTCGTGGGAGCGACTCTGGTCTGCGCACCTCACGCCCTCTTGGCTGCGGAGCCCCCCCTGGCTGAGGCGACCCCCCTTATCGCGGCGCCCCCACTAGCCGCGAACACCCCAGCATCGCAGGGCTCGCCGGCGGGCCAGCCCTGGTTTGAAGATCAGGCGCACGTGGCAGGCCTCGAGTTCAACCACTTCAACGGGATGACCGGCCGGTTCTACTTCCCGGAGATGACCGGTCAGGGTGGGGCCGTGCTCGACTACGACGGCGATGGTGACCTCGACCTCTACTTAGTCCAGGGCTCGCTGCTCGGTGCTGGAGAGACTCTGGATTATGCTCTTTTTCCACCTCTACCGGGAACGCCGCTCAGCGACCGGCTCTTTCGCAATGACACGGTGACGCGTGACGACGGAACGCGCACCATCAGATTTGTCGACGTAACCGACAGCGCCGGCATCGATGCCCCTGGCTACGGCATGGGAGCAGCAATAGGTGACATCGACAGCGACGGCTGGCCGGACATCTATGTCACCAACTACGGTCCCAACCAACTGTGGCGCAACCTCGGCGACGGCACCTTTGAAAACGTAACCGCGGAAAGCGGTACGGGCGACCCGCTTTGGGGAACCAGCGCTACGTTTTTCGACTATGACAACGATGGCGACGCGGATCTCTATGTAGCCAACTACGTCGTCTTCGATGTCGACAAAAACCCTCGGTGCTTTGCCGCATCCAGCCGCCACGACTACTGCGGCCCGAACGCCTTTAAAGCACAGCCGGATCGACTGTACAGAAACCAAGGCGCGGGTATCTTTGAAGAAGTGACATCGAAAGTACTCACCGGCTACGAGGCTGGGCCTTCATTGGGTGTGGCGACAGCCGACTTCAACGGCGACAACCACGTCGACCTCTTCGTGGCCAACGATGGCCGAGTGAACCAGCTGTGGATCAACCAGGGCGACGGCACCTTTATCGACGATGCACTTTTCTCGGGCGTGGCAGTCAACGCCCAAGGAAAGCCCGAGGCATCGATGGGTGTGGACGCCGCTGATTTTGACGGTGATGGCGATGAGGACCTCTTTTTGACTCATCTCATGGGTGAGACCAATACGCTCTATGTCAACGACGGCTCGGGTCTGTTTGAGGACAAGACTGTAGAGAGTGGCATGGCCAGACTCAGCCTGACCTACACGTCGTTTGGTACAGCATGGATCGACTTTGATAATGATGGCCTGCTCGATCTGCTGGGGGCCAACGGGGCGGTGAGGATCCTCGAAGACCAGGCCGGTGCCGGTGACCTCTATCCGCTGAAGCAGCCCAATCAGCTATTTCGCAACGTCGGTGGACGCTTCGCGGACGTATCAGCCTCGGCAGGCGAAGGATTCTCGACTCCTGAGGTAAGCCGCGGCCTCTCGCTGGGCGACCTCGACAATGATGGCGACGTCGACGTCGTGGTTCACAACAACAAGGGTCCGACTCGACTCCTGATGAATCAGATTGATGATCGGGCTGGCTGGATTGGCTTCGGTGTAAAGGAGCCTGGCTCCGCCATCTGGGAAACCGGGGTCCGTTTTGAGGTGTCGGACGGAGGAACCTCGGGCACAGCAGTCACCGACACGGGGACCTCCGGCCCTGGAACTTCGAGGACAAAGACAGGCACCCGCTGGCGGCGCTCGCGCGCTGACGGTAGCTACTGCTCGGCAAACGATCCACGAGTGATTCTTGGTCTCGGGACGGGTCACCGCACGGGCGGCTCGATACCAAGGCTTCGGCTGCATGCCTCAAACGGCGAAGTGCGAGAGTTCAGAAATCTGCCGACCGAGCGCTTTCTCGTCTTCTACCCCTGACCTCCATCCCCCACCGAAGCTCTCGGCTGCGTCTCCCGCCGCCC
>CAXMQZ010000052.1:0-24157 GCA_964195975.1 uncultured Polyangiaceae bacterium | reverse complement strand
TGGATCTGTTGGCGATCGACAGTCCAATCGGAGAAGGGGCGAGTCTGGTTCGGCTTTTCTCACCTGACACCAACGCCGAGGCTGCCGAGGGCTTGGACGCCTACAGCGAGTCTCTGTTTGGGTCTACGCGACTTGGCTGGGCTCCAGTTTTTGGCCTGGAAAGGGGCGACTACCGTCTCATCGATTCCTTGCCCATCGATTCTTCGCCGCCGGCATTGTTTCGAGCCGTCGAAGATCCGCATGAAATGCGAAACGTCGTCGATGACCGTCCCGAGATAGCCGAGGCACTGCGAGCTCGACTTGGCGAAATCGTGGATTTTCGAGAGACAGGGCTGCGCTCCCCGAGCCTGGCGGTCTGGAGCCAGATCGAGACGGGCATCCAGAATCTGTACCAGGGTGAGCCGGCTGCCGCCCTAGAGCTGCTCACTCCGATTCTCGACCAGGATCCTTCGGTACCCCTCGTCTACGAGTTGATCGGCCGCAGCTGGCTCGAGCAGGGCGAAGTCGCCAAGGCCCAACGGATCTTTATGCTTGCACTCGAGAGAGGGATCGAGACGGGGGTGATTCGGCGAGAATTGGGAAAGATCTACCTGGATGGGAGTGATCTAGACTCAGGTGATCTGGCTCCCAGTGACCTGGACTCTGGTGATCTGACCCCTATCGATCTGGCTGCAGCCGAGTCGAACCTGCGCCGAGCGGTCGAGCTCAATGAGCTGGATGCGAGGGCGAGGCTGTATCTCGCGGAGTCTCTGAGCCGATTGGGCCGGCATGACGAGGCGACGAGTGTCTTTCGTCAAGCGATAGAGCTCAACAACACCTATCTAGCGGCCTGGACGGGTCTGGCCCAAACTCTTCTCGACTCGGGTCAGCCTCGAGAGGCACTGGCGGCCTACCGGCGGGCCCTGGATGTCGACCCGGGCAACCCGACCATCTCAGCCGCTATCGAGCAGATCACCGAGAGCTCTCAGCCGCCGTCGCCCCGTTCCGATCGGTGATGGCCTCGATGGCAAGAGCCCCTGGAGCGCAGGTCAGTCCTCCGCCTGGATGGCTACCGCTGCCGCAGAGAAAAAGTCCGGCGAAGGGAGTGGAGTAGCGATTGCAGTGATGGGTCGGCCTCGACAACATCTGGTCGATGGCGTGCTCGCCCTGGTAGAGGTGGCCACCCGTTAGCCCGTACTCGGTCTCCAGGTCGACCGGCGTCTGGACTTCGACGCCAACAAGCGCGTTTCTGAGACCGGATGAGTAGACACTGACGTTGTCGAGAACGGTTTCGAGGAGGCGCACTTTGGCATCGTCGGTCCAACCTCCTTCGAGGTCGTAGGGCACCCAGTGGACCAGGACCGAGAACACGTGATGGCCTGGTGGCGCCAGCGAGGAGTCTTCAAGCGTCGGGACATAGATCTCGAGCATCGGCTCGTTTGAAAAGTCACGGTATTTGACCGCGTCGAACGCCCGCTCCAGATCGTTGATCGAGGTGCCGGTGCGTATCATCATCGGTTCGGCGTCGGGTCGACCGTTGAAGGTGGGATACTCGCTCAGTGCCAGGTTGACTTTCGCAGCCGTACCCCGGCTTCGGTAGCAAGAGATCTCCTTCTCAAAATCGAGCGATAGCAGGTTTGCCGGTATGAGCTGGAGAAACAGGTGTTGTGGGTGGCACGACGCGGCGACCGTGCTGGCCTCGAGGGTTTCTCCGTTCTCCAGGGTAACTCCTGAGACGGCGCTATCGAGGATGTTCAACCGTACGACCCGCGATCCAGTCCGAATCTCTACCCCGGCGGCGGTGGCGGCGCTAGCTAGTGCCCGAACCAAGGCGGCGGGACCACCCTTTACCGAGGGTTGCGCCTGAGTCTCGGAAAGGAGCAGGTTAAAGCTGGTGCCCGGTGACCAGGGCCCGGTGTAGCCGTGGGTCACGGCAGGCGCAGCGATGGCTGCGCGTAGGATCTCGGAATCAAACCATTCCTCGACCCAATCGGCGACCGACATCGGTGCGACTCGGAGAACCTCCATCATGTCCTTCTTGCCGAGGAGTCTCAGCGAGGCTGCCTTGCGACCGAGTTGCCAGAGATCACGAAGTTCGTTGCCGGCAAGATCGGGTGGAAACTCATCGAACACCCTTCTCATGGTCGGCGAAACCCGTCGGATGAAGCGTCTGAAATCCTTGTAGTTACGGGCATCGCTTTTCGAGCGCACCGAAATTTCGTGTTTCGCCTTGTCAGGTTCGCGGAAATGGAGGTAGCCAGGGCCCTCCTTCTGTGGAATCAGAACGGGTGTCGAGTGACGATGAAACTCGAGGCCAAATTTCTTGAGCTCGAGCTTGTCGACGACCCACCGGCGTAGGCTGGAGGTGTCGTGAAGAAGGCCAGCCGATCGATAACCGGGATGGAATTCATCCGAAGAAGCTACGCCCCCCAGCTGGTCTCGGCGTTCTAGAACCACAACCCGGCGGCCAGCTTTGGCCAACAGCGTGGCTGTTGTGAGGCCGTTGGGACCGCCTCCGATAACGATGGCGTCGTATCGACTGCTCATAGATCACCAGAGTCGAGAATGGATTTGGCTGCGAGCTGACCCGAGGCTCCCATGATCCCGCCGCCCGGATGAGTGCCCGAGCCGCACATCCAAAGATCTTTGATCGGGGTGGCGTAGCGCGACCAGCCGGCCGTCGGCCGTTGAAACAGAAGCTGCTCGAGACTGAGCTCACCCTGAAAGATGTTTCCCTCGGTCAAACCGTACTCCTGTTCCATGTCCCAGGGTGTGATGACCTGACGGTGGAGGATCGAATCCTCGAAGCCTGGGCAGTACTCTGCCAGCGTCTCCACGACAGTGTCGCCGAATTCTTCACGGCGAAGCGGCCAGGTGTCGGCGCCAGCTTCGAGGTGATAGGGAGCGTATTGGACAAAACAAGAGACGACGTGTTGTCCAGGCGGAGCGACGCTCGGGTCCAGCACTGATGGAATCACGACATTGATGTAGGGCCGCTTGGAGAACTCACCATATTTGGCCTCGTCATAGGCCCGTTCGAGGTAGTCGACGCTGGGGGCGATGGCGATGTCGCCACGAAGATGAGCGCTTCCTTGTCGTCCAGGAAACACCGGCAGGCGGTCGACAGCGAGATTGACCTTGCCGGAGCTGCCACGATACTTGTAGCGTCGAATCTGACCGACAAAATCGCTATCGAGCTCATCCTCCCCTACGAGGCTGAGAAAGGTCCGTCTCGGGTCGCAGTTGGAGATGACGATTTTGGCAGCTATCTCGTCGCCATTTTCCAAAACGACACCCTGCGCCCGACCGTTTTCGAGCAGTACTTTCTCGACCGGAGCCTCGATTCGGATCTCGGCTCCGTAGCTTTCAGCCGCGGAGGCGCACGCCAGACTGACTCCGCCGGTTCCGCCCTTGGAAAAGCCCCACGATCGAAATGCACCGTCGATCTCACCCATGTAGTGGTGCAAAAGGACATACGCTGTGCTGGGCGAGCGAACACCCAGAAATGTTCCGATAATGCCGCTGACCGACATCGGCGCGATCAGGGCATCGGACTCGAACCACCGCTCGAGATAGTCGACCGCGCTCATGGTCAGAAGTTTTGTCTGTAGATCGACAAACTCGGCGCCTTCAGCCTGGATCGATCGGCCAAGACGAAGAAGCCCGAGTAGCTCTCTGGGATCGAGCGAGGCCGGGTTGGGTGCGTTCGAGTCGATGATGCTGCGGGCGAATCGAGCCGCCCGTGTCATGGTCAGGGCGAACTCCGGATAGGTGTCGGCGTCACGGGCGCTGAATCGTGAAATCTCTTCGCGCGACATAGCGTCGTCGGACCATCGGCACAAACCTGGACCATCGACGTGGGGTACAAATGACGTCTCCAGTGGGATGAGCTCGAGTCCGTGAGCTGGGAGATCGAGATCGCGAATGATGGATGGCCGCAGCAGACTGACAACATACGAAAGGACCGAGAAGGTAAAGCCTGGGAAGACCTCCTCGCTGACCGCTGCACCTCCGAGCAAATGCCTCCGTTCGAGTACGAGCACCTTGTGGCCGGCCTTTGCCAGGTAGGCGGCACAGATCAGACCATTATGACCAGCCCCGATGATCACTGCGTCGTAGTTTGGGCGGGTCACTGCCGTTTCCTCGTGGGGTTGAAAAAAGGTGTTTTGACCACTGTGGCCGGGATCAGATGACGGTGGTACTCGGCGGTGAGATCAAATCGGACCTCATTGCCAATAGCGGCCTGCCCGGCATCGAGCTGCGCGAGTGAAATGTTCTTCTTCAGAGTCGGTGACCAGACTCCGCTCGTGGCCTGACCGATCCAAGATTTGCCGGTGTCGTACACCGGTCGACCATCACGCCACGCGGCCGAAGGCAGCTCGGCCGGTAAACCGTAGCCCTCGAATACCGCCTCCAGGCTTTCCCAGTCGATCTCGAGACCGACCATCAGCCGAGATGCGCCTATTTCCTTTTCGCGTCGCAGGGCCGCCTGGCCCACAAAGGGCTCTCGATCGAGTTGTACCGTCCATCCCAAACCCAGCTCGAAAGGGGACGACTTACGACCCTCGATCAAACAGTGATGGGCACTGTAATAGTCGACCCCGTTCATGATGAAACACGCTTCGATCCGAGTCACATCCATGGCATCGAGACCTACCGGCAGGAGACCAAAGCTCTGCCCGGTCTTGGCCAGGCGATCCCAGAGCTTTTCAGCCGATCCCGTCTCGACCCAGATCTCGTAGCCGAGATCTCCTGTGTAGCCGGTGCGCGACAACCAGACGTCGACTCCACCTAATTTGCATGCCTGGATTGCGAAGAAGCGAAGCTGGTCGATGTCGAAGTCAACCAACTCTCGTAGCAGGTCTCTAGATGTGGGCCCCTGGAGCGAGAGGGCGCCGAGCTTCTCGGTGACATCCACGATGTCGACCTGATAGCCCCGTCGAAGCCGATCGAACCATCCGACAGAGGGCTCCGCAGCAGTGACACGAAAATAACTCTCGTCCAATCTGGAGACGGTGCCGTCGTCGACGACTTTGCCGTCATCATCGCACCAGCAGAGATAAGTCACACGACCGGGCTTCAGCCGGTCGAGATTCTTGACCGTGACACGAGAGAGAAAAGCGGCCGCATCCGGCCCGGTGATGTCGTATTTGAAGAGAGGGGAGACGTCGATAAGGCCCGCCGAGTGGCGCAGAGCCATGTACTCGGAGTCGTGACTGGTGTCGTAGGTCTTTGCCGCGTAGTAACCAGCCCAGTCCTTCCAGCTCTGACTCAACGAGAGCTTCGAGGTCCGGGAGTAGAAGGGTGACGGTCGTGGCATCGCTGCGGCTATCCAGTTGGCTGACTGATTCCCACTCAAACGATCATCATCACAAGCTTGTCGAGTCTATCTTCTCTTCATTGCTCAGGTCGAAGGATTGTTGGGCTATTGGATGCCATGCTGGGTGCCAGGCGACTCCGATTCGGAGTGCGGGCGTCCATCTCCGACACCCTTCAAATACTTGTCGAACCACGCGACGTAGCGCTCCATGAGGTCCTTGCGATAGCTCGGCGTGCTGATGGAGTGGTGCTCGTTCGGATAGACAATGAGCTCGGTGTCGACCCCAAGGCGCTTGAGCGCCATGAAGAGCTGTTCGGAATTGATGATCGGGACGTTCCAGTCTTTTTCACCGCCAAGAATGAGAGTGGGTGTGACGACGCGGTCAATCTGATTGAAGGGTGAGAGCCGTTCCCAAAGCTGGCGGCTTTCTTCCTCCCAGGGAAGACCGAATTCATATTCCCACCACCGTTGATACTGATCGTGGCCATAGTTGATCACGTACAGCGCTGAGCTGGCGCCGGTAGCTGCGGCCTGAAACCGATCGGTTTTGGTAATCACGATATCGGTCAACATTCCACCGTACGACCAGCCGGTTACGGCGAGCCTGTTGGGATCGGCCCAGCCGAGGTCGATTGTCCTGTCGACCGCTGCCATGACATCGTCGAAATCGGGTCCGCCCCAATCCTGCCAGATGGCGTAGCAGAACTCCTGACCATAGCCGGTGGAGCCTCTGGGGTTGGGCATCACGACGAGATAGCCATTCGCCGCGAACCACTGTTCTTCAAAATAAAACCGGGCATCGTATTGAGACTGAGGCCCGCCGTGAATGCTCAAAACGGTGGGATAGCGCTGTCCCTCGACAAACCCCGGCGGTTTGATCACAAATGTTTCGAAGGGGACACCATCCGGGCTTGGCACGGCGATTTTCTCCATCGTGCCGAGATCGATTTTCTCGAGCAGACCGTCGTTGACTTCGGTCCTTCTCAACGCGCGATCACCCGAGAGCAGGTAGATCTCCGTAGGGCGATAGGGCTCGTTGATCGATAGCGCAATCTGGCCCTGGGCATTGGTGTCGAAGGCCGTCACGACGCGCGAGCCATCGACGACGCGTTTGATGTCTCCACCCTCGACGGGGATCTTGGCTAGCTGTTGAGTCCCTTGATCCTCGAGTAGAAAGAGAATCGAGTTGCCGTCTGGGGTGAATTCGGGGCTGAGGATATTTCGGTCGAGACTCTTGGTAAGGAGGCGAGAGCCTTCCACCGACTCAGGAGCGCCTGGTGCAGGGGCAACCGCCAGGTGGGCGGTCGCATAAAAAAGCGCCGCTTCGTCTGTGGTCGAACTATAGGCAATCCATTTTCCATCGGGACTCCAAGCAGGTGCCCCGTCGTGTCCCTGGTTGGCGCTCACTCGGGTGGGTTGGGTCTCGGGATCACTATTGTCGGCAGCGATGACCCAGATATCGGTGTTGTAGTCGGAATCGGGATCGGCGCTTCGGTTGGAGACGAAAGCAATACTCTTTCCATCCGACGACCATGCTGGGTCCATGTCGTCGAAGCTTCCAAAAGTGACCTGTTGAAGATCCTTTGTTGCCAAGTCGAGGACATAGAGGTGGGTTCGTCGCTCATCCATGTAGCCATCGACATCCAATTTGAACTGCCGTCTCGTGATCACCCAGGGCGGGGGTGTCTTTTCCTCGTCTTTCTCGCCTGCCTTGCCGCCTGTTGGGGTCTCCTGACCATCCGACTCGTCCGGATCCTTGATCACTAGAACGAGTCTCTTTCCATCCGGCGACCACTCGAACGATCCCGCGTCAGCTACCTCGCCGTAGTTCCAGACGGATGCACCGATACCCTGAGGCACCGACGTGACCTGGGTTGCCTCGCCACCTAGACGGTTGAGAAGCCAGACCTGTGAGGCCTCGTCATCGCGAGCTGAGAGAAACGCGAGATAGTCTCCCTCTGGACTCCACCGGGGTGTCGACGACGATTTTCCCTCGGCGGTCAGCGGGATGGTTTGGCCCCCGTCTGCGGGTACCATCCAGATTTGCGAGCTCGAGCTGTCTTCGTCGAGATCGTATGAGAATACCGTGTAGGCGATCCACTCGCCGTCCGGGCTAATCTGGGGATCGGAGACGTACCCGAAAGCAAAGTAGTCATCCACGACGAGCCGTCGAGAACCATTTACGGCAGGGGCGTCTTCTGCCTGGGCAGGTTGTGTCTGTAGCAGTAGAACAACGAGGGGAAGGAGGCAGGTGATGGTGACAAACGCTAGAGATCTCGCGGGCTTCATGCGCGTCAGGATAGCGCAGATCGGGAGGCAGTTCCGAGGCCTGGCCCGAGTTCTCACCAACATAGAAGTGGAAGGTCGGTCTAGCCACGCGCCTTGAGCACTACGAGCGTCATGTCGTCTTGTAGTGGCGTACCGGCATGGTATTCATTGGCCAGCTCGAGCAGTGAGTCAATGGCCGCCTGCGGCTCGAGATGTGCCACCTGAGAGAAAAAATCCGAGGCTCGCTCGTATCCAAGCGGGTCGCTGGACGGATTCATCAGCTCCGCGAGACCATCGGTCATGACCAAGACAGTGTCGCCCGGGTCGAGACCGATCTCGGTCTCCAAGAAGTCGACATCCGGAAGAGTTCCGAGCGGAACATTGGGCACCAATGCCTCTTCGATCTCGCGAGTAGACTCTCGCCAAATCAGCAGAGGCGGCATTCCCGCCGATGCGAATTTCAGGGAGCCTGGCGACAATCGAAGAAGAACCATCGCCATGCTTGCTTGACGTCGATGCATGCTGGCCAAGCCCTTTCCGATTTGTTTGAGCAGCTTGGCGAGGTCGGGTTCAGTGCACCAGGACTGAAAGAGGCTTTTGGCAACTCCTACGACCATGCCGGCGTGAAGACCGTGGCCCGTCGCATCACCCACCACCGCCGTGCAGATCTCTGATCCGTTGGTGTGAAAGTCGTAGTAGTCGCCTCCGACTTCGTATGCTGTGGTCATGTGGACGGCTACCTCGAAGCCGCTCAGAGTGGGAAGCTCTTCCGGCAACATAGCGAGCTGGAGCTGTCTCGCTTCTTCGAGCTCGGCTGTCTTGCGCTCGTTGTCGGCCTCGAGCACTCTCCGTTCGACCTCTTTTCGGGCGGCGCGGCGTTCGTGCTCGATAGTCTGTTCGGTCAGCAACTCGACCTCGCTCAATTTGGTTTCGAGTTGCCGGTTGGTACGAACGACCTGGCGGGTCAGATAGACCGAGAAGCTCAAGGCTAATACTCCGAGACCGGTAGCAGCCACCAGCTCGGGCGAGATGCTGATCCAGCCCAGACCTCGAAGTGTCGAGACGAAGATCCAGACCGTGAAAAGCAGGAATCCACTGCCGACGACCCAAGCGTCGGGCTTCTTCTGGATGATGGCTTTGAGTGCCAGGCGTAGCGCCTCGAGATAGATCACAGCGAGAAAAATCATTATCGGCACGAGGTTGGTCAACGCATCCCGCGTCCAGGCCCAGACGAGAAAAATCGTTGCCACAGCTGTGAAGAGATAGAACGTCTTGCCGATCTGCCCCCAGAACACCCGGTACTCGACCAGCAGCGCGGAAAGGGCCATGGTGATGCTAAAAGTGATGAACCAATTGTGAAACCAGAGCACCCGAGACAGATCGCTCTGTGAGTTCATCTGAACTTCGGCGGCGAAGATCCCGACCACCGAGATGGCAAACAGGGCGAAGAAGAGGTTCTCGAGCGCTTTGGGGCGAAATGAAAAAAGTAGCAGATGGAGTAGCGCAAAGGAGCCAAAGATTCCGATTCCGCCTGCCATGAAGGCGGTGTATTGGCGAATCATTCGAATACCCTCTCGGGTCAGCGATTTCACCTCGCCGACCGCGATGCTGAATCCTTGAAAGTGGAACCCGAGGACGTTGCCGGCAACATTGGAGTAGCGAATCGCAAGGACGTGATCGATATCCGGCTCTAGGGCCAGACTGGTGACGTACTGGGGCGAGAAGGGCTTCTCGATGGTCGGATCGGCAGAGACCGTACCGAATTCGGCGATTAGCTTGCCGTCTAGATAGACCTCGGAGGCACCCGCTTGGTAGAGGAAGAAACCCGCTACACCTCCAAAGCTGTCGTCGGTACGAATCTTTCGTCTGAACCATCCGATACCCGACCAGCCTCCCGGTAGACGAACCTTCCCCAGATCTTGAAGCGAGGGTCGAACCAGGGGCCAGGCGCTATCGTCGAGGGTGGGGTCGGCACCCTGGATGTCGTCTCCAGCCCAGTAGCGCCAAGCACGTCCGAGCGTGATCGGCTCCGCGACGTCTTCGGCGGTGAGAGTGACTACTTCGGCCCTGGGATCGGCAGCGGATACGTCGTCTGCCGAAGCGATCAGCCAAAGTGTCGCCAGAAGGACATAGACAAGCCGTTGTGTCTTGGACATGGATGGATCGAAGGTGGATCGAAATCGGGCTAGATCCTGGTAGCGTACCTCAAGAAGCTTCGACCTACGCCAAGCTACGGAGCCTGGGCATGAAGGTTGCACTTCTGTAGCGGGTCGTAGGAGAGTGAACGATGGTCTCGAGCTACAGACTTCTTACCGCCTGGCTTCTATTGGTGATCAGCGCGGTATCGCTTGCGATTGCCGCGGATCCCATCGAGCTCGAACGACTCGACGGAAGCTACTCGCTGCCGCTTCTCGTGACGCATGCCGGAGACGCCTCGGGTAGGCTCTTCGTGGTCGAGCAGCGGGGGCGGATTCTGATTATCGACCGGGGTCGTCTTCTTCAGACCCCTTTTCTGGACTTGACCGGTCGGGTCGGCTCCGGCAACGAGCAGGGACTCCTGGGGTTGGCTTTTCATCCTGACTTCGAGGCGAACGGATTGTTCTTTGTCAACTACACCGACAACCGGGGCGACACCATGGTCTCGCGGTTTGCCGCCTCGGCGGACCCCAATCGAGCCGATGATTCATCCGAAGTCGAAGTCTTGTCGTACGATCAGCCCTTCTCGAACCACAACGGAGGCCATCTTGCCTTTGGCCCGGACGGCTACCTGTACATCAGCAGCGGTGATGGTGGATCGGGAGGCGATCCACGTAACAACGCCCAGGACCTCGACAGCCTTCTAGGCAAGATCCTGCGGATCGATGTCGACGGTCTGCCGCTTGCTATCCCACCTGACAATCCATTTGTCGGTGACAGCTCGGCACGAGATGAAATCTGGGCGTTTGGCTTGCGTAACCCGTGGCGTTTCAGCTTTGACAGTAGGACCGGCGATCTCTACATCGGCGACGTCGGTCAGAATCGAGTCGAGGAGATCGATTTCCAACCGGGCTCGAGTCCCGGCGGCGAGAACTACGGTTGGCGTCGCAAGGAGGGAAACAGTTGCTTCAACCCTTCGTCCGGATGTGATCGTCCAGGTCTGGTCGACCCGATCCTGACCTACAGTCACTCGCAAGGTTGTTCGGTTACGGGTGGTTACGTCTATCGGGGTCGTAGTGCCGCGGCACTGAAGGGCCTCTATCTTTTTGGCGACTTCTGTTCCGGAACCATTTGGGCGGCCGAGGCCAGGGCGGACGGTCTATGGCAATCCACCAGGCTGCTCGACTCGGGCCTTTCGATATCCAGCTTTGGTGAGGACGAGGCGGGGGAGGTCTATGTCGTCGATCGAGGCGGACGGGTCTTCCGACTCACGAGTCCATCGCTTCTGGTCGATGGTTTCGAAAGTGGCACCACCGCCGCTTGGAAAAGGGCGGTCGGGAACGTATCGGTCGTTCAGCCAGGTCTCGATGACTCCGGCTTCGCTCTCGAGGTCCGGGTGACAGGCACGAGAAAGAAGTCGTATGTCCTTACCAAAAAGCCCAAGAGGGAGACGACCCTGACGGCGACCCTGCTTGTCGATCCGAATGAAGTCGACCTGGGCGGCGGCCGAGTCGACATCCTGCATCTCGCTGCGGGCAAGAAGCCGATAGCGATCCTGAGATTGATCGCGGCCGGAGCACGTTACGAGGTAGCCCTGCTGGTGCGGCAGGATGTTGGAGGCCTCACCGAGATCGGGCGTACCCGACTGAATCGTCGTGGAGAGACCAGGATCGGAGTGGAATGGACTCGGGCTTCGGGCCCCAATACCCCCAACGGCTCGGCTCGGTTGCTCAAGGGTACGCGGATCCGCGCCGAGCGGGCCGATCTCCAGAATCGACGCTGGGTGATCAAGACGGTCCGAGCGGGCTTGCCCAAAGGCTCGGCTGATGCGCTCGAAGGTAGTATTGTCCTAGACGAAGTGATCATTAGCCGCTAGGGTCAGGACCAATGTCTGCAAACTTTGCGACAACACAGTGGAGCCAGGTTCTGGCCGCCAAGGATGGTGGAGAAACCCATGCCAGACAGGCCCTGGAGACGCTCTGTTCGGCCTACTGGTACCCGCTGTATGCCTATGTCCGACATCAGGGCTACGATCCGGATGAGGCCCGAGATCTCACCCAGGGTTACTTTGCAGAGCTTCTTGATAAAGACTTCCTGCAGGATGTCGATCCGGCCAAAGGACGGTTTCGGTCATTTCTGTTGGCGTCCTTGCGTCACTTCGTCTCGCACGAGCGAGACAAGGCTGGAGCGCAGAAGCGGGGCCGGGGTGCCGAAACCCTGTCCTTCGACACCAAGGATGCCGAGACCCGATTCGAGATCGAGCC
This sequence comes from uncultured Polyangiaceae bacterium, assembly GCA_964195975.1. Taxonomy (GTDB): domain Bacteria; phylum Acidobacteriota; class Thermoanaerobaculia; order Multivoradales; family JAHEKO01; genus CAXMQZ01. The sequence continues at coordinate 12,190 of CAXMQZ010000052.1, read as the reverse complement.
GATAGAGACGTTGACCCCAGAGCAGCTTTTTGAGCGTCGCTGGGCGATGACGGTCCTGGAGCGGGCGATGAACACTCTCGAGCGCGAATCGGCTGAGGGGGGTGGCCTCGAGCAGTTCGAGCGTTTCAAGCCCTACCTGACAGGCCAGGAGCCCCATCAGCCCTACAAACAGGTCGCCGCCGATTTGCAGATGTCCGAAGGAGCGGTCAAGACCGCTGTGCACCGTCTGCGCCAGCGCTACGGTCACTGCCTCAGAGTGGAAATCTCCGACACCGTCGCCGACCCAGCTGAGGTCGATGACGAAGTACGCCATCTGCTCGCCACGGTCCGCCCGTCACCGCCACCGCCACCGGCGTGATGGGGATATGACCCGCCCGGTGGGCAAAAAGGGGACAGCCCCTCTATTTCCCTAACTCCAGGCAAAAAGGGGACAGCCCCTCTATTTCCCTAACTCCAGAACGGCGGATGGGTGAGAAACGGCTGAAATAGAGGGGCTGTCCCCCTTTTTGCCCTGTCCCATGCCTCTTCTCCCAGTCTTGTGGTGTTCTGGCACTACACAGTAGAATCACCGCCGACCCAGCTACATTGGTTTGGAGGCAGCTACTGAGCTGAGACCAGGGATCCAGAAGCTTGGGACTATTGAAACTTCTGTAGGTAGGTCGTTGGGGAACGCGTGACGGCACAAGTAGCTACGACCCAATGGAGCCAGGTGCTCGCGGCTCGCGACGGCACCGAAACTGAGGCTCGGCGAGCACTCGAAGGCCTTTGTCAGACCTACTGGCTGCCGATGTATGCCTACGCCAGAAGCCTAGGACACGACGAGGATGAAGCCCGCGATCTGACCCAGGGGTTCTTCACCTATCTTCTCGAGAAAGAGATTCTCCAGAGTGTCGAGCCCTCGACCGGTCGCTTTCGGTCGTTTCTGTTTGCCTCGATCAAGCACTTTATCTCCCGCCAGGATCGGAAAGAGCGGACGTTCAAGCGAGGAGGTGGTACCACCACTATCTCGCTCGACTTGCAGGCCGGTGAGGAGCGCTATGTGGCCCACCCGGTCGAGAAGATGACGCCAGAGGATATCTTCGAGCATCGGTGGGCCGTGACGGTCCTGGATCGGGCGATGGATAGGCTGGAAAGTGAGTCTGGGGCCTCGGACAGCGAAAATCAGTTTCAGTTTTTGAAGCCGTACCTTACGAGTGAAAGTCCACAGCCTCCTTATCGAGAGGTCGCCAAGACGTTGGGGATGAGCGAAGGCGCGGTAAAGGTTGCGGTCCACCGCTTGCGGAAGCGCTTTGGAATGTATTTGCGCCAGGAGATTGCCGAAACCGTCGTGGATCCGGCTGATGTGGACGACGAAGTGCGCCACCTGCTGCGGGTCGTTCGCCGCTAGCCCGCCAACCCGTGTAACCTTTCTCCCACAATAGATCTTTTTGTCATAGATGTACGGGCAGACTGCTGCCCGACCCAGCGGAGCCTTACTCGAGTTGAGCGATCTGCAAACTGCCATGGCCTGTTCAGTTTGTGGCACCGTCTTGTCGCGGGAACGAAGCAGCGAGGGTCTCTGTCTGGGCTGTCTCATGGAGCTGGCGCTCGAGTCGCCATCGCTCATGGCCGAAATCGACAGTCCAGCAGACGCACCGACTCTAACCTACAAGTCGGACACTCTCTCCGAAGGTCAGACCCTTGGCGGCCGGTATCGGATCCGAGCCCTTCTTGGCAGAGGCGGCATGGGGGAGGTCTGGCGGGCCGTCGATTTGAAGCTCCGGGTCGAAGTCGCCCTCAAGGCGCTGAGGGCCGAGCTTCTCACCGACGAAAGGGCGCTGGAGTCCTTGCGTCAGGAAGTGCGGATGGCCCGCGAGGTGATCTCTCCCAACGTCTGCCGGGTCTTCGATCTAGTCGAGTTCGATGGCCAGGAGCTCGTGTCGATGGAGTACATCGACGGAATCACCCTGCTCGACATTCTCAAGATGCGGGCGCCGCTGGATCTGAGTGAAGCCCGAGAGATCGCATCGCAGTTTCTGGCCGGTCTCGAGGCGATCCACGAGGCGGATCTAGTGCATCGGGATGTGAAGCCAGAGAACATCATGATGACCCGATCGGGTCGGGTAGTTTTGATGGACTTCGGAATCGCCAAAGGGCTGGCGGAGGGACGAACTGGGACGGTCTCTGGAACTCCGGCCTATATGGCCCCAGAGCAGTCGCGGGGTGAGGCCCCTACGGCACGGGCGGATGTCTTTTCAGCCGGGGTGGTCCTGGCCGAGATGGTAGCTCCCGAGGGTTTGGGTCGCTTTGATCTTCGACAGAGCATCTGGCAGGAGGTCCACGAAGAGCCACCTCGGGTACCTGAATCGGCGTGGGCGCCAGTGGTACGGAAAGCGGTGGCGCGACAGGCGCAACAGCGCTACGCGAGCGCGGCGGCGCTGTCCCGCGCGCTCGAAGAGGTGACCTTGCGGGTCGATCGCGCCGAGGATGTCAAGCCCTACCCGGGTCTGGCTTTCTTTTCCCAAGACGATGCCAAGTACTTCTTCGGTCGTGAGCTCGAGGTCGAGGAGATGTGGAAGAAACTGCGCCGTCCTCATCTGCTGGGTCTGATCGGGCCCTCGGGTGCGGGCAAGAGCTCCTTCCTGCGCGCTGGTCTCCTGGCGGTGACTCCAACGGGTTGGCGATCGGTGGTGATCACTCCAGGCACCAACCCCTTTTCCGCTCTCGCTCAGGCTCTGGTGCCAGAGATCTCCGGCGATACCGAGGCGCTGCAGCAGCTGGTCAAGGGCAACGACTCGGAGTCTATTGTGCAGGTTGTCCGTAGCTGGCGAACGCAGCACGATCAGGTGTTGTTGGTCCTCGATCAGTTCGAGGAGCTTTTCACGCAGAACCCACCCGAGGTACAGGAGCAATTCTCCGAGCTGCTGGCGAAACTCGCTCTCGAGACGGGCGCTCATGTATTGGTGTCGATGCGGGATGACTTTCTCTTCTACTGCTCGAGTCAACCGGCGCTGTCGCCGATGTTCTCCGAGCTCACCCCGCTACGGCCTCCGTCGGGCACCGCGCTGCGACGCGCATTGGTTCAGCCAGCGCTCAAATGTGGCTATCGATTCGAGGACGATTCGCTGGTGGACGAGATGGTGGAGGAGGTGAGCCAGGAGCGTGGTGCTCTGCCGATGCTGGCCTTTGCCGCGGCCCGGCTCTGGGAGCACCGCGATCGGGACCAGGGATTGCTGACTCGCGAAGCCTACGAACACATCGGTGGCGTCGCCGGTGCGCTGGCACAGCACGCCGAGAAGACGCTCGAGAGAATCGGTCAGGACAACATACCGATCGTACGCGAGCTCTTTCGCAATCTGGTGACCTCTCAGGCCACCCGGGTAGCTCGCACCCGCGACGAGTTGCTATCGGTATTCGATGGGGGACGCGATTCCGAAGGGGGACATGACCCGAATTCCGGAGGAATTCGGGATCGTGTCCCCGAACAGGCGGGTCATGCCCACCCTCGGGATCGTGCCCACGAATCAGTAGGGGGACACGTAACAAGTACATGTCCCCCTCCTGCAGCCTCCGTCCTCGACACCCTGATCGATGCCCGACTCCTGACGTCGTACGAGGTCCCCGCCGAGGATGATTCCGAACCACAACAGCGGATCGAGATCATCCATGAATCGCTGTTGTCGAACTGGCCCCGTCTTGTGCGGTGGCGGGCGCAGGACGAGGAGGGCTCTCTGCTGCGGGATCAGCTTCGCCAAGCGGCGCAGATGTGGAAAGAGCGCGGCCACCCGGACGATCTTCTCTGGACCGGCACCTCGTTCAACGAATACGAGCTCTGGCGGGAGCGTTACTCCGGCGGCCTCACCAGCGCCGAGGAGTCCTTTGCCGCAGCGATGAAGTCACATGCCGAGCGGCGCCAGCGCCGCCGCCGACTCTTTGTAGCAGCGGTCATCACCCTTTTGGCCATCGGGCTAGGCATCGTGAGTACTTTCTGGCGCCAGAGTGAAGCTGCCAGACAGCAGGCGTTGGTAGCCGAGCAGGAGGCTCGCACCCAGGCGTCCCGCGCCGAGGCCAATCAACTCCTGGCCCTGGGAAGGTTGGAGATCGAGACCAACACCACAGGTGCCCTTGCCTACGCCTTGGCCAGTCTCGAGCGTGCCGACAGCCCGGTGACCCGGCTGTTCGCACTCGAGGCCCTCTGGCGCGGGCCCACCGCGCGAATTCTCGAATCTGCCATCAGTGGCGGTTGGGGCGCTTCCAGTGTCGACTTCAGCCCTGACGGAAAGTGGTTTGCCATCGGCCAGCACGGGGAGGATCGCGGACAGATCAAACTCTGGTCCAGAACCGGGGGCGCTCCAAGGCTGCTGGAGGCAAAAGAAGACCACATGTTTGCAAGGTTCGGAGCCGACTCGAACCATCTGATCTCCCTTAGCGTGCCGTCGCAGGAGGTGCAGGTCTGGTCGATCCCCGACGGCAACCTGATACGGCAGCTCGCGACCGAAGGCCCGGTGGACTTTCGCCTGGCAGGGGACCCACAACGCATCTTCACCTTCACTCAGCAGGGACCCCGGACCCGGGTCGAGGCTTGGCCGTTGGGCGAAGGTGGACCGGAGCTCCTCCGCGACCTGGACAGCGACCTTTCCGTCTACTCGAAGTGGCACTCCCCTTGGATGCTGAGCATCGATGCCGCCGGTTCCCGGATCGTCTACGTGTCCTATCCAGAGATGCAGGAGATTCAATTGGTCACTTTGGAGGAGCCGGCAGACACCGCTCCGCGGCTCGTCGGGCGTCACCCCAACCGGCTCACCCGCACGAGCTTTCACCCTGATGGCGATCACCTGGCCACCGCCGGCATGGACGGTCAAGTGTGGATCTGGGATCTCGAGGACCACTCCGGCTCGCCGCAGAGAGTGCTGCACCATCCGCTAGGGATGGTGCAGAATCTTCGATTCGACGCGGCGGGCTCGAAGCTGGCCGCCGCGAGCCGCAGCGGTCACACGGCACTGTGGGATCTGGAGGACCCATCCGAGACCGATCCGCTTCTGCTGCGCGTCGATGGAGCCCGGGGGATGGTGATGTTCGAGACAGCCTTTGATCCAGCGGGCCGGTGGCTCGCCACCGCGAGCTACGACAGCATCGCCTTGTGGCCGATCGATCGTCGCTACCCCCGGCAGCTCATCGGAAACGAGATGGATGTCCGGGATGTTGCCTTCCTTCCCGGCGGACAGTGGATCGCGTCGGTGGGCAGAGATAGCACCCTGCGTCTCTTGCCGCTGACGGCGGCCGCTGGCGACAGCAGCAGGGTATTCGCTGTGGGCGGCGGCCGGATGTTGACAAAGTTGGCCGTGGATCCGTCGGGCGAGCGGTTTCTCATCGGGGGCGAGAATGGCGAAGTCTGGCTGGTCCCCGTCGACGGACAACCGAACCAGGTATTCGAATCACTCGGGAACACAATCCTCAGTGTAGCTCTCGGTACCGATCTCGCGGCGGCGGCTACTCCTGGCGAGATCCGCATCTGGGATCTCGAGACCGGCGAGATCCTGAGTCTCGAGGGCGGCGCTTTCCAGATGATAATCACCCCCGACCGACGTCTGATAGCCGCAGGTCTCAACAGCATAAAGATCTGGGACCCGTCGGATGGCAGCTTCGAGACCTTCTCGGAAGGCGAGGGCAGCCTCGATCTCAGCAGTGACGGTCGCTTGCTGCTGGCCGGCGGTCACGGGGAGAACGGTGAATCCGTACTCTTCGATCTGGTGTCTGGGACTTCCAGCCAACTCGACTCGCACGGACCGTCCGGCGCGCCGGAGTTCGTCGGCCCCAGCGGCGAGATTGCCGCGACCTGGCCCGACAAGGGCGGATTCCTGCAGATCGGCGCGGTGAGTAGTGGACCGATCCATCTGTTGGTCAGCCAGGAGGCCTCCGCGGCCGAGAGCTACATCGTCTCGCCCGACGGCGAGTGGATCGCGACCTGGGGAGGTGGGAGCACCATCTCTCTGTGGCCGGTGCCGGATGTTTCGCAGCCAGCGCTCCACACGCTGCCGTATGAAGAGCTGCTGGCCAAGCTGCGCGCTCTCACCAATCTGCGCGTCGTCCCGAACCCCGAATCCGATACCGGCTGGGGCTGGGGCCTGGATCCCTTCCCTGGGTGGGAGGAGGTTCCGACATGGTAGACGAATTGACAAGAATCGAGGGATCTCCCTCATGAAAAATGCGAAGACAGGTCGAGTGTTCTATCTAGTCGTTTCAATTCTGCTGCCCCTGGCTTTCGCCGGTCTGGCCAAAGCGCAGGAGAGTACCGGAGCGCTCTACGGGACCGTGCGCGCCACCGACGGTGACAGTCTGCCAGGTGTCACGGTGAGCCTGACCGGCTTTGGTCAGCTCAAGGTGCAAACTACAGACAGTCTGGGAGAGTTCCGGTTTCTGCGACTCGATCCGGGGAGCTGGTCTCTCGAGGCCAAACTGGACGGTTTTTCGACTCTCGACTATCCCAATATCGACATCGACGCGTCACGCAACACCACCCTCCAGCTCCAACTCGCCGCCGCAATCGAAGAGATCATCAGCGTGACCGCCGAGAGCCCGCTGCTTGACGAGCGCAAGCTCTCGACCGGCACGACGGTGACTCAAATAGAGCTCGAGAAGATTCCGACCGCTCGCAGCAGTTGGGCCCTGCTGACGCAGGCGCCTGGCGTCCTGTCCGGCCGCGTCGACGTCGGGGATGCCTTTAGCGGCGACCAGGGTATCGCGAGGGGGCAGGGCACCACACACGGAGAGAACGATTTTGTTCTCGATGGCGTTCAGGTCAAGAGCGTCTATTTCGGTGGGGGTGGCAACTCGCCCGTCTTTTTCGACCTCGACCAGCTCGAGGAGCTGCAGATCGTCACCGGCGGCAACGATGTCACCAAGAGTACCGCCGGAGTGGCCACTAGCGTTGTGACCAAACGTGGTGGCAACGAGCTCAGGGGCTCGGCCCGTTTTCTGCTCACCGACCGGGATGGCTATTTTGGGGTGCTCCAGGAGGCCGAGCCCGGGTTCGACCCCAGCGAGCTCGGCCCTGGCCAGGACGATTTCGTGGGCGATTCGATCGTCCGCACCCAGGACTACGGGTTCGAAGCGGGCGGGCCGGCTTGGCGCGACCGGGTCTGGCTCTGGGGGGCGTGGTCGAACAAGGATCTGCTCAACATCCGCGGCGGCGGCGAACCGGAGCGCATCACGATGGAGAATGTTGCGGTGAAGGTGAATGCGCAGTTCTCAACCGCCAATTCTTTTGTCGGTTCTTATAGCGACAATCAGAAGATCAATCTGGCTCTGAACGCGGGGCCCACCCTGGATGAGTCGGCGATTTTGGACTTGAACGGCCAGACGGGTGTCACGATTCTCGAAGACAGTCATGTTTTTGGCTCCAGCTTCTTCGTCTCTGGCAGCTTCTCGCGGGTCTATGCTGCGGGTCTGTTTGTACCCCGAGGGGGTAGCGGTCCCGACCAACCGCCGACTCCCGAGCCGGGCGGCGAGGCGAACATCGATGCCAACGGCGTTTGGACCAACAACTCCACGATCGAGATTCGACCCCGTTCCGATGAATGGAAGCTCGACGCCTCGTATTTTGCAAACACCGGTACCCTGAGCCACGAGATCCGATTCGGGGGTCGTATGCGGAGCGCGGAGACGATAGACTTTTTCTCCTATCCGGGGCGGAATCTATTCCACTACGCTGGCAATCTGGCGGGGGTTCAAGACCCCCGCTTTCTCGGATTTTTCGGTTTGCCGCCAGACCGATATATGGATGCTCACGCGGTCTTCGCCTATCGTTCTGGCCCGGCGCCGGTGATCAACGACTACCGCTCGATCTGGGTCCAGGACACCATGACCTGGAGCCGATGGACGGTCAATGTAGGGCTGCGCTACGACCGACAGGACGGTGAGAACGAGCCGGCCACGGTAGATGCGAACATTGCTTTTCCCGACGTTTTACCGGCGATCGAGTTTCCTGGCAACGACGGTGGTGGCCTCGATTGGACCACCATCTCGCCCAGAGTCGGTGTGACCTATGCGCTGGGCGAGGAGAGAAAGACGCTGCTGCGTGGCAGCCTGTCGCAATTTCCCGAGGCGATGAACTACTTCAATCTGGCGCGAGTCAATCCGGTGGCGGTGCAGGAGACCCCGATCCTGTTTCTGGATGAGCCGGGTGGATTCTCGGCGTTCTACGACGAGGGCGAGCTTTTCGCTTGGGAGTCAGTGTTCGGGTCCGACCCGTCCGATCCGAACACACTCTCGACTACCAACGTCAACGATCCGAATTGGGACCCGGCCACGACGACCGAGTTGATACTCGGCGCAGAGCACGCGTTTCTGCCGCAGTTCGTCCTCGGAGTAAACCTTACCTGGCGCAGGCAGGACGACGTGGCAGATTCCCAGCCGCTCTTCGAGGACTTGGTTAGTGGCGAGATTCGCACTGCCAGCGCCGATGAGTATGTCTTCGACGGTACCGTCAGCGGACTCTTGCCCGATGGATCACCCTATGCGATCGACACCTTTGCGGCCAATCCCAGTCTGACGTTTACCGGCGGTAGGCTCGCCACCGACGGCGACCGTGAGGTCGACTCCTTCGCCACCGCACTCACCTTCACCAAACGGCTGTCGAACCAGTGGATGCTGCGGGGTTTTGTCAACTACTTCTTCAGCGAAGATTGGAAGGTACCGGCCAGCTATTTCGCCAACAACGACCCCAACAGATTCGTCGAAGGCGATAACCGCGACGGTGCACCCTTTGTCCAACTCTCGGACGGGTCCACTTCCGCGCTCTCCTCTACCTGGCAGTGGAACGTCAACGGCATGTATCAGGTGGCACCGGAGCACACCTGGGGCTTCAATGTCGCCGCCAATCTGACCGGACGCCAGGGCTACCCGATTCCCTACTACGTATCCAAGGGGGGATCTGACGGTATCCGGCGGCGAATCGGAGTCGCGGAGACCATCACCGATTTTCGCTACGACGACGTCTTTACCGCCGATGTTCGATTGGAGAAGGAGTTCGCCGCCAGTGCGAATACGAGCCTCACCTTCTCGATTGACGGTTTCAACATCTTCAACGAAGGCACGGTTCTGTCGCGAGTCAACAACCTCGGTTCGGGTTTGGACGACTGGGCCCTGCGCACCATCCACCCCCGCGTCTGGCGCCTTGGCGTACGGCTGAACTGGCGGTAAGGAAAGAGGGGCTGTCCCCTCTTTTCATGCGAGTCGGTCTTGTGTCGCATGGGCACAAGGCATAGCATGCTGGGCGTCGAATCAACCGAGTGTGGCGGCAACTGCTGCGGCTGAAACTTGGATCCTCGGTCGAGGATCGCGGAGTTTATGACGGGTCCGAAGGAACTTGATCACCACTGCCCCGACTGCGGAACCGTCTTGGCGGCGGAGTCGTGGAGTGCGGGTCTCTGCCCGGGTTGTCTGATGGACCTGGCGGTTGCGGCGCCGACCGTGGCCGCGGAGATGGCGGGCGAGGACCAGGCGACCGAGCTTGGGCCCGGCTCGATCGACCCTGGCGATGCGCCGACGATGGAGCTGCCCGATGGCGCGCGGATTTGTCAACTACATCTTCAAAGAAGAGTGGAGCGTGCCATCGAGCTACTTCGACGACAACGACCCCAACCGCACCGGAGCGGACGTGATAGATGGATCAAGCACCGGTCGGTGGAATTCCAAGTGGCAGTGGAATCTCAATGGCATGTATCAGGTGGCTCCCGAGCGGGCCTGGGGATTCAATGTCGCGGCCAATTTGACCGGGCGCCAGGGCTATCCGCTCGACTACTACCGCAACAAGTTCGGCTCTGACGGGATCGGTCGAGCAATCATGGTGGTCGACGAGGTCGACTCCTTCCGCTACGACGATGTCTTTGTGGCTGATCTGCGACTCGATAAGGAGTTTGCCGCCAGCGGCAACACCAGCCTGACTTTTTCGATCGACGCCTTCAACGTCTTCAACGATGGTTCTGTCACCAGCCGCACGACCAACCTCGGCTCGGGGAGTGCCGATTGGGTCCGGGCCACCGTGTCGCCACGCGTCTATCGTCTTGGAGTCCGGATCAACTGGCGGTAGGGCCGCTAGGGGGACATGATCCCGCCCGGGGACATGACCCTTTGCTACGAAGCAGAGACCACCAAAATCGACCTATTGCCAAACGTCAAAATCTGAATATTCTAGGTTCCAAGGCGCGATGTCGGCACCGGGCAGTTCGAGTCTCGAGCGATTGCGCCAGGTTCTGGCGGCACCGAGTAAAATCTCGCTTCGATGTAGGCTCGACTCAGGCGAGGATGACGTTGACACGACTTCGCAGCCGTGCAGGAAAGATTTTCGGAGCTCTGGCGATATTGGTGGCTCTGGTGCCGACGGCTGGGTTCGGGCAGTTCGTCATCATCGATCAGCAATCGGTATTACCGACAGCGCACGGCATAACGATGCGTGGCTCGACATGGTACGTGGCGGCATCGTTTTTCGATCCCGGTCGAATCAGGACCTATGACCAGGACTTCGATCTGCTCGAGACGATTAGTCTTGACAACACCAGTGACACACGGGGTCTGACCTATTCGTTTGCAACAGATTCCTTTTTCGTGACGGATGTCGACCTGGACAAGATGTTCGAGTACACGATCAGCGGTGGATCGGCCCTTTTGAAGCAGGAATGGGCCACGTCTGCGGGGAGCCCGAACGCGGTTGCCTACGACCCGACCGACGCCACCCTCTGGATTGCCTACGGCAACGGTGATGTCGAGCACCGCACCCGGGCCGGCGCTCTCCTAGACAGCTTCGCTTTCGATGAGTCTTGGACCGGTCTTTCCGTCGATCCTGCAACCAACACTCTTATTCTGCTCGAGAGCTCGGATACCGTCTGGGAGGTGCAGAAAGATGGCTCCGGGCTGACCCAGGTAATCTTTTTTGATCTCACACCGAGCAATGGGCAGGGCATCTTCAGAGACAACTCCAGTGGTCTGCTCTATATCACCGATATAACCGGCGGCATCATTGTTCTGCAGGATCCTCAGCGGGGCAGTTGTGTCTACGAGGGTGTCGATCTCCTGATATCCCAGGGCCAGCCCTTTGTCGGAGGCGTCGAAGCCTACTACGGCGGCGCCGAGTGGCCCGAGCTCAAGGCTCTGCTCGATGGCAAGGCCGACTCGGTTGCGGTGACTCCGGCTCTCGATGATCTCGGTTTCATGTTGCAGTTCGACTCGCTCTGGGTCGATCAGCGGGGGACCGACAGCGATCCGGGCTCGTTTTTGACCGCAACCGAGCAGTCCAATATCCAGACATTCTTTCAGGCTGGGAAACGAGTCGTCATGTTCGGGGAAAACAGCAATTGGTCGAATTGGAACGATCAGATCCTCGGCCTGGTGGGATCGAGCTACTCAGGTGCAAGCTTCGACGGCTTAACCTCGCCGTCGGTGAATCACCCGCTTGCCACTGGAGTAGGGGAGGTTGATGTGGTGGTTGGAGGCCTGGCAGTCGGTGGTACACCATTATTCGATGACAACTTCGCTACCCTTCACGGCACCAGCGTACTCACCATCCTCGAAGTCAGTTCACAGTCGTCGCAGAGTTGGACGAATGCCGACAACGCCAGATTTTTTTCGAACGTGGCCGACTGGGCGGCCTGTTCGGAGTTTCCCCTCTTTGGCGACGGTTTCGAGTCCGGCGATGTCTCCGCCTGGAGCAGCTCGGCACCATAGGCAGCTCGGTCCCGTAGACCGCTCACCGACCCTGCCGGGGAGCGCTCCCGTGATGGTCGCAACGAAGGCCGCTATAGTTCCCAGTCGGGCCTCTCAATGGAGGGTGATTGCTGCTTTAGGTCGTGGGGCTCAGGAATGACGGGGGTCAGGTCTCACAAAGTCCACATAGTGATTCGTGTGTGACAGAATCTCGCTTCGTCCTGTCCGGCGACTCTGTCCCATGTGCTCATCTAAATTCGTTCCTGTAGCTTGGTTTGCCGCCCTGGTTCTGGTCACCATTGGCTGCCAAGATCGACGGCCCCTCTGGTCGATCGAAGAGGAGGCGATCAGGGTCCTGGACCTCGAAAGCGGTGTCGAGTTCGCCAGCGAGCTGCCTGACCAGTGGCCTGAGCCGGGGTGTCAGATGGTGCTTGGGACTCGGGCAGATGAGGACGTGCCGGGCCCCGGATCCGAGAGCACCGGGTCCGAGGCAGAGGATTGGCGGGTCTGG
>CAXMQZ010000051.1:0-9327 GCA_964195975.1 uncultured Polyangiaceae bacterium | reverse complement strand
TAGAACTTGAGCCCCTGGCTGCCCATCAGGTTGAGCATGGCGTCGATGCAGGGGAAGCGATCGCCAACGGGATCTTGCGGACAGTCGCTGACATGAAAGACCTCGGCTCGGTAGTCAGCAGCAGCTTGCAAAGGAGGAAATTGTGGACTTCGCGAAGCCTCCAAACGCGACAAGTACCCCCATGCTCCGAAGGTGAAAAGGAGACCAAACGCTGCGGCCGTGATCCCGACCGGGGACTGCAGTGTCGCCAACTGACGCCGAAGAGCCAGAGCCGTGGCTACCAGCGGAGCTCCGAAGGCCAGTGTTGCGGTGGATATCGCCGCCTGCTGACAGGGGTAGGTCAGGCGGCTGGGTCTTGGGCCACTGCGAAAGACCAGCCAGCAGAGGGCAAAGAACCCTGCCAGCAAAGTGTTGGTAAGGAACCATCGATGGAGGCTGGATCGTCGCATCATCTGCGCCCATCATCAACGCCAAGCACCTACCTACGCCAAGGTGCTCTGGCTATTGGCTAAAGGCCATAGGCACTTTGTATGAAGCGCGCCGCCTTCACACCACCCGAAGGGGTGGGTCGGGCGAAAACCCTCGAGATGCTCCTGTCACCATCAAGGGATGGGCGGCCGGTTGACCCGGGCTACATAGTCGGCGTAGCGTGGATCGTCGCGAAAGAGATCCCAGACCGGATCGACATCGATCCACAAGACAGGACCAAACTTGTCCTCGAAGGCCAGCTCGAGAGCCGCAAAGGCCTCGTCCATCTCTCCGAGACGTGCGTGTGCCACCGCCTTGGCAAACGGTTGGGCCACCTCTTCCGGCGCAGCGATCCAGGCGCGACTTACCGCTTCCATGCCACCGGATTCGAAGGCTTTTCGCAACTGCTGACCGAAAGCTGGCTGATCGGCAGAATCGAAGAACTCAGCCCACGCCTCGACCTCCTTTTCAGGTAGCCCCATCTTCATGTAGACGAGTGGCAGCTCGAGTCTAGGTGCCGGCCACTCGGGATTCGAATCGATGGCCTTGAGAAGCCAGGCTTCAGCCTCCTCCAATCGACCGGCTGCGGCGAGGGTCTTCCCCATGGCCAAGTTGGGGACCGGTGAAAGCGGATCCAGCTCCAATGCAATCTCGACTTGTCGGATCGCTTCGTCGTGCCGCCCCCAGGCCGACAACAGCTCTGAATACCAGAAGTGCGCGGTCGCATATCCAGGATTGAGCTCGATAGCGCGCTTGAACTCCGCTTCGGCGCCGTGCCAGTCCAATTCCCAATAAAAGAGCCGATCGGCGAGAGTGGTGTGGGCCTCGGCTAGAGAATCATCGAGCTCGAGCGCCTTGCGGACGGCCGCGATCGATTTTGGCGTCGCCTCATGGAAGTCGAGCCCCAGATAGATACCGCCCCCGGTGGTATAGCAATCGGCTACGCCAACCCAGGCCGGGGCGTAGGTGGGGTCGATTTCCAAGGCCTGCTCGAAGTAGCTCAAGGCCTTTTGCATGTCGTCGTTGGTGCGTTTGTTCCAATAGAAGCGACCCTTGAGGTAGAGCTTGTAGGCCTCGGCGTCCTCGGTCTGGCGGCTCGAAAGCTGTTCGTCGAGCGCCCCGGTCAGACGGATTTCCAATCGCTCGCCAATCGCCCTGGCGATCTCTTCTTGCACCTCGAAAATATCGCTCACCGGTCGCGTGTAACGTTCGCCCCAGAGCTGCGCGTCGCGCTGCGTGTCGACCATCTCGGCGGCGACGATGAGCTGGTCGCCGCGCTGGGTAACCCGCCCTGTCACCACCGCACCGACATCGAGCTCCTGGCCGACCTGGGCCGGATCGATTTCCTGACCCTTGTAGCGGAAGGCACTCGAGCGCGAGACCACTCGCAGATCGGGCACGGCGGTCAGGCTGTTGATCAGGGACTCGGCGATGCCATCACCGAGGTAGTCGGTCTCGGGGTCGCCGGTGGTGTTGGCAAAGGGCAGCACCGCCAGCGATCGAATCTGAACATCTTCGGCGGGAGTCAGCTCAGAAAACCGCTGGGCCAAGTACACCGCGCCTATCGCGAACACCAGCAGCAAAGCCAGAGCCAAGAAGGCCTTGCTCTTGTGGCGTTTGGCCAGATCGACCGCCACCTGGGCATCCGAGCTGGCCGAGGAGATTGTGCTCGAAGGTGGGGCAGAGGTCGGAGCAGGGGCAGAAGGGGTCGCAGCAGTGGGTTGAGCAGCCGGTGGCGGCGGCGTGGGCGGAGCTGTGCTGTCTGAAGTCGGCCCGATCGGATCGGCCGGGATCATAGGCGTTCCAGTTACCGGTGCTCCAGCGGCAGGCGATCCGGCAGCTGGCGTCACTGCCGCTCGCGAGTGCTCGGTATCTCGCCGCAGTCGCGCCAGGTCGGCCCGCATGTCGGAGGCGTGCTGGTAGCGCAGGTTGCGGTCCTTCTCCAGCGCCTTGTTGAGAATCTCTTCTAGCGCGGTCGGCACCTCTGGATTGAGTCGCACCGGTGCGACCGGTGCCTTGTGCAGAATGGCATCGAAGATCAGCGCCGAGGTGTTGCCGGTAAACGCCCGATGCCCCGTGACCATTTCGTAGATGACTAGTCCCAAGGAGAAAAGATCGGTGCGATTGTCGAGCTCTTCGCCCCTGGCCTGCTCGGGCGACATATAAGAGACGGTGCCAATCGCGGTGCCTGGCCGGGTCAGATCAGCCTCCATGGCCTGGGTCGGAACCGCCGTGCCCTGGCTGCCGGCGTCTTGAGCTGTCACCTTGGCCAGACCGAAGTCGAGAATCTTGGGCTGTCCGCGCTTGGTCAGGAAGATGTTTGACGGCTTGATATCGCGGTGGACGATGCCTCGTTCGTGCGCCGCATCGAGCGCATCGGCGAGCTGCATTGCTATCTCGATCGCCGGTGGTACCTGCATCGGCTCGCCGTGAGCCGTCTGATCGAGCGAGCGGCCCTCGAGCAGCTCCATCACGATGTAGGGCCGGCCGTCTTCCTCGCCGATATCGAAGATGGTGCAGATGGCGGCGTGGTTGAGCGCCGAGGCGGCCCGCGCTTCACGCTGAAAGCGCTCCAACATCGCCCCATCGCCGGCGACATCTTCCGGCAGGAATTTCAGCGCCACCTCGCGGCCGAGGCGGGTGTCCTCGGCTCGATAGACGATCCCCATGCCGCCCTCACCGAGTTTGGCGACAATGCGGTAGTGAGAAATCGTTGTGCCGATCATCGAGCCTGAACCTAGTAGTAGAGGTGCTTACTTGGAGATGTTATCGCAGGAGTCGATCCAGGCGACAAAAAGTACTTCCTCGGGTTGATCACTGACGCTCTCATCGATGCAATCACGTTACGTTTGCCGTCTGAGTCCTTGCAGGCCGGGCACTTCCCGACTCCATACGGACCGCCACGCCCATTGCCGTACGTAGTCTCGACGACACTGCAGAAAAGCTGATCCATTGAATCAGGATATCCTGGATATCCTCGACGCACGTCAATAGCTCTGCGAATCCTCGTGATAACCTTCGGGGAACCCATTGCGCTCGTAGAAGGAGAGAACGGATTTTCGTAGCAGCAGAGAAGGGGCTGATTCGGGATTCGGCATGCATTGCCGGGTCGAAATACTGGGTGTTGATCGCGGCGCTCAGCCTCACGTCCTGGCTTGCCTCCTTGGCGCTCTCGGCGCAACCGGAGTTGTTTGAAGTCGAACCGAAGATCGCCGAAGGTGCCGGAGCGCCCGTGTATCTGGAGGGCGTCGTCACCATGCAAGAATCTTCGGCTTCCGACGCTAACGACATCAAAGTGGTTCAAGTCGAATGTCCGGCCGGCACTTGGGTGATCGGTGGCAACGCCCAACTCACGTCGTCGGCCGCGGTGGGAGATATCCTTACGCTCGCCGAGAGCCGGCCAATGGATCTACCGGACCAGGGCTGGCTGGCGATCGGCTACGAGACAGTTTCGGTGGCCGGTAACTGGTTTATGCTTGTTAGAGCGATCTGCGCCGATGTGCCGAATGTCCAGCGAATCGATCTCGAGACGGCAACCACTAGTTCATCCACCAAAGCCCTGACAGCCGATTGCCCAGCGGGTACCCGGGTACTCGGTGGGGGTGCGGCGGTGCTCGGACCGTTGTTTCCAGTTGACCTGTCACTGGCTGGAAGCGTTCCTGGCGATTTTGTAGGAACCCGGTGGGATGCCAGGGGGGTCGAGTGGACCCCGACGTCGATCTCCTGGAGGCTGCGCGTGATCGCTCTCTGTGCCAATCTTGCGAATCCCTTTCAAATCGCCACGGCAGCAGGCTTTGGCTTCGTAGATACGATCACCGTTCTATCGAAGTGCCCACCAGGGTACCAGGCCATTGGAGGCGGGTCGGAAAGGAGTATCAACATACCGAACGAGCGAATCCTCCTCCAGCAGGTGTCTACTAACACCGGACAGTTTTCGTCGTCTACGGGCGGAAGCTACGATTCGCTCACCAACATCTTCTTCAACGGCAGCACTCGATCTATCTGCATTGTTCCCTACGTGTTCGGCGACGGGCTGGAGTCGGGTGACACCTCCGCCTGGTCGAGCACGCAGTAGCGCGCCTAGAAATCCCTCAAGCGCCCTGCTCAACCGTAGAGGGTAAGGCGTGGTCCGCGACTTGGCGTCTGATACAGTCAGCCCAGCATTCTTGGATACAGGCAGCATAAGTGGCGCGGAGGGGCGGCTGTCACCGATGTCTCGCTGGAGGCAGAAGGGAGCGAAGCATGAGGCCGAATTTCTTTCTGACAATGGGGGTAGTGTGTCTTGTCGCATCGGTGAGTTTCGCTGCCGGTCCCAAGAAAAACCGCAAGGTCCAGACACCCCCGATCAAACTGGGCACCACCGGGGGCAATGTCAACTTTTTCCTCACTGACGGCGTTCAGCCCCCTTGCGCGAGCGGAACACTGGGCGCGTTGGTCGAAAAGCGCGGTACTCAATACATCCTCTCCGCCAGCTCCCTCCTGGGTAGGCTCAACAAAGCCAAGAAAGGGGAGGAAGTTATTCAACCTGGGTTGCGCTTCACCAAAGGCGGAAAGTGCAATGCCGCCAATCCAGGTGGTCACGTCGTTGCCGAGCTTGCGAAGTTCAAGAAGATCAAATTGAAGGCGGGGAAGACGAATAAGTCGGAAGGCGCGCTCGCAAAAGTGCATGAGGGCATGGTCGATCCGAACGGAAGGGTCATCGGGATCGGGCAACCGGGTAAGCAGCTCGTCGCTCCCAAGGTGGGGCAAATAGTGCAAAAGGCCGGTTCAGGAACGGGTGTCACGGTAGGTCAGGTGATCGCAGTAAAAACGACAGCCGACGTAGCCTACGGTAGGCCGTTCGGGAGTCCCCCTTTCGGGCGTTTTGTCAAACAGTTCGTTGTCGAGAGTCGAAACAACAAGGCGCTCGCGACCGGAGACGACATAGGTGCTGTGTTCTTCGAGAACAGGGGAAACTGTCCTGGGTGGGTTGGCCTGGTCTTCGCCACCACAGAGGATGGCAGACTCGTGCTCGCAACCCCGATGAAGATCGTGTTCAACGACCTGAAGAAGAAAAAGCCCAAAGGGCCCTTCAAGACCGTGGGATGTGAGAACGCCGCTGCAGCACTCGAAGAACCACAGTCTCTGCAGATGCAGCAGTCGATGCGAGATGCCGAGCGCATCCAGGCTCAGGTCGAGAGCCTGGTCTTGCGGCTGCCGGGTGTGATCGGGATGGGGCTCGGAGTCGCCAAGGATGACCCAGAAGAGGTGGTCATCAAGATCTTCGTGGAAGAGGTGACCGAGACCATTCTGGAAAACATCCCCGCAAAGCTTGGCAAGGTGCGCAGCGAGATCATCGAGACCGGCCGCTTCTACGCGATGTAGGGACTTGTTGCCTACGGTACCGCGGCTGACCACGCCGAGGTGTCGCTAGACTCGAAATCGTCTGAGAAGATATGCGTGCTAAACACGGGTGGGCAGGGCGCACCATCGATCCAAACGACCTCGAGTCGCTCAGAGTTCACTTGACCACCGGCCGTGACCAGAAACGCCTCTGGCGTGCATCCATTTTCAACCATCAGGTTGGTCATCTCGACCACGGTGCTTGCTCCTTGAACTTGCACGTGACCGTTGATGTCGGCGAGCCCAACCGGACCCAGAATCGACAGCGTGCGTGTGATCAGGATTGATTCCGCGTAGCTCTGGTCGGCGAGGTTTATGGTCGCGCAGGCCGTGTCCTCGATTGCCCCCTGCAGTTTTGGATGGGCTGGGCTTGGAACATCACAGATCTGGGCCCGCGACAGCGCCGGAGTCAGCGCCAATGCGACGATAAATACAGCTGCTTTTCTTCCAATAGTCAAGTGCATATCGCGTCTCCACTACTTCGGTAGTTGCTCGTACTTCAAGTAGTGGCTCAAGGCTCCAATTTCTCTTCGAGCGCCGCTAGACGCTTCATCAGCGTTGCGATCTCTTGATCTCTGGTTTGGAGCTGATTGTGCAACTCCTGAACCGCCGCGAGCGCAATTCCGTTCGCATCAACGATCGAAAGATGGTGCGGATCGTTGCTGAATCCGAAGGCGCTGTGAAAGTCCTCAGCCATCGGACCGATATGGCGCACGTCGCTGTCCTCGGTCTTGTAGCGCCAGGTGTGGATCGGCAGCTCAGAAAGAATTGCCAGCAGGCTGCTTCCATCTACGGGAGCAAGATCATCCTTCAGAGCTCGACTGGAACCCAGAGAGACGTTGCCCGAAATGATGGCGTCGCCATCGACGTCGAGCGTTGCCGATGGATTCGTCTTGCCGATTCCTACAGCGCCGGTACTGTCAATGTAGACCACATTGCTGGGTGCTCCCGGTTCGATCCTGAAGGGAAGTGTAGAGCCGTTCGTGGCGTCGCGTACGAAGAAGTTTGCTTCGTTGCCCGCTACGTCCCAGGTCTGTGCTGTAAAGCCCGAGGAGCCGTCCTGCTCGAGTCGCAGCGTCGGCGTGTTGCC
This sequence comes from uncultured Polyangiaceae bacterium, assembly GCA_964195975.1. GTDB lineage: Bacteria > Acidobacteriota > Thermoanaerobaculia > Multivoradales > JAHEKO01 > CAXMQZ01. The sequence goes on along the minus strand of CAXMQZ010000051.1, from coordinate 2,387 downwards.
CGAACGAACGTGATTATCCACCACCGGGGTCGAGGTGCCAAAACCCACTCGGCCTCCGTCGTCGACATAGAGCGAGTGGCTCGGCGCATTGGCTTCGATCGTGAAAGGAGTCCGAGCGCTATCGATGTGATCAATCGAGAACTTGTTGAGGCCGCCGTTGGAAGAATCGTTGAAGGTGAGTTGCCAGTCATCATCCGGAAAGCTCGCCGAGGCCGATGTGTCCTGGGCCTTGATCCTGAGGTTGTTCTCCTTGATCCGGATCGTGTCGAACCCGAAGCTCTCACCATTCACGCAGTCATTCCCCGTGCACAGACTGAAAGTGATGATCACGTCGTCGAGGTGGACGATGTCTGCACTGAGAGGTGACGACATCGAGAACAACGTAATACCGGCAAGAAGGGCACCGAGGCGAAATTTGCTGCTACGAGTAATCATTACTGACTCTCCTTCTCGGCTGCGGCCGCTGAATCTTGCGCGGTCTCTTCCTTCAAGGAGCTATCGACCAGCAAGCCGCTCTTGATCGAAAAGACTCCGGACTGGACTCTGCCCTCGACGGGGATTCGTGCCTGGGTTGAGGCAGCATCTACCGCATCCCGTCCGTTGGCGGGATCGTAGACTCCATCATTGAGGCCTGCAAAAGACTCGCGGATCTCCCAGTTATAGGTTCCGTCAGGCATTGATGTCCCGTCGGCCCTTGTCAAGGACAAGCTGAGGCCAGCGCCGCTATTGCTTACTTGTCGAATCGCAACTTCAGGTCCCGTGACCGATAGCTGTATCTGTGGCGCGCTGGACTGCGTCTCCCACATGACACTTGCTCCGGCGGGGGTCATCGTCGCCAGTTGCGCCTCTGCGTGAGCCGCCACGGCCGGCAGCAGGGCCAGGCCAGAGATCGCGAGATGCATGGCCAATAGTTTCGAAATAGTTGTTGTTCTCATCATCCTGAGACTCTCCTTCTAGCTTCTTGGGCTTTCTGTCTTTCTAGGCCTTCGAACTTCTGGGGCCTTCCAGCTTCCTCGACTCGATTCTCCGGGACCGAGTTGGTAATTCGTCTGCCTTGTCCGCATGGATCGCGGGTGGATTATCGAGACAAGGACAGTGTAGATCTGAGTGTCTAGAGGCTCTATGGAATCTCTAACAGGTGCGCGCTCGTCTATATGTTTGGCGCTGTCGAACCGCGGGCCGGGACAGGATAAGCACAGGGCGCGCCCTGCTCATAGATAGCCAGCACTTCCCTGAGCCGTGCGAGCAGCTCTTCGCTCGAGGTCACTTCGATCACCTGCTGCTGCCACTCGGCGGCTTCATCACACCTTCCGAGCTCAGCCAAAGCCGCAGCCACGACCTCGGCATACGCGGGCTCTGGTTTCGCGGCAAACACCTTCTCGGCCAGCTCCAAGGCCCTCTGACCATCACGGGTGGAAGGATCGGGACCCATGGCCAGAAGCCTCGACAAGCCGTGGGCCAGGAATCCACTCGCCGGGAGCTGGGCGAGACCCTGCTCTAGAACGTCGCGAGCCTCGGTAAACCGGCTGAGAGCAACAAGAACCTGCGCCTCACCCAGACGAGCCGTGTCGAGATTGGGCTCGAGCTCAGCTGCGGCCTCGTAATGGATCAAAGCCTTGTCCAGATCACCGACGCGCCGCAAGAGATCGGCCAGCTGCAGTCGGATGGCGGCGTCCTCAGGAGCAATCTGGGCTGCGGACCGCAAGTACTCCAGCGCAATCTCGAGCTCACCCCGCCGAGCCCGAAGCTGACCGGCATTAAACAGGGCAGTAGGGTTGGCGGGTGCGATCTCGAGAGCCTTGTCGTACTCGACAAGAGCCGCCTCGGAGTCGCCGAGCTCTCCCAAGGCGGACCCGAGATCGATGCGGGCAGTGACGCTCTCCGGCGCCGCTACCACGGCTTTTCTGAAAGCGGCGACCGCCTCCTCATAACGGCCGGCCCGAAAGGCTGTTTGGCCTTCGAGAAGATAGGCCCGCTCGCCTGTCCTGAGCGGTGCCAGACCGTCGATGAGAGGATCGGCCGGCTTGATACCGACCGGGCCGCGTTGGGCCATGAGATCTCTGGCCCTGTCGTTGTCGCCGCGACCTCGGTAGGCCAGGGCCAACGGATAGTAGAGACGGGTAGCATCAGGCGCAGTCTCGAGCGCCTTCTCCAACAGTGGGATGGCCTCGTCGTATCGTCCCTGCGCCGCGTAAAGCTCGCCGAGTGCAGCCTGTCCGGCGGCGGAGGTCGAGTTGAGAGCCAGCGACTCGGTGAACAGTTTCTCCGCGGTTTCCGGTTGCCCGAGGTCACGGTAGACCTCTCCCAGCCGGAGCAGGGCTGGAGGAACCTGGCGATAGATACCGAGGGCGTCGAGGTACTGTGATTCGGCCTCGGCGAGTCTGCCC
>CAXMQZ010000050.1:0-24355 GCA_964195975.1 uncultured Polyangiaceae bacterium | reverse complement strand
CGAACCCCCGCGTAGGGATGGATCGAGATCCAGTTCACTCCCAGGGTTCGCAGCTCTTGGAGGCTTTCTGCCATCTGAGGCGAGCCCCAGATCTGGCCAGCTCGAGGGCAGGACACGATTACTCCACGGTGGAATGGGTCTCGAGAAATCGTTGCATCAGGCGGAGCGCTCTCTACGAGCTCGATACCTGGGACCAGGGAGATCCAGCACCAAAACACGAGCACAGCGGCCGGGACCCTGCTGGCTCGGCCTGGTTGGCGACCACGTCTGGAGTTTGCGTTCATTGACAGAGCTCAGATCCTGGGGCGACCAAACTGACTGACTACAGTACGATTCAAAGAGAGCGAGGGTTTCCCGCGTTCTCGTCGGCCGCTACTGTCCCCAGGGCCTCGAGTGTCGACGGGTCGCGTTGCGGCAGATGGCTTACTGGGAAACCGATCGATTCCTCGAGGCTCGACCTGCCGTCGGAAGATCGACCCGAAATCTCTGACCATCGACCGACGACGAGATAGACGAGTCGATCAGGTACTAGAAATTTGTTTGCAGCTTGACGCACCTGATCCGGCGTTACGTTCTGAACACCATCGAGGTAGCTCTGCCAATAGGTGTGCGGACGACCCAAGAATTCATCGCCTGCAAAGTAGCCTGCGATCTCTTCGGCGGTATCGAACTCCAAACCTATTCTCGCTACCAAAGTGCGTTTGGCGACAGCAAGCTCGTCCGGGTGCGGTGGTTCGCTCCGCAATCTTTCGATCTCTTCGATGGTCAGATCAATCGCTCTGGCGACTGAGTCACTGCGAGTCTCAAAAAAGACCTCCAACTTCCCCGGCCAGAAGTCTCCTGGCTCTAAATCCAACCCTACACGGTATACAAGGCCCTCTGCAGTTCTGAGCCGACCGCCTATTCTCGATACGGCTCCCTTGCCTCCTAGGATCTCTGCGACGACAGCAAGGATGAAACGATCGTTATCCTGCCAATCGAGCAGGCCCGATAGCCGGTGGCCCAGGATGATCTTGGCTTGCGGAGCATCGAACTCATAGTGATAGAGACCGGGAGGGACTCCTGGTCCCGGAGGTTCAGGAGGCCATCGAGCCGCTGGGGAACCGCTGCTGGAAGGCCAAGCAGAAAACCGGGCCTCGAGGAGCTCGAGGAGAGTGCTTGTTGTGACATCGCCTGAGACGGCAAGGATCATCCGCTCTGGTTTCCAGAACTCTCGATGAAAGTTGATTACCGAGTCTCGATCGATGGCCTGTAGCGTATCTGGGGTCCAGGGGCGAGTCGTGAAGTGCGTCTTGCCATAGAGGAGCCAACCCCACTCGCGTTGCATGATATCGAGAGGGTTTTCGTTTCTTCGAGTCAGACTCTCGAGATAGCTGGTATGCGCATTTTCGAGCCTGGCGGAGTTGAACGCGGGTTTGGAAATCATGTCGAAAAAGAGATCCAACGAATCGGAAAAAGACCAACTCGGAACACTCAGTCTTGCTCCGGCGCGGCTTCCGCCAGCTTGTGAGTCGAGAAGTGCACCCAGGTCGTCGACCCGGTCATCGAACTCATCAGGTCCGAGCTCTCGGCTCCCTCCCCTACGGAGCTGCGTAGCCGTCAGAGAGGCCAATCCCGTCTTCTTGGGTGGGTCCAAATAGCTACCAGCTCGAGTCGCTAGCCCGATCTCTACGAGCGGTAGCGTGTGATCTTCGACCACATAGACGACAGCACCCGACTTCAGTTCGTGACGACGCCCTTCGACGGTGGGAAGTCTTTGTTGCTCTTGTTCGAACTGAAGTTGGCGCGGGTGAGATGGAATCTCCTGGGACGTCTCGCCCAGGAGACCGATGGCACCGCTGAGAGCCAGAGATATACCCAAAAGAACGGTCGGTCGAATCAAGGGGTGCTCTCGATGGCTGTTGCTGAGGAGTGTATCCAGCCGCCACTTCGAGCGGATATCGGTCTCTGATACAACGCGATCGTCCGCACCGCTGGATCAAGATATTGTTTTGCCACTCGCTGCACATCCGCAGCGCTGATCGAGAGGATCCCCCGCGGCCATTCACGTACATGTCTCCAATCTCCCAGGCCTTCGTAGTAGAGGAGTTGACTCATCAGGGCGGCGGGATCCTTGAGCGATCTGAAGGCGTCGGCCGAGAGACGATTGATCGCTCGGTGAATCTCGGCTTCGGTGGCCGGTTCGGTTTGGAGGCGGGCTACTTCGAGGTCCCATGCCGTGACGAGGTCGGTCGGCGAAACATCGCCCTTGGTTTCGCCGAAAAACGAAAACTTCCCAGCTCGCTTCCAGGCCTGCTGTCGTGCATAGGCCGAAAACGCAATCTCTTGGTCCAGGACGAGAGATCGGAAAAGGCGACCGGTACGACCGTTTAGCACACCTGCCAAGACATCTAGGGCATACGCGTCCGGGTGCCCAAAAGCCACACTGGGGTAGTGAACTTGAGCCTGGGGAGTACAGTCGCAGGTTGCTTCGAAATTGCGATCTTTTGGGTTCGTAGTGGCATCTTCGATGCTCTGCTGGACATCAGGCGGCGGCTTTTTTGAACCGAGTCTCCCGAAGTAACTGCGGGCCCAGGACTTGACCTGGTCTGGATCGAAGCCTCCGACAAGGGCCGCAGTCAGATTCTCGGGTCGATAGTGTCGTTCGAAGAAGTTGCGAGCTATAGGGCGTGTCAGTCGATCGACCTCTTCCGGACGGCCCTGTGGACCCCAGGCGTACGGATGGGTACCCCAGAATTGCAGCCTGACCTGCTCATCCAGTAACCGGGTAGGGTTGGAGTCGATTCGCAAACGTCGCTCCTCGTGAACGACTCCAATCTCGTTGTAGAGCTCTCGAAAGACCGGTTGCAGAAGTCGATCCGATTCCATCCAGAACCAGCCCTCGAGTCGAGATGACGGAATATTCACAAAGTAGATCGTCATGTCTGGATAGGTGTTTGCGTTGAGACCGGTAGCCCCGAGCCCCGAGTAGAAAAACGAAAACTGGCCGAGAAATGTCAATGATCGAACTTGCTTCTGTAGAGTCAGCATCCGAGCTTCGAGCTCGAGTACTTGGCGGTTCAGCTTTTGGGCTTTTCGTTCTGAGGCGGTGGCGACTGCTTCTCGTAGCTTCGTAATCTCGAAGAGGATCTCATCTTGCTGATCGAGAATTGACAGTTCCTTCTCGATGTCGCTCGTCCCAATCGTCTGGGATCCCTTGAACAACATGTGTTCGAGCAGATGACTCAATCCAGAGCTACCAGCAGTGTCGTCCGCAGAGCCGACATTCACGACCCATCCAGCTGCAACTGTGGTGACTTCCGGTCGATGCACCAAGAGAAATCTCATCCCGTTGATGAGCTCGAATTCTTCAATTGGCAGAGTCTGTGACGATGAGGAGACTTCGGTTTCAGCACAGATGGCGCTATTGGGCCCTAATAGCGCGGCCAAGACCCAACATGCCAGGAGATGAGCCAGCCGGGCTGGTTTTGGGAACGAGATGCGCCGCAGCCGGTCTTTTGAAACGGACGAGGAGGGAAGTGGGTTAGCCAGAAGTCGTAGCAAGCTCTAGTACCCGGTAGAGCTTTTCTGCGTCGAATGGCTTGGCAAGAAAGAACTGACCGCCGATTTTGGGACCTCGGGTACTCATTTCATCGGCATCGACCAGGCCGGTCAGAAAGATTATCGGGATATCCGAGGTCTCCGGCGATTCCCCGAGCTTCTGTGCAACGGTGGCTCCATCCATTCCAGGCATCATGATGTCGAGTAGGATCGCATCTGGGCGACGAACCTCCACCATGCGCAATCCCTCTTCGCCGTCACTCGCCGTCATGGACTCGTGGCCCTTGGCCTCCAGGAGGTTGGCAACCAGGCGCAGGATTGGTTCTTCGTCGTCGACTATGAGAACGATCACGGTATCCGATATCTCGAGCTAGGTTTCGTTTTCTCCGTTCGACGATCGATCGTAACATGCTTGTTCTGGTGCGGTCTGAAGTTGCTCTGCTAGCATTTCGTTCAGACGAGAAGTCATGATCATCAAAAAGGCGACAACACTGGGTGCTGTCCTTGCTGGAGGACAGAGCAGGCGACTGGGCCGGGACAAAGCAAGGGTCGAGTTGGAGGGTCTTACCCTTGTCGAAAGGGCTGTTGCGACGCTGAGCGGGGTCTTTTCCACGGTTATTATCGTGTCTCCAGAACGAGAGGGTCTCCGCCTGTCCGGTTCGGAGGTGGTTCCAGACCTACAATCGGGACAGGGGCCTCTGGGTGGAATCGCCACGGCTCTCGATTGGGCTGGTGGGCAATCCACTTTTGTTCTGGCTTGCGACATGCCATTTGTTTCCTCAGATCTGGTGGAGCACGTGATCAAATCTGTGAGCGATGAAGGACAGGAGACCTCCAGGGCGGATGGTCCGATTGCATGTGTTCCTCGATGGCTGGGTCGGCTCGAGCCCTTGTGCGCCCTCTATGACCCCGATGTCCTTCCATATGTCGAACAAGCCCTGGCGGTAGGAGCGTTCGGAGTCCAGGACCTGCTAGAGACCGTTCCGATAAAAGTGGTCGATGTCGGGGCACAACACCCTTTCTACCATCCCGAACTGTTTATGAATATCAATCGGCCAATGGATCTCGACAAGGCGGAGAGCATGTTTGCCAGAGGGTCGGATCAAGGCTGATGAAGTACAGATCGAGCGATCAGGCGTCGCCGTCGGCATCTGTGCGATATCCCGTAGCTACTCACGACGGAGCCTCGGTGGAGAGACGCAGTGATTTGGTTACGACGGAGGAGCCTCTCGAGATACGCGTGGTTGCGGAGATCGAGGGTCAGCACACCCCCACGAGCATTGCGGTGACCATGCGAACGCCGGGTGACGACTTCGAGCTGGCGACGGGATTCTTGGTCAGCGAGGGTGTGGTCTCGCAACAACGCGATATCTGGCGTATCGCATACTGTGACAGCTCTGATTCGAGCGACGACCAGAACATCGTCGAGGTCGTCTTGAGACCGACCGTAGGCTTCGACTTGGATCTGCTAGCTAGAAATGTGATCACCAGCTCGAGCTGTGGGGTCTGCGGAAAGGCCTCGATCGAGGCGGTCGAGTCGATTTGCCCGGTTCGCCCAGAAGGGCGCATCAGGGTCGATCGGAGTGTACTTGTGGCATTGCCCGAAACTCTTGCGTCTCGGCAACCGGTCTTTGCCAAGACCGGCGGTCTTCATGCGGCTGCCCTTTTTGATGAGCGAGGGGATCTAGTTCTTCGCCGAGAGGATGTCGGCAGACACAATGCGGTGGACAAGCTTGTGGGGTCGCTGCTGAGCTCCGGGGAGCTACCAGCAGGTGATCGGGTATTGCTTGTCAGTGGCAGAGTCAGCTTCGAGCTCGTGCAAAAAGCGTTGGTCGCGGGGATTCCGTTCCTGGCTGCCGTGGGTGCACCCAGTAGTTTGGCCATCGAGCTTGCCGAAGCCTATGGAATGACACTGGTCGGTTTTCTTCGCCAGGGAAGATTCAATGTCTATTGTGGAGAAGAACGTATCGTCGTTTCCGAGTCATGAGCCCCCTGGCCGATACTCACGCGCATCTCTGCGATGAAAGTTTCGATTCGGACCTTTCCGAGGTCTTGGAGCGGGCGCAGGTACGCGGTGTGGCCGCAATTGTAGCGGTGAGTGAAACTGTCGAGGATATTCATCAAACTCTTTCTATTGCGAGTCAGTATCCGGGCCTCGTTAGACCAGCTGCTGGACTGTTCCCGACGATTGTGGACCTCGATCAGGCATCTGAAGTCGAGGTCTTGATCCGAAAGAATCGCGATGACTTGGTAGCAATCGGTGAAGTGGGCTTGGATCTCTGGAAGATTCAGGATTCTGCGGAACGCGAGATCCAGCGAGCGATTTTTGGTGCCCTAATCGAACTGGCGATAGAGTTGGATCTGCCTCTCAATGTCCACTCACGCTCGGCAGGACGCCAAGCTATTGATCTATTGCTCGAGAAGGGCGCTAAGCGAGTACAAATGCACGCCTTTGACGGTAGGGCAGCGAAAGCGATGCCTGGGGTGGAGGCTGGCTTCTATTTCTCGGTTCCCCCTTCAGTCATGCGATCCCCCCAGAAGCAGAAACTGGTGCGTCGGCTTCCTCTGAGTTGTCTGCTGGTTGAAACCGACAGTCCGGTGCTCGGGGAAGATCCGAACTTGCGAAACGAACCGGCGAACGTGACTGTTTCTGTCCGCGCAATCGGAGAGTTGAAAGACCTTTCAGAACAAGAGGTTCGGCAGGCCACGTTTGAAAACGCCGTTAGGTTGTATGGTGAGGCTCTTTTCGAGCCTGCAGCTTGATTCCAAGTCCGGCTTAAGACGATCTCAATCGATCGCCCTCTCGCGGACGATCATCCAACCTTCATCTCGCGCCGCCAGGTCGAGAGCAATACGTCCGGAATCGTCCCCGGATTCGGTTCGAATCGATCGATAGAAGGTGGCGTTGGCGGTGTTTTCATCCGGAAATGAGACTTTCAATCCGGAGATGGCCACCAGGATGAACTCCGGCTGAGCGAACCTTTCTCGCAGCTGCTCCTCCCAGTCGTCTCGGGAAAGATCTCTTGGTGGTTCGAACTCGTCGGCGTACAGCCTCAAAAGATCGTCAGGTCGCCGATCCTTCCAGGCCGCAGCCCATGCATCGACAAGTAGTGGTACTCCTGCCGGATCACTTTCGAGCTGAGGCCCAACCTCTACAGCGGTCTCATCCCTGTCTGGGCGGAAGTCCTCGCTGAAAAACTCGGTCCGCGTCTGCTGGGAAGATTCGCTGCTGCCGATCTCGACCGAAGGTTTGGAGACTCGACTCTCCCACCAATAGTAGGTTCCGAAGGCGACTGCCCCCAAAATGGCAGCCCAGATCAAGATCAGAGGAGTCGGCGGCGACTTGCTTTTCGAGCGGGCAGTCAGGGAGTTCACACGAGGGGATGTTTGCGAGGGTCCCGATCGAGAGGCTCCAACCGGAAGCTTGGCAAGATCGAAAGGGGCTTCTCCTTCCTGCAGATGTTTGTCTACGAGCCACCGAATCATGCGGCGGCTTTGAGCGTCCAGCTGCGTGAACTCCACCCCCATACCGGCGGGCCGCTCGAGGTCCTCAGAAGCTCGGCGAACCCAGACGACCCGCGCTTCGCCCTTGATTGGACTCCATTCCTCGATATGAAAGCGGAAGGTGAACTCGGAACCGACCTCGACCGGTGTTCCCGACTGCACGAACATTCCGGTCGTCGACAAGTTGGAGGAGATCTTTGTAACCAGGCCATCGAAGGTGGGGAAGCGTAGATCGATCGCCTGGTGGATCGGAGTTCGCTTTGCCGCCGGTCTTAGCGACTTCGATTTGCCCTTTTTTGGCTTCTGCATCACTGTTGTTGGCTGCAGCGCGTCACTGGGAGCGAACAAAGACGGGATCAACTGACGCAGGCGCTAGTAGTCCCTAGCCGTATTTTTCACTTCGAATGTTCTTGCTGGGAACTCCGATCTCCTCGAGAGCCTCCGTTACTGACTCCATGAAGCGAGGCTTCGGCTCGAGACCAGACTCCTTAGCGGTCATTTTTTCCCACCTGCTAATCGCCGGACCGCAAGAGAACACCCGCACGGCTGTAGGATCCTCGATCATGGACGCGATCAATGATCGATCCACTCGCCCTCGGTGGAAGTTGGTCCCGTACCTGGAGACGTCACTCTCTCTACTCAGAGCATGAACTACGGTGAGCTGATCTGGGAATTCGCGAGAAAGATCATCAAGAGCTTGTTGGAAGATGATGTCGCGGTAGGTCCTGTTGCCATAGATGAGCGTGTGGCGAAGTTTCATCTGCTGGGAAAGGGCATGTCTCACCATCGAAAAATTTGGCACGATCCCGGAGCCTGCGCAGATATGAACCAGATGATCGGTCTGCGTTTCGATGTCGTCGGGAAGGACATAGGGACCACCGAAGCCGGTTACTTCCATCCGAGTGCCTGGTTGGGTGCGCCACACTAGGAGAGGCGAAAGTAGAGGGGGATAATGGGTGACCCCCGAGGTGTAGTACTCCTCTTTGATTGTGATCGCGAGGTGTTTGTCGTGGGGTGCTGAGGTCAATGAATAGGCTCGCGCGGGCTCCTTTTTTCCTTTGATCTCCTCAAAATACTCGATGAACCTTTCGAGGGCGGGGAACTGATGAGGATCGATCGTCAGAAAGTGTCCCGGCTTGTACGTCAAATGATCATTGCCAGTAAACAGCACCAATGTAGCCGAATCGTGAGTTTCTCGGATCACTTCGGAGACCATTACATCCAATTTCTTGATTCGGCGGCGCGGAGGTGCCGCCGAATCAGGCTCCGGATTTTCTGACATGTCTTTGTTTGGTTTAGAGATCACTGCTAAGTATGCATCATTATTACAGAAAAAAGCTTGTGAATCTTGTCACAAGCTGCTATGCTCACTCTCAACGAAGCTCGAAAGGGTGATCATTGGAAGGTTCCCCATCCAAAGAGTTTGTCCAACCAACTCTACAGGAGTGCCAAAAGGACTCCGACTTCTCTGAAATAACCCTACCTCAATCTCCGGAACTACACCGGGGTAAATCCGACTCAGAGCACATCTAGACACGGAACCTTTCAATCTTTCGTTAATCTCTTTCGAGGTGGAATCGCGGCCGAGAGGCCGCGATTTTCTTTTTTGTTGCAAGTCGTTTCATAATCGACACCTCTCTTCAAGAGGTTTCCCTGAGTGAGTACGAAATCAACCCTCGGTATTGGATTTATTGGTTGCGGTAGGGCCGGCGCAGAGCTTCATCTCCCGGCCATTCACGAACTGACAGGGGTCGAGGTCGTGGCGCTTTGTGACGTCGATCCAGACCGCTTGCAGACCCTGGCAGGGCGGTATGGAGTAGAAAGAACCTACGATCATTACCGAGAGCTTCTATCGAACAGCAATGTAGGTCTGGTTGCGGTCTGCGTGCCGGTTGCACTGCGCGGCGAGATCCTCTTTGATGCACTCGATTCCGGCAAACACGTCTTTGTGGAGAAACCCCTGGCGCTTTCGAGTCGCGACGCCCGCAAGGCCCTCCGAGCTTCGGCGGCGGGAAAGGGAAAAGTCTTTGTTGGACACAATCTCCGCTGCCATCGACTTGTGGAACAGTGCAGGGACTTCATAGGCACAGGTGTTCTCGGGCCGATCGAGTTGGTGAATTCTGTCTGGTCGACGGATTTAGCGAGGACGCATGGCCTGCCCGGTTGGCGACAGAGGCTGGAAACCGGTGGAGGAGTATTGTTCGAGATGGGAATTCATCATTTCGATCTGATCGAGTGGCTACTTTCGGACCGGCTGAAGGCAGTCTGGTGTGAGAGTCATTCGAGATCTTCGGAGATCTCTTCGGCAATTGTGAGCGGCTCGAGCGAGAAAGGAACATTGGTGACATGTTCGTTCTCTCAGGAGTCGGTGCCAAGAAATTACCTCGAAGTCTGTGGGACCGAGGGGCGAATCGAGCTTGACCTATACCGCTTCGACGGTTTTCGATATCTGGAGGGATCTCTCACGGGAGGTTGTCTCGAGAGTCGACTTAGAAGCGCTGTCAGGCTGGCGACGGAGTTGCCTACAGCCTTTCGTCTGGCTCGACAGGGGGGCGATTACAAGCTCTCGTATCAACGTCAGTGGATGAGAATCATAGATGCCATCAACGGCTCCGCTACGGCTCCCTGCACGGTGGAGGAGGCGGCGCGAGCTGCGGAGATAGCCGCCGCCGCGGTCGAGTCTGCGAAACTGGGCTGGCCTGTAGATCTTTGTTCAACCGAAGATTTCGAATCGAGCCCGCAGCACCCGCAAGAGGTTGAGTGTTGACTGAGTGGACCTGGACCGACTGATGAATCAGCCTGGCGCGACTGGCTCTGCTGATTCGTCTCCGGTCCCGTTTTTCTCGGTGGTAATCCCTGTATTCAACGGTGGGTCCGCCTTCCGGCGGTGTTTATCGGCGCTCGAGAGCTCTTCCTTTCGTGACTGGGAACTCGTCGTCGTCGATGACGGGTCCTCCGACGGCTCCGGCCAAGTAGCCCTGGCCGTCGCCGACAAAGTCTTGTCGACGTCCGGAAGAGAGGGCCCGGCTGCAGCGCGCAATCTTGGTGCCAGGAGTGCCATTGGCAACTACCTCTTTTTTCTCGATGCCGACTGCAGCATGCATAACGACACCCTTGCTCTCGCAGCGGCTAGATTCCGAGCCGATCCGGAGCTGGAAGCGCTTTTTGGTTCCTACGACGACAGGCCAACCGCCACGAGTCTCGTGGCTCGATTCAAGAACCTTCAGCACCATCATGTTCACCAGCAGGGTGACGAGAATGCTCAGACATTTTGGGCCGGGTGTGGATCGATCCGACGTACGACTTTTCTACAGATGAGTGGCTTCGACGCCGAGCGGTTCGAGCGTCCCTGCGTCGAGGACATCGAGCTGGGGTACCGGTTGAAGGCTGATCAGAGACGTATCCTCCTGGCCAAAGAGGTCCAGGTCACTCATCACAAGGCGTGGACCCTTTGCAGTCTGATTCGCACTGACTTGTTCGATCGAGGCATTCCATGGGTGGTTCTCATGAGCCAGAAGCGGGCCTCCAGATCCGAGCTGAACATCGCATCGAGAGGCCGGCTCAGCGTCCTTCTCGGTGTGCTCGTTTTGGTCGGGGTTGTGTTGTCTATTTTCGACATCCGTTTGCTGGCCCTTTCTTTCTTGGCAGGTGTCGGAATCCTGGTCTTGAATCTGTCCTTTTATCGACTCTTGCTGGCCAGAGGTGGGGTGAGGCTCTTGGTGACGGGATTGGCGCTTCACTGGGTCTATCAGCTCGTCTGCGCCCTGTCCTTCCTCTTCGGGAAGGTCGAGTCCCTCAGGAGAGGCGGTCATGAATCCCAGGTCTAAGGCCTGAGGTCGACAGGAATTCCGCGAAGAACAGACAGGCTTGCGGCGTACACCAGGCCACCGGTCAGAATCTGGAGGGCGAGTGGCCATTGAACGGCGGCAGTGAGCAGCCACGCCAACATGATTGCGGTGGAGACCGCCGCCTTCCACCAGCTGCTCGAGACCAGTCGAACACCAAGACGTCGACAGACCCATAGCGACAGAAGTGTGATTACGATGTGAGAGACCAGCGTGGCAGCCGCAGCACCGACGATCCCCCAGCGAGGAATCCACAGGAGATTGAGTGTCACATTGATGATGGTGGCTATCGCGCGGAGTCGCATGTCGGCTCTGGTCCTATCGAATACCAGCAGCACGTTGTGTGCGAGCCCGTGAACATACTGCAGTCCGATTCCGATTAGAAGCAGTTTGAAGGCCGTAGCGCCTGCCTCAAATTCGGAACCAAAGAGCAGTCCCAACAGAGATTGCGAGTAGAGCAAGCCTCCGGCGACCAGAGGCAATACGACGACCACGGCAGACTCGAACGCTCGACGGCCAATGCGGTCGGCCGTCTGAGCTCCCTTTTGGGCTGCTCGGGCCAGTTTTGGCAGGTAGGCTGTGTGGAGTGACTGACCGACTCCCAGGACCAGGAGACAAAGCCGGTAGCCGGCAGTGTACAGCCCTACGCTGCTCTCACCGACCATGAGGCCCAGCAGAACAATGTCTGCGGTTCGCGTGACTTGGGTCAGCATTCTGGAGGAAACGAGGTACTTCGAGGACCGAAGAATTCGCAGCCCCTCATGGATATCAGCCTTCGAATCAGCATTTCGAAAGAGCGGGATGCCCAGAAGGACCGCTGCCGCCAACTCGCCCAGGACCATCGCGATCGGCACCCAGATTACGTCGGAAGGTTCCCTTACGACCGCGAAAAGGGTTATGACATAGACGATCTGAGTTAGGATCAGGCTTAGGCCGACCATGCGGTTTCGACCCAGTCCTTTGTAGACCCAAGCGGTGATAAGAGCCTGTGCGAGCATGGTCAAGCTGGTCAGGAAGACCACGTGCTTGACCTCGATCGGCTTTTCGATCACGAGTGCGATGACCGCTACGAGGGCCAGCGCAACCAGGGCTAGAGCTAAGCGAACCACGATCACGCCGCCGGCCATACTGACTGCACGCTCGGGGTGCCTGGCAACTTCGCGGGAGCCCACAGGTCCCACACTGGCCTGCACGGTCGAGGAGAAGTAGCCGCTAATGGCGAGGGCCAGCCCGATAACGCCAAATCCGTAGGGTCCGAGCTTTCGGGTCAGAAATGCGGTGCCAAGAAAAGCGATCGCTCTGGCCACCAGCAGCCCGCCGCCAAGAGAGATGAAGCTCGGTAGAATCCCTGTGGCATCGCTCTCCAAGGTGCCGGTCGGCTTCGATCGGCGGTTGTCGGGGGTGTCGTCAATCGACATGGAGGCAAGGCCGTCGGTATCTGTTTTCTACCTGAGGCGGTTCTGACATGGGGCAATACTCTATCGCCATTTACCACCGATCTAACGGTTCGGCGCTGAGCGGCTCGTCAGGTATAGGATGGGCGCCACCAGATGAGTAAGACGCTGATCATCGGAGCAGGACCTGCTGGCCTTTCGGCCGCCTACGAGCTGCAAAAGCTCGGGCTGCCAGCGCATGTTGTCGAAAAGGATGAACTCGTTGGCGGCATCTCCAGAACCGTCGAATACAACGAGTACCGATTCGATATCGGCGGGCATCGTTTTTTCACCAAAGTTCGCCTGATCCAGAAGATCTGGGAGGATCTGCTCGGGGAGGACTTCCTCGAGCGACCTCGGCTCTCGCGTATCTATTACAACGACAAATTTTTCGATTATCCGCTCAAACCGATCAATGCCCTTCGAGGTCTAGGTCCGTGGGAAGCGGTCCGGATCGGCGTAAGTTATCTTCGTAGCCGACTGGCGCCGCACCAGGAAGAGGTGAATTTCGAGCAGTGGGTTTCTAATCGGTTCGGCGCTCGACTCTATGAGATCTTCTTCAAAACCTACACCGAAAAGGTTTGGGGAATGCCGTGTAGCGAAATCAGCGCAGATTGGGCGGCCCAACGCATCAAGAATCTCGATCTGGTCAAGGCCATCCGAAACGCGTTGCTGGGTAGGGTGGGAAATCAGGAGACGATCAGCACACTGATAGATAGATTCCACTACCCACGTCTTGGTCCAGGGATGATGTGGGACCGATGTCGAGAGTCTCTCGAATCAAACGGGATAGTGGTCGAGACGGGAATGACCGTCGAGAGGGTTCATCATGATGGTCGACGAGTCGAGGCGCTGACTCTCCGAAACAGCGCCGGAACCCAAATAACGATTGAGACAGACCAAGTAATCTCGTCGATGGCTCTGCGCGAGCTACTCTTGTCGCTCGACCCCATGCCACCATCAGAGGTCGTAGAAGCGGCAAGGAAGCTCAGGTATCGAGATTTCTTGACGGTTGTTCTTATCGTGGACAGAAAGGACGTGTTTCCGGACAACTGGATTTATATCCACTCTCCCGAGGTGCGCGTCGGACGAGTCCAGAATTTCAAGATCTGGAGCCCGGAAATGGTGCCGGACACGCAGATGACCTCTCTGGGGCTGGAGTACTTTGTCGACATTGGAGACGATCTTTGGTCTGCTCGGGATCAAGACCTGGTGGAGCTGGCAGGCCAAGAAATGTCTGCTCTGGGCCTGCTTTCCACTGACGAAGTGATCGATGGAACTGTCGTGAGAATGCCGAAGGCCTATCCGGTCTACGACAGCGAATACCGAGAGTCACTCCAGACGATCCGCACATTCTTGGAGGGACTCGAGAATCTACAGGTTATCGGACGCAATGGTCAGCACCGTTACAACAATCAGGACCACTCGATGCTTGCAGGCATTTTCGCCGCGAGAAACATATCCGGGCAAGAGCACGATATCTGGTCAATCAATGTCGAGCAGGAGTACCACGAAGAGGGCGATACTCAAACGCTGTCGGTTACAGACCGGCTTGTTCCGGAGGCTATCCCGCGGCTCGACCTCGAGACTCTCGTGCAGCAAGCATTCGCCCGCTATGACCCACTCGCCCTCGGGATTGCAATTGGTACAGTGTCTGGAATCGGTTTGCTGTTCGCAACCTTGATGCTGCTGTTTCGAGGGGGCCCGTCACCGGGGCCAACTTTCTCGCTCCTCGGAAACTACCTGATCGGCTATGAAGTCGGTTGGTACGGAGCGATCCTGGGAACGGTGGAGGCTGCGACGGGTGGGTTCATCCTGGGGTTTTCGATGGCCAAAATGATCAATTTTCTGGTTGGTGGCTATGAGTCGTCGATTCGGCGTCGGCTCGAGCTCATCGGTACTCTGGATTCAGTGGAGAACCCTTAGAAATGACATTACGGTCTGATGAAGTCACCAGGGAGGAAGCCTTGATCCGGTCTGCCGTCGCCAGACTCAGAGCCGGAGTCATGGGGATAGTGTGCGGGATGTTCGCCGGAACAGGGTTGCTGGTTGCCACTGCATGGCTTGTTGTTCGAGGTGGTCGAAACGTTGGCCAACATCTGAGTCTTCTGAGACATTACCTACCGGGTTACTCAGTAACTTGGACAGGAGCAATTATCGGATTTCTCTATGGCGCTGTAGTTGGTGGCGCCATCGGTTGGTTGACAGCCTGGATCTATAACCGGGTGGTCGAGCTGCGTGATTCGAACGACGACCGCAGATTCGCCGGCTAGCCTTGCGGGCGAAGCCCCGCATTGACAGCCGGGGCGGTAGTGCCGATGATGGTGGTGCGATGGAGCTTCGAGGGTGTGTAAGTTTGGTGACCGGTGGTGGAAGACGGGTAGGCGGTGCGATCAGCAAGAGCTTGGCCGCCCAGGGATCTGATCTGGCGATTCACTATCGCCACTCTCGAGACGAAGCTGAGTCGACTGCCGAGGAGCTGAGTCAGCTAGGCGTTCGCGTCGAGTGTTTTGCTGCCGACCTCTCGCAACCGGATGAGATCGAAGCGCTCTTTGACAGCGTAGGTCGGGCCTTCGGTAGGCTGGATGTGTTGGTCAACAGCGCGGCCAGCTTTGAGACAGGCTCGGTTGATGAGATCGACGCTGAAGCCTGGGATTGGGTTCAATCCGTCAATCTGCGCGCCCCTTTTCTTTGCACACGGGCTGGTGCAAACGCCATTCGTTCTTCCAAGCGAGACGGAAGTGCACCGGGGCTTATCGCCAATATCGCCGACTTGAGCGGTGTTTTGTCCTGGCCTGGCTATGCCCATCATGGATCCGCCAAGGCGGGTCTTCTCCATCTGACCAGAGTGACAGCACGCGAGTTGGCTCCAGAGATCCGAGTAAATTCGGTGATTCCGGGACCGGTCCTGCCTCCACCGGGTGCTACTTTCGAGAGTAAGGAATGGTTGGCGCTGTGCCGTCGTTTACCCGTCGGTAGAGGAGGAAACCCTTCTCAAATAGGTGACACAGTGGTGTTTCTGGCGCAAAATGACTTTATTGTTGGCGCGAGTATCGTGGTGGACGGTGGCGAACATCTTCTCGGCGCCAGTCATCGGAAATGAATACTTACTGAGGAAAAGGGCCATGAGCGAAGACAGGATCGTGATCCGAGACTTGCTTGTCCGGGGAATCATCGGTGTCAACGAGTGGGAGCGGGAGAAGCGGCAAGACATCCTACTGAACTTGGTCCTCTATCAGGATATGCGAGCGGCGGCGATATCCGACTCGATTGAGGATTCGTTGAACTACAGAACCCTGACCAAGGCAATCATCCAATACGTAGAAAGTTCGTCACATCACCTGGTTGAAAGTCTGGCTACCGAGATTGCCCGTATCGCGGTCGTCGATTCCAATGCGGCAAAGGCAGTGGTGCGGGTAGAAAAGCTGGGTGCGCTGCGATTTGCCAAGTCCGTAGGTGTCGAAATCGAGCGGGAAAGATCGGACTTCGACTGAGTCTTGGTCAGCGAACAAGCCGTATCAGTGCTGCTTTCGTTGGGTTCGAATCTCGACCCTGCGGAGCATCTGATGCGAGCCATCAAACTGCTTGCGGAGCGCACCGATCTAGTCGGTGTCTCGCATGTGTTCAGGACCACTCCCGTTGGCGCACCATCATCGCCGAGGTTTCTCAATGCGGCTGCCAAGATTCGCTTTGTCGGTTCACCACAGGCTTTGAAATTCGATCTTCTCAGACCGATCGAGAATGAGCTGGGACGGGTTCGCACACCCGACCTGAACGCGCCTCGTACAATCGACATCGACATATCGATATTCGGATGCCTCGTGGTGAATGACCAGGAGCGCGACATCGTTTTGCCGGCTCCGGAAATACTGACTCTGGCTCACGTCGCACTGCCGCTGGCAGATTTGGCACCTGGGTCGATTCACCCTGAGACAGGAGAGACCCTCGAGGAGCTGGCTGCTCGCTTTCGAGGGACCGACGGGATAGAGCGTGTGGCGACACCCGTGCTGAGTATTGAAGGATAGCTTCGACGCATGGTTTTCAGACGCATGGTTTTCAAACGCATGGTTTTCAACCGGGTGCATGTCAGACAGATTCGACTCTCAGGTCATCTGAGAGCAAGCCGAATGATCGGGATCAGGTGGGTCCGCTCCGGGATGTTCTTGGGTTGCACTTTTCTGAGTTTGGTGCCCTTGGCAGCTTCGGAGCCGAGTGGAGTCTCGCGGTTGGAGTATCTAGGTCAAGCCAACCTGGCTCCTGCACTCGAGGTGGACGGGACCCTCGTCGGAGGTCTCTCTGGGATAGCCTGGAACCACTCGACCGGAGAGTACTACTCCGTCTCCGATGACCCAGGTAATCATGGTTCTGCCCGCTTCTACAGGATGACGATCGATCTGGAATCGGGCAGGCTCGAGAGGGATGGAGTCGACGTGCTCGGTGTCTCGATCTTGAAGGACCCTCTCGGTCAACCCTACGAAGCCGATTTGGTGGATCCAGAGGGCATTGCCTTGATTCCGGGAGAGGCGATCTATATCTCCTCGGAGGGCCAGATCGAACAGGGGGCAGGGCCATTCATACGACAGTTCAGCTTTGATGGAGACTATGTTCGAGACTTCGAGATCCCGGATCGATACCTTCACGTAGGCGATCCCGGCCGAGGACTGCGCCACAATCGGGGATTTGAAAGCCTGACCCTGACGCCCGACGGAAGATTCTTGATTACAGCGACCGAGAACGCTCTCGAGCAGGACGGTCCCGAGGCAGCGGTTGGCCAACCCAGCCCGTCCCGGATCTTGATCTTCGATCGAGTCACCGCTGAGGTCACGGCTGAGTTTTTCTACTGGACAGAGCCGATTGCCACACCCAGTATCGTGGATGGCGGCTACGAGAACGCGGGTCTGGTAGATCTCCTTGCACTCGATCAGCAGACCTTGATCTCCGTAGAGCGATCGTTTTCCGAAGGGGTGGGGAACGCGATTCAACTATTTCTGGTCAGATTGGAGGGTGCGGCCGATCTCAGTCGTCGAACTCAGGAGGAAGGTGGGACGACTCGAGCAACGCCGCCGGTCTCGAAAGAGCTGCTGCTCGATCTGTCAGAGCTCGGCGTCGATCTAGACAACATCGAGGGCTTGGGCTTTGGCCCACCCTTGAGCGATGGACGTCGCACTCTTCTCCTGGTGGGCGACGACAACTTCAGCGCAGCAGCGCAGCTGACTCAGTTCCTGGCCTTCGCCATGTCAGATGAGCCGGTAACCGTGGCGGCCCTCCAGGGTGCGGCTCACAGGTCTCCGTTCGAGGGACAGTGGTTGCGGGGTCTGACCGGACGGGTGACCGCCGTGTCCTCCAACGGTGACTTCTGGATCGAGTCGATAGCGGCCGATGACGATCCCGCCACGTCGGAGGGTGTGCTGGTTCGTATGAGGGAAGGTGCGCCCGAGGTGTCACCGGGCGACGAGGTACGCCTGGCCGGACGGGTTTCGGAGGAGGGAAGAGCAAACCAATTGAGCGTCACCACGCTGAAGCTCTCCAAACTCCAGCTCATCGGAAAGGTCGATTCGCCTCCTGATGGTCGGGTGATCGGTGAAGCTCACAGGTCTGTTCCCTCCGAAGTGATCGACAACGACGGTCTTCAATTCTTCGAGCCTGAGTACGATGGAATCGATTTCTGGGAGAGCCTCGAGGGAATGAAGATTACTTTGAGAGATCCATTGGTCGTGGGTCCGACGAGTCGATATGGCGATGTGGTCGTTGTGGCAGATGGTGGAAGTGGCTCGACTTCTCGTACGGCCCGTGGCGGCCTCCTCCTTCGACCTGGAGACTTCAATCCCGAGTGTGTGACCCTGCGCTTCGACAGTGGACCGGCTAGTCCCCAGGTCAATGTCGGAGACCGGTTCGATGGCCTTGTCACGGGGATCGTCGACTACGACCACGGTGTCTATTTGATCAGGGTGCAAGACGCTCTTCCAGTCTTGATTCGGAGCCCACTCCAGACTGAAACGACGTCTCTCGAACCTCGTGGAGAACACCTGACTCTCGCCACCTTCAACGTCTACAATCTTGGTCCCCACACGGAGACTTCTCGCGTCGAGCGTCTTGGTCGAATGGTGGTGGAGAACCTTCAAAGCCCCGACATCCTCGCCCTGCAAGAGGTTCAGGACGATACTGGCCCGGAAGACAATGGGGTTGTGACTGCGGCACAGACGCTTCAACGTCTGATCGAGTCGATTGAATCTGCTGGTGGGCCAGTCTATGACTATCGTCAAGTCGATCCAGTCGATGGCCAGGATGGAGGGTATCGTGGGGCGAATATTCGAGTCGTACTGCTTTTCAATCCCAAGCGGGTGCGCCCTGTCGATCGCGGCAATAGCGGACCGAAGGATTCCGTCCGGGTGGCCTCCGACTCCGAAGGGGTCTTCGTCGATCCGAGCCCTGGACGTTTGGCCCCCAACCATCCGGCATTTAGGGGGTTGGGCGACCGATTTGGCGAGAGTCGCAAGCCGCTGGTCAACGAGTTTGTATTTCGTGACAAGAGCCTGTTTGTGATCAATTGCCACTTGACCTCAAAGCGACGCGACACGGGTTTGTTTGGCAAAGAACATCCACCGCGCTTTGCAAGCGAGGATCAACGATCTCAACAGGCTCAGCTGGTAAGAGACTTCGTGTCGGAGATTGTCGCGGTGGACTCGGAGGCGGCCATCGTCGTACTAGGTGATCTCAACGACCACGAGTTCAGACCTCCGCTGAGAATTCTGACCGGAAGCGATCTGACGAATCTGGCGGAAAGGGCACCTCGACCAGATCGCTATACCTACAACTATAGAGGTAATTCGCAGCTCTTGGACCATATTCTGGTGAGCCGGTGGCTCGCCAACAGGGCCGAAATCGACATCGTGCACGGCAACTCGGACTCAGCCTTCTCCGTGGCAACAAGTGACCACGATCCGATCGTGGTCCGTCTCGACTACAGACGGGAAAGATGAGCCCGACTCAAGACTGGCTCTGGTCGAGAAACTGTTTGGCAAAACGGGAGAATATGAACACATCGTCGAAGTTGCTGACGATTCCGACCGAGACCCGGACTGCCCCGGTCTCCTTGCCATCGATACAAAGTCTGAAATCATTGTAGGTCATCGTCCGGTCGGCATTGCTGAAACAGGTCACGAGCTCCTGCTGCGACAGTCCGAGCGCCATCTCACCGGCACCCGGATTGCAAAAGCAGCCTGTCCGCAAGGAGATCTTGTCCTCGTTGGCAGCTTCCTCGATCAACTGATGATCGATAACCACACCCTCGACGTCGTAGAAATTCAGCGTCACGGTTCCGCCGCGGTCTTCGGTAGAGGCCGGGCCGTAGAGTTGGATCAGCGATCGACCGTTCGAGTGATGCAACGCTAGCAGCGAATCGATCAACCACCCGGTGAGACATTTGACTCGGGAGTGGATTTGATCGAGCCCCACAGACTCCAGAAACTCCAGTCCAATCGCGATCGAAGGTATGTTGGCATAATCCAGGGTTCCATCTTCGAACGCGGCAGATCCTGAGGCCAGGTAGTGGCTGTCCGCTTGAACCGAGGCCACTTCGATCGTGCCCCCCGCGAACCATGGTCGGTGGAGTTTGTCCAGTGCCGTCCAGCGCGCGATCAATGCCCCTACACCGGTCGGATAGCCAAACATCTTGTAGAACGATAGCGCTACATAGTCAGGCTTCCACCGGCTCAGATCCAACCGGTTTGTCGGTACAAAAGCTGCGGCATCGAGGAGAACGTCCCAGCCCATCTGCTGTGATTTTTCGATCCATTCAAGGGGGTGCTGAACCCCCGAGAAGTTCGACTGGGCGGGAAAGGCAAACAGATTGTGGCACTCCGGGTCCGCCTGTTCGAGAAGCCCGAGCAGGGCCTCTTTTCGTACTCGCATGTCGGGCGGATCCACAGGAATATAGGAGGTCTCAGCACCTCTGGCCCGATCGAACTCACGAATTCCGTTTACCGAATTGTGGTTATCAAATGTCAGGAGCAGACGATCGCCAGGCTCAAAAGGGTACGACTCGCCAACCAGTTTCAAGGCGGTGCTGGCGTTGGAGGTGAAGATCACTCCGTACTCGTCGGGCGAGGCGTTGAAAAAATCGAGGACGTGCTGACGAGTCGCTTCAATGAGCTCGGTTGTACCTTGCGAGGTCGGATTGGTCGAGTGGGGGTTCCCCAATACGTGACTGCGCAGCAGGTCCATATGTCGATCGATCTGAAGCTCGCCGTAGAGACCGGCACCGGTATAGTCCAAGTAGACGTGATGCATCCGATCAAGACGCGAAAACTCGCGTCTGCGAAGCTCATCCAATGGATGGGTCCCTCGATAGTCCGGATAGGAATCCAGAAAGGCTGCATGTGCTTTCTCGCGTTCTTTTGCGGATATCTCTGCGATCGTCATACCGAGCTCCAGGGGCTGCTGCCAGCCGACCCTCAGAGGCTAGCGGATTCCCTTCGAACCGATCAAGTCTCAATCGGGGAGAGCCATTTCTCGAGCGAGGAGATCCCGCGACCCGACTTCCTACGCTCGAGGATGCCACGACGCAGCGGATCGATCAACAGTCGTATTTGGAGATTGATATGGGTGTGCTTGGTGTCGGTATAATGTAGCGGTCGTGCACCGGTTGCACTCGCGCGGTCAAGACTTTTCTAGCCCGCCTCGGTGGTCTGGAACCCTCAGAGATAAAGATGGCCTCGACTACGGACCAGATGTGCCTGCCTAACACCGAGACAGAGCATCAGGTCCCGCTCGAAGAAGCGGTGGGTCCGATTTTTCCTCTATCGGGGACCCGAAGACTCGAAGAGATTCCTCGTGATCTCGGACGTGTTGAAGGAAGCGTGCCCGGGTCCACGCTGATCTGCCTAGGAGGTCTACACGGAAATGAACCAGCAGGGGTGATTGCGATCCAGAGGGTTCTTGCCGATCTCGAGGGCAAGGAAGACGGCCTCAAGGGACAGGTGATTGGTGTCGTAGGGAATCGTCAGGCCTTGGCGGCAGATCGGCGCTTTCTGGCCCACGACCTGAACCGGGCCTGGCATACCGATCGGATGGCTCGCTTGAAAGACGAAGGCGTGCTCCATGACGGCGAGGATCAGGAGCAAATCGAGTTGGACGAGGTTCTCACTGGGATTGTTCGAGAAGCCTCTGGCCGGCTCTTCTTGCTCGATCTGCATACAACCTCGGGACCGGGCCCCGCTTTTGCAATTTTGGATGACTCACTGCTCAATCGGGAAGTGGCACTCGACTTCCCCGTACCGCTAATACTGGGTCTGGAGGAGGAGCTCTCTGGGACGCTCGCCAGCTATTTTTCTCTTCAGGGTGTGACCGTGTTGGGGTTCGAGGCTGGCCAGCACACCGATCCGCGCTCGGTAGATCGGGCTGAGGCTGCCATCTGGGTTGCTCTCGAATCCGGAGGATTTCTCAAATCGTCTCTACGCCACCCTGCGAAGGCTGCTCGTCAGCGTCTGATCGACGACACCGATATCGGCCGCCGAATCTTCGAAGTACGACACGGCCACCATATCCAGCCCCAAGAAGGCTTCCGGATGAAGTCCGGATATCGGAGCTTCAAGACCGTCGAGGCGGGAGAGAAGGTAGGTTCATCGGTTCATGGAGACGTCGCGGCGCCTTTCGGAGGACGGATCTTGATGCCGCTCTACCAGGATCAGGGTGAGGATGGCTTTTTCTTGATTCGCGAGGTGCGGCCGATCTGGCTTCCGATATCCGCAACGCTGAGGCGATTGCGCCTAGAGCGTGTCCTTCACTTGCTACCTGGGGTGCAACGTCATCCTCTTCGCAGCGAAAGCTTTATCGTCGATCGGCGCTATGCGCGTTGGTCGGCGCGACAGCTCTTTCACCTCCTGGGCTTCCGGCGTGAAGGTCGATTGGACCGAATTCTGGTCATGACTCGCCGCGAGGACCGGGATCTCTGAGTCTCGAGACTCATGCCTGTCATTCAGAACGTTTCCTCCACAGACCAGCTCGATTGGTTGTTGACTGAAGCCCACCGGGTTCCGGTCTGGATTTTCAAGCACAGCCTGGCTTGTGGGGTCTCGGGTCATGCTCTCAGCGAGTTCAAACGCTTTGTCGATGCTCTCGATGCCGATGATCCGGCGCACTTCGCGCTGGTCGAGATTCAGCAAACACCAGGGATTTCAGCGGAAGTAGCAGAGCGCACTGGGGTGCGGCATGAGTCGCCTCAGTTGATCTTTCTGCGAAATGGAGCCGTCGTCTGGGAGGCGAGTCATTGGGCAATCAAGCGCAAGAGTCTCGAGAAAGCCCAGGATCAGAATGTGAATCGAGCTTTCGGTGCCGAGAGGGAAGGGGCAACCTAGGTGTCTGATCCTGATCTTCCGATTCGCGCGCTCGATCGTGATGTGATTTCGACTCGTCTGGAGCGGATCCGAGAGCGAACCTTGAGCTTGGTAGCGGGTCTCGATTGGGAAGTGCTCATCGAGCAGCATGTCTCGATTTTGAGCCCCATGGTGTGGGATCTCGGGCACATTGCCAATTTCGAGGAGCTTTGGCTGTGCCAACGCATCGGTGGCGGGTCGGACTTGCATGCCGACTATGCCGAGATGTTCGATGCCGTCATCAATCCGCGACCAACCCGGAAAGATCTGTTGCTGCCAGTCGCGAGACAGCTTCTCGAATACATGTCCGACGTGCGATCACTGACATTGGAGATTCTCGAGAAAATCGAATCTCAGACCGAGCCTGACCTGCTCGATGATGGATTTGTTTATGAGCTCGTCGCCGAGCATGAGGAGCAACACCAGGAGACTCTCCTTCAGGCCTTGCAGATGCTGGACAAGCCCTCCTATATTCCGGCCCAACGACGGCGCTTACCCGAAGGGCGGTCTTTGGACAACGAAATGATCTTGATACCTGCAGGTGCGTGCCTCGTAGGGTCGCCGAATGGCGGGTTTTCCTACGACAACGAACGTAATGCGCACGAAGTGGATCTACCCGGCTTCTATCTGGATACGACTCCCGTCAGCTGTGGGAGTTTCGAGGCTTTTGTCGGGGACGGCGGCTACAACCGGAAGGAGCTATGGTCGCGAGAGGGCTGGCAATGGCAAACCGATTCTGGCGCACAGTCACCTGCCAACTGGCAAAGAGACAATGGTGGCTGGCTAGCTAGATTGATGGACAGGCTGGATCCCCTACGACGCGACCTGCCTGTAACACACGTTAGCTATTGGGAGGCCGAGGCCTACAGTCGATGGGCCGGCAAGCGTCTACCGACTGAGATGGAATGGGAGAAGGCGGCACTGTGGGATGACGAGAAGGGGGAGACCAGACCCTATCCGTGGGGTGTGGAGTCTCCGACTAGAGCTCGGGCGAATCTCGATCAGTTAGGGTTCGAGCCCGCGTCCCTAGGTGCTTATCCGCAGGGGGCAAGTTTCTATGGTGCCGAGCAGATGATCGGAGATGTTTGGGAGTGGACCAGCTCGAATTTCATCCCCTACCCTGGGTTCGAGGCCTATCCATACGCGGAATACTCCGAAGTTTTTTTTGGCGATGCGTACAAAGTGCTGCGAGGAGGATCCTGGGCAACGCGGCCCGCGGTGGCACGAGGAACGTTCAGAAATTGGGATTTCCCGATCCGCCGCCAGATTTTCTCGGGTTTCAGGTGTGCCCGAAGTGCCGACTAGGACGGGCTACCTAGCCGTTTGTCGCGGGCTCGATTCTCGTCTCCCGCTCCATAGTTTTCCCTACGAAAACCTAACGAAAACCGAAGAAAACGCAGCATTTAAGGGCTTCTCTGAGGGGAGCTCTCTCCCGCCTCATGACCCCGCCCCCGATAACTAGTCCAGTCTGAGGGTTAGAATTGAGCACTCCAGACAGGCTGAGAAAGGGGTTGGAGACGGGTCGTAAGCGCTACACGGTCGAGCAGATTATCCGTATGCTGCGGGAGGCGGAAGTGGAGCTGGCCCGGGGTCTGAAGACACCTCAGGCATGCCGCAAACTAGGAATCTCGGAGCAGACCTACTACCGCTGGCGCAAGCA
>CAXMQZ010000049.1:0-34863 GCA_964195975.1 uncultured Polyangiaceae bacterium | reverse complement strand
GATCACGCCTCCCACTTGGAGGATTCTCCACATAAGCCCACGGGCACCGAACGGGCCGAACTGGCGCGACAAAAGGCGATCATGCACCTCTTCGATGCCCTGATCTTCAACACCGACCGCAACACCTCGAACTATATGGTCGACGACGAAGACTGGCGCCTTTATATGATCGATCACTCTCGAGCCTTTCGCGAAGTCAGCGAGATTCCCGAGGGCTTCACAAACAGCCTCGCTCGCCTACCGCGAGAGCTGTACGAACGACTTCAGGGGCTGGAGGAGGAGTCACTGGTCGAGCTACTGGACGGGTCCATCACCAGGGGCCAGGTTCGAAAGATGCTCGAGCGCCGTGACAGGATCCTGGAGAAAATCGACACTGATCGCCAAGACGTCGGAGACGACGTGGTTTTCTACGGTTAGATCGGGAAAAAAGGGGACAGCCCCTCTATTCTTTTTGTGGGGTCATGTCCCCGAAACGGCGGGTCATATCCCCCAACAAAAAACGACCGGCCCAGATGGGCCGGTCATCGAAAGTACTGCAATCAAAACTGCGATTAATACATGCCACCCATACCGGCATCCGGCATGGCAGGCATGGCAGGCGTATCCTCTTTCACCTCCGAGACCAGGGCCTCGGTGATAAGCATCAGACCTGCGATCGATGCCGCATTGATCAACGCGGTCTTGGTGACCTTGGCGGGGTCGATGACACCGGCCTTGACCAGATCTTCAATCTCGCCCGTGGCAGCGTTGTAACCAACGTTGCCCTTCATAGCGAGAATGTCACGGACAACAATCGAGCCCTCTTCGCCAGCGTTATTGACGATCTGACGGGTCGGCTCCTCGAGCGCACGGCGGACGATCTTGGAACCAAGCGCCTCGTCGTGGGTTGAAGTCTCTGAGCCATCCACCGCGTCTATGGCACGAAGCAGAGCGACGCCACCACCAGGCACGATGCCCTCTTCGACGGCAGCCTTGGTCGCGTGCATCGCATCCTCGACGCGTGCTTTGCGCTCTTTCATCTCGCTCTCGGTGGCAGCACCGACCTTGATGATGGCAACACCGCCAACCAGCTTGGCAAGACGCTCCTGCAGCTTCTCGCGATCGTAGTCCGAGGAGGTCTCCTCGATCTGATTGCGAATCTGCTTGACGCGGCCGGCGATCGCCTCACGGCGCTTGGCATCGTCGGAGTCGGTAACGATGGTGGTTTCATCCTTGGTGATGACGATTTTCTTGGCATCGCCAAGGTCATCCCATTGGACGTTCTCGAGCTTGATGCCCAGATCCTCGGTGATCACCCGGCCACCGGTGAGGATCGCGATGTCCTCGAGCATGGCCTTGCGACGGTCGCCAAAGCCAGGGGCCTTGACAGCCGCTACCTGCAGGGTGCCGCGGAGCTTGTTGACCACGACGGTGGCCAGAGCCTCGCCTTCGACATCCTCGGCGATCATTATGAACGGACGACCCTGCTTGGCAACCTGCTCCAGAATGGGAAGCAGATCCTTCATCGAGGTGATCTTCTTCTCGTGAAGCAGGATTTTCGGGTTTTCGAGCACCGTTTCCATCCGCTCGGGATCGGTGACGAAATAGGGCGAGAGGTAGCCACGGTCGAACATCATGCCCTCGACCACTTCGAGGGTAGTCTCGAGACCCTGGGCCTCTTCAACGGTGATGACGCCATCCTTGCCGACCTTTTCCATCGCCTCGGCGATGATGTTGCCGATCTCGACGTCGTTGTTGGCGGAGATCGTACCCACGTGGGCAATCTCGTCGCCACCAACCGGCTTCGACAGACCATCGATTGCGGCGACGGCTGATTTAACGGCGGCCTCGATGCCACGCTTCAGCTCCATCGGGTTAGCACCAGCGGTGACGTTCTTGGAACCCTCGCGAAAAATCGCCTGGGCCAGAACGGTCGCTGTGGTGGTGCCGTCACCGGCCACATCCGAGGTCTTCGACGCGACCTCGCGCACCATCTGCGCGCCCATGTTCTCGACGGGATCGGCCAACTCGATCTCTTTTGCAACGGTCACACCGTCCTTGGTGCTGGTCGGCGAACCGAATTTCTTTTCAATAACAACGTTACGACCTTTGGGGCCGAGAGTCACTCTGACGGCGTCGGCCAGCTTGTTGACGCCCTTCAAAATGCCTCCGCGCGCCTCCTCGGCGTATGTAATTTGCTTTGCAGCCATGTTTCAAATATCTCCTTTAATATTCAGATTTTTCTACAAATTCCAATCGATCATGCCTTAGCTGCTGAGAACGGCTAGGATTTCGTCTTCGCGAAGAATCACGTACTCTTCGTCGTCAATATTGATCTCGCTACCCGAATACTTACCAATCAGTACACGGTCGCCCGAATTGACATCCATGGCTTGGCGCTTTCCGTCTTCCAGGATTTTTCCAGGACCCACGGCGATGATTTCGGCCTCTTGTGGCTTCTCTTTGGCGGTGTCAGGGATGATGATTCCACCCTTCACTTGCTCCTGCTCTTCGATCCGTCTCGCCAGGACTCGATCGTGCAGCGGTCTAATGTTCACGGACACTTCTCTACCTCCCATATCC
Organism: uncultured Polyangiaceae bacterium; assembly: GCA_964195975.1. Taxonomy (GTDB): domain Bacteria; phylum Acidobacteriota; class Thermoanaerobaculia; order Multivoradales; family JAHEKO01; genus CAXMQZ01. The sequence goes on along the minus strand of CAXMQZ010000049.1, from coordinate 32,301 downwards.
ATCTAAGTGGTTTGTTATCAGGTTTTCAACCTGCGGAAAGTCGACGTTCTTAGCACTTGCCGACTAAGAGTGCTAACAAAGTCTATGACCTGTCTATTCCAGGTGTCAAGAGAAAATCGCGAGATCTGAGCGATTGTCACTCAACTGCTGCGTAGGGCCTCGATTTCGGCCCGGATCGGGCTTTCGAGGTGGGGTCCGGAGGCGATCAAACCGGCCATCAGGGGGTCGGCTCGGTTGAATCTACGTTCAGGGTCATCGAGGACCTCGGTCCAGCCGCCAGCAGCGCGAATCAGCGCCACACCGCCGACGACATCCCATTCATTCTTGGGTACAAGGGTCCAGGTGGCATCGGCCAGACCGGCTGCGACAAGACCGAGTTTGAATGCCACCGATCCCGAGGCATCGATCCGATAGCCGCGACCTTCGAACTTCTCCCATTCGCCCCTACGGACCTCACTGCGGCTGGCCAAAACGGTGGCATGCTCCAGAGTGTCCCGCCGTGAGATCTTGACCGGTTCGCCGTTGAGCGTAACCCCGGTTTCGATCGATCCGAGGATCAAATGGCCGGTGCTCGGGCTCAAAATGCCTCCTGCGACCGGCACCCCATCCTCGACCAGTCCGATCGAGACACACCACTCGGGAATGCCCTGGACAAATTCCTTGGTGCCGTCCAAGGGATCGACGATCCAGGCACGCTCCTTATCGAGTCGGCTGTGATCATCCACGGTCTCCTCGGAGAGCCATCCCTCTCCTTCGACCGGTAGCAGTCGTTTCAAGACTTCGTCGACGAGCCGATCGGCTTCAGTAACCGGGTCGCCACCAGCCTTGCGCTCCACTTCGATGGCTCCTGGTGTAAAGGGCTCGAGGGCTTTTTCCGCCTCACGGAGCGCCGATTCGATCCTCTCCAGATCCTGTTGACGTTGGCCCATGGTTAGTCTCTCTGACTCAAACCTTTGCGCGACGCTCGATACTGGCACCCTGGGAGCTGCCGATATAGCCCTCGCTTTCGAGGTGCAGAATGACGGCCTGGGCGGACTCTTCGGGTGTCATGTTGGAAGTATCGATCGTCAGATCGGGACTCTCTGGAACCTCGTAGGGATCCGAGATCCCGGTGAACTGCTTGATGATCCCTGCCCGCGCCTTGGCGTAGAGACCTTTGCGGTCTCGCTGCTCACAGACCTCGAGAGGAGTCGAGATGTGAACCAGGATGAATCCACCGCCGGGCTTGATTGTCTCGCGCACCTGTTTTCGCACCGAGGCGTAGGGCGCGATCGGAGCGCAGATGGCAATACCACCGTTCTTGGTGATCTCGGAGGCGACATAGCCTATGCGTTGGATATTGAGATCGCGATGCTCTTTGGAAAACCCGAGCTCTGATGAGAGATTCCTACGCACGATATCGCCATCGAGCAGACTCACGGGCCGACCACCCATCTCGAGCAGCTTGACCATCAAAACGTTGGCCACGGTCGATTTGCCACTACCAGAGAGACCGGTGAAAAAGACCGTGAAGCCCTGCTGATGCCGTGGCGGATGAGTGCGGCGCAGCTGTAGGCCGACCTCCCGAAAGGTGAACCATTCGGGCAGCTCCCGACCGTCGGCGAGTCGCTCGCGCAGCTCGGTTCCGGAAAGGCTCAGAGTGCGGGAACCCTCGGGAGCCTCGTCGATTGGCATGTAGGTGTCCTTGTCCTCGACATAGACCACCATCTTGAAGGGGACCATCTCGATTCCGAGCTCGTCTTGGTGCTCTCGCATCAGCTCCTGAGCGTCGTAGGGACCGTAGAAGGGCTTGCCGGTAGCATCGTTACCCGGTCCGGCATGGTCGCGACCGACAATGAAGTGAGTGCAACCGTAGTTTTTGCGGATGATGGCATGAAGCAGCGCCTCGCGCGGGCCACCCATTCGCATCGCCAGCGGCAGCAGCGACAGCATGGCGGTGTTGCGCGGATAGCGGTCGAGCACCGCCTGATAGCAACGAACCCGCGTGTAATGATCGACATCGCCTGGCTTGGTCATTCCGACAACCGGATGAATCAGCAAGCTGGCCTCGTTGTCGCGCGCAGCGCGCAGAGTCAGCTCGTAATGGGCACGATGCATCGGATTGCGCGTCTGAAATGCGACCACTTTGCGCCAGCCCATCTTGGAGATCCGTCGGCGAACCTGCCTGGGCGTCAGTCGTAACCCAACAAAATCGTAATGCGCGGGTAGCTCTAGACCCTCGAGACGGCCACCTACAGCTATGTTGTTCGTGCGCTCGTAAAGGTGCGCGACGCCCGGATGGGTACGATCGTGGGTGCCATAGACTGCGTCAGCTTTCCTGTCTCGATCGAGCTCCCAAGTATCCTCGACCCAAAGCACTGCCAGGGCCATACCTTCGGAGTCTCGAAGCACCAGCGGCGAGCCGGGCTCGAGCTGTTCCGCGATTTCTTCGGTTACATCGAGAGTGATCGGCAGCGGCCAGAGCGTGCCATCCTTGAGACGCATGTCTGTGCAGACGGACTCGAAGTCTTCCTGGCCCATGAAACCGGTCAGAGGCGAGAAACCACCGTTGAGTATGAGCTCCAGATCGCAGATCTGGCGGGGGGTCAGATCCCAGGACAACCAGTCCCTGGACTCCTCTTTCAGCTCTTGTTTACGTTCGTCGTCGACGAGTCCGTTGACGAGCGTTCCACCGTGAGGACTATTCAGATTGTCCACAGTAACTATCTCCCAAGATTGTAGTGCTCAGCGAGCAGACTTCAGGACGCAAGACACCCGGACTACTTCGATGACGTGAGGATCGTGTGGCTGGGAAACTCGGGTCCAAGTTGGCGGCGCCGCCGCCAAGGCTTCAGAAGTTGGAAGTGTAACGGCCGCCTACCGACGGGTCAAGCCAATTCAATTTCCTGAATATAGGGGGACACACGACCATAATGAAATGCGCTTCAGAATATTGGATTACCGGTACAGATTGCTGGAGGTCCGGGGGATTTGGTCGTGTGTCCCCCTGGATTCAGTGGGTTGGATTAAAAGGGATTGCCAAAGCTGAAAAAGATCACATACGAATCTTCGGTCGGTTCGCGGTCGAGCTTAAAACCGACATCGAGCCGAACCAGGCCGACCGGCGACATGTAGCGTACTCCTATCCCCACACCGGTCTTCATCTGCGAAAATTTCATGTTGCGCCAGTCCGACCAGACATTGCCCGTATCGACGAAGACGTTGCCTCCCACGGGTCCCAGAATCGGGAATCGATAGTCCATATTGATCAAAAAAAGACCGTTACCACCGATCGCCGTCAGATCTTCGACATTGCCTTCGTCGTCGAAAGTCTCGACCAGGGTCTCGCCTACGATCCCGAGTCGATCTCGCCTGTAGGCTCGATGAGTCGTACGACCGCCGGAGAAGAATCTCTCCGATATGGGGATACAGAGCTGTGTTCTATCGACCGGACACTGGTCGGGCTCCAGGATGCCATCGGGACTCTCAGGCACGACCGCAGTGCCCGAGATCGGCTCGATGCCACCAATTCGCACATTGCCGGCCACCACTCCGATGCCACCCAGGTTCAAGTAGTGACTGTAATTGGCAAACCCCTTGAGAAACTCCTCTTCGGCCCCGAAGAAAGGGAAGGCATACTCCAATTGCGCACCACCGGTCCAACCCCGAGTCGGATCGACCGGACTGTCGCGGTGGTCGAGTTGGTAGTTTGGCGTGATGCTCGAGATTCTGACATTCTCGAATTCACGCTCGAGTTCGGGAATACTCTCCTCATCCCCTATCGGTAGGGCCCTGACCCACCTGTATTCATACAGGGCACCGACCCTCGAGTAGTCTCCCACTCGTTCGACCTCAATCTGTCCACCGCGCCGCTTCGATAAGAACGCTGGACTGCTGCCTCTCTCTTCTTCGATATAGAACAACGAGCCTGTGGTCGCCAGCTTGAAGCGGCCGAGAAAAGGCTGAAATGCCAACAGGCGGGCGAGCTTGTCCTTCTGGCTCAGACGCAAATCGAATCGACTTGAGATACCCCGGCCGGTGATGTTGCTCCGCGTGTAACCGAGAATTCCACTGACGCCGTTCTCGGTGTCAAATCCCCCACCGTAGGAAACGCGGTTTCGGTTCGCTTCTTCGACCTCGACAAGGATGTCGCGCTCACCCTTGAACGGCGTTCCCGGAGCCCGGCGAACATCGGCTCTCGAAAATGCACCCAAGCCGTAGAGCGATCGCTGCGACTCTAGAAGTCTGGCCGTGTTGAACGTCTCCCCGGAGCGCAATCCGAGCGAGCGCCGTACGACCCTGGAGCGAGTGTGTCGATTACCACGCAGGATGACTCGGTCAATGACGCTCTGAGGTCCCTCGAGAATCTTGATCTTCACATCGACAAGAGTCTCGCTCTCGTCCCAATCGAGGCTCGAGGAGACCTGGGCCGACTCATAGCCGCGACTGTCGAGATCGGACCGGATCGCAGCCACGGTCTGGGTCAGCAGGTGCGGGTGAAATGGGCCCCCTGCCCTGAGGGGCAGCGATTCGACAAGACTCGGCTCTACCGGCAGATCGGTACCCTCCAGCACGAGGTTGACCGTGCGTCGCTGCATCCCCTCCTCGATCGGAATCATCACGGCCAGCTGTCGTCTCGGTTCGCTCTCAGATGTCGTCGGCGGCGTCTCGGGCATCCGGCGCGAGACATCGTAGGGTCCGATCTCGGCATCCCAATACCCCTGGAGCCTGTAGTAGGAGCGGATATTCTCCAGATCGTCCTCTATTGCCACATCGACAAGACGACCGCTTCCGGCCGAGAACATCCGCCGAGTGGTGGTCCCCATGAGCAAGCTCAACTGTCGATCGGTGACCGCTTCGTTACCTGAGAAACCGATGTCTACCAGCTCATAGCTCGGTCCAGGAACCACTGTGATCACCAGGTGAAAAAGATCCTCGGTCTCTGTCTCGGCCCAATCGACCTCGACGTCATAGTGGCCGAGCTCTTGGAAGTTGCGGCGGATCCTCGACACCGACTGGAGCAGCAGCGCCTCGTCATAACGCTGCCACCCCAGAAAAGTGATTACTCCCTTTTTCTTGAGCCGGCGCTGATCGGCGCCCAGAATCTCGATATGAAAAAGCGGACCGACATCGACCTGATAGGTCAGACTCACCGTCGCGTTCTCCCAATCGATTGCAACGGTCGGTCGATCGATCAAAGCCAGACGGTGGCCCTTATCGAAAAGCCAGACTCCCAGCCGCTCGCCATCGCTCCTCACTTCCCGGCTGCGGTAGCGTTTTCCCGGTTTGACTTTGAGCTGTTTCCGAAGCGTCTCGGCCGTAAAAGGATCGAGCTCACCTTCGAACTCGACAGTGCTCACCACAAAGGGTCGCCCCGGATCAACCTGAAATGTGATCTCGGCTTCTTTTCGCTCCTCATCGATCACCGGTCGAGCACGCACGCTAGCCTCGAGAAAACCCTGAGCCTCGTAAAACTCCTCCATCGCAAAGACGCTGCGCAGCACCCTCGATTCGATCAGGGGCTCGGCCACGCCGACCTCGAGGACCGATTTGAGCTGTCGTCTGTTGACCTCGAGGTCGCCTTCTAGATGGATCTCCTCGACCTGGATCCGGCTCCAGAGAGCAAAAGTGACCACGGTTCCCCCATCGACTCCGGATCGCAAAAAGACTTCGATTTCGCTGGCCAGACCGGACGCCTGTAGGTTTCTCAGGCTGCGGGAGATCTGATCGGTGTCGAGAGGCAGCCCGATCTCGAGAGCGATCAGATTCTGGACCTCTTCCAAGGGAAGAGCCGAAGCGTCGGAGCGGATCTCGATGGCGCTGACGGGTGTACCGATCTCGTAGGAGGCTTGAAGCGCCGGGGTGATTCCAACCATCATGACCCATGCGGTGGCCGTGAGAAGTCGGCCCGAAACAAGGCTCGTAGCCTTGTAGGAGGTCGAAGTCGATTGTCCGAGTCCGATCACGGCTTCCTAGAAGCTCTTTTCCCACCGAACATCAACGCTATAGCTTTCATCACCGTTTTGAGTCAGCACCAACGTCATGCCCCGTCGGACGTTCCACTCGAGTCTGTAGATGTCTTCTGCTGTGGACTCCGGGTCGTACGAATAGGTCACATAGAGATCGCGGGAGAGCTGCTTTCCAACGGTGACTCGCGTCTGTGAAAGCTCACCACTGGAAGTGGTCAGCGGTTGCACCTGAAACCGGTCGAGACCGAACAATCGGCCCGTGCGCTGCGAGACCAGAGAGGCGGCTTGACCGGCCATCATCGTCGATGCCTTGGCGGCTGAATCGGCCTCGCTCCTCGACCCCGTACCAGTGCTAGCAAGGCTCTCCTCGCCTGAGGTGAGAAGCGTCAGAACCTCCGTCTCAGCCAGCGGCGGATTCGAGGTGAAACTGGTATTGAGCTGATCGAGCGTGCCCGAGAGGTTCAGCGTGACGTCGTACTGGCGGACGGTGGCACGCGCCGAGACGTCGATGATCGGCTCGATCTCGTAGGGGTTGGCAAAGGTCACCACACCCCGTTGAATCTCATACTCGTTGACACCAAACTCGATCGTGCCGCCCCGCTCGATATCGACGGTTCCAAAAAGCACCGGGTTGGACAGCGTTCCCCGGATCACCAGATCGAGGTCGCCACGAAGATCTGCCAGGTTGTTTCTCACCCTCAAGGCCCCCGGACCAACTACAGCGATATTGATCTCGGTAGTGGAGGAGAACTCATCGGCCCGCTCGACTTCCAATCGATCCCGCGAAAACAGGCCAGAAACCATCTGGGTGACACCGAGATTCAAATCCTCCAGATACAAGGCCTGATCTATCTCGATTGCACCCCGAACCTGGCGACCTGCGTCGGTGGATGACAGCACCAGCTCGCCGCTGGCTCGGGTCAGCCAGCCTTCTGGGAAGGGTACCCGCAAGTCGGTAGCCGACAACTGCACCCGGTAGTCGAGCTCGCCCGATTCCTGGAAGGGCCGCAAGTTGCCTTCGGCACGCAGTGTCCCGCCAGCGGCCCTGGCATCGAGACGGTCGACCACGATCTGATCGGGGTAGAAGAGCAGCACGCCATCGACTTCATCGATGGCAAACGGCATATCCTCCAGGATGACCCGACCGTTTTGCACCCTGGCCTGGCCGTTGACCTCGGGCAGGTCAACGGTTCCGCCAATGACTGCCAGCATGTCGAAGGTACCCGAGCGCAGACCCAGATCAGGCAAGAACAAATCTAGCCATTTTGCATCTAGCGAGAGTTGCAGCCGCAACTCCAGACTCTTGGTCTCATCGCCTCGAATGTCACCTGAGATAAACAACTCGCTGTCGCTTGATGGATCACCGATAAAGAACGACTCGATCTCGACACCCTCCGGGCTCAGGTTTACCAACACCGGCTCCAGATTTTGCATACCGAGATCGCGGTAGCTCAGCTCCACCCGAGTCAGCTCACCAAAGGCCATCCACGACTCGAGATCTTCGAAATCGCTTTGGATGGTGACCGTACCTGCAAGGCTCCCGGTGAATTCAGTTTCGCTTTCGCCGCCCGTCAACTGAAAAAGCTCTTCGAGGGCAGCGCTCTCTATGGTGAGCTCGAGATCGAGGCCTTGGTTGTCGAGTCTTCCACCTCCACGCAAATCGACTACACCGAGCAGATCGCCGGCCATCTCGAGGCGCTCGTCCTCGAGCTCGACATGAACGCTCGCCGAGCCATCGCCGCTGAGAGTTCGATCGTCCAGGGTCAGGTGGTCAGCTCGCAAATCAGCGACAATCTCAGGCGCACTGAATAGCCCCTTTACGGTGCCACTCAGTACAACCTGACCGTCGAGATCTCCCTCGACCATTTCACTGAAGGGTGGCTTGGTCAGTTGCAACGGATCGGATCGGATCTCCATATCGACCCGCTCGGTCACTCGGTCCAAGCTTCCCGACAGAGTGACCTCACCTGCACCGGTCTCCAGAGCGAGCCGTTCAACCCGCATCCGAGTCGGATCGAAATCGAGCCAGAGATCCACGGCCTCGATCTCCATCTCCTCGAAGCTTGCCGGAGCTACCCTGGCCCTTACCTGACCTGTCGGATCGGTAAGCTCTCCCCAGATCTGCATGGAACCGGAGACCGGTCCATCGATGGGTAGGTCGAAGGGAAGCCAGGGTGCTGCCTGGCTCAGCGGCCACGCCACAGCATCGACCGCTATCGAAAAGGGCGTGTCGGTGAGACTGCCGTCCGCTCGCGCAATCGGAGCACTGCCGGTGACGATCAAGCCGGCATGTTCGTTGAGAAGCTCCAATCTCAAGTCCGGGATGCCATCGATCCCGATCTCGATAGCACCCTGGACCCGTTTGGCTGTAGCGCCCGGTGCTTCGACATCTATCAGATCGATCTCCAGACGTGTCGAGGGTCGCCCAGGTTCGAGCGTCAAGCTCCCCGCCAGTAGCCCTGATCCGGAGGTCGGCAGCCAGACCCGCTCTTCGTCGCCTTCGAAGGGAATCAGCATCGCGAGACGCTCGACCCTGTCGGTCTCCAGTTTGTAGACAAACTCTCCTCGTCGGGTCTCGAGATCGAAAAATCCGCCCATCTCCAATCGCTGAAAGGGCCCCGTCAACCTGGCGGCCTGGGTCCGAATGATTCCCTCTTCGATGATCAGGGGTGCGCTTCCCTCGATCGGGATTTTGTCGAGACCCTGTTCGAAGTCGGGATCGATCTGAAGATCCGCCCAGCCCTGACCCTCCTTGGCCGACCCAAAGGGGAATCGGTAGTCGAAGGCACCCGACACCTTGCCGGCCAGGTCTTCGACCGGGATTCGTTGATCATCCAAGATGGTCTGAAGGTCGAGACCCTCGACGATCAGATCGACTTCCAACGATCGATTGCCTTTCTGGGTCTCGATATTGACGCTGCCCGAGAGGCTTCCTGCGGCGTATTGCGCGCTTTCAAGATCGAAGCGAAGGCCATTACGGTCGCCGGAGACAACCGTCCGAACATCCTGGAGATCTCGGCCGAATATCAGCAACCCGGTCGAATCGACCTCGGCTCGAAACCCCCACGACTTTCGACTCCAGGCAAAACCGCCCTCGAGTGTAAATGGGCCATCGATCTGATTCTCCAGGTATCCGAGGCGCTGAAAAAAGCGGGTGTCGCCCCGCCCATCGACCTCGATCACCCACTCGCGCTTTTCCCAGGAGACATGCCCTTGGATGTTCGCCAAGACATCGGGTCCTTCGACTGTACCCTTGACCAGGCGTACCCCCTCCTCGTCCGTCACCACACGAATACCGACCTTGCCGATGATCGGTGTCGCGCGTGGGAGGGTGATCTCCAACTCTTCGGTGTCGAGCCGGCCGGTGAGCTCGGTTCGCGACCGCCCCACGAGCTCGAGCTCGAGCGCTTTGGCAGTCAGCTCGAGCGGCATCTTGTGCTGCTCGAGATGGAGCTCGCCTCTCTCGATCGCCAGATGGTGAATGCTCAGGTTGATCGGGAAACCGATCCCATCGCTATCCGTGGCGCTATCCGTGGCCTTTTTGACCAGCTTTGGCAGATTGTTCTGGCCGCCACCAAGAAAATCGAGGTCGACTTTGGGCTCGATGAATCGAACCTCTCCCAGGGTAATCGCCCGTCGACGCAGGTCGATCAGCCGGGCATCGACTACGAGCTTCGAAAGCTCGATGAAAGGAGGATCCTCCGGTGAGGCTCCCGCCATTCGAAACTCCTCCATCTCGACACCGAGCGGTAGGAGTTTGAGATGGACAGCACCGATCGTGACTTCGCGATCGAGCAGACTCTGAAGGCTTTGTTCGGCCCGTTGCGCAAAGTAGGACCCAGCCCAGTCACTTTGCAGGCTCCAATGAACCATAAAGACCACGAGGGCCAGGCCTGCCAGCCCCCACATCGCGGGTCGCAGCAGCCAGCGGCGAAAGCGCCCCGGCCGTTTCCCCCCGGGTTTCCTGGTCTTCTCGGGCGCTTCTCGAGTTGAGTCGTCGGGCTGCATGAGCTGGGGGACCAAAGGGGAGATTTACCCCTTCACACGGCGGCCGATCGCGGTTCCAGCCGACTCATTCTCCCCAGCGCAGTTTATCGCGAAGGTTGTCGAAGAACGTACGACCGGTGACCTTGATGAGCTCGACTTCCGCACCCGAGCGCCGGATGGTCACCCGGTCTCCTGCTGCAATTTTTGTACCTTCCTGACCGTCGAGAGTCAAATAGACCTCTTCCTCGCCCGTTTGCAGGGCTACGACGATTGTGCTCGAGTCCGATATTACGATCGGCCGCATCGAAATTGTGTGAGGACAAATCGGGGTCAGGACGACCACTGGGAGCGACGGGGTCAGGATAGGGCCGTCGGCTGAAAGGTTGTAGGCAGTCGAACCCGTTGGGGTGGAGATAATCAGCCCATCAGAGCGATAGGTGGTGACCCGCTTGCCATCGACATCGAGGGTAAGCTCGATGATTCTAGCCAGGGCGCTTTTGTTGATCACAGCGTCATTCAAGACACGAAAGACCTCTTTCTTGCCGTTACTTCTTTCCAGCTGAACGTCCAGCAGAGCCCTCTTTTCGACTTCAAATCTACCAGCCAACACTTCCATCAAAGCCGGGTAGAGCTCGTTGCGTCGTACATCGGTCAGAAACCCGAGATTCCCGAGATTGACACCCAATAGTGGCGACTTGACGTCGTCGTCGCGAGCCACCGATAGCAGGGTGCCATCTCCACCCAGAACCATGATCAGGTCATAGTCGCTCTTGGGGTCGAAGCGGCCGAGCTCGCCGTTACCTTGGCGTTGTGCCACGACTTCGTCGATATCGACCTCGATCCCGCGGCGCGTCAGCCAGTGGGCAAGCTCGGATGCAGCAAGAAGCGCCTCGGGACTCACCCGTTTCGCAACCACAGCTACCTTGCGTATATCTGCTTTCATCCGGCCCGCCTGAAAAGGGCGAACGTCTCCTGATTGCCCTTGGCTCCAGAGATCTCAGAGTCAACTATACCCACGAACTCCAAACCCAGGGAAGCCAAGTCGTGACATCGCTCGTCGACGACCCTTCTGCGAACCCGGTCATCTCGCACGATACCCCCCTTGCCAACCTGCCCCTTGCCGACCTCGAACTGCGGCTTGATCAGCACCAAAAGCAACCCCCTACGCTCGAGAAGGGGAATCAAGGCCGGTACGACTTTGACCAGGGAGATAAACGACAGGTCGGCAACGATGAGATCGAAATGCTCACCAAGCTCCTGCAAGGTCAGATAGCGGGCATTGACGCCTTCCATCACCTCGACCCGAGGATCCTGACGTAACCCATAGTCGAGCTGACCGCGGCCGACATCCAGCGCCACCACTCGCTCGGCCCCACGCTGCAACAGGCAGTCGGTAAACCCTCCTGTCGAGGCTCCGACATCGAGGCAATTCCACTTTTTCGGGTCCAGATCGAAGTGGTCAAGCGCCGAAGCGATCTTTCTCCCGCCACGAGAAACATAGGGTTTTCTCGTCTCTCGTAGCTCGAGATCAACCCCGTCTGAAACCTTTGTACCCGGCTTGTCCACGAGACGGCCCTCGACCCAGACCACTCCAGCCATCACCGCACGTCTAGCCTTCTCGCGACTTAAATAGTGCCCCTGGTCGACGAGAAGTTGATCTAGACGGGGCATCCCTCAGGATCCCAACTCTTCGGAGAGCTCAGGGGAAGGCTCTGGGGAGTCCTTTTCTCCGTTCATCAAACAGTACGGGATCGCAACGATGAAGAGCGCGATTCGCTGGACTTCGGTGTCACCCCAATTGTCCTCGAAAAGGCCGGCAAAATTAAAGGCCAGAAGTGCCAGGAACACACCCAGGTAGAGATCACTCGCCTGTCCTCCGGTGGATTCGTCGTGCCGGAAGCCACGATAGGCGAGAAGCAAAGTAGCGGCCATGATCCAAAGATAACAAGCCAGGGCCAGCAGGCCTTCCTCCGCGGCTGTTTGGAGAAATGCGTTGTGCAGATGAGGCACCTCTTGCCTTGGCGCCGTTGGATGTCGATAGATCGGATATCGTTCGGCCACCATCCCCGGACCGAGTCCGAAGAGCGGACGCTCACGGATCATGTGCAGAGCAGCTTCGGCCATGCAGAGACGATCGTAGTTCGAGATATCGGTCAGATCGGGAATCGACTGAACTCGATGGATCACCGGTACAGGCGCCAACACCAGAAATAGCAGGGTTGCCGGAATATAGGCCGCCAGGAGCTTGGGAGCTCTGACCACGAGCAAAATCGTCAACGCCAGAATGAGGGCAACCCAGGCGCTGCGGGTCAGGCCCATCACCAGCGCGAGATTGATCAAAATCAGAGCCGCCCAGCGAAGCGCGCCTGCCCGGGTCTTGCCATAAAACATCTGCGCGACCAGCAGCAGGTCCGCCATGAGAAGGACACCTGCAAAGGTCATGTAGTGCGAAAAGGGTCCTCGAATTCTATTGTTGATGTCACCGAATCCGAACAGCATCTGTCCCAATCCAAACAGCGATAGGAGGGCGGCAAGAACGATGATTCCGTCCACGATACGTCTGACCTCGGATTCGCCACGAATCAGAATCAAACCCAGAAACAGCGTTCCCAAAGACAACAGCTCCCTGCCCTTGGGCAGGCTCAACTGCGAGTCGTAGGAGGTCAGCACCGAAACCACGATCAAAAAAGCGTACATCCCCAGCGGAATCATCACTTGCCGCATTCGGCGCCACGGAACTCGAAGCGCAGGGCTACCCAGAGCGGTGGCGACGCCGGTCAGGCCTAGAAAGATGTTGGAAAGTGCAATACCAAAGATGGTCCAGAGGTGGAGGCCGTAGCACCGCTGAGCCAACCGAACAGCTTTGGCTTGAAAGCGTTCTGTCGCCGAGGTCACAATTGTGGTTGGGATGGTGGGAGCTTGGTAAACCACCGATCAGCGACCGACAGCCGAGGCCGGCAGGGCTTCTTCCACCAGCATGATCGGTATGTCGGAAACGATCGGATAGACAAGTTGCGAGTCTGGCGAGTACAACCCTTCTTCTACAACGGGTTCTTCGTCCCTGAAGTGCTCGCGGTACTTCTCAATGAGCTGCTCTCTGATCTCCTCGGGCAGAGAAATCAGCTCCAAATCCCCTTTTGTCTTGGGGCAAACAAGAATCTCCAAAAGTTCAGAATCGATCGCCATTGGGCACCGCCTGGAGCCATGAGGATAGCACAGGGTACACTCACCTGAACCGATGAAAACCGACAATTCCCCGCACTCTACGATCCCAAGAAATAGCAACTCCCGGCGTTCTGCCACGGTCATAGTGGCACTTTGCGTCATGGCGACAGTGATCCTGGTCTGGATCACCCTGATGAGCCCCTCGGCCGCCAAACTATGGGGCGACGAGGGGACCTATGTGGCCATGACCGCCAGCCTGGTCCGCGACCACGACCTGGCCTTTGATGAACCCGATCGAGCCTGGGCTACGACACGGGTCCCCGGACCACCGGTCACCGTCATCTTGCAGCAAACCGACGGGGGGATCTTCTACTCCAAACCGATCCTCTACCCGCTGCTTGCAGCACCCTTTTACTGGTTTTTTGGCGAGTGGGGCCTGGTGGCAACCAATCTCTTCTTTCTGGGTCTAGCTCTGGCGCTGACCTGGCGACATCTGCGTCGACTGGGACACGCCACCGATGCACTCTGGGTACTCGCCACGTTTGTCTTTTGCAGTGCACTGCTGCCCTATGTCGGATGGAAGATGAGCGATCTCGTCCAAGCAGCGGTCACGTTGGCCGGTCTTGTCGTTGTCCTGGGTCCGATCCAGCAACGGAAAGTGCTTCAATCCGATTCGGCAACGGTTCTCGGCGGTGTACTGCTCGGTATGGCTGTGTCGATGCGCTACCCTACCGCTGCCTTGGTAGCTGCAGTCATCGCGGCTCTTCTGCTCCATCGCAAGCTCCGCAAGGCTGCGCTGTTCGCGGTCGCGGTGGCGGTGACATTTCTCGCCATCAACCGTGCGAGCGAGCGGTTGATCGGAGCATCCAATCCATACAAAGCGGTTCGTTCCAGCTTCAACGAGCAGACCGGCTATCCCATCGAAGAAGACGATCCATCGATCCAGCGATTCTCGGTCGCTCCGGCGACTCAGTCGGCGACCTGGACACCTCCTCACGAGACCCGTCGTTCGGCCTACTCCGCCTTCTACTTTCTCGTTGGCCGTCATACCGGTCTGATTGCCTATTTCCCGATCGCGTTGGTTCTGGCTGTCTACTGTCTGCGTCGATCGAGTCGAGTCGGTCTCATGCTGTTGGGCGCGGTAGCAATCATGTCTGGCTTCTATCTCCTATGGATGCCCGAGAACTATTTTGGAGGCTCGACCTTTATCGGCAACAGATACTTCCTCGGCGCCTTTCCAGCCCTTCTCGTAGCATTGAGGCGACTCCCATCTCCCAGATTTCTCGCTATCGCCTGGATTGTCGCTGCTGTCTCGTGGACATCGGCGCTGGTCTCGGTCGCTACTACACGCGACATCGACGACAGCAGTCAGAGCCATACCCGGGCAGGCGTGTTTCGCCTTCTACCTTTTGAATCTACGGCACAAAAAATCGACGGTCTCGAGGATCGATTCTGGGATCAGGACTTCGTACGGTCCGTCGATCCCTTTGCCAAGGTCGCACGATGGAGTCTTCGACTCGATAGCGACCAGCCAGCAGCCGAGCTTATGATTGCTACCGACTGGCCCGGCGATTCGATGCTGTTTCTCGTCTCGTCACCCGATCCATCCATCCGGCTCGAGGTAAGCGATTGGGGTGGCACCCACGAGTACTCCTTTCCTCGGCCCTCTCCAGAGCCGCCTGGATTGGTCGAGGTCGAACCGGCGCCGGCATGGAGAAAACATTCGTTCTGGTGGAAGGGAGGAGACAAGCCGTATAGCGTACGCACCCTTCGCCTCCGGATCGTCGGAGCCGACGACAAGCCGACCTCGGCGATCGTCCGCTATCTCGGACGCGGCAGGGTTCTGGCACCGCTGGCGGCGGACTTTCTCGGACCTGACCTGCCATCCGAAGTGGAACCGGGTGCGACGCTTTCCTTACAGGTGCGGGCACGCAACAGGGGCCGTCGGCCGTGGGACTTCGATACCCTGTTGCCAATCCAGCTGGGCTACAGAATCGTCGACTCCGAAGCGGGGAAAATGGTGGATCATGGTCGCAAAAAGCTCCCTTTCAAGATTCGAAGAGAGGAACTGCTCGACCTGGGCCTCGATGTCGAGTGGCCGACGGAGTCGGGAGACTACGAGCTAATCGTAGAACTTCTGCGGGGGCCAGCCGCCAGACTGGGTGAAGCCGGACGACACACGTTGGCTCGCGCCAAGGTGCGAGTCCGCTAGGTGTCCGTTCGAGCGACCTTCTGCTCAGTCCAGGTAGCCAAGAGCCTTGAGGGTTTCCTCTTCGGCGCTCGAAAGGCTCCTGTCGCCACCCTTTTCGAGAGCATTCCATTCGAGCTCCAAAAGACGACGCTGAAGAGCCGTTCGCACCCTCTGTGAGCTTCGATACAGATCGTCTTGTGCCTCCGGGTCGGCTACGAGGTCATAGAGCTCGAAACGTCGCGGCGAGAAGTTGCGAACTTGAAACGCCAGACAACGGCCGTCTTCCCCCTCTCCTACTTCAGCCGGTGATCGACAGCCGTCGGCCTCGAGCACGACGCGCTGGATGCCCTCTCGCTCCGGAAGCTCGATCTGCACGGTCGACCAATCGGTACCGAGAACCAGCTCGTCGACATCCTCGCCATCTGAAACCACGCGAATCCTTCGCGGCTCATAGAAGCTATGAGCCTCGAAGCTCACCGTCGAATCCTCTGTGTCGAAGGCCACCGAGCCACGAATCCAGGATCCCGTCGGGTCGAGCTCGGGCTCGACCATAAGCAGCTGGAAGATTTGGTCGCGCTGCCGGGCGAGCAACGTGTAGGCAAATTCGACATCGAGAACCTCCGCATAGGCCTGACTTTCGTGGTGCCGTTGCGGCCGGGAATCGACGTGCTCGACCAGACTCCTCCCGGAAAGCGTTGCCGGAACCTCTAGCCCAGCCAACTCGTAGAGGGTCGGTGCCACATCCACAAGCTCGACCAGATCATCGATCCTTTGACCCTCTGAGCGATCTGGATGAACGATCAGGAGTGGCACCTGCAAGCTCTCGGGATAGATCTGGGTGTGAGCCACCTTTCCATGCTCCATGAATTCCTCGCCGTGGTCCGATGTAATCACGAGGGTCGTCTCCGACATCAGACCCATCTCCTCGAGGCTGGCAACAAAGCCGCCCAGTACATCGTCGGCATACCGAACCGAGGCGTCGTACATGGCCTGAAAATAGATCAACCCGTCGTTTGAAATCTCGAGCTCACCCCGGTTCACAAGACGGAGATTCTCGCCGCTCGACTCGAAGATCTCTGGTGGAGGCCCCTGCCAAAAGAGCTCGCGGTATTGCTCGGGCGGCTCATAGGGATCGTGCACGCTATAGGTGTGAAGAAAGAGAAAAAACCTGGCTCCAGGTTCGAGGCCGCGCAGAAACTCGAGACCGCGCTCGAACGTGCGCTCGATATCGGTATCGGCGCTATAGGCGGTATCGGTGAACTGTTCGAACCCGCGTCGGAATCCATAGCCCCCGGCTACAAACCCGCCTTCGGTGTGACCCGCGGTCCGGAACCCGTTGGCCAGAAATCGCTCAGGCATGGTCTCGATCGACTCCGCAAGTACTGTTGAAGGAGGAAGAACATGATGCTCCTGTGGATAGAACCCGGTGAAAAGACACATGTGCGAGGTGAGCGTTGACGGGTATTGCGCGAATGCGCGCTCAAAAAGAATGCCCCGCTCAGCCAAACGGTCGAAGTTGGGACTGGTGTCGAGGTCGTGTCCATAGGCTCCGAGGCGATCTGCTCGGACCGTGTCGAACGAGATCAAGATATAACCGCGGGTCGGAGCCAGTGTCGGAGTCAGCGTCGGTTTGAACGCCGCGGGGTCTTCCGGCCTGTCGCCGGTGCAAGCTGGCAGAAGCAACCCGAAGCTCAGGACCGCAGCCCATCCTGACCAGCACCTCATGGCGCGCTCCCGAGATCGACGAGGCGCCAATCACCCTGAGACAGCTCGCGAGTCGAGAATTGATAGATCACCAGTCTCTTGTTCTCCAATCGGTAGGGGTCTTGCTGCAGCGCTTGTTGCAAGGCCTGACGCGAACCGAGCGCCCCACCGGCGTTACGAGCGATTCTGTCAATCGGCAGAGCCAAGTGGAAGGCTATCTGCTCGGCTAGCCCTGCGCCCAGGCCCCAACCCAGACCGGGGTCGGAATAGACATTGGTAAAACTGTCACCCAGAATCAGGATAGAGGCCTTCGGATCGCTACGCCAGACCTGTCCCGCCTGGGAGGTCACCATCGACATCTTGACGCGATCGGGCGCAATCAGGCTCTGATCGGTCGGGACCCAGAGCATCTTGGCGATGTCACCAAACCCTTCGAGAACAACCGATCGGCGGACCCAGCTACGCCCGCCCAGGTCTGCGTCGAGCTCGGCCCGGATCGCCCCAGACAGGGACTCAGACAAGGCCCCAGTCAAGGTCTCAGACAAAGACTGGGCGACTAGATCGACCGCTTGTGGCGTCCAATGGGTATCTGTACGGAGGAACAATTCACTGCCCGAGTCCTTGCCGGATTCATCAACTGGAGCCCTCTTGGAGGAGCTGAGAATTTGCGTTGGATCGAACACATCGATTCCCGCCGCTGCGGCACGACTCAAAAACTCGTCAAAAGACTCGTTTTGTAGCGCAGTGGGCTGTAATGCACCGGTCGACCTCTCGGCCCTGGGCGAGAACGTCTCTGGGTAGAGGGTTGGCTTGACCGGTGTCGGCACCACCAGGAGCTCGATTCCGCGTGACTCGAGCTGCCGGCGGAAATCCAGCAGCGCAGGCATTGGGTCGGGCTCAGGAGGTCTAATCCAGGGGTCGCCTCCTCGCGCTCGCGCCTGGAGCACGGCCGGCTCCAGGAAACCCTGTCCAGTCACGTAGTCGATATCGGGCCGATAAAACAGCCATCCATCTCGTCCTAGATAGGCTTTCTCGTTGCCGAGGCCGAGCCACTCCAACAGTCTCCATTGAACCGGCGCTAGGAGTAGTTGTCTAGGTGCCGAGTCCTCTTCGAGCTCGCCTTCGAAGACAGACATGGCCTTCATGACAAGTCGATTGGTCGCGACCAGTCCGACGCCTCCCAGCTGCTGGAAGTCATGAATGACCGTGGCGCCAAGCTCACGAGCCAGATCAAACGGAGTACCGATCGCTTCGCTCTCGGCACTGACGCCTACGAACCGTCGAATCGCAGGATCGAGTATCAGGAGCGAACCGATAACCACCAAGAAAGCGATCGATAGAACCCGAGCACAGAGACCGCTGATGTCGGTAACGCCGATCTCGCGCTTGGCCTGGATCTCTCGCTCGGGCTGAGGAAAGTCGGACTTGGACTGGCCGGATTTCGGGTGGCTGGGCATGATCAGAATATGAAGTAGATAAACGGGTTATAGGCCTGGGTCATGAGGGCCAACAGCGCCAGACCGAGCAGACCCAGACTCATGCCGGCTTTCCAGCCCGAGATGGATCGACTCCAATCCCAGGTCTGAGGTGCGGCCCACACAACAACGGCTGCAACCAGCAGGGTCAATAGATAGTAGGGTTGAAGCACAACCCCATCGAGCAACACCGCCGAAGAGCCGACCTCGCCCAATCCAAGCATGTCGGCCAGAAAGGACCTCGCCCGCTCGAGATCTGTGGTCCTGAAGAGAATCCACGAAAACGTCACCAATCCAAAGGTGCCGGCTATCTGAAATGGTCGGGGCAGTGAGGAGAAAAGGCTCCGCTTGCCTCGAGCCCTCTCGATTGAGAGCAAGGCACCGTGGAAGCCTCCCCACAAGACAAAGTTCCACGAAGCCCCGTGCCACAACCCTCCGAGAAGCATGACGACCATGATGTTGACGTAGGTTCTGCCGATGCCGAGTCGATTGCCGCCCAGAGGGATATAGAGGTAGTCACGGAGCCAGGTCGAAAGTGACAAATGCCAGCGGTGCCAAAACTCTGTGATGGAAGCCGACTTGTAGGGAGAATCGAAGTTTTTCGGAAAGACGAATCCCAGCATCAGCCCGAGACCAATTGCCATATCCGAGTAACCGCTGAAATCGAAGTAAATCTGAAATGAATAGGCTAAAGCACCAAGCCAGGCATCGAATGGAAGTGTCGAGGCGGCGTCGAAGATAGTGTCTGCGACCTTTCCACAGGGATTTGCAAGAAGGATTTTCTTTGCCATCCCCAGGCTGAAGAAAGCGACCCCTCGAGAGAACTTGATCCAGTTGGTCGAGCGGTCGCGCAGCTGATCGTCGATCTCCGAGAAGCGAATGATCGGACCCGCGACGAGCTGAGGAAACATCGATACATAGCAGGCGAAATCGATAAAGTTGCGCAGTGCCGTGGCGTTGCCTCGATAGACGTCGATGGTGTAGCTCATCGACTGAAAGGTGTAGAAGCTGATTCCGAGCGGCAAGGCGATACGCAGCACCGACTCCAGCTCGAGTCCCCCGAGCCCGAGCAGAACCAGCAAATCGTTGTAGCTGTCGACCGCGAAGTTGAAGTACTTGAAAAAGCCAAGCAACCCGAGATTCGTGATGACAGAGACCGCGACAGCTCTTTTTTGAGAACTGGTGCGGTCTCCACCTCGAGGTAGACGCTCGATCGGCTGCCTACGACTCGACCCTCGCCATTTCAGATCCGGCCGACCGACCAACGCCAAGCCACAGAGATAGTCCACGCAGGTCGAAAACAGCATCAGCCCCATAAAGGCTGGGTTTGCCCAGCCGTAGAAGCCGTAGCTGAGAACCGTAAGCCCGAGGTTTCGACCCCGTCGTGGCAGCAGAAAATAAACCAGCAGCGCTAGCGGCAAAAAGTAATAGACGAAGAGATGCGAGCTAAAGACCATGCACGGCCGCTACTTCAACGGCAAGCTGTAAGTCAGAATCAACGAGTTGCTTCCGGGGTTGAGATCGTGAAGTCCGGCGTTGGACAGGTGGTAGATGGCAAAGGCCAATCGATGCCGGTTGGGCCACTGATGTCCAATCTCGAGCGCCGATCGAAATTCGACTAGACCCCCCAAGTCCTTGCTGTCTCCTTCCTCGTAAAGAGCGATCCCGAAGCCTGGAGTTATCAACCAGGGACCTCCCAGCTTGAAATCGCGTCGCAAACCACCGAACACATAGAAAGCGCCGTCGACGTTGACGGTCAGCCCCCCCGCGACCGCCAGTTTCCAAACATTGATCGGATGTCTGTACTCGATACCCGCCTCGAGGACCGTCGGGTTCTTGTTGAAGTTGAAGGCCCCGGCGCTAAACGCGAGAGACCGAGGCTCCTGTGCTGAGATGGGAGTTGCTGCCATCGAAGCCATCCAAAGACCCAACGCCAGAATGGTCCAGGTCCTGATCGAGATGTAGAGCTGCGAAATCCCATGGCTCATTCAGATGTGATCTCCGTTCAGAGTCTGTTGGGTCCGAGTCCGACGAGCCGTCGTAGTAGCAGACTCCGAACCGACCCGATCAGAGCGACGATTCTACCCGCCCCTGCGGACCTGCTCCACCACGACGGGCCCCTGGGATATTCTTAGCGCCTTCGAATGAAACCCCTTTTGCCAAGATCAGATCAAGATAGACGACTGTATGTCGTCGCCACCGTGCATCTCGATACACAGTGGCGTTGGACGGTTCAGGACACGATCAGCAAATTCATCCCGCACACCCTGAAGCGCAATTTCGAGATCTTCGCTGACCACCCCTTCTTCGTCGTCAGCTTTGAAGGGGCCTTTCGCTACATGCTGATGAAGGAGTACTACCCGGTGGCCTATGAAGAGCTCAAAAGAAAAGTCGCCGAGGGTCGCTGGAGACTCGCCGGCAGCATGCTCGATTCGCCCGACGTCAATATGGTCTCTCCAGAGTCGCTGATTCGGCATATCCTCTACGGCAACAGATTCTTCTCGAGAGAGTTCGGCCAACAGAGCGAGGATCTTTTTCTGCCTGATTGCTTCGGATTTGGAGCTGCGGTCCCTTCGGTAGCATCTCACTGTCGCCTGATCGGATTCTCGGCGCAGAAGTTTGGCAATTGGATGGCCCCTGCATCCATACCGTTCGAGATCGGGACCTGGCGCGGCCCTGACGGAGAGGGAATCATCGCGGCGATCCGACCCGAGGGTTACGGCGAGGGTCTCGATGAAGATCTCAGTCAGGCCCAGCGCTACGTCGAGCGCATCGACCGCACCGGCGAGCAGAGTGGCGCCTACGTCGCCATGAAGTATGTGGGCGTGGGAGACCGGGGAGGAGGCCTGGACGAGGCTTCGGTCGACTGGCTCCAGCGGAGTGTCGAAGGCAAGGGTCCCATAACGGTCGAGCTCAGCGGCTCAGATCAACTGTTTCGCGACCTTTCGATCGAGCAGATCGACAAGCTGCCCTCCTATCAGGGCGAGATTCTCCTGCCGACGCACGGCACCGGTTGCCTCACCTCCCAAGCCGTCATGAAGCGGTGGAACCGTCAAAACGAACTCCTGGCCGAAGCGGCCGAAAAAGCCGCCACTATCGCGCATTGCCATGGCGCTTTGCCCTATCCGACTGAACGTTTCGAGGAGGCTTGGGTTCGGTTCCTCTGGCATCAAATGCACGACGACCTCACGGGAACGAGCATCCCTGCCGCCTACGAATTCTCCTTCAACGACGAGCTGCTCTCACTGAACCAATTTACTGACCTGTTGACCGAGTCCGTCGGGGCGGTTGCGGCCCAGCTCGACACTCGGTGCGAAGGCGAAGCCATCGTCGTCTTCAATCCTTTGTCGATCCGACGGCAGGATCTTGTCGAGGTCCTGCTCGACAAGGGCGCACCAGCGACCAGCGAGGTGAGTGTCATCGCGAGTGATGGCTCCTCGCTACCCGCGCAGATCACTACCAATCACCGAGGCGAGCGGGTCCTTGTGTTTCTGGCCGAGATCTCGGCCCTCGGGTTTGCTGTTTTCGATCTTCAGCTCGGATCGGCTCCAGCCAAGCAAGCCGACCACCTTGTCGTCACGACTTCGTTGATCGAGAATCATCGCTATCGGATCCACTTGGACGACAATGGAGACATCGCCGGCATTCTCGACAAAGAGATCGACCGGGAATTACTCGCCGAACCTGTTCGACTCGAGCTCTTGTCCGACCGCTCGGCTCGATGGCCCGCTTGGGAGATTCTTTTCGATGACATCCAGTCCAACCCGCTCGAGGTTGTCGGCGGACCTGCCGAGATCACCGTAGTCGAGCGGGGGCCCGCACGAGTCGCGGTCCAGATCCGGCGCAAGAGCAAGCGATCAACCTTTGTTCAAACCGTTCGTCTCGCAGCAGGTGGTGCCGGAGATTGCCTCGAGATTCATACCGTAGTCGACTGGCAGACCAGGAACCGATTGCTCAAGGCTGCCTTCCGACTGACCTCAGCCAATCCCGAGGCGACCTACGACCTGGGTCTCGGTCAGATCCGACGAGGCAACAATCGAAGAGAGAAGTATGAAGTCCCGGCTCAACAGTGGGCCGATCTGACCCTTCCCGATCAATCCTTTGGCGTATCGATTCTCAACGACTGTAAATACGGATGGGACAAACCCGACGATCAGACCTTGCGCTTGTCTCTATTGCGCTCACCCCGAGTAATCCGAAAATTTCGCCATCAAGGGCGTCAGGATCTGGGTCCTCACCGGTTCACCCTCGCTGTCTCGAGTCACGGACTCGGCTGGAGCCCCTCCTCGACCTGCTGGCAGGCTGCCAGGCTCAACCAACGATTGTTGGCCTTTCGAACGCGATCCCATCCCGGTCCCCTGGGCAGGGAGCTCTGCTTTATGGAAACCGACACCGACGATGCCGCCGTTCGTACCCTGAAGAGATCGGAATCTGCCGATAGGATCGTCGTCCGACTGCAAGAGCTCAGCGGCACCGGCAGCAAAGATATCGAGTTGTCCTCGAGCGCTCCGATCGAGAATGCTCTCAGAGTCGATGGCCAGGAGAGACCGATCGAGTCTGCCGAGGTGTCGGACGGTTCCCTGCATGTGAGCCTGAAGCCCTTCTCGGTTCAAGCCTTTGCGCTAGAAGTTGGCCATCCTTCTCACCGACCGAGCCCCCAATCGAGCCAAGTTGTCTCCATCCCATACGACTGTGTAGCTACCACGGTGCAAGGCGAAGCAAGCCGTCGAGGGTTTGACGGAAAGGGACACAGCTATCCGGCAGAGCTCTTTCCGTCGACGCTCGATCTGGGCGGGGTCGAGTTCGAGCTGGGACCCGGCGGTAGCCAACGACCCAACGCTCTGACCTGTCGAGGGCAGACCCTGGCGCTACCCGATCACTGTCTCGAGCGGATTCATTTTCTTGCCGCGTCCACGGGACAGATCTGCCAGACGACGATTGCCGCCGGTGACCGGACACTCCAGATCGAGCTCGCATGCTACTCGGGTCTTTTGGGTACTTGGAATCGTAGCTCGAAATTCGATTTCGACACCTCCGAGGTCGACCCACAAACAGGCCTCATCGACAAGCATCGGGTGGCGTGGATCGCTACGCATCGCCACGGACCGGAAGGCGAAGATGAACCCTACGTTTTCTGCTATCTATTCGAACTGTCGATGGAGATCGATCCCGAATGTCGGGAAGTTCGGCTACCGACGTCTTCGGACGCTCATATCTTCGCGAGCTCCCTGAGTGAAGGTCGCATCGGGCAGACTACTCGAGCCGCCCGGTTCTACGGCTAATCGTCCTCTTCATCCGAGGCCTCGGGCCGCTCCCAGGTGCGAGTGTCGTCGTCGAAAACCGGCAGCTTGATCTGCTCCCCAAGCCCTTCCCGCACCCGGTAGTCCCACAGCCAGGCGTACTTGAGAAAGGACCCACATGCTTGCAGTCCGCAAACCACCAAACCGTGGAGTCCATCGAGAAATCCCAGCTGCAGGAAGTAGGTGCGGACAAACCGCCACACCGGTCGCCCCGCGATCTCGAGCACTCCGGCCTCACGGCCTTCGAGAAAACTCTGAGCCGCGCCCCACTGAGCGTAGTTGAGAGTCTTCTCCAAATAGGTGTCAAACGAGCGAAAAGTGAAGTGGACTAGCTTGTGCTTCAAATCGGGGATCGGCCCCTCGATGTCGACATCGGCATGAACCCGTCGATTCGGATACCGGCCGCGCTCTCGATGAAACAATCGAATGACCTTGTCGGTAGACCAACCAGAGTGGCGGATCTCCTTATTGGTCATGATGTTTCTACGGCGGATGTAGTAGCCGTTGTACTTCGGCGTGTCGCTCAGAAGGCGAAGGATCTCTCGAGCCAGATCATCGGTGACCCTCTCGTCGGCATCCAGAATCAAGACCCAGTCATGGGTCACTCGGTCGAGAGACCAGTTCTTTTGTGCTGCTGACCCGTAGTACTGGCGGCGTCGGATCGTGATCGCATATTGCTGAGCCAGCTCGAGAGTCTTGTCGGTCGAATACGAGTCCACCAGGAATATTTCGTCGGCCCACAGCACGGACTCGATGCAGTCGGCGATGTTTCTCTCCTCGTTGAAGGTGGTGATGATCACCGACAACGGAATCCGCCCCGGTACATCATTCAGCTCTTCCAGAGTCGGCTTCGTCATCACGTCTCCTTCGCAGGAATCAGCAGTCTCTCGATGCTTCTTGCCTTCCCACTATCTTCGTCGATATCAATCATGACAGCAGCTAGCTGCACTCGACCCTTGGCGACCTCGAAGGCCGCTTTCGATTGTAGGAGAAACCGACGAAGAACCCTGTCAGAGCGCATGCCGATGATCGATTCGTAAGGGCCGGTCATCCCAACGTCGGTGATGTACGCGGTGCCAGACGGCAAGATCGTCTCATCTGCAGTGGGTACATGGGTGTGTGTCCCTACTACCGCGGAAACGCGGCCGTCCAGATAAATGCCCAGCGCCTGCTTCTCGCTTGTCGCTTCCGCGTGGAAATCCACCAGCACGACTCTGACATCCGCCGGCATCGAGTCGAGTATCCGGTCGGCGACCCGAAAGGGTGACTCCAGTGGCTTCATGAACACCTGGCCCTCGAGGTTCAATGTCGCCACTCGAATTCCGGACGGAGTCTCGCCAAGGAATAAACCGACGCCTGGATTGCCATCCGGGTAGTTCGCAGGACGAAGAAGATTCGGGACCTCATCGAGAAGAGCAACACCTTCCTTCTTGTCCCAGATGTGGTTACCACTTGTGTAGCAATCGATCGAGAGCTCTTCGAACTCGACCAGAATCTCTGGAGTGACCCCAAACCCGCCTGCAGAATTCTCCACGTTGACGACCACATAGTCGATCTCGTGCTGGTCGACAAGACCAGGAAGGCGCTGCATAAGCACCCTACGGCCCGGTTTCCCGACAACATCTCCAACAAAGAGCAGTTTCACTTGGCATACTCTATCGAGCGCGTCTCACGAATTACGGTCACCTTGATCTGGCCGGGATAGGTCAGCTCGTTCTCGATCTTGTTTGCAATGTCTCGCGACAACCAAGTCGCCTTGTCGTCGCTCAATCGCTTCGAATCGACTATGACACGAACCTCACGCCCCGCCTGGATCGCAAACGACTTCTGGACTCCATTGAATCCCGAGGCGATCTCTTCGAGTTTTTCCAGCCGTTTTACGTAGGTTTCGAGAACCTCGCGTCGCGCCCCAGGACGAGCCGCCGATAGTGCATCCGAAGCAGTAACCAGAACCGCTTCGACAGTTTCCGGATCGTAGTCTCCATGATGGCAGGCCATGGCATGGATGACCTGTTCGCTTTCGCCGTACCTGCGGAGGAGATCGATCCCAATCTCGATGTGAGTGCCCTCCATCTCTCGATCGACCGCCTTGCCGATGTCATGGAAAAGACCCGCCCGTTTGGCCACTGGCACGTTGGTCTTGAGCTCGCCTGCCATGTTCGAAGCCAGGAAAGCGACCTCCTTGCTGTGCTGCAGGACATTCTGCCCGTACGAGGTGCGGTACCTGAGACGACCCAGCAGTTTTACCAACTCGGGATGGACGTTCGGAATGTTGAGCTCGAGAAGAGCCGACTCGCCCTCCTGCTGGACTTTCTGCTCGAACTCTGCCTTGACCTTGCCTACGATCTCTTCGATCCGGGCCGGGTGGATTCGGCCATCCACGATCAGACGCTCCAAAGCAACCCGGGCGACCTCCCTGCGGAAGGGATCGAACCCGGAGAGGATTACCGCCTCGGGGGTGTCATCAACGATGAGATCGACTCCTGTCGCCATCTCGAGGGCTCGAATATTGCGCCCCTCTCGACCTATGATCCTGCCCTTCATCTCGTCGCTCGGCAGAACGACAACCGACACCGTGGTCTCGGAGACGTAGTCGGAGGCAGCACGCTGCACCGCCATTCCGATGATGCGCTGCGCCTCTCGTGTCGCCTTTTCCGTGGCCTCGTCCTCGATCCGTCTGACCGAGTGCGCCGCCTGCATCCGCGCCTCTTCCTGCATCAGCTGTTTGAGCTCATCGACCGCTTGTTGACCGGTCAGCCCCGCAATCTGCTCGAGCTTGGTGCGCTCGGAGGCCAAAAGCCCATCGAGCTCTTCTTCGCGGCGTTTCAGATACTTCTCACGGCCACCGATCGCACGTTCGCGTTGTAGGACATCTTTTTCGAGCGCCGTGTGATCGGTAACGCGCTTTTCGAGATTGTCTTCTTTCTGTGACAGTCGCCGTTCCAGGGCCTCCAGCTCTCCGCGACGCTTCCGCGATACCTTCTCGAACTCACCTCGAGCTTGGAGCAGCTTCTCCTTGGCTGCCAATCCGGCCTCACGAAGCTTGGAATCAGCCTCGCGTTTCGCCTCTTCCAGGATTTTGGCGGCCTGCCGATTGGCCTGGACTGTGGTGTTCTTGGCAGCCCGCCGCATCCAGAGCCACCAAAACAACACAATGGCTCCCACAGCCACCACAACCACCACCGCTATCGAATTAGTCTCCACCTTGGGACCCCCTCTGCGGAAGGTCAGGTGGGCACGGAAAAGATCGCTGAGCGCTTTACCTCAAGAGAAGAAAGAGCATCCCCCGCAAAGCCGTGTGAGCCTTTCGTTTAGAACCTGGTCCTCACCAGGTGGGTGTCCGCCCCGAGGGCCGTTAGCGTCCCCGTAGTACTCGGGGCTGGCACGGGCCGCCCGGGAGAAAAACTCCCTCGAAAAAGCTGTTGGTTCTACAACTGCTGGACACATCACAAACCTCACAGGGGACACCAAACTCTTTATGCTATGTAAGCTCAAATCTCCAGCAGACTTCTGAGGGCAAGTGCCTCTATGTTCAGCCTTGAATCGCTTCTTCTAGTTGCCCCGCCAAGTCCGCCACTCTCTCTTGGATCTCGACCGGTACCCCTTCCTGCTGCTTCCGACGCTGAAATAATTCGTCGGTAATATTGAGTGCCGCCAGGATTGCAATTTTCGCCGAATCGACTGTCGATACCTGTTGGGCGATCTCTCGCATTTTTCGGTCGACTAGCTCGGCAAGTTCCCGGAGATACTCAGGATCCTTATCGCCTCGTACATGGTAGACGGCACCAAAAATTTCCACTTGTTTTGCGGTGGACACCTTAGTGGTCATCAACCATTCCTCTCTAGCCCTGATGTCGGGACAAATCCCTTCAGTGCAAGGGCTTATGCTTGTCTGGAACCACTATAGCACAGGGTTATGGAGCTTCTAGAGGAGCTTTTCGAGGCCCGTGGCGAGTTTCTCGACCCGCTTTCGGATCGCCTCTCGCTCCTTTTCCCAGACTCCATTCGACTGGCTCGAGGCCTCGGCTTCGGTGAGCTTTATTTGCAGATTTTCGATCTTTTTCTTCTGACTGGTGTTCTCCTTGCGCAGAGCCTTGAGCTCCTCCGTAGCGGATTGCACTTTCTCTTCAAGATCGCTCAGCCAATCTGTAGTCATCAAACCTCTCCCTTCCAGCCAAAGCGCTGCTCGAGCAGTTTTCGCATGGCTTCGTGCCGCTCATTCACTTCGTCTCTCGTTAGCGAGCTGTCTGCCGCATTGTAGAGGAAACAGATGGTCGTGTTAACGGCGCCTGCAGGCACGCCTTCACCCCAGTAGCGATCCTTCAGACCAAAGCTGACCAAATCTTGCACCGCGGCCTTTCTGATGGTCTGCGCGATCTCCGACCAGGCCGTATCTGCACTCTGGGTCAGAGTCAGATCAACTTCCACGCCAGGATATCGGGACGGTAGCTCGATGGGTCGAACCTGGTCGACGCTGAAGCTCGACGTGCTCAGCTCTGCCACATACAGCGGATAGGGCGATCGAGCGTCTTCCAATTGACCCATGAATCCCATATTGGGACCGGTCAGGGTGGCTTCGTGTAGTTGGGAGCTCGTTCCGGAGACCAAACCCGGGAGCTCTGCGGAGCCAGCGACGATCTCGACCCCGAACCGTGCCCCCAGGCTCTCGACCACGCCTTTGAGCTCGAATAGGTCAAACGGCATGGCGCGGTCCCAGGGTAGATCGGTCTGACCACCGCCGATCAGCGCGACTGCCTCCAGCTCGGTGCTATCGCCGCCAGGAAACAGATGCCCGATCTCGAACAGTCGGATCGCCTGGCAACCGCGCCGCTGGTTGAATTCGGCGGCGCCGATGAGGCCAGGGATCAAAGAGCGCCGCATCACGACGTAGAGCTCTGAGAGTGGGTTGGCCAACCTCAATACGTCGCCGGCTTTCTCGAGAGCCGGATAGCGTTGGTCCGCAACTTCCTCGTGGAAAGCGAAGGTGATCGCCTCAACATAGCCAGAAGCTGCAAGATGCGTTCGAATCGTTTGTCTACACTCGTGCGCTGTGCTGAAACCCTGATCGGGAGCGCCGACGGCAGGAAGCGTCGACGGAATACCCTCGAGCCCATGAAGCCGAAGAATCTCTTCGAAGAAATCGGCCTCGAAGACGGGTCCCTGGGGCTCTGAGATGGGCTTGGCTGGATCGGGTCTCATGTCGTAATAGCGCCAGGTCGGCACTTTCACATCCCATTCCCCTGGTGCGGTCTGATCCATCGAGAATCCGACGCCGGTCAGCCAGCGCACGACATCCGCCGCGTCGAGATCGACTCCCCCGAAGCGAACTGCCCGTTCCAGACTCAGGTGCCCGGCAAGTTGCCAATCGCACTCCTCGTTACGCACATCGAGTGCTCCCTTTTGGACCTGCCCACCGGCGATCTCTGCAATCAGTTTAGCCACTCGGTCGGCGGCGACTCGACAGATGTCGGGATCGGCACCTCGTTCGAATCGGTGGCTTGCGTCGGTATGCAGACCGAGAGCCTTGGCTCCTGAGCGTACTCGCGCCGGATCGAAGTGTGCACTCTCGATGAGAATGTCGACGGTCGAGTCCGAGACTTCCGAGTCGAATCCGCCCATGATCCCGGCGAGAGCCACGGGGCGTTCGGCATCTGCGATGACGAGAATCTTCGGGTCGAGCTGGCGATCCTCCTCGTCCAACGTGGTGAGACGCTCACCCTCTCGGGCCCTTCGAACCACGATGGTTCCTGCAGCCAGCTTTGCTAGATCGAACGCGTGGATGGGCTGACCCAGCTCCCACAATACGAAGTTGGTAATGTCCACGATGTTGTTGATCGATCGCTGACCGATGGCCTCGAGGTGCTCTACCAACCACCCCGGACTGGGTCCGACCTTGGCGCCACGTACAACCAGGGCTACATAGCGCGGGCAACCATAGCCATCTTCCACGACTACCCTGGCGAGCTCACCGACCGCTGGATCGGCCGCATCGGTCGTCGTGTCTGGGAAGCGAAGCCCCTGAGCCAGTAGCGTCGAAGCCTCGCGAGCCAGCCCGACATGGTTCATGCAATCGGGGCGGTTGGTTGTCACGTCGACATCGAACAGGACGTCATCGCCGCGCGGCTCGCTGTTTTCGACCGCCAGACCAGCCGCCGTCAGTCGTCCTGCGATCTCATCGGCCCCGGCACCAGGATCGAGATAGCGACTGATCCAGTTGTAGGAGAAGATCATCGGCCTGAGCTCCTCACGCTAGATCTGGACCTGTCTGAGGAGCCGTTCGTCATTGTCGAACAACATTCTTATGTTGGGTATGCCGTATCGAATCATGGCGACACGGTCGAGTCCGAGCCCAAAGGCAAACCCAGAGTAGATGGCTGGATCGATGCCGCACTTGGAAAGAACGCGTGGATCGACCATGCCGGCACCCAGGATCTCCATCCAACCCGTATTCGAGCACGTCTGGCAACCCTCGCCACGGCAAAATGGACAGGTGATATCCACTTCGACCGAAGGCTCGGTGAATGGAAAGTAGCTCGGTCGTAACCGCACCCCGGTGTCGGGGTGGAAGAGCCGCTGTAGAAAGGCTTCGAGCGTTCCCTTGAGATCACCCATGGTGATGCCTTCGGCGACGGCAAGACCTTCGACCTGGTGAAACATCGGTGAATGCCGCAGGTCGTTGTCGTGCCGATACACCCTGCCTGGGCAGATGACTCGAATGGGGGGCTTGCGAGCCAGCATGGTGCGAACCTGCACCGGCGAGGTATGCGTTCGCAGCAATCGACCGTCTTCGAGAAAAAACGTGTCCTGGGTATCGCGAGCGGGATGCCCGACAGGGAAATTCAGGGCCTCGAAGTTGTGAAAGTCGTCTTCGACTTCCGGGCCGTCGGCGACGCTGTAGCCCAAGGCGCGAAAGATCTCCACGATGTGCTGCGTGACTACGTTGACCGGATGGATCGCTCCTACTTCGGGGCGACGACCGGGAAGCGAGACGTCAACCGCTGCAGCTTGACGGCTGATCGATTTCTCGCTGGCGTCGAGTTGCGCACCGATCTCTTCGAGACGTTCCTCGACCTTCTGTTTGAGCCGGTTTACACCCTGACCGTAGTCGCGTCGCTCGCCGGCGGGTACATCCTTGAGACCAGCCAGAAGTGTGCGGACGATGCCCTGCTTGCGACCGACCCATCGGACCCGCAGCTCGTCCCACCCGGGACGATCACTGACCTTCAAAGCTTCCTGCTCGAACTCTTCGAGCCTACCGGCCAGATCTTCTGCGGGGCCCGAGTCCCCGGTCTGATCCGAGGACACGACTCAGGTACTCGAAGGTGGGGTCGATTCCAGGGCCGATTTGGCGGCCTCAGCCACTTCGGCGAAGGCTTTTGGATCTCGTACCGCAATGTCTGCCAGCATCTTGCGATTGATCTGGCAATCAGCCTTTTTCAGACCCTGAATCAACCGGTTGTAGCTGATGCCGTTGAGACGCGAGGCTGCATTGATGCGAACGATCCAGAGAGCCCGGAAGTCGCGCTTCTTTTGGCGGCGGTCCCGATAGGCAAAGGCCAGCGATCGGTCTACAGCCAGTTTGGCAATGCGGTGGGAACGTGACTTGGTGCCGTAGTAGCCCTTGCTCTGTTTGAGAATCTTCTTGCGGCGTTGGGCACGGCGACTTCCTCTGGTAACTCTTGGCATGGTTCTGAACCTCGTTGACGCTCGATGGTGAGCGCGATAAAGACCGGCCTCGAGCCGGTGATCGCCCCGCCGGACAGGTTCGCTCCGAGGGTGGCTTCTTGCTTATCGAATGAGGAGTCGGACTCGTCTGACTCCTTCTAGATCGACTCTTTGATCTTGCTGGCGAATTTGCCGGCGACTTCGGTCTGCTTGCGGAGTCTCCGCTTACGTTTCGTTGTCTTTTTGGTCAGGATATGGCTGCACATGGAATTGTGCCGCATGACCTTGCCACCAGCCGTAACCTTGAAGCGCTTCTTGGCTCCACGATGAGTCTTGTTTTTATGCACTTCGCTATCTCCTCGCTACCAGAGCGTTCGGCCCTCAGCCGCCGCTCAATCTTTCAAACTGGCTTTCAATTTAGATCTTGGTTCGGCCGATGGGGTTGCCCGAGCGCCCGAGAAAAATCAGAGGCGCTATTGTAGCACTACCCGAGCCCAAGTCCCGAACCCAAAGCCCAAGCCCGGCCTCAGCAATCCTATCTCCTAGAGCTCGTTGGACCTTTCTCGTACGCGGGTGAGAATTCTGTCGGTAACCTCTTCCAGGTCCTGCGGCCCGAGATCCTCGCCGCTACGCAGTCGTACCGACACCTGTCCGCTCTCCTGCTCTTTGGCTCCCATCACCAGCATATAGGGAATCTTTTGCATCTGGGCTTCGCGAATTCTGTATCCCAGTTTCTCGTTTCTGCTATCGAGCTCGGCTCGGATTCCCAGCTTTTGTAGTCGGCGGCAGACTTTGGCTCCGTACTCGGAGAACTTTTCCGAGACCGGCAACACGACGGCCTGCACCGGGGCCATCCAGACCGGAAA
>CAXMQZ010000048.1:0-5207 GCA_964195975.1 uncultured Polyangiaceae bacterium | reverse complement strand
CTGAACGGGTACTTGGCGTTCGCGCTTGCATAGAGGAGGTCCGGCTCGTCAGTTCCACCGACGTCTTTGAGATAGAGATCGAACACCGACGTATCGCGGTCGGATGAAAAGACGATCCGATCACCGTCGGGGGACCACACGCCAGCCACATCGTTTCCGGGGTCGAAGGTGAACCGGCTTCGTAGGTCCCGGTCGATGTCGTAGATCCAGAGATCCTGTTGACCGTCTTCACCGGTAATTTCAGAAGATGCCCACATTCCATCTGCGGACAGGTAGACGCTCCCATGCACTTGCGGCTCGCCTAGTTTCGCGATGTCAGTGCCTCGGCGATCCTTCCACAAGAGCTGACTGTTCCTGGTCGCATAGCCGCTGAAGTGCACGAGATTGCCGGTCTCAGAAGTAGAGAAGAAGGGGGCGCCGGTCCCCGGGAGCTCGAGGACTGATTCGATCAACGGTATGGCTTCGCCCCGAAACTCGAGCTGCTCGGGATCAAAAGATTGGGCAACGAGTGTTGTATCGCGGCTGAACAGAAGGCGACCCGAGGCGTAGATGGCGGAAGTGGTACTGGCGACGAGATCCAGATCCGAGCTGCCGTCGAGCGATCCAATACGTACCGTGTTCGAGTTTCTCCGGCGGGTACCGCGTCGGGCAAGATAGAGGAACTGATTGTTGTCCGGCAGGAAATAGGGCATCCGGTGACTGAGATCATCCGCTTCATTGTCTAGCTGGGTTACCGGAACGCACTCGCCCCCTGCGGCCGACACGCGAGAGAGACCTTCGCGAGAAGATGGTGAGAAAACGATGATGCCATCTCTGTTCCAGGTGCCACCTCTTCCGCGTGGAGCGTCACATAGGCTGATCGGCGCGCCGCCGCCAATAGCGATCTTCTTGAGCTTGTCGTTGGCAAAGAAGGCCAGGTGGCTGCTGTCTGGCGACCAGAATGGTATGCCTGCACCTTCGGTGTCGGGCAGTGATCTGCCAACGGGCGAGTCGAGGGGGCGCACCCATAGCTGTGGCTCAATCGCCTCCTCGGCGAAGGCGGTGAAGGCCACCTGGAGACCGTCGGGTGATAGAACTGCGAAGCTCGGCTTTTGGAAGTTGACAAGCCAATGGTGGTCGGGTGGCGGCGGAATGACTGCACGAACCACAGGCTGCGATTGATTCGTGGAACCACCCTGGTTATTGGCCACCACGAAGAGCGCGACCGCCAGGGCTGTGGCCAAGGCCCAGGGCAGCAGCTTTTTCCAGGTCGGGATGGGTTGGTGGGCGGTACTCGCTTCGGTGGTGGCCTCGAAGGCCTCGGGGTCGGCCAGGTACTCTTCCCAAAACACCCGCGCGTCACCAATCGCTTGAATTCTTTGTTTAGCATCTTTGCGCAGACAGCGCTGGAGGAGATCGAGGACGCGCAGTGGCACATTCTTGGGGAACTGTTCCCAGTTGGGCTCGTCCTTGAGCACCGAGGCCAGGGTGTGCGACACGGTCTCGCCGCCGAACTGTCGACGCCCGGTTAGCATCTCGGCCAGAACCACGCCATAGGACCAAACATCGGAACGCCGATCTGCGACCTGACCGGCCGCCTGCTCCGGGCTCATGTAGGGAGCGGTGCCGATTATGATTCCTGCCAGAGTCGCCGCTACGGTAGGGCTCTGAGTATCCATGAGCTCGCCGCGATCGAGCTCCCCTTCGAGCGCTTTGGCAAGACCGAAATCGAGAATCTTGACCTGGCCTTCGGGTGTCACCTTGACGTTGGCTGGTTTGAGATCCCGATGCACAATTCCTTTCTCGTGCGCAACTTCGATGCCCTGCGCCATCTCGAGACCGATGCGAGCCGTCTCTTCGACCGAGATCGGACCGCGAGAAATCCGCTCCTGAAGGGTGTCGCCCTCCACCAGCTCCATGATCAGGAATTGAACATCGTCTACCCGCTCGACTTGATAAATACCGGCGATATTCGGGTGATTGAGCGACGCTAGCATCTGCGCCTCGCGGGCGAAACGCTCCATGCGCTCGGGGTTCTGTGCAAATTCCTCGGGGAGCACCTTCAGAGCCACCTCGCGACCCAGCTTGGTGTCCTCGGCTCGATAGACCTCCCCCATCCCGCCTTCACCCAGCTTGGCGGTGATCTTGAAGTGAGAGAGTGTCTGGCCGATCAAGGTGAGTGGATTCTATCCGCAAAGGGTCCAGCGGGCGCTGAACCCGA
This sequence comes from uncultured Polyangiaceae bacterium, assembly GCA_964195975.1. Taxonomy (GTDB): domain Bacteria; phylum Acidobacteriota; class Thermoanaerobaculia; order Multivoradales; family JAHEKO01; genus CAXMQZ01. The sequence goes on along the minus strand of CAXMQZ010000048.1, from coordinate 3,007 downwards.
GTTAAGATGGGACAGCATATGTCCAGCCCCGAATTCGAAGTGCCCACTCTGCTTTTGGCAATGCCACAGGTAATGGACCCGTTCTTCAACAAGAGCGTCGTGCTTCTCTTGCATCACAACGATGAGGGTGGTTTCGGCTTTATCGTCAACCGCCCTACGGACATCCATCTGGCAGATATCCTCGAAGGAATGGAGATCTCGTGGCAAGGAGCGGCGGACTCTCTGGCTTTTTTTGGTGGTCCGGTGCAGTCACAGTTGGGCACCGTTATGTTTGACCAGACCGGCCTCGAGATCGTCGATCCTCAGCCCGACGAGGGACTCACCAAAGTCTGTCCTGGGGTCGTGATCACACAACAGTTGGAAGATCTGGGTCGTCTGGCCGCCACTCCGCCCAGTCGCTTTCGTCTCCTGCTGGGCTATGCCGGCTGGGGAGCCGGTCAGCTGGTCAGTGAGATCATCCGAAACGATTGGCTGATGGCACCGGTGCGCGATGAGTTCTTGTTCGCTGACGACCCCGACACGGTATGGGAGAGGGCCCTCGAGTCTGTCGGCATCGATCCGGCCAGCCTGCCGAGTTGGACCCCAAACGGGAGCGAGGAACCCACAAACTGATTTTTGCAAAGGGGTGAAACCGTGATCCGAGCCATTATTCAGGTTGTACTCAATGGAGTAGCGATTCTTCTAATCGCCAAGCTCGTGCCAGGCATCGAATACCAGGGCGATTGGTTGTATCTGCTGCTCACCGGACTCGTGGTCGGAGTCCTGAACCTCTTTGTGAGACCGATCGTAACCCTGCTGTCTCTGCCCTTCATCATCGTAACTCTCGGGCTGTTCTTTTTTGCCATCAACGGTTTGATGATCTATCTCGCCGCAGCACTTCTCGACGGATTGACCGTCGCTGGTTGCCTGCCAGCACTTCTGGGCGGCATCGTAATGGCCTTTTTCAACTGGATCATCAGAGCGTTCTCCAGCAGTTGAGACTCGATTTCCGAGATCCCAGGAAGCACACGAGAGCTAAACCCATGGCGCGAATCACACCCGGTCAGGCTCGACGAGAATCGAAGGTCAAGAAGCGAGCTCGAACCGACGAGATCCGAGAGCGACTCAAAGAGGACTATCCCGACGCTTGCTGTGCACTGGTCCACGACAACGCCTTGGAGCTGTTGGTCGCGACTATCCTTTCGGCGCAGTGCACCGACAAACGGGTCAACATGGTTACACCGGCGCTTTTCGCGCGATTCCCCAGTGCCGCCGATTACGCCGAGGCCGATCTTGGCGAGTTGGAAGAGCTGGTCCGAACCACGGGATTCTTTCGCAACAAGGCAAAGGCCCTCAAAGGGCTCGGGCTGGCCCTGATCACGAACCACGAGGGTGAAGTACCGGCCACCATGGATGAGCTGAGCTCGCTCCCGGGGGTCGGTCGCAAGACCGCCAACGTCGTGTTGGGCAATGCTTTCGGCATCGACGAAGGAGTCGTCGTCGACACTCACGTCAACCGGCTCTCGAACCGGCTTGGCCTGACGGAGCAGAAAAATCCGGAAAAGATCGAACAGGACCTGATGATGCTCGTGCCGCAAAACGAATGGACCCTGTGGGCACATCTACTGATCTTGCACGGTCGAGCCGTCTGCAACGCCAGACGACCACTCTGCGACCAATGTGTGTTGGTCGATCTTTGCCCTTCGGCCGAGATTTGATCACGGGGGGAGCATAGATGAACGACAAGAAGACTGCCGTGGTCACGGGTGCGAGCTCCGGCATCGGAGCTGACACGGCTCGACATCTGGCTGACGCTGGCTTCGATCTGGTTCTTGGCGCCAGACGAGTCGGCCGACTCGAGCAGCTGGCTCGAGAGCTCGATGGCGCTCGATTTCACCAGCTCGATGTCACCGATGCGACAAGCGTGGAAGCCTTTGCGCAAGGGCTCGGCCGCGTAGATCTGTTAGTCAACAATGCGGGTGGAGCCCTTGGTTCGAATCGAGTGGAAGACGCCCCCGACGATCGATGGCGAACCATGTGGGAGGTGAACTTCCTCGGTGTCGTGCGGATGACCCGAACGCTCCTGCCCAAGCTACTCGCGTCCGGAGATGGCCACATCATCAACGTCGGCTCGATCGCAGGCTTCGAGCAATATCCGGGAGGCGCCGGCTACACGGGCGCCAAGCACGCTGCGCGTGCTCTAACCAAAACCCTCCGCCTCGAGCTCTTGGGGCAACCGATCCGAGTGACCGAGATTGCCCCGGGACTGGTCGAAACCGAGTTCTCCATGGTTCGATTCGATCAAGACGCCGCCAAGGCCGCGGCCGTCTACGACGGCATGACTCCTCTGACCGGCAGCGATATCGCCGACTGTATTGTCTGGGCCGCGACTCGCCCCTCCCATGTCAACATCGACGAGATAGTAGTCCGGCCGCGAGATCAAGCGGCTGCAACCCTGGTGCACCGCGAAGGGAGAGATTGATGGACGCAAAACGATTCCAGGAGGCATTCGAGCATCTGCAGGTTCTCGACGACCGTCTTACCTACAAGGTTCGAGCCCGACGGGGCGGCTCGATGGGGCGGATGACGCTCGAACAGCTGGAAGAGAGGCAAGGAGTTCTGGCGGAGTATACGATCGGGATTCGGGAAGTCCTCCAAGAGCTCTTCGAGGCGATCGCGGCCAAGCCCAGCGACGGCGGCTAAGTGCCCCCCCTTACAAGAAAGTGTACTGTCACCGCATCAATAATAACGGGGACCGCGATGTGCGGTCCCCGGGATTGCGTCTAGGCTACGAACCGACCTAGAAGGTCCAACGAATACCGATTCGCGCTCTCCAACGCGACTTGGTTGAGTGGAGCTGGTACTTTTCGTTGTCCTCCGGATCGGTGATGGTTCTGTCCAGCGCGTAGATCGGACGGCCATCATCGGTGATCCCGTCGATATTGATCGGGCTCAGCGTGTTGAAGTTGGCAAACCAGAGCGACCCAGCATCGTCATCGAACAGGTTCATGAAGTTGAGCACGTCGAA
>CAXMQZ010000047.1:0-9110 GCA_964195975.1 uncultured Polyangiaceae bacterium | reverse complement strand
AATCGACTTCGACCAGTCATTGAACTATAACCTCGCGGACCATCTGGTCCAGGACAACGGCACTTGATCGCACTCGATCACGAAGCTTCAGCAATTTGGGCATCAATGACGGATGCCGGAGTGCCTCGCGAAGAACTCCAGCACGATCGACCCCTCCATCGGTATTTCGAAATTGGTTGAAGTCGAGGGGCAGAGACTCGTCATGACCATCACTGACCACGCGAATAACGAGGCATGGAATCTCCCGTCGTGCTGCCAGATCGGCGTAGGCCGCAGACTCCAGATCGACCACCTGAGCGGGAAGGGATCCATACTGCTGCCACAGCCGACCCTTCTGGCTTGCGTTCGACGCGATACTGTCCACGCTTATCGCCATCCCCATCTTGGCGACCTCGAATCGGCTGGCTTTGATCACGAGATCCGAATCCATCTCGAACATATGCCCGGCTTCATCTCTCACTTGGCTACAAACAACCACGCTGCCCTTCCCCAAATCTGGAGAAAGAGCACCAGCAACCCCTACCACTACGATCGCTCGCATCTCCATTGACTCGAGCACCGCTGTCAGCCCACGAGTCGCCGCATTCGCGCCGTCGCCGGTGGTTACAACAACCACTCGAGAGCGCCCCAGCTCACCCGCGAAAACTTCTTGCTTTCCAACCAGATGTTTCCGGGGCCGGTCGAGATGTCGCTGTAGCGGCCGTATCTCGTCCTCCATCGCAGCAACGATGGCGATGGGTGCACGGTCAGAGGAAGCCGATCTCCCAATAGCTCTATTCTCGCTGCTCATCCGCTCGTAGCCGTCACATATTTGTTCTGGCGGTACCATTCGACGGCGCGCCTGAGTGGCTCTTCAATCGGGGTCTGTGGAAGACCCAGCTCTCGAACAGCTTTCGATGGATCGAAGTACATCTTGTAGCGCGACAGGCGAACGGCCTCCAGAGGAACCCGGGGCTCGCGCCCCATCAAGCGCGCCAGCGAAGTCTCGACTGCCGCGTAGCTCAGCGGCAACCAGTGCGGAACCTTGAACCTGGGAGCCGGCAGATCGGACACTTCGCTCAGCTTCTGATAGATCTCCAGCAAGGTCATATCCTGGTGGCCAAGAATGTACTTCTGACCAGCCTGACCCTTTTCGGCCGCCAACACATGCCCTCTGGCAACATCGCGAACGTCGATCAGATTGAGCCCGGTGTCCACATAGGCGGGCACGCGTCGATTCAAGAATTCCAAGATCATCTTGCCGGTTGCAGTCGGTTTGAGATCCCCCTCGCCCACCGGAGTCGAAGGGTTGACGATCACCACGTCCAGTCCCTTCGCCGCCCACTGCTCGGCGACTCGCTCCGCCAGGTATTTGCTCTTCTTGTAATGCCCCACCATATCCGCCAACTCGACGGGGGTCTCTTCATTGGCCGGTGATCCATCGAGATTGAGACCAAGCGCTCCGACCGAGCTCGTATAGACCACCCTGTCGACCCCTGACTCCGCAGCCGCTCTGAGAATGTTGCGTGTGCCCTCTACATTCGACTCATAGAGCTCTCGCGGGTCTCTGGCGTAGAGTCGGTAGTCGGCGGCACAATGAAAGATGACATTACAACCCGACACCGCCCGACGGACCGAGTCGGCATCGCGAATGTCGCCCTTCACCGCTTCGGTCTCGATGTTCTCCAGATTCGCCAGGGAACTGCTGGACCGCACGAGACAGCGGACATCAGCGCCGGCTTGGACCAGCATCTGGAGCACGTGGCCACCGACAAATCCGGTAGCTCCTGTGAGTAAAGCCTTCATCCCGAGTCAGACAAAGAGAATAGCCGGTCGACTCGCGCTTCGAGCGCGATTGAGGCGAGCAATCATCAAGAACGCTGTCAGTGAGAGATCAACCAAACAGGTTCCAGGCAGCCATCTTTACCATGTCGCCCGGATTGCGTGGCAAATCCATGACCACCGAAGCTTCGAATCCAGAATGCATCGCACAGTTCTGACACAGGGGATCTTCACGCGACTCCCAGTAGCTCCAGTCGGTGAGGTTCCAGAACTCATCCCACGACCAGGTGAACTTCTTGCCGATGAGATAGCAGGGACCCTTCCAACCGTTGGGAGTGAAAGTCACGGTGCTCCATGGAGAGCACTTGTACTCGCGTAACCCAGCAGCAAACTCGAGAAACATCGGAGTCGATGTAAGTCGATAGTTTTTCGAGATCTCCAGCACCTTTTTGAACTTCTGCTGGATGTCCTGGCGGGTCAGAAAGATCTCTTCTGAGACCGACTCGTACTGATAGCCCGGCGAGATCAGCATGCCATCGATACCCAGCTCGCTCATGTACCGGCAAAGCTCCTCGACCTCCTCGATGGATGTCTCCTTGAAGATCGTTGTGTTTGTGATCACGTGATAGCCGCGCCGTTGGCTTTCTACGATCATCTCGACCGCCTTGTCGAACACACCTTCGCGGGCAACGACATAGTCGTGAGTCTTGCGCATACCATCGAGATGCACATTGATCGTAAGTCTTTTGTGTGGAGGAATCTTGCCGAACACACTCTCCTCCATCAAGAGAGCATTGGTGCAAAGGTAGATATGTCGATCGCGTTCGATGATGCCTTGGACCAGCTCGTCGAGCTCGGGATAGACCGTGGGCTCGCCGCCGCAGATCGAGACAATTGGAGCGCCCGACTGTTCGACAGCCTCGAGACACATTTCGACCGGCAATCGATCCTTCAGTTTCCCGGTATGTCGTTCGGGGGCGCACCCGATACATGCCAGATTGCATGTGTAGAGTGGTTCCAGCATCACGACAAACGGATACCGCTTGTTGCCTTGGAACGCGTTCTTGACTTGATGTTTGACCATGTCGGTCGTTATATGTGTCGGAAATCTCATAGCACTTGCTCCGTACCGGGCTGAGAGTCAACCCTGACCGCCTGAGGTGTCGCGGTCGCGAGTATGTCGTTGTCCGAGACCTGCTGTTTCTTACGCCAAGTCTCTAAGGCAAGCAATGGAAAATATGTCGCATACAAATGATAGTCGAGGTAAAAGACCTCTGGAAAACCGGTTCCGGTCCATGTGTGGTCCTTCCAACTTCCGTCGGCCACCTGATTGGCCAATAAATAGTCGACTCCAGCTCGTAGCGACCGACTCCCGGTATCGCCACTGGCCAGAAGGCCCATGATCGCCCACGAGGTCTGAGCAGCGGAGCTGGGACCGATACCCTTCTTTTTCTCATCGGCGTACGACTCCGGAGTCTCGCCCCAACCACCATCAGCGTTCTGGCAGCTTCGAAGCCAATCGGCCGAACGCTGGATCCACAGCTGGGACATATCTACGCCGATGGCATCGAGTCCCCATAGTGACAGCCACGTACCATACAGATAGTTGCATCCCCATCGGCCATACCACGAGCCATCCTCTTCCTGCTGCTCTCGCAGGAAGTCGATGGCCCGCCGAATTTCATTCGACGAAGTATCGAATCCGTGAGCAGCGCAAGCTTCTAGAACACGAGCCGTGATATCTGTGGTCGAGGGATCGATCATCGCGTTGTGATCGGCGAAGGGAATGTAGGTCAGAAACTTCTTGTCGCAGCCCTTGTCAAAAGAGGCCCAACCACCATCCCTGTTTTGCATACTCATCAACCAGGCTAGCGCCCTCTCGGCGGCAGCGCTCCAGCGGCGCCCCAGGTCGGGCGTCGAGGTCTCGATCTTACTCACCGCGCTCAAGACCTGAGCGGTATCGTCACAGTCTGGATACCACTCGTTCGCATGCTCGAAGTACCAACCTCCAATAGTGCCCTGCGGGTTTTTTACGATCCAATCGCCAACCTCACGAACTTCGTGGTCCAAGAGCCATTCGATCGCCCTCTCGATACGGTCCTGCTTCTTCTCGCCCGAAGTCTCTCCGAGTGCGTTGATCGCTAGAGCAGTATCCCAAACCGGGGACTTGCAGGGTTGGAGACGAAGCGTGTCTTCTTCTTCAATCTCGAGTCTTTCGAGCTCGTGAATCTGTCCCTGTACTGCCGGGTGCTCGTCGAAGTATCCAAGACACCGGAGGGCTATCAGGGTATTTACGATCGGCGGAAATATTGCACCCAGGCCATCGCTCTTGTCCAACCGCTGTAGCACCCACTGCTCGGCTCGGCGGACTGCTATTTTTCGAAGAGGCACAATGCCAGCGCGCTCGAACAGCTTGTGAGTCCGGTCAAGCACCTGAAAAAAGAGGGACCAACCGTGGTGAGCCAAAGACTCGCGACTGAATCTGGGACCAGCGACCCGGCTATCGACAATTTTGAGCTCGTCGATCGAAGCATGGTCAGGTACCGCGCAACTCGGTTTGTACGCCCAGATTATGCTCAATGGAACAACGATCGCCCGCGACCAGGAGGACATCTCATAGATGTTGAACGGGAACCATTGCGGGAAGAGGATCAGTTCCGGTGGTACGCCGGGACTGCGACTCCAGTCGTACTGTCCAAATATCGATAGATAGAGCTTGGTGAAAGAGTTGCAGGCCTCGAGCCCGCCGAGCTGCCTGATCGCCTGTTTGGCTCGAACCATATGTGCGGCTGCGGGGTCGTCACCGACCAGCTTGAGCACGAAATAAGCTTTCACCGAAGCGCTCACATCGGCAGGGCCGCCTGGATAGATCGCCCAGCCGCCCTGCTCGAGCTGTTTGTCTCTGAGATAGTTGGCTGATTTCCGAACCTTCTCGCTCTCTCCCCTGCCCAGAAAGTACATCACCAGGACATACTCCGACGCCAGGATGGAGTCGCCCTCGAGCTCGCCGCACCAGTGCCCGTCCTCATTCTGTACATCAAATAGTCGCTGCCGTGCTGCTCCGATGGCGCTCGGTAGCGTCCCAAAAGGCACCACAGTCTCTTTTCTTCGAGACTCCCTTGCCTTACTCGGACTCAGCGCACTCGGCACGCTTGTTGGTTTCATTTCAATCTTCCCCATCGCATTCTTCACAAACGGCGGATACTATCAGTGGAGTACATAGGCATTCCAGACCCCGAACTTGGTTCAGCATCGAGGCTTGGTGATACTGTGAATCGCTAGCTTCCCCGACCTTGTGGCCGCGGAAGCCGTAGAATACTACGAACTGCTATCTCGCTGCTGACGGCTTGGCCCTTTTGGCCGCCACTCCGACTTCGACCTAACTATTCCGCTCCAGCTTTTAGAAGAGATTCCGTGGCTCCAAATCGCATCGTTTTGGCTCTGACGCTCTTTCTGATCTTCGCCGGCGCTACGTATGCAAACACCGAGAGTTTGATATCGCAGGGACTCGAGGTCTACCGGCAGCGCGCTGAGGGTCACTTCGGAGCCCGGGCACAACCCGATCCGATTGAAAGAGCAATTGCGATCTTTCGCGAAGCACTCGAGCAAGATCCCGGAAATCGAACTGCCCGATGGATGCTTTTACGCTCGCTCTACTTCAAAGGGGAGTATGTCCTCGACAACGAAGAGGAGAAGCTCGCCTTGTTCGAGTCGGCAACCAAGATCGCGGACGAAGGAAGAGCTCGACTCCTGGCTACGACCGATCTGTCTGGCGAGCCCGAAGAGCTCGACCCTCCGACGATAGCCAATGCACTTCGAGATGAATCAGAAGCAGCCGAGATCTACTTTTGGTCGGCCGCTCACTGGGGTTTGTGGGGAAGCTATGGTGGCAAGATCGCCGCTGCCAGACAGGGAGTGGCCTCTCGAGTCCGCGACTACGCCCAAGTCGTCGCGCTCCTCGACGAGCAACTCGAAAAGGCCGGCGGTCACCGAATCCTGGGTCGCCTACATGCCGAAGCTCCCCGATTGCCTTTTGTTACCGCTTGGGTGGATCACGATGAAGCCATCTGGCGGTTGGAGCTAGCAGCCGAGCTGAACCCTGACGCTCTCTTGACCAAGCTTTTCCTAGCGGAAGCCCTGCTCGAGTATCGACCCAGTCGTCGTTCGGATGCGGTGTCGCTGCTCGAAGCAATTACGCAGAGCACGCCCGATCCAGCAATGATCGTGGAAGAGACCAAAACGATCGACGACGCCCAGGCACTTCTCGATAAGCTGCGCTGAAAAGACGCGAGTTTGGCCAGCGGGCAGGATCGTCAGTCTTGCCGGTCCTTCTTGCGCCAGTAGCGCGCGATCCCGTCGACAGACATGTCGCGAGGATTGGCCAGCTCGTAGGCCTTGGCAGTCGCCTGATCCAGGCCAGCCGCGGCCGCACGGTCTCTCATCTCACTCTGGTATCTGTCTACCATCGAGCTCCGTTCTAGGCCTTCGGCCATCATCTGTCTAACCAGGTTGGCAGCCTCAATCAAAATCTGTTCAAAGCTGTCGATTTGTTCGGCCACATCGCCGACCTCACCAAAGTGAGTTCGATATATCGTCGAAAACTCCTGCTGTCGAATTCGCTGCAAACTCTCTTTCCAGGCCTCGAGATCAAACTCAGGAGGTGGCGCTGGTAGGTCGATCCAATTTCGCCCGGGAAGAAGAATCCCGAGAGCATCACCCATGAAACCTATGTCGCCCAGTCGATAGACATGATGGTGGCGGGCATGCCCTGGTGTCGAAAGCGCTCTGAAGCGAAGGCCAGCCACTTCGATCGCGTCGCCATCTTCAACCGGAATAATGTTCTCTCGCGGAGCAGGCAATGTCTGACCCCAGAGCGGGCCCATTCGATCGCCATAGATTCGCTCGGCACTTGCGAGCAGCTTGCTGGGATCGATCAGATGGGGCGCGCCTGCTGAGTGGACATAGACCGGAACTCCTTGCTGGGCCCACCAACCGGCCCCCCCGGCATGATCGAGATGGATGTGGGTCACTAGAACACCCTGTACGTCCTGGGGTGCAAAGCCCCGCTCTTCGAGTTGCTCGACCAGCCGAGGTAGCGTCGATCCTGGGCCGGTCTCCAATAGAACCGGACCCGCAGGCCCAACAACCAAAAACGAAGCTATGGTCTCGGGGGTCCCCTGGAATCCCAGGTCGAGCGTTTCAATTCTTGGCATCGGATAAGTCCTATTCGTTCATGCCTCGAGGCTCTCGGCTACCAACTCGGCGACATCCTTGACCTCGAGCTCTCCCTCGATGCCTTCGACTTTGACGGCGTCGTCCATCATGATCATGCAAAACGAACAGCCGGTCGCCACGGTCTTGGCACCTGTCGCTTTCGCTTGTCGGATTCGCGCGAGATTCATGCGATCCGACTCCTCCATCTCGTACCACATGTTGCCGCCACCTGCTCCACAACAAAAGCTATCCTCTCGGCTCTGCTTCATTTCTACTAATTCCGAGCGAGATCCCATTGCTTTGCGAATCAAATCTCGCGGTGCTTCGTACTCCCCGCCATATCGCCCCAAGTAGCAAGGATCATGGAAAGTGACTTTTCCGTTCCCAGAGCCAGCTAGCTTCAGCTTGCCGTCGTCGATAAGCTCAGAGATTAGCTGCGAGTGATGTTTGACCTCGTAGTCGCCACCAAAGTCTTTGTATTCGGTACCCAGAGTGAGCTGGCAGTGCGGACAGGGCGTGACGATTTGATTGAACTCGTACTGTCCGATGGTTTCGATGTTTTGTAGCGCCAGAGTCTCGAACAGGTATTCATCGCCCAACCGACGGGCTGAATCGCCGGTGCAGGTCTCCTCTTCACCAAGAACAGCGAAGTCTACGTCAGCAGCCTGGAGCAGCTTGACCATAGCAATAGCGACCTGCTGGTTTCGAGGATCGTAGGCACCTGCGCAGCCCACCCAGTAGAGAACGTCGGCTCGCTTCTTCTCAGCCATCACCGGGACCTCGAGACCACTCTCTTCCGCCCATTTCATGCGGTCCTTTTGGGGAAGCGACCACGGATTGCCTCGATTGGTCATCCCTTCGAGCGCACCTGTCGCCTGCTCGGGAGGCTGTCCCTCGGACAGGACAAGAAAGCGACGCATGTCTGTAAAGGTGGGAACATGATCGATCAGTACCGGACAGACCTCGGCACAGGCGCCGCAACTCGTGCACGCCCACAGCTCGTCGGGCGCGATACGAGCGCCAACAAGAGTCTCGACTTCTTCCACTTTCCTGATTGTCCGGTCATACAGATCGTTCCGAATATCGATGATCAGCTTCATCGGCGACAGGGGTCTCCCGGTGGCGTAGGCCGGACAGACCGCAGTGCAGCGCGCGCACTCGGTACAGGAGACCGAATCGAGTAGCTGCTTCCAGGTGAAATCCTTGGCCTGGCTTGCACCCAGCGTAATGTTGTCGAGGTCGGCTTCAGGATTCTCCATGAGCTCGGTGACGTGCATGGGGCGAATCAAACCACGATGTTTCAGATCGCTCAGAGCCACGTTCGCGATCACGGCAAGCGAATGGAACATCTTGGTCAATGGCAGCAGAGCGATAAACAGCAGCGAGGTGATGGCATGCCCCCACCAGATCAAGCGCTCCGATGAGGCCCACATCGAGTCTGGAAGACGACCGGCCAACCAGTTGCCGACAAACGAGTACGAGGCGGTGGCCGGTTGCTGGATCGAGAGTCGGGCGGCCTCGGAGAAATAGCCACCTAGCACCAATATCACGAGAAAGATCAAGATACCGGTATCCCCCAGTAGGTTCCCTCTCCCGATGAAGGCCTCTTGCGGCAACAGCTTTGGTCGAGTGATGTAGCGTCGATAAAGGGCCGCTACAAGACCCATCAGAAGCAGCAGTCCTCCGAAATCGTTCAGCCATGCAAACCAGGGGATGTCCTTGCCAGGAAGAAACGATACAAACCAGCCTCTCTCGACAAAGAAGTCGACCGTCGTCGCAAAAAACAGCTCGATAAAGCCCCAGCCAAGGCAGAAGTGCATGATCGAGGCATAGCTAAACCGTTTGCTAAAGACTCTTCTCTGACCGACTCCGAAGGTGAGACCGTTCTTGATGCGGGACCAGAAATCCGAGGACCGATACTTCTCCTCCCGGCCAACCCGGACCGTAAAGAGAATCCTCATGTTGTAGGCGAAGATCAGGAGAGCGACTAGAGCTACACCGTAGAAGAGCACTGGAATGTGGCTTGTTTCAGACATCCTCTCCCTCCCGTTTGGATCGATCGTAGCACGGCGTTTCGAGCCCCTCCTGGCCACCTTCGACGATCGGATTCTCGCTCACTCGCGCACACCGTTCGC
>CAXMQZ010000046.1:0-125621 GCA_964195975.1 uncultured Polyangiaceae bacterium | reverse complement strand
CAGCAGCAAGGCCAGTCCGTCGATCTCGACGCCCATCTGGCCGACTATCCGCAGCAGGCAGACGAAGTGCGGCGGATGCTGAAGTTCGACAGGCACGAACAGTCGACCTGCTTGAGTCATTACTGCCCCACGATCGAAATTGGGCCAGGCGATCAGGTCGATGACTTTGAACTCTTGTCGCGATTGGGCAAGGGAGCTTTTGCCTCGGTGTTTCTCGCTCGGCAAATCTCGATGCAGCGGATTGTCGCCGTTAAAGTATCGGCCGATCGGGGCCGCGAACCGCAAACGCTGGCTCGGTTGGATCACCCCAATATCGTGCGCATCTACGACTTTGGCGTCGAAAATGATACCCCGTTCCTGGTCCAGGAGTTTCTAGCAGGACACGACCTCGATCACAAAGTCGAGGGCAACGACTTCGTGCCCTACCCCGAGCGGCTTCTCTATCTGATTCATATCGCACGCGGTCTCGACTATGCCCATGCGCAAGGGGTCATTCATCGCGACATCAAACCAGCCAATATCAGGATCCTCGACGATGGCACGGCCAAAATCATGGACTTCGGAGTGGCCATGCTGCAGCACTCCGATCATCGCCTCACCGAAGCAGGGATGACCGTAGGCACCGCGGCCTACCTCGCTCCTGAGCAGATTCAAGGCAAAGACGTTGACGGTCGGACCGACATCTTCTCCTTTGGCGTGCTGACCCACGAGATTCTCTCGGGCCAGAGACCGTTCGACCAGGACAACATCTCTGCCACCCTGTATGCGATCCTCAATGACGATCCTCGCCCGATCACGCTTCCCGAGTCGATCTGCCCAGAAGCGATGCACAGGCTGATTCTGGACTGCCTGGAGAAACATCCTGAAGGTCGACCACCGGATTTCTCTACCGTGCTGCGCCGTCTCGAGGCCGTTCGCAGGGGCATGCGACTCAAGACTGGCAGTCGGGATTTCAACAGTGAGCTGCGCCGGATCACACCCAGGAGGACGCCGGACTCGATGGCCCTGGCTCTCAACGGTGGAGAGAAAACTCGATCTGGTGAGTTCGATCCGCCACTCCAGCACGAATGGACCCCAAACTCGATACCAATACCCGAGCGCAGATCGAGACGAAGCGGGTTGGCACTGGCGGCCATTCTTGCCGCTGCCGTCGCAGGTTATGGCTGGATGGCATCCCGAGACCTAGCGCCTCTGCCCAGCTGGTCTGAGACCACGACCCCGCCGGAGACCCTCCGCTCGATGCCCGAGGAATCTCTGGAGACTCCACGGTCCGAGAGCTCCGAAGCCGGGATTCCGAGCACAGCCTCAGTAGTGGCCCCAGTGGTAGCCCCAGTAGTAGCCCCAGTAGTAGCAGATGCCACGGTTCATCTCGAAGGGTCTTGGCACGACCAAACCACCGTGGCCATCGATGGTGGCAAGGCACTCAGGCTTTCGACGGCACGGAGCCACAAGATCGAACCCGGCGAACACACCTTCGCCTACTCTCTGGTCACGCCGGAATACCGAGTCTTCGAGACGGTGCGGCTGGCATTCGAAGCCGGCGAAGAGCGTAGGCTCAAAACTCCGATCCCCCGATCCGGAACTCTCAAGGTTCAGGCAAGTCTTGGATCACCCCAGGGATTGATCCAGGTCGGGAAACAGACCCTGGGCTCGAGCCCTTTGCGTGATCTTCAGTTGAGACCTGGACGACACAAGCTCCGGATCAGCGCTCCCAGCGACCCGACACTGCCGCTCACGGAGACCACAATCGACATCAAGTCATCGCGGGAGACGGTGGTGACTTTCGACCTGACGGGTCAACGTGACGTCGCGATCCGGTACCGCGACCTCGATCCCAAAAACCGATGAGAACCGTATTCGATTCGCTCGCAATTGTCTTGGTGGTGACGCTCGTCGTCATGACTCCGATCTTCGCTCGAACCGATTCTCCCGCCAATCTCGAGGTTCTGACACGGCTCGCCGAGGAACGATATGCCGAGGGCGACCTAGAGCGCTCAGCTACCCTCTACTTGGAGATCGCCGCCCTACAGGAGAGTCTCCAAGACCGGGCCGAGGCGCTGTTTACTGCCAGTTGGCTTCAGTTTCTCGGGGAGCAGGAGATCGAAGCCCTGGGCTCTCTCACACGGGCACTCACCCTGGAGCCCGAGCACCTTTTCGACGTCTCCCTGTATACGCCCGATTTCGAGATCCTCTACCGCCAGGCTCTCAGTGCCGCCCAGCACGAGCGCAAGAGGCTAGCCAAAGACACCATGCAGCAGGCCCTGATCGCCTTGGAAGCGGGGCGCAGCGAGGAGGCTCGCTCCAAGCTCTCGCACACCCTCGAGCTCGATCCCGACAACCCCGTGGCTCTCTACAACCTGGCCCTGATTGAGATGGATAGCGAGGATCAGGCGGAGGCCCTGTCCCGATTTGAAAGAGTCGTCGCCCTTACCTATCGGGATACCGACACCGAGATGACCGAGCTGAGGGCCCGCTCCTTGACCAGCATCGGGGTTCTCTATCACCGGCAAGAGCGCTACCAGGATGCAGAACAGTCGTTCATGGAAGCCACCCGAGCCGATCCCCGTGAAGCAACCGCTTGGAAGAACCTCGGTACGATCCACCTCGACCAGCAACACTACTCAGAGGCTGCAGACGCACTGGAGAGGGCTCACGAGCTCTCGCCCGATGATCGTTCGACCACCTCCAGCCTCGCCAAGGCTTTGCAAATGAGCGGGCGCAGTGGACAGGCTGCAGCCCTGCTGAAGGCCGACTTGAAGCGTCACCCAGACGACGCGGAGCTCTGGCTCGAGCTGGCGACAATTGAGAGCCAGGAGGGGATTCAAGGTGATGCAGTCTACGCTTTCGAACGAGCGATCGACGCCGACCCGGGCAACCGCTCCGGGATCGCCGTGCCTGCCGCGACCCTGCTTGCAGAGCATCTCCATGAACAAGAAGAGTACGCTCGGGCAGTCGACGCTTCACAGCAAGCGGTGACCATGGACCCCAAGGCGGCTCGAGCCTGGCAAATTCTTGGCGAATCACAGCTCGAATCGGGTGACAAGGCCTCAGCAATCGCCAGCCTGACCCGGTCTGCGGAGCTGCAAACAGATTCGATCGAATCACAGCTCTTCCTGGCAGATGCCTATGTCGACGCAAAACAGCTGCAAGCCGCCGAAGGAGCCTATTTAAGGGCGCTTTCGCTCGACCCCAGCTCCTTGGAGGCCTCGGCCGGTTTGGAAGCTGCCCGGATGCACCTGAGCAGCGAAAGAGCGATCGTCAACGGCGCCACGCGACCCCGCAAACCGATCCGACCGAAGCAAATCGGTGTCCAGTTCAAAGATCTCGACTACGACCAACTACAGCTGAGAGGAGCTCTGGTCAAAGACATCAACAAGAAGAGCCCCGCCGCCAGGGCCGGTCTTCGCAAAGGCGATCTGGTCCTGTGGATCGGGTCCTACGAAGTTCTCAGCGACAAGGACTTCTTGCAGTACATCAAGCGGAATCCGCCCGGAGACGCACTCGAAATCGAGTATCTTCGAGACGGTCGGATCTACGAGGCCTCGATTCAGCTGAGATAGCGGCAACATCTCAATCGACGACGTCGATCCACTGGGATTGAGCCCAGCCCTGCTGCCCATTTGGCAGAGTAACTCTAATCCAATCCTCTCGTCGCTCCCGCACTCGAAGCTCGGTACCCGCATGAAGCTTGAATCGGACGACCGAATCGAGATTCGGACCTGTAAACGCATCGATTTCTTGCGGCAAGACGACAGCAACCGGTGGTGAGAGCCAGCGGCGAGCCAAAAGAGAGCCACCTGTGCTGATCAACAACACGAATATCAACATCGAGCACCACCGAAGCGCTTCTGAGACCGGTCGAAATATTCGAGCTACGGCGACCGCCCAAAACAACAGATTCACACCGAGAAGAAGAAGCGCCAGCTCCGAAGGACTCAGGGCGTAGTACCAGAAAAGAAGAGTCGAGACCAACGCAGAGGGCCCTGGTGGTTCGATCGCATCTTGGGCGGAGCCTCGGGCAAAGCTCTGGTTGGCCAGGAGATCTTGATCCCGCGGCCGCACGATCCTACCTCTTCGATAGGAGGAGAGAGCTCTGCCAAGCTCGCCGTTTCTCAGATAGGCGTTGCCCAGGTTGTAGTACAGTCGCCCATCCTCGATGCCAGCCGCAACGACCTGAGAATAGGCGTCGATGGCTTCGGCATACTGTCCCTCGTCATAGGCCTTATTCGCCGCCACAAAACGCTCGGCCGGATCCGAAGCTGCCAGATCCAAAGCTGATGGTCCCAAAATTGTCGGTTCTGGCACCTCGCTGGACTGTTCGGGGGGCTGGGCGCCACCGGTACTGACAATCAGTAGCGGTAGTGCGAATGCGAGGATCAGGATGCGTTTTGGCACCATCACGCCCTCACCTGTTTTTCGAGACGACTGACCAGGGAGCCGAGCTGCTCTGAAAGCAAATCCGCTTCGATGACTGTCGCTCCATACTGGGAGGCTTCGAGTCGAACCAGCAGCTCGTGGGTTTCTTTCACCAAATCGTCAGTAACACCCTTCTCGCGCAACCGCTGATCCACCTCTTCAGGGGTCAGTGCGGTCCCTTCAACTCCCAACTTGTCCCCTATGTACTCCCGTAGGACCCTGGACGCGAGTTGGGCCCGCTGCGAGTCGTCCACCGGGCCAGACACGACCTGCTTGAGACCAGCGCGAAATCGCTTGGTAGCCCGATGTCGCCGTCTCAGATCATGATCTAGAGCGAATCGATTCCTCCGACGCTGAACAAGAAACGTCCCGATAAAGACCAGAGCCGGCACCACCAGTCCGAACGCTACGGTCCAGCTCCGAACCCGGCGGTGTCGGACAGCATCGAGGCCTTTGTAGATTGGGAGCAAATCGTCGGCGAGGATACGGACTGCCACCTTGCCGGTTGTAGGCGTTATGGCCTCGGTGAGATGGAGAGTCTCCACTCCCTGCCTCGGTCCTACTCGCAACGGGATGGCCGCGGTCTCAGCCGTACGATAGCTTTCCCCATTGGGATCGAAATAGATCAGCTTGACTGGAGGAATCACGGGCTCCCCCACCTCTAGCGGCACCAGGGCTCGGCTATAGGTTTTGAAACCCGTCAGTCTCGCTCCATCACGTTTGATGGCGCCCGTTGGTTTGTCGTCATAGGTCTTGAAGGCGGGCAGTTCTGGCAGCTTCGGCTCGCCGATCATCTGAACGTTTCCCGATCCTCTGACAGTCGTTCGCAGAGTCGTCGACTCGCCGACTCGGAGCTCGGCCTGGCTCACCTCTCCGTTGATCTCGAACTCACCCACCAAACCCGAGAAACCCCTGGGCGACGCGGGCAGTGTGCGAACCTCCAACTCGATCTGACGACTCCTCAAAACCTTTGTGTCGGTGGCGCTGGTGCCGAAGAACTCGTCGAAAATTGTGCCGCCGCGACGCCGAGATCGAGTCAAGACCTCGCAGGTCAATCGGGACGCGGGGATCACGACAGGACCCGCCTCTTGTGGGAAGAGTGATTTTCTGATCTCACTCACCAAATACTGGACTCCATTGACGGTCGAGCGATACTCGCGCACCTCACCCAGATCCTCGGCCAGAAAGCCCGAGAAATCTTGAGGCTCGAGCCTCGCGTCGCCAATGCGGATCCGACGGTAGAAACGCCAGACATAGATGACCTCTTGACCGACAAAAGGATTTGTCGTCGACACCTTTGCCGTGATGAACAGATCTTGCGAGTCCCGAGTCGCCTGGGACGCCCCGACGATCCGTACGGTAAAAGGCTTGCTCGAATAGATCTCTTGATCGATCTCCACCGTCACCGGGCCGATAGAAAAGGTGCCAGGACGCTTCGGCGACAGTACAAAGTCGTACTTCACACTCGAGCTGAGCTGTCCGTTGACAAAGCTCATCTGGGTCGATTGGCCCCGCGACCGCACATCGAAGTCCGACAGGTCGGGCAATTGGGGTCGAGCACTGCGAGACCCCTCGACCGTAACGGTCAGATGGAGAGGATCTTGAACCGAAACCTCGGGTCTGTCGATCGTCGCAGTGACACTCTGCGCTCGAGCCAAAGTGCTCGGAACAAAAGCGAGCAGAAGCAGCCAGAGCGCAAGTCTGCCCAACGCCGAATCGACATGTAGCCCGTCAATTCGGCCTCTCCTGCGATGCTCTGAGATGCGCAATTTCCTACCAGTCCTTGTCAGTTCGCCGTCTGCGGCCCCGTCCCGGTTGCTCCCGGACCGGCCGCCCTTCTTCGAGGGCCTGCAAATACCGCTCCGCCTCCTCTTGCGTCAAAGTCCCCGAAGACTCGGCCATATCTTCGGCCGAAGCAGAGCCACCTTGGGGATCCTGGGAGTCGGGCTGACCATCCCCGTCAGGGAGACCATCCTGGTCTGAATCTGGAGACTGATCTGGCTGCGGCTGCGACGCATCCGAGCCCTGATCGTCCTGATTCTGATCGTTTTCCTCCTGCGGGCTCTGCTGGTCCTGGTCTTGATTCTGCGAGTCCGATTCGTTCTGCTGGTCCTGTTGTTGCTGTTGTTTCTCTTGGTCCTGACGTTTCTGAGCCTCTTCATGACGGCGCCGGATCTCGTCCCGAACGAACTCCAGGTTGAATTTTGAATCGACATCTTCTGGGTCGAGCTCCAAGGCGGACTTGTACAACTCGACTGCGTCCTGGAGACGTCCCTGCCGGTATGCGGAATTCCCGAGATTGTAGAGGGCCTTCTGGCGCACCTGGGTTTCGGCCGACAGCGCACCTGTCGCAAAAGCCTTGTCGGCCTCGGAGTAGTTCCGCATCTCATAGTGAGCGCTGCCGACATTGAGAGCTGCGATCGGGTCTTCCGGATGTTCGATCTGCTCATCGAGAAACCCCTCGAGTGCTTGATCGAAGACGCCCGCTTGATAGGCCTCGAACGGATCGCCAAACCGTTCAGGCAAGCCTGTTTTCACTCCACCTGGATCGCTCTGCAAAGCGACCGGTTCGGCTTGCAAGGCTTCGGTTTGTCGAGGCTCGTCTTGTGCACCTACAAAAGCGGCCACAGTTGCAACGGTCAAAGCCCAAATCAACATCCAACGCGAGCTAGACATTTGCACCAGATCCTTTCCGCATCCGAACCGGGATCAAAGGCTCGACCATCAACAAGATCAGTGTCAAAGCTACGAACCACTGAAACCTCTCTTCCCAACGTTGGCGCCGTTTCGATCCCAACTCCTGATCCTCCAGAGTCGCCTTTACCCCTTGCGAGTAAATTTGTTCGAGATCGACATCACCGGTGACCGAACGAACGTATCTTCCGCCGGTATCCAGAGCGATTCTCTGTAGGGTCGGTTCATCCAGGCGGCTCAAGACCATCTCGCCCCGCCGATCTCTCCGGAAGCCGCCGCCTGCGCTCGGAATCGGCGCTCCTTCATCGCGGCCGATCCCGATCGTAAAGATCCGCACACCGGCCAACTTGGCCTCTTGTGCCGCAGCCACTGCCTGACCGCTGTGATCTTCACCGTCGGTAATCAAGATGATGGCCTGAGAAGGATGTGACGCCCCTTCGAAGGCACCGACGGATACGCGGATCGCCTCTGCCAGGTTGGTTCCCTTGACCGGGATCAAGTCGGTGTCGATCGCATCGAGAAAAATCTCCGCAGCTCCATAGTCGAGAGTGAGGGGACACTCTACGAATGCGGTTCCGGCGAAGGCGACCAGGCCGATCCGATCACCCTCTAGAAGAGCGAGCAGATCCGAGATCTCGCGTTTGGCGCGTTCCAGACGACTCAGGTGTCCACCACTCTCGGCATCTTCCACCAGCATGCTGTCTGAGACGTCCAACGCAACTACGATATCTACACCCTCGCGCTTGACCTCCTCCCACGCAAACCCATACTTGATTTCGGTAAGTGCCACGATCCCGGCGAGCAACCCGAACAGAATCAGGGCGGCCTTGAACACCGAGCGTGGCCGGCTCAACCCCGCAGTCAGTCGTGCCACCATCTCCGCGCTCGCAAACCGGTTCAGCAGTCGGGTCCTGGTACGAAATGCGTAGATGAGAAATATGAGCGTCGCCGGTACGAGCCAGAGGAGCCAGAGCGACTCCGGGCTCCCGACTCGCACTTCCGCGCAGCCGGACACTGCAAGCGACAGCAGAAGAAGATGACTTTTCCCTTTCATGGCAGCTTCCTGAATCGAGTCCCAAGAAGGACGATCTCGAGCAGCAACAAAGCCATCGCTGGAAAGACAAATAGACGAAATCGCTCGTTGTACTCCATGTAGGTACTGGTCGTGATCTCCGTTGTCTCCAGCTGATCGATCTCCTCGTAGATCGACTCGAGCGCTTCTTTGTCCTCGGCCCGGTAGTAGGCACCGCCCGTCTGTTCGGCAATTTTGCGGAGGGTCTCCTCATCGATCTCCACGTTCTCGTAGACAACCTGTTTGCCAAAAAACGAGTCCACCACGAAGGGGGCCTTGCCGCGGGTGCCTGCTCCGATGGTGTAGACCTTGATGCCAAAGGTCTCAGCGATCTCTGCCGCCTTCTGGGGGCTCAGTGAACCTGCGTTGCTCCTACCATCGGTCAGCAGGATGACCACCTTCGACTCGGCCTCGGAGTCGCGAAGACGCTTGACTGCGGTCCCGAGGGCGGAGCCAATTGCTGTTGCGTCACCCGCTATGCCGATCTCGACTCGATCCAGAAACGTGGCCAGAATGCCGTGGTCGAGAGTAAGGGGACACTGCGTGAACGCTTCACTGCCAAACACCACGAGTCCGATCTGGTCGTTTTTGCGTCCTTCGACGAACTCCGCCACAACCGCCTTGGCCACATCAAGCCGATCTCGCCGTCGTTCGATAGGTCGATCTGCGTCGAGATCCAGGGCCTGCATGCTCCCGGAAGTGTCCAGCACCAGAACAATGTCGATGCCTTCAGTCCTGACTTCGGTAAGTTTTCGGCCGGTCTGGGGCCGGGCCATCGCCATGATCAGAAGCGCTACCGTGATCACTCGTAGACTTTCGACAACCCTGCGTAGCAGCACGGTGGTTGAAGGCTCGAGCCGCTGGAGGGTGCCGATGTTGGAATATCGAATTGAAGCTCGCTGTCGGCTCCGTTTTCTCAGCCAGGGCAGAATCCACCAGATTGCAGCCCACACCAAAAAGAGGGGAGTCAAGATCCACAGTAACCACTGGTCGGCGAGGACTAGCTCGTTCAAGCTGCTATCTCCTCGGCAGGCTTCACCTCGGCCGGTTCCCCAGCGATCGGCTCCTCCGCGACCGGCTTTGTCGCCTCCACGAACGAGAGTGCCTCTTCATAGATCTGCTCGACCTCTGGTGGAGTCGGTTCGTGGTTGGCAAACTTGACGCTGTCGGTCGAGATCAGGAACCGACACAGTTTTTCGTTGTCACTGGCAGTGAGCTCAGGTAGATCGGGCAACTCGGCCACAATCTCCTCGGTGGTGAGATCGGTAGCGTTCAAACCAAAACGACCTTCGACGTAGAGTCGAGTGACCTCCGAGATCGAGAAATAGAATCTCCGTACCGCAGCCGGGTCGTCGAAATCGGTGGTCCGAAGAGCATCTAGGCTCGAGAAGGCCAGTTCGTGCGCTGGTATGACCCCCTCGGGCCTTTCTCTGCGCCTCCTCAGCAGAACCAGGACGAGAACGACAGCCAGAACCAGCACTGTCATACCGATAGCGATCCACAACCACGGCACCTCTCGCTGTCTACGTTGTATTGGTTTGAGAGCACGAATATCGGTGGCCTCAACATCCGAGGGCAAAACAGATTCCACGTCGACGAAAATCTCGGAGGTGCTCGAGCTCTCCCAAACTGCGGACTCAGCTGGCTCGCTCCCATCGAGTGGACGGTAGCGGACAGAAACTGGTGGTAAAACATACGAGCCCACCAGGTCGGCCCTCAATTCGTAGACTCGCTCCTCCACTACCCTGCCAGATGGCGTTTCTGAGCTCTCCCGAAGCGCATCTGTGATGCGAAATCCGGCAATATCCGCACCGGGCTCCGGGATCTCGACCTCGTACTCTGGCGATCGCTCGACTCGGATCCGGTAGGTGATCAGATCGCCGGTCGTGGCGACAGCTCGATCGACGCTCGCCTCGATTTCGACCGGAGCCTCCGGGCCCAGCGGTGTCTCCACCCGTTCGCGGCCGCAGGCCGCGATCACGCTCGCTGCGATCAGCACCAGGGATGCTTGGACAAGGCTAGCGAGCTTCATTCATCTTCTCCGGATAGATCTCCACCTCCTGAGCCGCAAGCTCGGAGGCGATCAGCTCGTCATAGATGGCTCGAAGCTTGATCATTCGATACTCTGCCTCGACCGCCGGTCGAGCTGTCTCGAAAGTGATTTCCTGGTCCTGGTTGCCACCCTCTGCTACCTGTTCGTAGCGCTCCCGGTTGGCCTCGTAGTGATTGCGCAGATCGGTCTCGTCGACCTGTAGGTTGCGCAGGAGCTCCTGATCGACAAACCGGGCAACGGCAAGCTGTCTGAGAGCCTGGTCGTAGCGACGCTGAACTTCCGGATCGCGGTCGTACTCCAGCTTGGAAGCCTTGCGCCAGAGAAGCTCATCGGCGACATACTTCTCCAAAAACTTCCTACGACCTTCAGCTCCTGCAAAAACGCCTGCAAGCTCGGGGGGCAGGTCGTCCAGCGCTCGCTCGACTTCGGAGAGTCGGATTTCCATATTTCCAATCTTGGCGACCACGGTATCGCTCTCCGGACGAACCACCTCCGCATCTGCGAGCTGTACACGGCGTTCGAGCGCCGCTTGCGCCGCATGATGTCTCCCAAGCCGTTCGAGACAGTTCACGATTCCGCTCGACACTTCGTCGGCCAGATCTCCCGGGCCCATCAACTCAGCTTCGTAGAACCAACGCAATGCCTTCTCGTACTGGCCGGCCTTCAAATAGGTTTTGCCAAGCGAGTACGCCATGCCCACTGCCGTCTTGTCCAACCCATACGACTGATCGAGAACCTCTCCATACAGTGTTGCTGCTTCATCGAGAGCACCGGCAGCAAGAAGTTTCGAGGCAACGACCCGCGATCGTTCCACACGTCCGGCGTCCCTGCGCTGCGAGATCCCTCGCACCACGACCCAACCGAAGAGCGACACGAGAAGTACCAGAATGACCCATAGCAGGCCACGGGTTTGCCTGTCTGGATGTGCGTTTGAGACCATTCGAGGTGGCTGTCTGAGCTCCATCAATAGCAGCCCCGTTTAGCGCCGGTGCTCGCGCAAGTGGAAGTACCGCACGAGAGAATCGACATAGTGAGGGTCATCAGCCCGCACCCGAACCTCACCCGCCCCGGCAGATCTGAAAAACCGGCTTCTCAGGACGTCGTCTTCACCACTCAAGAGCCGGAGTCCATCCGTAACGTTTCGATCGGATGTGTCCACGAGGATGGTCTCACCAGTCTCAGCGTCCTCGAGCTCGATGAGACCGATCCTCGGCAGCTCCTCTTCGCGACGATCTCGAACCACGATAGCTGTGAGATCGTGGCGCCTGGCCGAGAGTCGCAGGGCATCTTCGTAGCCTTCGTCCAGGAAGTCGGAAATCACAAACACGACCACGCGTCCTGAGAGAACCTTCTCCATGTACTCCAGCGCTTGCTGCAGATCGGTACGTCGCCGTGGCGTGCGAAAAGTGAGGATGTCGCGGATAACCCGCCAGACATGTGAACGGCCCTTCTTGGGTGGTATGAAGTGCTCGATCCGATCCGAAAAAATAATCAAACCAACCCGATCGTTGCTCTTGATCGCGGTGTAGGCCAGAAGCGCAGCGATCTCTGCTGCCACCTCGTTTTTCAATTTGGTGCCACTGCCAAAAGCTCCCGACGAGCTCACATCGACCATGAGCATCACCGTGAGCTCGCGCTCCTCACGATACGTTTTTACAAACGGCAAGCCCATGCGGGCGGTGACGTTCCAGTCGATATGACGAATATCGTCGCCAGGCTGATACTCGCGAACTTCCTCGAACTCCATTCCTCGACCACGGAAGGCACTCTCGTATTCGCCGGCAAAGGCATCGTTGACAAGCCTTTGGGTGCGAATCTGAATCGACTTGATTTTCTGAAAGAGCTCCGGCGATAGAGCTTCCGCTGGATCCAAGTGGGACTCTTCCGATTGTTGATCGATTCTTGTCATCTCGAGCACGTCCTGGGTCCGTCCTACGGCACATCTACCGTATTGAAGATCTCCTGGATCACATCGTCCGAGGTCAGGTCTCGAGCTTCGGCCTCATACGACAGCAAGACTCGATGGCGCAGGACATCCGGTCCGATCGTTTTGATGTCCTGCGGGGTGACATAGGCCCTGCCGGACATGAATGCCTGAACCTTGGCGGTCTGAGTCAGATAGATACTTGCCCGGGGCGAGGCGCCATAGTCGATCAACTTTTCGAGATTCTCGAGCTTGTAGGCCGCCGGCTCTCTAGTGGCGAAAACCACATCCAAGATGTAGTCCTCGACCTTGGGATCGAGGTAGACCTTGTCAGCCACTGCCCTCATCTGCTTGATGTCATCGGGACTCAGCACCGGCTCGACTGAAGGAAGCTCGCGATGAGCCATCCGACGTAGGATCTCCTTCTCCTCTTCGCGGTCGGGGTAGCCGACCCTGAGTTTGAGCATGAATCGATCCACCTGTGCTTCGGGGAGTGGATAGGTGCCTTCCTGCTCGATCGGGTTTTGCGTCGCCAACACCAGGAACGGGTCGGGTAAGGGGTGTGTTGTGTCCCCGATCGTGACCTGTCGCTCCTGCATAGCCTCCAACAAGGCGCTCTGCACCTTTGCGGGAGCTCGATTGATCTCATCCGCCAGGACCAGATTGTTGAAGACTGGTCCCTTCTTGACTACGAAGTCCTGATGCTGGGGTCGGTAGATCTCCGTTCCGATCAGATCTGCAGGCAGCAGGTCGGGTGTGAACTGGATGCGCGAGAATCCTGTGTCTATGGCGCCAGAAAGTGTTTTCACGGCCGTCGTCTTTGCGAGGCCCGGGACTCCCTCGATCAGAATGTGACCGTCAGCGATCAGCGCCATGAGAATTCGGTCGACCATGTAGGTCTGTCCCACCATGACCTTGGCCACTTCTTCTCGAAGTTTGTTGAGACGCTGCAACTGAGACTCGATCTCCGGAGTCAGCTCTTCGGCAAATACATTCAATGGTTTTACCTCCAGCGATTTCGCTGCATTAGCTGGCCCTACCGCGTAGACGTAGGGCCGTTCGTGCCGACTCCCGAGGATCGGGCTCGAGCGATTCCAGTCGGCGTTCGATCACCCGTTGCAATCGATCTTGAAATTCGTTGGGTGGGAGGCTCCCACCATAGCGAACACTTTCTTCCAGGACATCGAGTCCACCTTCACCCACACCACCATCGGAGTCGATTTTCCTGGCCAACTCGACCAGGGCGAGGACCGACCCCTTTCCGTCTCCCTGCATACGCAATGTCTTGGCGTGGGAAAACTCAGCTTCGAGAGCTTCGAATGTAGGTTCTAAATCTTCGTCGGTGTGATTCTTGGTGTTGCGCCATCGGCGACCGGCGGCCAGACCAAGGACCGCCGCGATCGTCAGGCCACCCGCACCCAGCGCCACAACCCGAGGTCGGACTCCGCCCCAGGTTCGTGGCTGAACGACGATCGTGGGTCCTGTCAACCGGGTTATCACAGCGCTGGTTGCCATTCGCGGCGTGTATCGGAGCTCAACCGGGTCGAGGGCGTACGAACCCGGTGCCTCAGCCACCAACGACGCCCGGTAGATAACGATCTGCGAGCCGTCTCGGCTGTGGCTCGAAGCCCGGACTCGCGATTGCGTGACACCCTCCGGTAGATGAACAACTGGTGTCTGTGGCAGATACTCTTCTAGCCGGCCGGCCCACCGCAGACGGATCTCGAGCTCGAACTCCTGGCCGACCTTTGGCTCGCTATTGGACAGAATCAATTCGGCACTCGGGGGATCCAGCACCTGGGGCAGCCCGACAGCGCCGGAATCGGCATAGACAGCATCGACAGAATCCCTCTCCCCTGAGCCGCTTTTCAAGGCATCGATCAGAGGAACGATTCGCATCCAGTCTCTTGCACCCGTGGCCACGCCGACGATTGCACCGCTAGGATCGATCAGATAGCTCATCGGGATCGCGTTGGCCCGATAGTCTCTCCCCACCCCACCGGTGTCGTCCCAGAGCAGCGGAAAGGTGAGATCCATGTCGGTGACAAACGCCCGTGCGGCTTCGAGATCGTTGTCGAGAGACACTCCAAGCACCGCAAGCCCCTGCTCTCCGCGCTCACGATGGAGACCTTCGAGGCTGGGCATCTCCGATCTACAGGGACCGCACCAACTCGCCCAAAAGGTCAATACCACCCAATCGCCCTGAAAATCGGAAAGCGATAGTTCTCCCCCATCGAGCGCCGGGAGTCGGAAGTCGATGGCCGGTATTGCCGCCTCGAAAGGTTGGAGCCCGTAGGCCTCGACCAATTCCTCGAGCGTTGCGGCGGCAAGCTCCAAGGCGAGTCCTACTGAAACTAGAACGCCGAAGGCAACGACCAGGCCAAGCCGGTGTCGAGTCATCCGATCCAATCAGAGCCTCACGTCGACTCGCTGTCGATCAGGTCGGAGCGACTCAGGCGAAGCGACTCCGCGGCCCAGTCCCCCAGCTCATAGGTCCAGGAGCCATGAAATTTATTGAATGCCTCGATCTCATCGGCACGGGTCAGAATCTCGGCCTTCCCGGCCAAGTCCTCTTCAGAATCATCGCGTGTAATCGCGACTTGTGTGACGGTGTGGTATCCCTGGACCCGAATGAAGTTGTGATCGTCTCGCGAGGCGTAGGAGAGGACATAACCACTCCCATCCTCGAGCTCGATCTTCACTGCGGGCTCGAACAGCAGCTCTGCGACTTCCGCGTCGTCTGACAGATACACTTCGTCGAAACGAAGGCCGGAAACGAGTCCTTGGAGACGATTGAGCTCGGAGCTCTTGAGCTTGACCGAGTCGCTACCACCGACGAGCTCGAGCTGAGTCTCACCCTCCGGTCGTACGAGCTCGAAATCTCGACCCTCCACACGAACTACCTCGGACTGGTCACGGTCGAGAATCTCCTTCTCGAGATAACTCCCCGCATCGGCGGAGAGGGATACCGAGGCCGAGCTGAGATAGATCGGTGAGGTGTCCCCGTCGAGCCGCTGGACATAGCGTCCCGGTCCATCCTCAAACGCCTTGCCCACACGGATGCGAACCATTTCTTTCTCCGCTGCGTCATGCAAGGCGACCTCGATCGTCTCATCGGCAAGGGGCTCGAGCTCCAGCTCCTCGGCCAGATCTGCACCGCTACCGATCTCACGCTCGAGGCCTACCTCCATCAGAGTGCGAAGGAGTCGATTTACCGATGCGTTACTGGCGGGGTAGCCCACCTTCTCGTCTATCGTGAACCCGTCGGCCTGTCGCTCGAGAGTAACCTCGTCTTCGCCTTGGACCACATGGATCCTGGCGATTTCATCGGCATTGAGGTTGGCTAGAAAAATCTGCCCACGTTGAAATCGATCTCCTCGGGCCACACTTTGTCGGTAGGTCAAAATCGAGATCACCAGCAAGATTCCCGCAGCAATCATCAGGTTTCGATTGATTCGAGTCATGATCGATCACCCCCCATCGCCTCTTTGTGCATTCGACGTCGTCGAATCGCGAGCCCGATCCCTAGCGCCAGAACCAAAGTCGGCATCCAGCCCATTACAGATCGACGCACTTTGGTCTCCTGTCGAGCGAGGGCCTCTCGGCGCCCCTTGCGAATCTCTCGCAATTCTCGATTCGCCTCCTGAACGGCTTCGTTGAGTCGATCGACCTCGTCCTGCAGCTTCTTTTGAAACAGTGCCGCATCTTGCCCGCCTAGCTCCTGACGTTTTTCCTGGAGCTCTTGCTCGGCCGCCGCAATATCGGCTCGAAGCTGCCGCTCACGATCCAAGCTCTGCTGTTCGGACTCGGCTTCGATCTCGTCGAAAAGCGTGAATGGACGACGGATTGCGTGCTTCGCACGGACATTCATCAGCTCCTTTGCACCCAGCAGATAGTCGATACTGTTGAGCAACAGCTTGTGATTGTCATTGGAAGCCAAGATCAGACCGAGAAAATTTTGTTGAAATGCAACCTGATTCGAAATCAGATCGACATCTGAAAACACCATCACGGTGCTCACCGCACGCTCCTCTTCGGGTACAGGATCCTGGTGAATCATCTCGGCACCCTCGGGTGGAGGCATCTTCACACCGGGAGGCAGTCCCGGAGGTGTCTCAGGCGTCTCAGCCGGATAGTCCATGCCCTCGGGATAGGCCGACGGAAACCGGCCCGTAATCTGGTACCCCATTACAACTGGCGCCGTACCGGGTGTGAACTGATCACGAAGCTTGATTGGTGTGTTGAGGTCGGTGTAGGCCAGCTTGCCGTCGCCCCCAAAACCGGGCTCGATTCTGAGGGTGTTCCCGGTCTCGGTCGTGGCGATCAACCGAACCACTTCGAGCTCGCTTTCCGGATCGGCAACGAGTGATCCGGCCAAAAAGAATCTCAGATCCTCCAGGCCCTCGAAGATCGGATGGGTCGTATCCATCGTCAGATCACGGGTCTGACCATCGATAGCCAGATCGATGATCACCGGCTCGGTTGCGGCTCGGGGATTGACGCTCCTGCGAATCGCCAGCTCCGGGTCGGCTGCAAACTCATTGTCCAGCATGCTCAAACCCCAGGCGCTCATGAGTGGCTCCAAGCTCGAGGCGGGCTGATACTGCAAGGCGGCCCACGGCTGCTGTGGATTCTGCGGCGCGCGGTCGTCCAGCGCATAGGGATCGACAAAGACCAGGGTGTTTCCACCCCGAACAACCCACTCGTCCAGGGCCCACAAAGCCTTGTCGCTCAGTCCTTTGGGGTGGATGACCACTACGAGATCGATCTCCTCGGGGGAGATGTTCTCTGTCTCAGCATCGAGATTCTGGATCTCGTAGCTCTCCTCCATCAATCGCAGCGAGACCCACTTCTCTGTCGGCTGACGACCCTGTGCGGCTAGCATCTGGGCCAGATAGGGGTTGTCAGCACTGCCAAAAACTTCGAGGCTCGAGAGCACTCCGATGGTTTTGCCAGAAGGCCACAGCAACGAGTAGATCTTCTTGGAGATCTCGTACTCGACCGTCTCCTGGCGATCCGGCCACAGAAACTCGATCACGTCCCGACTGCCGGTCTGGCTCTGGAAGACGAGGCCAAAAAAGAACAGGTCGCCTTCCTGGTTGATCGGCTTGCCATCGAGGCCAAAGTCCAGGGCATCTTGAGCTTCGTCGCTATCGGTGATCGGATCGATGAACCGAAGTCGGATCCTTCCCTCGGCATCCCGCTCATACTCCTTGAGCAGACTTCGGAGGTAACGGTCGTAACTGATGAAGTCCTTGATAAACCGGGGCAGAGTCTTTCCCGTCGTTTCGGAAAAGTAGAGCTCGATCTCGATCGGCTTGACTCCTTCGGCATTCATTCGCTCGATGATCTGCTTCGTTCCGTCAGTCAGCGAATACAAGTGGTCCGAGGTGAGATCGACTCGCGCGCCCTCGAGCTTCGTGTAGATCACATAGTTCGCAAAGAGCACAACAAGCCCTATCAACAGGATGGTAAGTAGTCTACTTTTTCCCATGATCTCTTCTCCTCAAGCAGCTCGGGTTCGGTCGAGGACCAACATGCCACTAAGCAGCCAACCCAAGGTAAACAGGGCAAAGAACCACAACGATCGAACCTCCAGAAGACCGCGGCTCAGGGTCTCGAAATGATCGATCAGACTGAGCCCGGAAAAGAGTTGTTCGACGAAGCCACCGAAGACACGACCCAGCATCTCCAAAGTCTGTGGCAAGCCCAAAATAAGAAAAAGTGCGGAGACGGCTACGCCGAGAATGAAGGCGACGACCTGGTTTTTGGTCAGTGCCGAAAACAGCATCCCGACTGCCAGAAACGCGCCGGCAGTCAACACAGAGGCAAGATATCCACCAAAAATCGCACCCCAGTCGGGATCGCCCAACCGAGCTACCTGGAAGATCACTGGCCATGTCAGCAGTAGCGAAAGGGTCAGAAACGTGAGACCAGCCAGGAATTTCCCTAGATAGGCGCCCTCGAGGGTAACCGGCAGCGTAAGGAGGAGCTCGACCGTCCCGGTCTTGCGCTCTTCAGACCACAGACGCATGGCTACCGCGGGAACAAGAACGACGAAAAGCCACGGAAGATAGTTGAAAAACGGAGCTAGATCGGCCTGGCGAAGCTCGAGAATGCGTCCAAAATCTCTCGACAGGGTCAGAAATCCGCTGGCCACAAGGAAGATCACAATAAACACATAGCCCAACGGCGAGGAGAAATAGGCTCGAAACTCTCGTCGATAAACTGCAGTCATACCGGTAAGACGACTCATGCCGCGATTCCTTTCGTGATCTCGCGGAAGAGCTCGTCCAGGCGACCCTCCTGCAGATGGACACCATGGAGCTCGGTACCACCGAGAAGACTCATCAGCTCATCGAGTCGGTTCTCACCACCGGCCGGATACACATCCAACATGGTGTCGGCAAAGCGCTCGACACGATCGCACCATGCCGCGGACTCGACCCGCTCACTGATCTCAGCAACTCGATCGGCCGGTAGAGAAATCCGGATTACATTGTGGCTGGGGGCCCTCGCAATAAGCGCCTCCGGCGTCGAGTCCACCAGAATCTTTCCCTGCGAGATAATCATTGCTCGATTACAGATCCGCTCCGCTTCATCCAAGATGTGAGTCGAAAGCACTATGCCCTTCTCTGACGAGAGATTGGAAATGAGCTCCTGAACAACGGCCTTTTGATTCGGATCGAGGCCATCCGTGGGCTCATCCAAAATTAGAATCTCAGGGTCATGGATCAGAGCCTGAGCGAGACCTACCCGGCGTTGAAAGCCCTTGGAGAGAGTCTCGATGGTCTGATGAATGACTCGCTCCAGGCCCGTCGCTTCCACGACTCGCTCGATAGCCGCCTCCACATCGAGGACATCCCTGGCCTGACCGATGAAGTCTAGGAAGCCGTCAACCGTCATCTCCCCGTATGCGGGCGCGGTCTCTGGCAGGTATCCGATCTTGCGTTTCCCTTCCAACCCATCCGTGGACATGTCAAACCCGGCAACGGCAACCGAGCCCTGATCGGGCTCCAGAAAACCGGTAATCATTTTCATGACCGTGGTCTTCCCGGCTCCGTTTGGACCCAGAAAGCCAAGAATGTCTCCCCGGTGGACTTCGAAGCTGACGCCATCGACAGCCCGGATCGGTCCGTAGTGCTTCACCAACCCGTTCACGTCGATCAGAACATCGCTTGAAGAGCCTCGCTCAGCGTTCATTCTTCCTCCTGTCTCCTGAGAATCCCTATCCAATGCGCACAACTGGCCGGAAACGGCCCTTCGACGCGCCAAAATGACCTGCTTATTGCCTCAACAGCCTGCCCAACTCAGGCTTGCAGCGAGGCAAGCCCGCCAGGCTCGCTGGCGAGCCCAACTTCCACTAGCAAGTGGCATACCAGATTGGGTGGGTCTGGGATCCCGAACCGCAAGGACTCGGGTTACTCGGACAGGTTCCTAGCGACGGACAGAAACCCAGCGCAGACTCAGCACTCCAAGCGACGCCAGCAGAAGCGCAAGAAGCAACAGAGCCCAATCGTTTGTGGTCGGGACCGGCGCATTGAAGGTCACAACCAGTGCCGGGCCGTTGCCGGATTCTCGGCTGTCAAAACTCTTTGCTGTCGTCGCCGAGGCCTCATTGCCTATCAACAGCCAACCAAAGTTGGAAGAGGGATTGTCGACCCACGATTGCACGTCGGCCACCATCTGAGTCGTCGATCCCCAGGTGTAGGAACCGTTCCCGCCCACAGTTTGAGTCGCGCTCGGCGCCCCGGAGAAGTCGCCGCCAGGACTTCCCCAGAACGAGGCACTGAAGAGGGTATGAAACCAGGTCGCGTCACCGGTCTGCGCGGGCGCTCCTGCACCCTGGCCACCACCTGCGGAAGAGCCGCCTTCACCCCAATTCGCAAGCACTCGATGGATGGAGATAGCCTCAGATCCGGCATTGGTCATGTTCATGTCCAGGGTCAGAGTTGCGCTTGTAATAACTGCCCCACTCGGGATCGCCGCACCTGCCGGGTCGAAGGCAACGAGCGCTCGTCGGATCGAGTCGGTACCTTGAGCGGTACGTCCTGCGAAAATCCTTGTCCCAGCACCATTGCTAAGAGCATTTGCCGCTGAGGAAACCTCATACAGAGTGTTGTCGCGGACTGGTGCCAGCGTTCTCGTAATCGCAAACGCCTGGACACTCACCAGCGCCAGCATCAGACATACCGAACTGATCTTCATGCTCATAGTCACAACGAAACCCCCTCGAGATACGGAGCGACGATATCATGTAGAACAAGCGAAGACGCCGCTCTACTGCCGCTCTACTGATCGACAAGAATTGTTTTTCGACCTGAATAGCCCATCCAATGCCCATCAAATGCCCATCCAATGATTGACCTCGAAGACATTCGTGCAGCGGACCAGCGGATCGCGGGCCAGATCAGGAGGACACCCACCGTAGATTCCGAGATGTTGTCGCACAGGTGCGGGGTAGAGCTTCACCTGAAACTCGAGACCCTTCAGGAGACAGGATCGTTCAAGGCCAGAGGCGCTCTCAATCGGATTCTTTGTCTGAGCAGAGAGGAACGGGAGGGAGGTGTGATCGCGGCATCCGCTGGCAATCACGCCCAGGGTGTCGCCTTCGCCGCAGCCAAGAGCGGTATCGACGCACTGATCGTGATGCCGGTTCAGACTCCGCTGGTAAAAGTCACACGTACAAGAGAGCTGGGAGCGTGTGTCGAGCTCTACGGTCAAAATCTCGACGAGGCATTGGAGCGGGCCCACCAGCTGGAAGAGCAGCACGGCTATACTTTCGTGCACCCGTTCGAAGATCGAGAAATCATCGCGGGGCAAGGCACGGTCGGCCTCGAGTTGATCGAGCAAGTCCCCGATCTCGATGCCATTGTGGTGCCAATCGGAGGTGGAGGCCTGATATCCGGCATCGCCACCGCCGTGAAAGCTCTGCACCCGGAGATCAGAATCTACGGCGTACAAAGCGAGTCGGCGCCGTCGATGAAATCGAGCATCGAGGCCGGGGAGATCGTGGCAGCTGAGCTAGGACCGACTATCGCCGAAGGCATAGCGCTCAAGAAACCAGGTCGAAACACCTTCCCGATCATCCAGAAGCTTGTCGACAAGATCTCACTGGTGAGCGAGGCTGAGATCGAGGAAGCTGTCTACGAGCTGTTGGACTCGGCCAAAACACTCACCGAGGGCGCAGGAGCGGCAGGATACGCAGCCATTCGCCAGGGCCGATTTCCCGATCTCGAAGGCAAGAGGGTCGCTGTGGTCCTTTGTGGTGCCAATATCGACATGAACATTCTCGACCGCATAATCGAGAGGTCGCTGCTACGTCAGCACCGGCTCGTAAGGCTTCGAATCACGATTAGCGATAGACCCGGTGGGCTGGCACGCCTACTCGACCTGGTGGCTGATCACGAGGCCAACGTGCTCCACATCCAGCAGCAACGCGTCTTTACAGAGGCTGCCTTCTGGCAAGTCGATGCCGAGCTGATTCTCGAGACTCGGAATCGCACCCACATCGACGAGCTGGCCAAGAGCCTGAAAGAAGAGGGATATACGCACTTCGCAGAGCTCGATCGGCCTATGATTCCCGCGCCCCGATCGGTCAAACTCTCGGGCCCTGAGCTGTAACGTCCCCTGGCAGAAGAATTAGACCTGAAGTGGTCCTATATTGGTATACTCCGCGACGCCATCGCGATCCGGCTTTGGATTGGCTATTGGAGTCGCTGCGGCGAACTGACTAGAGGAAACCGATCATGTACGACGAAGTAGTGCTTCAGCGCGAAGTCGGCGCCATTCAGATTCCCGATGGCGACAGAATCACTCTGGCCGAAGGCACCAAGGTTTTGATCACCCAGCAGCTCGGTGGCAGTTTCACAGTCATGACCGACCGCGGGGCCATGTACCGAATCGACGAGCGCAATGCAGACGCTCTTGGCAAAGAAATCGCGACCGCGGAGCCCGACTCCGAAGAGACGCAAGCTCCACAGGACGGGGAGGCACTGGAGCAGATCGTCTGGGATCGAATGAAAAAGTGTTTCGACCCCGAGATCCCGGTCAATGTCGTAGACCTGGGTCTAATCTACGACTGCCGCATCGAGAAAAACGGCGAAGATGGTTTCAGTGTAGATATCAAGATGACGCTGACCGCGCCCGGCTGTGGGATGGGCCCGGTCCTCGCAGAGGATGTCCGGAGCAGGATCGGGGAGATCCCCGGAGTCACCTCCACCAACGTCGACGTGGTCTTCGACCCACCCTGGAACCCAAACATGATGACCGAGGCCGCGCGGCTCCAACTCGGCTTCATGTAGATCTGGCCCTGGGCTCCGGTTCGGGTGCCGACCTACTGGGCCACTGCGACCGGCGAAAAGCTCATCCCGTCCGGCTCCCTGCCGGCTTCGAGGATACGCGTAACCCCCCAGGTGTCAAGGTCGATCTCGGCGATGAGATCGGAGCCAGCCAGAGCCACCCAGGCCCGCTTCCCAGACGGATCCATCAGCACACCGATCGGAATCGAGCTGTCGCCGAACTGATCACCAAACAGCTTTCCTTCACGGTCCACCGCACCTTTCTGCATCGAGATGCGATGCAGCTCCTTCTTGGTCCTCGCATCGAAAACCGCCAACTCTGCAGAATGTGCGTTCGAGATCAAGACATGGTTGCCGTCCGGGGTCACCCTGGCTCGTATCGGAAAGGTCTTGGAGGTCAAGGTATGCTCGATCTCCAGGGTCTTCGCATTGATGACACTGACGGTGTCGGCCGCCCGGTTGGTCACCCACACTTCGTTACCATCCGGAGTTACGTCCACCCCTTCGGCCCCCTCACCGGTAGGTAGGTTGGCGATCCGTTCCCCTTTCTCGAGATCGATGACCGTCACAGAACCCGACCCGATGTTGGCCACAAAGGCACGCGAACCATCCGGTGTGACCGCTACCATATGCGAGACATCTTGATTCGTATCGATCGCCTTCTCAACACTCCCACTCTCGACGTCGACAATCAGCACGACCTTGCTGTCCTCAGCGGTGACCAAAGCCCGTTTCCCGTCAACCAGCCACTGGACACCGTGCGGTCTCTTGTACTTGCCGAGATCCATGGTCCTGACCACTTTCGCGTTCGCCACGTCGATCAGGGTCAATGTGGAACCCGGCTCCTCCCGGGTCCCATAGTTAGAGCCCAATACGTACCTTCCGTCAGGCGATGTCGCTGCTTCGTGGGGACCGGTACCTGTCGGTACCGTCGCGACCACATCACCGGTGGTCAGGTCGATAAGCGAAGCGGTCGCCTCGGCCTTGTTCAAAACGACCAACGTAGAGGCCTCGCCAGCTTCGATCGATGGGAACAGCAGAATCGCTAGCGCAGTTATCATTCTTGCCACTCTAGGCATCATCATCATCGGTCTCCGCGCGGTCATGAATAATATGGGCTTGTAACAAGTTCAGGCTAACATGGGATCAAACCCGATCCGAGGGCTCGATTGCTCCCGATTGACCTGGGATTCCCGAGCCTTTCCAGGCCACCCGCACAGGTGGTCACGAATCCCGCCTGATTGGGTATTGTTCTCGACCCCGACGTCGGGCAACCTGAAATGGAGCATTTCGAAGCCCCCTTTGGACTTCGACCCGACTATCTTCTCACCGTACCTTTGCTGACGGAGTTAACTGGAGTGGACTGCGATGTCTAGACCCGAGCTCAAATCCCGACCCAAACCCTTCGTAATGCCGCAGTTTTGCAAAGCCTGTGGGCGCTGTATCGACGCTTGTCCCAAGGAATGTATCTCGATCGGAGACACCATCGAGCCTCTCACGGGTTTTACCCCTGTCGTGCTGGACCTGGACATGTGTAACGGCTGTGGACTCTGTTTTAGCGCTTGCCCTGAGCCTTTTGGACTACAGCCGGCGGCCAACGAATTCGAGACCGAGCTTTTCGATCCTGAAAAACAGTTTGGCCCTAGAGCTACGACGGCTCCAAAGCCGGTCGCGATTCCGGACCAACGGTTGGCGCTACCCAAGCTGCAGCCATTGGTGCTCAAAGGCAATCACGCCGCCGCCATCGGTGCAATTCTCGCCGGCTGTCGCCATTTCTACGGCTATCCCATCACGCCGTCCACCGAGGGTGCCGAGCTGATGGCACGGTTGCTACCTGAGCTCAACGGAGTATTTCTTCAAGCGGTCAGCGAGGTGGCTGCAATCAACATGATGTACGGAGCCGGTGGGGCCGGGTTGCGAAGCCTGACCTTCACGTCGTCTCCCGGAATGAGCCTGATGCTCGAAGGAATCTCCTACATGGTCGGTTCCGAGCTTCCTGGGGTCATTGTCGACGTCATGCGAGGAGGACCCGGGTTGGGCAACATCGCTCCAGAGCAAGCCGATATCAAGCTGCTGTGCCGGGGTCTGGGACACGGAAATAGTCATGCCATTGTCCTGGCGCCTTCCACACCCCAGGAGATGCTCGATCTAACCATGCTGGCCTTCGACCTCTCCTTCAAGTACCGCAACCCTGTAGTGATCGCCGGCGACGGGTACCTTGGACAGATGACCGGAAAAGTGCAAATCCCAGATCAAATGATCGAGCCCGGTCTACCCGAGTGGGCCGTGTGGGGAGATGAATCGCATCGAAGCAATCTGATCTCTTCGATCTATCTGAGCGAGCCCGACCTCGAAAATCACAACATTCATATCAACGAAAAATATCGCCGCATGCACGAGCAGGAGCAGCGAGCGGACACCTTCTGCTGCGACGATGCCGACTGGATCATCGTGGCTTGCAATACACCGGCCCGGATGGCCAAAGGCGCGGTACAACAGCTGCGCAAACAGGGTGTTCGAGCGGGTCTATTCCGTCCTATAACCCTTTGGCCGTTTCCGATCGATCTCCTTCTCGGGTTACTCGACCGGGCTCACGGTTTGATTGTGGTCGAAGGGAGCAACGGCCAGCTCGAGGACGAGATGCGACTGGCCCTGAGTCACAGCGACGCCGATCCGATTTCGATAGACCACATTCGACACTTCGGCGGAATACTGCCCAGCCAACGGGAGATCGTAGACACGATCAGCGCGCTAACGGAGGTGGCAGCATGACCGAGGCCAATGCCTTCTATGAGAAATTCGACCGCCATGCACACGGCGAGGGTCTGAAAGGACAAAGCACACACTACTGTGCAGGCTGTGGCCACGGTCTGATCCACAAATACCTGGCCGAGTCGATCTCCGAGCTCGAGATCCAGAATCGAACCATCGCAGTGTCTCCGGTCGGATGCAGCGTCTTCTTGCACTACTACCTCGATGTCGGCAATACCCAAGCGGCCCATGGAAGAGCTCCCGCCGTTGCGCTTGGTCACAAGCTCGCCAATCCCGACGCAATTCTCATCAGCTATCAGGGTGACGGCGACCTGGCCTCGATCGGCATCGCCGAGATCTTGCAGGCGGCCCAGATAGGACTGCCCATGACGGTGATCTTTGTCAACAACGCGATCTACGGGATGACCGGTGGACAGATGGCGCCGACGACCTTGAGAGATCAAAAAACCGCAACGACTCCAACCGGTCGCGATCGACTCACCGGAGAGCCGTTGAAGGTCGCCGAAACCATCGCTCAGCTCGATGGACCGATCTATGTTGAGCGTGTAGCGCTGTACGACAACAAACAGCGCAATCGCGCCAAGAAAGCAATCCGAAAAGCCCTTCAGCTCCAAGTGGAAAACAAAGGATTCACCCTGGTCGAAGTGCTGGCGGAATGCCCGACGCATTGGAAGCTGACTCCGATCGAGTCAGAGCAATGGGTCAAAGAGCAGATGGTCCCGATCTTTCCGCTCGGAGTCAAAAAAGACGAAGAGGTCGAGCCTTGGTTCGAGCTCGAAAAACCGGTTTTCAAACCGTCGAGAGTCGTTGAGGTCATCGGCGGCTCGACCGAGGCAACTCAAACCTTTGCCGAGAGCTTCCCCACCCACATCGACGAAAACGACATCGCAATGAAGTTCGCCGGAGCTGGAGGAGACGGTGCTCAGACCGTTGCCATGCTGACCTCGAAGACGGCGGTAAGCGAGGGTTTTGATTCGACACACATTCCGAGCTACGGCCCCGAGTCGCGTGGCGGCACCTCCTACGCCGACGTCCACATCGCTCGGGACGAAGTGCTCTCGCCCGCGTCGCCATCACCTCAGGTTCTCGTCGCCTTCAACGCTCCGAGTCTGGAGAAATTCGGACCCGCTGTGGAGCCAGGTGGCACCATCATCTATGACAGCTCCGTCATATCGAAGGCGCCGGATTTCGATCCTGGAATCACGGCAGTGGGTATTCCGTGCACCGAAATCGCCATGGACCTCGGTGCAATCAAAGTGAAAAACGTCGTCGCTTTGGGCGCTCTTCAGGCTGCCACACAGCTATTCCCAAAGGAGTCCTTTCTCGCTGCCATTCGTCAGGCGCTCTCTCACAACTGCGCCATGGTCGAGCTCAACGAGGAGGCCTTTTCTTGGGGAATCAGAGCATTCGAGGAGGTGTCTGGCTCCAACTAGTCGGGTCGAATCCCGGACATCTTCTCCGCTTCGGTGTCCGTCTGTCCTACGCTCAAGGCCAAGACGGGCACCGAAGCTTTCTTGTGTCTAGGAATGGCCGGTAGGCGAGCGATCCTTCGATGGCGCTCAGCGATCGAGGGACGGATACTGGCTGGGGTCGGCGGCATTCATGAGCTCGTATACGGTCTCGAAGATGGCGTCACGACTCGGTTTCGAGAAGTAGTCGCCGTCCGATCCGTAGGCGGGTCGATGGGCTGCGCTCGACAGCGTCCGCGGCTCGGCATCCAGCCAGTGATACCCACCCTGTCGCTCGATCACCTGTTGCATCATGTAGGCAGTGGCGCCACCCGGCACATCCTCATCGACAAAGACCACCCGATTGGTCTTCTTGACCGATTCAACGATGCGGTTTGTCGTATCGAACGGCTCCAGGGTCTGAACATCGATCACTTCGGCCTCGACACCGACGGCCGCTAGCCGTTCGGCGGCTTGCAACGCTATTCGGCAGCAGGCGCCATAGGTAACAACCGAAACATCCTGACCCTCGCGCAAGGTTTCAGGGATTCCCAGGGGTAGGGTCATCTCGCTGATATTACTCGGCATCCGCTCTTTGACCCGGTATCCATTGAGTACTTCGACTACGATCCCCGGCTCATCGCTCTGCAGCAGGGTGCTGTACATACCGGCGGCACGAGTCATGTCGCGGGGCACGCAAACGTGCATACCCCGGACCAGATGGAGGATGCTCGCCATCGGGGAGCCGGAGTGCCAGACACCTTCAAGCCGGTGGCCTCGCGTTCGGACGATGACGGGCGCCTTCTGTCGCCCCCGCGTGCGCCAGTGGAGGGTAGCCAGATCGTCTGACAGGATCTGTAGCGCGTACAGCACATAGTCGAGGTACTGGATCTCCGCCAGGGGTTTCAGACCCCGCAGCGCCATGCCGATCGCTTGGCCGATGATCGTCGCTTCTCGGATTCCAGTGTCTGCGACGCGGACCGGTCCAAACTTCTCCTGTAGCCCCATAAAGCCCTGGTTGACATCACCGAGCTTGCCGACATCCTCGCCAAAAGCGATAAGGTTTGGATACCGATCCAGCGCCGTTTCGAAAAACTTGTTGATCACCTCGAAACCGTTTACCGTACTCGACTCCTCGTCGTATATCGGTGGTATCGGCGTGATCTTCAAGGCCGAAGTAGGCGTCTCGGAATAGAGGTGAGAGCCGTATCGACGCGCCCCCTCTTCGAGCCTGTCACGACGCCAATCGATCAGTTTCTGACGGGCTTCGGTACTATCGTGTCTGACTAGAATCAACGCTTCCTGAGCCGCGCCCAGTAGATCCTCACGTAGGGCTGCACTCTTCTTCTCGAGTCTCTCGGCGATCTCTGTTACTGCAGCCGCGCTCGGGGTCGAATCCGCAAGTTTTTCAAGCAGGCCCGAGAGCGCCTTTTTCTCCTCTTCGAAGGGAACCCGAAAATTGTCCCAGGCACGTCGCTGCAGCTCGCGCACCAACTCACGATCTTCGCTCTCGATTCTGACAAGTTCCTCGTTCGAAGTTATCTTTTCCTCGATCATCCACTGCCGCATTCGAGCCAAACAGTCGTGTTCGCGTTCCCATTCGAGTCTCTCTGCCGACTTGTAGCGCTCATGGCTGCCCGAGGTGGAGTGACCCAGTGGCTGAGTCAGCTCGGTTACATGCACAATCGCCGGAACGTGGTCGCGGCGAACGATCTCCGCAGAATGCGCATAGATCTCGCAAAGGCTCGGATAGTCCCAACCCCTGACGGTGTAAAGATCGAAGCCCGCGGTTTCTCCTGGCTCGCGTTGAAACCCCTTCAGAATCGAGGATAGGTGCCCCTTGGTGATATGAAATTCCGTCGGCACCGATATTCCATATCCATCGTCCCAAATAGACAGAAGCATTGGAGCCATAAGAGCTCCAGCAGCATTGACCGACTCCCAAAACAGGCCCTCAGAACAGCTCGCATCCCCGATAGTGCCCCACGCAATCTCGTCCCCTTTGTTGGAGAACTCGGTCAGGTACTCGAGTTGCTCGAGGTTGCGGTAGAGGTGCGATGCATACGCCAGTCCGACCAGGCGAGGCATCTGCGAGGACGTCGGGGAGAGATCCGCCGAGCTGTTGTAGGCATCGACCTGCGAGATCCAGGCTCCGTCCTTGGTAAGCAGATGGGTGGCGAAATGAGAATTCATCTGGCGCCCCCCCGATGAAGGATCTCGATCCGCCTCGGAATCCGCATAGAGTTGAGCAAAATACTCGTCTATCCGAAGTAGCCCG
Organism: uncultured Polyangiaceae bacterium; assembly: GCA_964195975.1. GTDB lineage: Bacteria > Acidobacteriota > Thermoanaerobaculia > Multivoradales > JAHEKO01 > CAXMQZ01. Next base: position 96,663 of record CAXMQZ010000046.1, on the reverse strand, counting down.
AGGCCAAACATGAGAGTCTGGTCCCTGTAGTACCCCGATCGAAAATCACCCTTGCGAAATGCACGAGCCATCGCCATCTGAGCGACCTCTTTTCCGTCGCCGAAGATTCCGAATTTGGCCTTGCCGGTAAACACCTCTCGACGCCCGATCAGACTCGCCTCGCGGCTCTGGAACGCGATCCGATAGTCACGAAGAACACTCTCCCGTGTGAACAGGAATGTGGCCCTATCCTGGGGTGGGGTCGTATCTTCGATCGCCATGATTGTCGAGGAATTCGAGAGGTCTGAGATCTCAGACGAAAATTATCGTAACACGCAGGCGGGAGTCCTAGAGCAGTCACTCAGACGCTATACTGCGGCGAGCAGACCAAGAACGACTAACAAACTTATCGAGGGCAAGTGATGACACTTCCCAAGCTGACGATCGGTATAGAAGAGGAGTACCAGGTCATCGACCCGGAATCCCGGGAACTAACCTCGTATGTGCAGGAGTTTCTGGATCAGGGTCGCATCGTGCTCGGCGATCAGATCAAGCCCGAGCTGCTGCAATCCCAGGTTGAGGTGGGGAGCCACATCTGCAACAACATGAAAGAGGCCCGAACGGAGGTCGTGCGGCTTCGTCGTGAGATCTGTGAGCTTGCGGAAGCGAACGGCCTCGTCATGGCGGCGGCAAGCACGCATCCGTTCTCCAGTTGGAAGGTCCAGGAGATTACCCAGAAGGAGCGCTATTTCGAGCATGTCGAGCAGATGGCCGAGGTTGCCCGCCGCATGCTGATCTTCGGCATGCATGTGCACATCGGCATCGAGGATCGCGAGCTCATGATCGATGTGATGGATCAAGCCCGGTACTTTCTGCCCCATCTGCTGGCTCTCTCGACGAGCTCGCCCTTCTGGCACGGCCGAGACACTGGTTTGAAATCGTATCGATCGATTGTTTTTGAAGGGCTGCCCAGAAGTGGTCCGCCGCCGGCCTTCGACTCCTGGAGCGAACACCAGCGGATGGTGGATATATTGATCAAGACCGGCAGCATCTCGGATGCGACGCGTATCTGGTGGGATATCCGACCCCATCCCAAGTTCCCGACCCTCGAGTTCCGTATTTGCGACGTCTGCACCAAAGTCGACGAGGTGATCTGTTTGGCGTCGCTCATTCTCGCCATCGTTGGCAAGCTCATCCAGCTACGGCAACAGAACCTTTCGTGGCGGCGCTATCGACACCATCTGATCGAGGAGAACAAATGGCGCGCTGTCCGCTACGGGATCGACGGACGATTGATCGACTTCGGACGCCAAGAGGAGGTGCCGATGCGAGAGCTCACTCTCGAATTGCTGGAGATTGTCGACGATGTTCTCGATGAGCTCGACGTCCGCGAAGAAGTGGGCTATGTCGCAACGATCCTGGAAGAGGGGACGAGCGCCGATCGACAGATCGCCGTCTATGAAAAGACCGACGATCTCAAGACAGTCGTGGATCACCTTGTCGACGAAACCAAGATCGGTCTGGGCTAACCCGGAACAATCAGTCTCTGATCAACTGTCGATACAGGTCTATGTACTCCCCCACTTGGCGCTGCCAAGAAAAATCCCGACTCATTCCGTTGCGCACGATCTGCCGCCACCGGCGCCGATCCTGAAACAGCTCCAGGGCGGACTCCACCGCCCACACGAGCCCGTCGGGTGTGAAGTGATTGAATACAAAGCCAGTGCCTTCGCCAGTCTCTGGGTTCCAGGGTTCTACCGAGTCCACAAGGCCACCTGTACGACGGACAACAGGCACTGCGCCATAGCGCAGGCTGTACATCTGATTTAGACCACAGGGCTCGTAGAGCGACGGCATCAGATAGATGTCGCTGGCGGCCTCGATTTGGTGCGCCAGTTCATTGTTATACCCACTGTAGAAGAAAACCTTCTCTGGAAAACTCCTTTGTAGCGCGTGAAAGAACGCTCGGTAACGGTCTTCGCCGCTGCCCAGGACGATCAGCTGAACCTGATGTCGATCGAGAATACGCGGTAGGGCCTCGGGCAACAAATCGATACCCTTCTGCTGCACGAGTCTCGAGACCATCCCCATCAAGGGCGTTCCGGGCTTGAATGGCAGACCGGTCTCTTTTAACAGTCGCCGCTTGTTTTTGGATTTGCCCCGGATGTCATCGACTGAATAGTTGAAAGGAATCAAGGAATCCGTCGAAGGATCCCACGCCGCGTAATCGACACCGTTGAGAATGCCGACGAGACGATCCGAGCTGTATCGCATCAACTCATCGAGACCCATACCAAAGGCTTCGGTCTGAATCTCCCTCGCATGATTGGGGCTCACCGTAGAGAGCCCATCCGAATGGATGATCCCTGTCTTGAGGAAATTCACCCGATCGAGCTCGAGATCCTGCTGCGGGAACATCGCGGAGGCCTCTTCCAGACCGATAGCGTGAAGACTGCGCGCACCAAAGACCCCTTGGTATCCGATGTTATGTATCGTCAAAAGCGTCCGCGATGTTCGAACAAGGCTGTCCCAGCGGTAGGTCGTGCGGAGAAATACTGGCAGCAAAGCAGTATGCCAATCGTTGCAATGAAAAATCTCCGGAGACCAGCCCATCCCCTGACAGGACTCGATCGCTGCTCTACAGAGAAAAGCGAACCTGACTGGCTCATCGATTCGATCCGTATAGATTGTCGGCCCCCCATAGAGTTCTGGGCAATCAATTAGATAGACCTGCTGATCGGTACCGGGAAGCGTGGCGTACAGGCCGTCGAATACCAACCGCCGCTCTTCCATGTAAATCGGGACTCCAGTCAGAAAGTCCACTGATCCGAGCTCGAACTTGCTGCGGTCAATCGAAGCATAGGCCGGAAAAAACAGCCGAACATCGTGACCCGCAAGCGACAAGTAGCGACAGAGAGCCGCTGTAAAGTCACCCAGACCTCCGGTTTTTGCAAACGGCGCCACCTCCGCGGCAACCAAGCAGATGCGCAACCGGCGATCGGTCAGGGGTTTTGCTCCTGTATTGCTCGCAAGAGAGCTATGTTGGTGCGGTGTCCCGTCAACTGAGCAGTAACTCGCCCTCGGATCGGATAGCCAAGCAGATAGAGATCCCCGATGACGTCGAGAATCTTGTGTCGAACAAACTCGTCTGCAAACCGAAGCTCCGTGTTGATCACGTTGTCGTCTCCAACCAGGATGCAGTTGTCGAGTCGACCGCCCGATGCCAGCCCCAACTCGTTCATCATCTTCATATCGCGCATGAACCCGAAGGTCCTCGCCGGAGCGATCTCAGCCCGATAACTCTCCAGGTTCTCGAGTGTGAATTGAAAGGACTGCTCACCTATGGGAGGGGGATATTTCAAGACATAGGAAATCGAGAACCCATCGAACGGCTCGATTCGGAGCAATTTCCCCTCCCCATCACCAACCTCGTAGCTACGATCGATAACTACTTCTTTTCGCGGCTGGTCCTGGTCCTTGATGCCGGTCTCTTCCAGGGTCTCACAGAACTCCAGAGCCGAGCCGTCCAGCACTGGGATTTCGCCATGAACCTTGACCAGTAGGTTGGTGATTCCGTAGGCATGTAGAGCCGACAGCAGATGCTCTACCGTACGGATGCTGGCACCTTCTCTTGCCAGAGTCGTAGCGTAGTCTGTCTCGGCCACGTCTCCAACGAACGCCGGTATGTGAACATCCGTCGGCAGCGTTACGAAGTGGATTCCACTATCTGGCGGCAGGGGCTGAATCGCCATCCCAGTGCGGCTACCCGAATGGAGACCGAGACCGTAAACCACAGTGCTCTGCTCGATCGTACGTTGCGGTCTGTCGACGGTCTGCAAAAGGGGCATCGAGGGAGCAGGCACCAGCTCGAAGTTGGAATCGACTCTTGGCTTCGTCCGCTCCAAGGACTCGAGCATTCTCGAATCGGAAGCCATCGATTCGCGATAACGCAGCGCGCCGTTCACGATTTCCATAACCTGACCATAGGAAACAGGCTTCTCCAGATAGTCGAAGGCCCCCATCTTGATCGATTTGACGGCCGTAGATGTCGTTCCATGCCCTGACATCATCACGACTGCGGCGGTCGGATCCAACTCGCGTATCGACTGAAGAGTTTCGAGCCCATCACGATCCGGGAGCCAAATATCCAGAAAGACGAGGTCGGGGGATTGCTGTTCATACAACTTCAGAGCCTCATCGCCACTTCCCGTACATACGGTCCTGAAACCCTCATCGTGTAGGACATTGGACAGAGCGGTGAGTATTCCAGGCTCGTCGTCGACAATAAGAATCAGCTGGCTCATATACTTTCTCCCTCCGCTCGGATACCCGGCGGCTGTCAGATTTAGCCTACCTCATCGAGAGGCTCTCGCCCTTATCCAATCTCGAGGAGCAGTCAGTCGAGCCTCTCAATGGTGGGTGATCGCTGCATTGTGCTGACGGGCTCATTGATAATGCGGGTTACGTGCTGTGCTGAAAGATCGAATGACTTATGATCGGGGCTAAATTCACATACCAACGACCGCCTCGACCTCCGGAGAAATTCAGATGGCTATCGTAATTCTTCCTCCCAGCCTGCAAAACCGAGCCAAGAACAAAGCTGAGATCGAGGTCGAGGGTTCCACCGCGGGAGAGATCTTGCGCCACCTAGAGCAGGGTCAGCCCGATTTGAAGGGTTGGATTCTGGATGAGACCGGAAGTTTGCGTGAACATGTGGCCCTTTTTGTCAATGATCAGAAAGCCTCCTTGGATCGCACGGTCGATGCCGACGATCAGATTTTCATCGTTCAAGCAATCAGTGGTGGTAGTGCCCAGATCGAGACCGAGCTTCTGCTCGGGACAAAGAAAGGTCTCTTCGTGCTCGAGGGCGATCGCGGCTCCTCCATGCGGATCATCACACGCGAATTTGCTGGTCAGACCGTGGACTTTGCCTGCTTCGACGAGCGCTCAGGAACTTACTTCGCGGCGGTCAGCCATGACCAATTTGGACCGCATCTCTACTACACGGAGGATCTCCAGACCGAGTGGTCCGAGGTTGATGGCCTTGCTTTTCCAGAGTCTGCCGAGACGGCCCTCGAGCGGATATGGATCGTCCAACCAGGAGAGGGCGCAGGGGTTCTGTGGGCCGGAGTTGCGCCTGCAGCGCTGTTTCGAAGCGTTGACAACGGTCGCAGCTGGGAGCTCAACAGGGGGCTATGGGATCAACCGACTCGATCTGAATGGGAAGGAGGCCAGGGTGGGCTAACCCTGCACTCCATCTGTCCCTGGCCTGATGACCCCGATCGCTTGGCGGTCGGTCTCTCGGCGGTCGGCGTTTGGGTTACCGAGGACGGTGGCGCGTCTTGGACCCGAGGAGTCGAGGGTCTCGTGCCACGCTATCTTCCCGAGGAAGCGCGCCCCGGCACTCTGATGCACTGCGTCCACAAGATGCTACGTGCACCCAAGGAGCCGAACACTCTTTTCTTGCAATTTCATGGAGGCGTCTATCGGTCCGATGATGCCGGCCGGACCTGGAACGAGATCGGTTCTGCGACCGGTCTTCCCGCCGACTTCGGATTCCCCCTCGCACTCGACCCGAGCGATCCCGATCGCGCATTTGTGATCCCTCTCATCGCCGACGTCGACCGGGTCACACCGGATGGCAAGCTGCGGGTCTACCAGACCCGAGATCGTGGAGCCAGTTGGACTGATTGTTCGGCAGGATTACCCGATAAAGACGCTTTCCACACCATTCTGCGCCAAGCGTTTTGTACCGACAGCCGTTCGCCATTGGGCCTCTATTTCGGCACCGAATCGGGCGAACTTTTTGGGAGTATCGATGCAACGAGCTGGATCTGTCTAAAGAACAATCTTCCCAAGATCGTATCGGTCCAGACGGGACGCCAGACAACTCAATAGAAAGCTCGAATCGACAATGACTCCGTTGACCGATCGCTTCCACCCGTCTCCACAAAGCGTCGAATTGACCGGCGGCGTGTTCGAGCTTCCTCCGGAGTTGACGATACAACTCGGATCGGAGTCGACTCAGCTACACAGCTCAGCAACCCGGTTGCAAGCGGTTTTGGAGCAGATGGGTTCAAAGGCTTCCATAAAAACCGGTGACGCCTCCGGTTTCGCGACAATCGAGCTGTTGGCGGATGCCGGATCATTCAACGCAGACCAGGCCTACAGACTCGAGATCGATCGCCGTGGAGTGAGGATCGTCGGATCCGACATTGCCGGGACGGTGTACGGGGTAGTGACCCTGATCCAGTGCCTGACAGGAGATCGACACCGAGATCAAGAGGCTCCTACAGCGATCGAGTGTCTGCGGATCGGCGACTGGCCCGAATTTGTCGTCAGAGGCGTACTTTTGGATATCAGTCGCGACCGGGTGCCAAAGATGCGGACCCTGCTCGAGTTGATCGATCTGCTGGCAAGCTGGAAGATCAACCAGATCCAGCTCTACATGGAGCACACCTTCGCCTATGAGGGGCACGAGATTGTTTGGAAGGACGCCGATCCGCTCACCGCCGAAGATATTCGCACTATCGATCGGTACTGTCATGACCACTGTATCGAGCTGGTTCCAAATCAGAACAGCTTCGGCCACTTTCACAGATGGCTGATCCACGAAGCCTATCGACCTCTCGCCGAATGCCCTGAGGGCGTAAAACACCCTTTCAATGAGGAACCGGAGCCATTCAGTCTGTGCGCGATCGATCCCAAGGTGCTCGATCTACTGGGCGACCTCTACGATCAATTGCTACCCAACTTCACCAGTACCCTGTTTAACGTCGGGCTCGATGAAACCTTTGACCTCGGAATCGGTCGCTCTGCGGCCGCTTGTCAAAAAAAAGGCAAAGGACATGTCTATCTGGAGTACCTGAAAAGGGTCAACCGACTTGTCGAGGCACGGGGTCATCGCATGCAGTTCTGGGCCGATATTCTCCTACAAACTCCAGAGGTGGTTGGCGAGCTACCCGAGAGCGTCATCCCACTGGAGTGGGGCTACGAGGCGGATCATCCCTTTGAAAAACATGGTGAGATCCTCGCGTCGACAGGGCTCGATTTCTATGTCTGTCCTGGCACCAGCAGTTGGAACAGCCTTTCTGGACGCACGACCAACGCGATTGGGAATCTCTCTCGTGCCGCGATCGCCGGCAAGACCGCCGGCGCTGGCGGTTATCTGATCACCGACTGGGGTGACTTCGGTCATCTGCAACCACTGACGGTCAGCCTGCCTGGCTTCCTCATCGGTGCTGGATGCGCCTGGAATACATCCATGGCCTCCGACCCGGACTCTCTGCGCACGGCGGCACCCGCTCTGATCGATCGGTTTGTCTTCGACTCGGCAGATTCCGGCCTCGGCGAGCTCATCCTTTCACTAGGCGATACGTACCGGCAAACCGGAGCCGAGATCAAGAACGGCTCTGTTTTGTTCTTTCTTCTCGTCTTCGCAACCGAGCCATTGACCCATCCTCGATTTGACAAATTGGACAAAGCGGGACTCGAGGCTGCTCGAGACCATATCGAGAAGCTGCAGTCGGAGCTCATCGGATTCGGGTCTCGAGAGCCTCATCTGGAACTGCCTCGCCGCGAGATGGAGTGGGTCGCGGGAATGCTGCTTGTCGCCTGCAAGCTCGGGATCGAGCGGCTGGAGATCGGCCGTGATCGATCGGCCACCGATCTTTCAACCTCGATCCGAGCCGAGATACGAAGCGAGCTAGCTCCTCTGGTCGAAGAGTACCGATGGCTGTGGTCCCAACGCAGCCGGCCCGGGGGCCTGTCTTCCTCGTCAGCCCGACTCGAGCGAATTCTGGCACTTCTCGGCTGAACGCATCCGTTGACAGACCGATCCGGGCGTGCTCGCATAGCACCGAAATGCCCCACGCAAACTCAGAGCGATCGACTCCAGCTGTCGTAACAACGGCCGGGGCCCTTGCCTGCGAAGCTGCTCTTCTCGATGAGATAGATCGGCTTCTAGAAGAGCTCGGTGCGTCGATTTTGGAGCGACCGATCTGGCTGGTGGTACCTTCGCACAGTCTACGAAATCACATCCTGTCCAAAATCGTCGACCGCAGAGGCAGAAGTATTGCCGGGTTGGGGTGCTGGACCCTACACGGTCTGGCTGCGGAGATTGTCAACCGGGCGGGAGAACCGGCGAGCGCTGGAGCCGAGATTCTGCCGGTTCTGGTTCGTCGCATCGCGCCACGCGAGCGCCCGCTACGCGACGGTCTCGATCACTTGAGCGACGGTTACAACTCTGTCGTTGCCAGCGTTCAGGATCTTCTGAATGCCGGGCTCGACGTCGCCCACCAGGACGCGCTCGATGACGTTCTCACCGAGGAGGGACCCCGAGTCTCCGGCAGGGCTGCAGTCCAGCGAGCCCGCAGCGTGGTTCGGGTCGCAACTCGAGTCCTGGCCCAGCTCGACAATCTCAACCTCAGTCACAACACCCAGATCCTCCAGCAAGCGACTGAAATCGTTCGGTTCAGCTCACAAGACGGGGCCGATCCGGCAGGTCTGCTTGTTCACGGATTCGCAGACGCCACCGGTCTGGCAACAGACTTCATCGTGGCCCTGCTAGAGCGCTACGGAGGCAAGGTATTCTTCGATCTCCCTCCCGACATCGGCGATCCACGGCAAAGCGACTCGGGTGTCGAATTCCTCCGCCGCTTTCGTGAGCGCCTCGAAGCCGTGGCGCACAAATTGCCACTGCACGAAGAGCCGCCCACGCTAGAGCCCGATATCCGGCTCTTCCGCAGTCATGGTGGTCAAGCAGAGGTCCGCGAGGTCGCCACGAGAATTCGAGCGATACTCGATGACGGGACACCTCCCGAGCAGATCGGTGTGGTAGCTCGACAGCTGGAACCCTACGTCTCCCTGCTTCGAACACATTTCTCGCGCCTGGGTATCCCATTCTCGGGGGTAGGCGCGAAGGGCCCACCGTTACCCATGGGTCGGGAGATTCAGGGTTTTGTCGAGCTACTCAACAGCAGGCAGCAGTGCAGTGTCGATCGCTGGCTCGACATCCGCGACGCCACAGGAGCTTCGATACCCACCTTCGACCTTCGTCTCGGGCTCTTCGGCCTCGGCGCTAGAAGACTAGAGGAAGTAGCCCGTGTCGACCTCAGCAGTATCGAGGGACGAGACTCCTACCCCTTGCCTGTGCGTCGAGGTTTCGACTTCGAAGATGAGGAAGAGGATCAGCTCTATCTGTCTCGGCGTACGATCCCGGTGGCGCTTCTTTTCCAAATCCGAAAAGAAGCCGACGACCTCTGCAAGATTTTCTCCTCCTGGACAGACCGTCGAAGCTGGCCCTCGCATCAAGAGCTGGTGTTGGACTTGGTCGCGCTCCTGGGCTGGAGAGGAGGCGACACATTATCGATCGAGCTTTCCAGGGTCTTGGCAAGGCTCTCAGCTCAGATTCCTGACGACCTCGAGCTCGGGCTCGACGAAGTTGCGACGCTCTTGACTGACTCCCTGCGATCCGTTGGATTCTGCGATCTCGGTGGCAAGGGATCAGGTGTACAAATTCTCGATGTCATCGAAGCTCGGGGTCGCACGTTCGAACATCTCTTTCTTGTCGGTCTCAATCAAGGCCTCTTCCCTCGAATGGTGCATGAGGACCCGCTGTTGGATGACGGCTTGCGGAAGGTTATCGGCCGCGAGGGTCATGGAGTGCTCCCCGACCTGTCTCGCAAACTTGTTGGGCACAGCGAAGAGCGATATCTCTTTGCGCAGCTTCTCTGGTCGAGTCCCAGCGTGACCCTCTCATGGCAGTTTGCAGATGACGACGGAAAAGCACTCACTCCGTCGCCCCTATTGGAACGCCTACGTCTGAAAAAGGGGCTCCGGGGTGGGGACGAGCTCGTATCCGATCTGGCGAGGTCCCCTTTCTCGGGCGCTCCGCGTCAAACCGATGTAGATCTTCCCAGGGAGATCTTTACACCGTTCGAAGAAGCGGTTCGTACAGGCCTCTGGGGAACCCAATCGGACCTTCTTCCAGCCTTTCGTCTGGCCGTCGAGGACTCGGCGGTCATCGGGCTCGCCCGGATCCAGAGCGACCCGGTGGACATCGAACGCCAAGCAGAGTCAGCCGCGCTCCTGGCTGCAGCTCGCCTCAGGATTCTGGCGGAATTCGATCAGAAACCAAACCAGGTCGCTCCGCCCGGTCCGTTCTTCGGCTATGTCGGCTCGAATCGCGACAGGGACGACCCAAGAAGCGCCCAGCCACTCTACATCACGACTCTAGAGCGCCTTGCCCGATGTCCTTGGCAGACCTTTCTGCAGCGGCTACTGCGGCTCGAGAGATATCCAGACCCTACCGATGTTCTCCCTGGGATCGATTCCCTTCTTCTCGGCCAGCTCGTTCATCGGGTGCTCGAGAAGATCGTTGCCGGACAGCTCGACAATCGAGAGCTCTCGTTCGAGGACCTTCGAGATCATGCACCTTCCCCGATTGAATGGCCCACCTCTCGAACTGTAGAAAAAATCGTCGAAAGGGAGTCACACCATCTGGCCCGCGAGAATGGACTCAGCTGGGATGGCTTTGCCAAGATCCTGTCGACGATAGCTTTGCCCTACGTGGATCAAGCAAGACGTTGGAGCGGAATCGACGAGAAAGCAAGGATTCCCGTGGCGGTCGAGATCGACGGTGAGCTCGAGATTCTAGGACGACCCGTACGTTTCCGAGCCGACCGAGTCGACAGCAGGGGTGGCGCCTTGCAGATTGTCGACTACAAGACCGGTAGACAGCCCATCTATACTGCCAAGCGAGAGACCTCCCGTCACAAGAATCTGATCAGGGCTGTGCGTGAGGGCCGTCACCTGCAGGCCGCTGCCTACAGCCTCGCCGGTGCCGGTCCCCGGGACAACGGGGAATATGTCTTTGTTCGGCCTGATTTCAGCGGCTCCGACGAAACCAGGACGGTCATCGTGAGAGGTGACGACGACGAAGCCCGAGAGGCATTCCTCGCGGCCTCAGAGACTCTTGTCGAGACCTGGTTCGGAGGTCTCTTCTTCCCACGACTCGTCGAACCAGGATCCAATCGAGAGCCCCGTAGCTGTAGCAGCTGCGAGGTGGCCGAAGCCTGCTTGAGAGGCGATTCTGGCGCTCGGGGCCGACTCAGGGAGTGGACCGAGAGTGATTCGGATGACTCTAGCCTGTTGCATCGCGCCTGGTTCATGTCCGATCAGGTGCCTCCTGAGGAGACCGACCGGTGAGTGACCAAACGATGGCCGACGCAGCCTCACGTCGGGTCGCGCAAACCGAGTTCGATCGCCCCGTAGCTGTCGAAGCTGGCGCTGGCACCGGGAAGACGACGGTGCTCGTATCGAGGGTTCTGGCATGGAGTCTGGGTCGGGGCTGGAACCAAGCTGCAAACGAGATCGCCGAGAACCAAGCGGGTTCCGAGCTCGATACCCAATCGATGGACGATCTGGTCGCGAGAAGGGTGATGTCCGGTGTCGTTGCCATTACGTTCACGGATGCCGCAGCCGCCCAGATGGCGACACGGGTCTCCGACTCGCTAGCGAATCTTGCGAGGGATCCCACGAAGGAGATCACTGGATTCGATAAAGAGCTTCTCGAAGGAAAACCCGACACCGTGCTCCTCGCCAACCGCGCGCTCGCGTTGGTTGGCGCCTTGGACCATCTCAGAGTCCGGACCATACATTCCTATTGTTGGAACCTTCTCACCAGCTACCCGATCTCGGCCAGAGTTGCACCCGATCTGAAGGTAGATGCCGACGGCCGTCAACTCGAGCGAGTTGCCCGCCGGGTGGTAGAAGAAGCTGCCAGGACCGCATATGCCAACCCGAGTCAGCATCCACTCGGACGGCTCGCCTTGCGCCAGATCGATCTCAACACGGTGGCCGAAGCCCTGCAAACCCTGGTAGGCGAAGGAGTTCCAGCCGAGGCCTTCGATCAGGATCCACTCTCCGCCGAGCAGTGTCGCGCCTTTTCTCGACGACTTCTGAGTCGGCTCGAGGCCACATTCGAGATCACGTCCCCCTTTTCTCAGGCTTCGCGTGCCAAGAACGCGATGAAGGTCGTTGGGGCCGTCGAGATCAGCCTTCAACACGCCAAAGCCACCTCGGCATGTCCAGACGGTGAGCAGCTGACCCGGTTGTTGAGTGACCTGATCGAGATCTGGGACGACGGTCTGCTAGGTCATTTGAAGAAATGGTCGCGTGGTGACCTGAACAAGACCGAAAAGGAACTGATCAGTGATCGACAATCCCGACTGGCTGTTGTCTCTGCCGACCTGGAGAGGTCTCTTCGGCTCTACCGGAAGATCGACCTAGAGCTTCTCGATGACGCCCGGCTGGCCCTAGCTCCCCTACTCAGGAAGGTCGAGGCCGAGCTTCGGTCTCGAGGGTTTGCCACCTACAGCTCGCTGTTGACTGAAGCCTGGAGGCTTTTGGACAAAAACCCTGGAGTGCGAAAACGGGAGCGAAGACGCATCGATCAACTCCTGGTTGATGAGTTTCAGGACACCGATCGTATCCAGTGCGCGATGGTTCGGCTGTTGGCATTGGATGGCGAGCCCGAGGAGAACCCTGGGCTGTTCATCGTTGGGGATCCGAAACAGTCGATCTATGGATGGCGAAACGCCGATCTGGCCGCTTACGATGAATTCAAAAACGCACTCGAGGCAGTCGACGGCGTCTTTGCTTCTCTGGAGCACAATTTTCGCTCCGTACCTGCGGTGCTCGAAGAGGTCGACCGATCCATAAGACCCATCATGATTCGCGAGCCCGGTCTCCAACCGGACTTTCGGAGTCTGGTCCCGGCCAGATCCCCGGACTCGGACCCCCTCCCTGAAGGCATTGCGCCGGTCGAGTACTGGATCTCCTGGCGCAACGAGGCTGCAGGAGGCAGAACTGGTAGAGCCAAAACCAGTGCAGACGATGCGGCTGAAATCGAGGCCGACGCCATAGCCTCGGACATCCTGCGGCTCCATCAGCAACAGGGTACATCCTGGAACAACTTCGCACTGCTCCTGCGAAGCACAAGCCGACTCGAGACCTACCTCGATGCCTTTCGACGAGCCCATGTGCCGTTCGTGGTGACCAGCGACAAGCACTACTATCGGCGCCGAGAAGTGATCGACATCGCTGCTCTGGTGCGAACGATCATCAATCCAGTCGATCATGTGGCGCTCCTCACGTTTCTGCGATCACCGGCTGTTGGAGTTCCCGATGCCGCCCTATTGCCCCTCTGGCGCCAGCATTTGCCTGCCCTTGCGACAGCTCTGGCAGGAGTGGACAGCGACCCCTTGGAAAAGATGCGAGCAATCGCTGCCGACGTAGCCAAGAAAATCCCTGAGGAGATACCTGGCATCGACCGTATAGTCGGATGGGAGCACAGTCTCGTTGCTGCGCTGGAGAATCTCGCCGTGCTCCGCCGTTCGTTCGCCATCGACCCGGCCGATCGGTTTATCGAGCTGCTGCGGCACCGGTTCATGTCCGAGGTGACCGAGGCGGCTCGGTATCTCGGGGTCTACCGGTTGGCCAATCTGGATAGCTTCTTCCGCCGTCTAGAGCGATCGCTCGAAGAGCAGTCCGGCGACGTCCAAGCCGTCTTGAGGTTGCTGAGACGAAGTGTTGCCGAGATCGAAGAGGCGGAGCAAGCGCTACCGGAAGGTGCGACCGAGTCCGGAGTTCAGGTCATGACCATCCACAAGGCGAAGGGTTTGGAGTTCGAACACGTCTATCTGGCCCAGCTGCACGCCAGAGGAAAAAGCTCGGAATTCCCCGACATCCGATTCGATCGACGTTGGCTACCGGGGGAGACCGCCCAATACACTCTTTTCGGCTCTCCGACGCTGGGGTTCGACGCAATCTTGACCAGGGACCATCAGATTGATACTGCCGAGCGAATCCGAACCCTCTACGTAGCCATGACGCGGGCAAAAGAGCGTCTTGTCATGATCGGCAACTGGCCCGCTGCACCAGTCAGGTCGCCAGGCGGGACCCAGGTCACCTATGTCGACCTACTTGGCCAACGAGAAACCCTTCCAACGTCGCTCGAGGCCCTGCTGAACGACTGCATCGAAGATGACCGATCCTACGTCGACCTCGAAGCTACACGATGGAGGTTTCCAAACCTCGAGGACAACTACCAATCAGATTCGTCCTCGGGCGAGGCCGGATCTCCACACCTCCGCACATCGCAGCCCGCACTTGATGCCCCCGCACTTGATACCGAAAGCCTGCGCCAACTTCGAATCGACGCCGAGCAACGGATGCAGTTACCTTTCTCTGCCACTGCCTCTGGAGAGGCGACTAGACATCTCGAACTCCAGCTCGACGAACCCAGCAAACAAACCGGGCCCAGCAGAAACAATGAAGCAATCACCGCTGCTGGAATCGGACGTCTGGTCGGAACCTCCTTTCATCGAATGATGGAGACCTGGCGTCTAGACGCAGATCCTTCTGTAGAGTTGGAGCGTCAGCGTGCGATCCAAATCGATTGGCTGACTCGCAATTCGAGCCCGTCGCAGCTACACCCTGCGACGCGGCATCTCGAAGCACTCCTCGAGCGGTTTCATGGAGGTGAGATCTGGAGTCGCTTCATGGATTCGGCCACGAACGTTCTTGCCCGCGAGCTCCCGGTGGTGCTACCCCCGGCCCATTCCGTTCAGCAACCTACCGGATTTGTGTCGGGTTCGATCGACCTGATCCTAAGGGATTCGACTCGTAATCAGTTGGTCGTAGTCGACTACAAAACAGATCAGGTTGAAGATGACCAGGAGCTCGAGCAACGCGCTAGCGCCTACGCGCATCAGGAGTCGATCTATGCTCGAGCGGTTGCCGAGAGTCTGAATCTCGAGCAACTACCGGTCTGCCAGCTCTGGTTTATCTGGCCGGATCGGCTGTGGGAGAATTAGCGCGAGATTTTCCATGACTACTATCTCTGAGCTCGCGACACCGGCCCTGGTGATCGACATCGACAAACTCGATGCGAACCTCGCACGGATGTCCGCCAAGGCGTCGGATCTGAACGTTCGCCTTCGCCCTCATATCAAGACCCACAAGTGCATCGAGGTTGGAATGCGGCAAAGAGATCTGGGCACTACTGGGATCACCGTGTCGACCCTCCACGAGGCCGCTGTGTTCGCCGAACACGGATTCGACGACATTACATGGGCATTTCCACTGATCCTCAATCGGATCGATGAGGCTCGTCGTTTGGCCGAGACATGCACCTTGCGGCTGGTGGTCGATTCGGTGGAGGCGCTCGAAGCCCTGGAGGCCAGCGGAGCTCCATTTCGCGTATGGCTCAAGGTCGATTGCGGATACCACCGAGCAGGCGTGGATCCGAACGGTGAACTGGGGCCAGACCTGGCTCAACGCCTGTCGAGCTCCTCGGTTTTGGTTTTTGATGGCATCCTCACGCACTCGGGACAGGCGTACGAGGTCGAGGGTACCGACCACCTCCGAAATGTCGCCGAGCAAGAGCGCTCCGTCATGGTGGCCTTTGCTGATCGGCTTAGGGCTCGTGGTATCGAGGTTCCAGCGGTATCCATTGGCTCGACTCCGGCGATGTCGGTGGTTGAAGATCTCGATGGGATCGACGAGGTCCGGCCGGGAAACTACGCCTTTTTCGACGGCACTCAAGCCGCGCTGGGATCGTGCCAGATCTCCGACTGTGCAGTCACCGTGATCGCCAGCGTCGTCTCATCTCCAGGATCGGCAACTCACAGCGTCATCGACGCCGGCGCCTTGGCGCTGTCCAAAGACACGCTGCCAGAAGACAAAAGGCGCTCCGGGTCGACTCCAGCAGAGATGGGCCAGATCTTCGAGACCTACGACACGGCCCGGATGAGCCCTTCCCACCGGCTCTACGGGTTGTCACAAGAACACGGTCTGGTAACCGGCTCTCTACCTGTCGGATCTCGCCTGCGAATACTTCCGAACCACTCCTGCCTGACAGTCGCCTGCTTCGACGAATTTGTGGTTGTGAAAGGGACCGAGATCGTGGACCGATGGAAGATCTGGCGCGCGCGATGATCCCACAGGCCTGATCAGTCGATGTATCCGAGGGCTCTCAAAGCTTCGATGTCTTCGTCGCTCAACGAAGGTGGCGGTAGGTCGTCCGCCACCAGCAATCCTGCTTGCACGCTATCCAACCATGTCTGCAAGGACTCGGAGGGCGCTGACTGGTTCGGAGCGAGATTGTTCTCCTCGACAGGATCTTTCTCCAGTTCGAATACCCATCGACGCTGGTTGGTGGTTCGAAAGATCTCCTTGCGCTGCCCTTCTATCCGCGCCACCTCCAAAAGTCCACGCTGCCGGACCTCGACCTGCTCTTCTTTGGCACTGACCGAGCCCTTGTGGGCTTGATAAGTCGTGACGCGGCCGACCTCGACCGGCTCTCCAGCCGTAATCGCAGCTGCCCAGTCGAAACCCTGGAAATAATCGGGAACCGCCACGCCCAAAAGACCTAGAATCGTGGGAGCCAGGTCTGTGATCAAAGCAGGAGCTTCGATCGTCATGGGCTCGATGTTTCCGGGCCACACGATCCCCATGGGTATGTGTAACGTGGTGTCGTAGAGATTTCGACCGTGACCCCAGTAGTTGTGCTCACCCAGACTCTCTCCATGGTCGGATACGAAGAGGATCATGGTGTTCTCGGTGCCGTAGAGAGCCCGAACCTGTTTGACCAACTCTGATGCGTGATGGTCGACATAGGCGATCTCGGAGTCGTAACGCCCCCTCGACGAGTAGAGATCGCCGTCGGGCGAAGGACCCAGCTGGGAGAGAAACTCACGCTGCATCTTGTAGGGGGCGTGGGGCTCGACATAGTGAACCCAGGCGAAAAATGGACGGCCAGAGTCCTTCTTTCGATGCTCATCCAGCCAAGCCAGAGCTCGCTCGTTGATATCTTCGGCACTCGCCTCTCGCTTGACCAGTCCGTACCACCGAGCCTTTGTCAGGACATCTTCGAAATGATCGAAATGAGAGGCCATACCCCACAGCTTGTCGCGCAGGGTCCAGCTTCCAACAAAGGCCGCAACCCGGTATCCCTGACGCCTGAGGATTCGCGGCAAGGATGGTAGATCGCCTCGAACACGCAGCCCGTTTCGGGTCGACCCATGCTCATGGGGTGGTAGCGACGTGAGCATCGACGCCAGGGCCGGCGCAGTCAGGGGCTCTACGGTTCGCGCGGTCTCATATCGAGCACCCGAGCCAAGAAGCACATCGAGGTTCGGTGAGGTATTACGCGTGTACCCGTAGCCCGACATTCGATCGGCCCGCAGCGTATCCACCGAGATCAGCAAGATATTCGTAGCGGAGTCGGCAGTCAGAGCCGCCGACGGGGCGATCAGACAGCCGAGAAGACAAAGGAAAAGTCGGGGAGTTCGAGTCAGAGAGCGCACGATGGCGGAATTTACCAGACTTGGCCGTCGGGGTACCCTATCGTAGGTGTCCAATCTATCCGACAAGGCAGAGCTCGAGATCGAAGCGCAAGTGAATCGAGTCTCAGATTTTCGACGGGCCCTCCTGAAAGCAGGCATACGGCTGATCGTCGTAGCCGTGGTCTTTTTCTTTGTCTGGCGGTTTTTCGATCAGCTCGGTTGGGATGAGCTGGCTCGCAGAGTACGCCAGGCCAACGAACCTCTCGTAATTTTGGCAGGTGCTTGCATTGCCATGAGGTTCGGGCTCATCTACCTGCGTTGGTCGATGGTCCTCGAACTCTTGAAGCTACCACTCTCACACATCATTGGTTGGACGGCTTTGATGACCGGCGTCTTGTTGAATCACGTAACTCCGACGGCTCGACTGTTGGGAGGACTTGTCCGCGCTCGTGGCCTTGCCAAGATATACCAGACATCTTTTTCGAGCATATACGCAACGATTCTCGTCGAACAGGTTGGGAATCAACTCGTCCAGACATTTCTCATGTGGCTGTCCGTGATTCCTTTCGCGTGGACTTTAGGGTGGCACCGTGCGGCTGTCGCCATCGCTCTTGTCCCTCCCATTGCAGCTGTCGGAGGCCTGGTGTGGAGGAATCTGCGCGGCCGACCACTCGACATTTCGCAGTGGTCTTCGTTTGTTGGACGCAGGCTCCAAGCGCAACTACGCAATTGGAGACCGCTCATGGTCGGTGGGCGGCGGATTGCGGAGATCTTTCGGGCCGCCTTCAGCGACTTCAATCTTCAGATCCGGCTTGCTGTTTGCGGCATAGGCATCGTGGTTGCGAATGTCCTGGCCCTATGGCTGGTGCTCGAATCACTGGGTACCCAGGTCGGGATTCTGTACGTATTTGCCACAGTCAGCCTGGGGCTGGCAGCCGGACTGATCACCGGCACACCCGGTGGCTTCGCGACTACCGAAGCGGCAATGATCGCGCTGTTGGTCGCACTCGGAGTCGAGGAGATCGACGCTGCAGCGGGGGTAATCTTGTACCGCGGACTCCACTACTCGATGGTGCTTGTTGTAGGGGGGATTTCAGCTCTCGCCTTCGAGCTCACTGTAGCCCGCCGATCTAGATCCGGGCCCTCTGAAGGACATCCCTCAGACAGCGAGAGGCCTGTCGACGAATCTCACTGAGATCCAGTCGTGTCAACTCCCCATCGCTGACCAAGAAGTCGCCATCTACAACGAGATGTCTCACTGCGGCGCGGGATCCGCCAAAAGCGATGAGATCGTGTGGATCGACCTCAGAGGCTGCAAAGAACTCGGGTCGCTCGCCGTCGAGTACCAGAAGATCGGCCGCTTTCCCCGGCTCGATACTGCCAATTCGGTCCTCGAGACCGATGGCCCGAGCTCCTTCGTTGGTAGCTAGCCGCAATGCATCCAGACCGGAAAAGGCATCGGGCCCGTGTGTCAGCTGTTGAAGCTGTGCCGCAAGCCGCAGCTCCTTGAATGCATCCAAGTCGTTATTGCATGGGGCGCCATCCGATCCCACGCCAACAGGAATACCTGCGCTGCGAATCCGTACGACGTCGGCAATTCCAGAACCGAGCTTCAGATTGGTGCTTGGGCAGTGCACCACACTAAACCGACTCGACCTCACAGTGGCCAAGTGATCGTCGGTCAACCAGACACCGTGGGCGATCCGAAAATCAGTGGCCAAGATTCCCGCTTGATCGAAATATTCGATCTCATCCCTACCGTTCTTCAGGCTCCGGACCACCTCGGTCTCTTCCTTTTGCTCCAAGGCGTGGGTGTGAATTGGCCAACCCCGATCCGTCGAGATCGCCTCGATTCCACTCCACAGCTCGTCCGAACAGCTGAGGATAAAGCGAGGGTTCAGCAGATAATGCAATCGGCTCCCTGACGAGTCGTCAAACTCTTCTCCCAACGCTACTGTTGTAGCGAGAATTCGATCGGTTTCTCCATAAAGGTTGTCAGGCATACCCTCACCGCAGTCCATCAGGCACATGCCAGCTTGAGCGCGGATACCCGCGTCGCCGATCGCCCTGAGTAGACCTGGCGCACCAGGTCCCAGACCAATCTCCTGAATTGTCGAGGTTCCCGAAAGCAGGCATTCAGCGGCACCCAGCATGGCGCACCAGTAGGCGCTCTCGTCATCGTGGGCAGCTTCGAGCGGCCAGATCCTTTCACGCAACCAGGGCAAAAGACGGCGACCCTCCGCCAGACCCCGAAAGAATGTTTGTCCAAGATGAATATGCCCTTGCACCAGCCCAGGCAGCACCCAGCAGTCCGTTACATCCACAATCCCGGTGGAACCGGGCGTCTTCAGGTTCTTGCCAACTGCGGCGATGGTGCCCTGCTCGATCAAAACATCGGTGGATGGCAGCACCTTGGCATCGGCATCGAGAGTCAGCACGTTGCCACCACGCAGCAAGAGCGCCGGGGCCGCTTCCGCGGAATCGATAGAGGAGCGATCTGTCACGACCAGTGAATTCTACAGGGTGCAGCTTGCTCTGAGCTCACCTGTAAAGCACTTTCATGGTGTCGATCGGCTTCTTGCCCCGAAAGCGTAGCACTGCGGCAATGGCTTCACCCATCAGCCAGAAACCCAACACCAAGAGCATGAGGCCAACGACGAACAGCACGCTGCCGCCTTCGTCCCACTGGGCCCAGAAATCCTTGAGATTCGACACCATCGCCACGATTGTCGACACCGCCATGAACAGCATGGGAATCGCTGTGAAATACGGGTTCTTGCCGCGCTGATGAAGATAAAGGCTGACAGTCAGCAGGGCCAGACCAGCGAGAAGTTGGTTCGTGGTGCCGAACAGACGCCAAAGCGCCAGCCCAGCTGGGTTGCCACCGATCTTGTAGAAGGCGAACAACGCGATTACGAGAACCGCTGCAGCCGAACTGACATACCGATTGCCCAGAATTTTCAACCGCAGCGTCTCACCGATCTCGGAAATGTTGAATCGCAAAAGACGCGTAGCCGAGTCGAGAGTCGTCAGGGCGAACGAGACCACCACTACGGCGATGAAGGCTGTTGCTACTTTGTGATCGACAATGCCCAGCTTCTCTATGAACTGAGCAGCGCCCGTAATAAAAACACCTACCTGCTGGCCCAGCGACTGCATCGAGCCCCAGGATTCGTAGGTATTCGTCCATACCTCGGCTGCGGAATAACTTCCCGCCCCCAAGACTCCAGCCGTGCAGGCAAGAACCGCCAGCAACCCGAGAAGAGACTCACCGACCATGCCTCCGTAGCCGATAAACTTTGCATCGGTCTCTCGATCGATTTGTTTGGCGGTTGTGCCCGACGCCACCAGGGAGTGAAATCCACTAGCCGCACCGCAAGCAATGATGATGAACACAAACGGGAAAAAGCTGGGTGCCCCTTCAGGGTGAGCGCGAAAAGCGGGCGCAGCGAACTCGGGTCGCCATAGGAAAAGCCCCAGATAGCTCAAACCCAATCCGAGATACAACAGCAGCGAGTTCAAGAAATCTCGAGCTTGCAGCAGACTCCAGACCGGCAACACAGAGGCAATAAACGAATACCCGAGCAGAATAAGGATCCAAATCGACTGACTGGGCCAACTCGATCGTTCCAGCCCCAGTAGAGGCCACTGGATACCGCCCCACACGGCTGCGAGCATGAGAACGAACCCGACGATAGTGGTGGGTAGGAGCCGAAAATTCTTGCGATAGAGCAGAAAGCCCATGGACATCGCGATCAAGATCAGAGCTCCGGATGGAAAAACCGCCGTCGGGAACGACGAGGGATCAGCCATCGGTTGACCAGGATCCCACTGCTCGGTGATGGAGAACATCACCGCGATGACATAGACAAAAACGCCCATCGCGAGAGCAATCCCAAAGAAGATGATCAGATGAAACAGAGTTTTTGCTCTTGGGCCTATGATGCCTTCGGTAACTTTGCCGATCGACATGCCTTGGGCCCGCATACTCACCACCAGCGCTCCAAAGTCGTGCACGCAACCGACAAATATGGCGCCCAGAACGACCCACAACATCGCCGGCAGCCAACCCCAGATTACTGCCACAGCAGGTCCCAGCATCGGCGAGAGACCTGTAATCGAGGCCCAGTGGTGGCCAAAAAGAACAAACCGATTGGTGGGAATGTAGTCGACATCATCCCGCAGTTGGTGTGCGGGAGTCGGTGCATTCGGATCCAACTCGAATACTCGCTCGGCTAGATACGTTGCATAAAACCTGTAGCCGAGAAAGTAGGCCAGAAAACAGATCGCTGTGACAATCGCCGTCATGAGAGTGTGTCTCGCCCAGAAACGCAGCCGAGCTCATGGGTGCCGGCTCGCGTGATTCGCCTAGGGCGGGGTGCGGACAAGAATATCTCAACTCGAGAGGAGCGGTGACCCGCGGCAGAGTTTTCTGGCATCGGACTGGCAATCATTGCCGATGACGGGTGCAGCTGATAGAAACCCTGACTGATCCTGGTTCGAATGGAGCCGAGGGCGAAGGACCCTTTGAACGTCTCGTCTTGCGAGGCGCCACTCTTGTGGATGGGACAGGCGCACCCCCAATAGGTCCTGTCGACATCGTGATCGAGGGAAATCGGATCGTAGAAATCAAGATTGTGGGATCTCCCGGCATCGCGATCGATCCTGACAAGAGACCCTCACTCGGTGAGAACGGTCACGAGATCGATCTGCAGGGCAAATTCGTTTTACCAGGCTTTGTCGACATGCACGGCCACCTGGGAGGCACGGAGCAGGGTACCCCCGCCGAGTATGTGCTCAAACTGTGGATGGCTCATGGAATTACGACCATCCGAGACCCGGGCAGCGGCAACGGTCTGGATTTCATGCTCGACCACAAAGCATGAAGTAGTCGAAATGAGATTACTGCCCCCAGGATCCAAGCCTATGTGCGTTTTGGTGCCGACCGGGATGAACCCTTCACAACTCCCGAGCAGGCCCGGGAATGGGTGCGTGACCTCGTCGACCGCGCCAAGGCGGAAGAGGATTTCGAAATTCGCCAGCCAGGTATCGGGCCCACTATTGACAGCGATGCGGGGATAGGCAACTAAGAGCCCGTCCTAGTAATCCGCGTAGCTGCGCGGATTACTAGGACGGGCTCTTCGGAGGATCGAGCCGAGGATCGGGGTCGGCCAGAACGGCTTCCGATCGCTTCTTTCGATACTCTCTGAGCGCCGTCGCGATCTCTGGATGTGCGGAGCCCAAAATCGCTGCTGCGAACAGAGCCGAATTGATCGCACCGGGCTTTCCGATCGCAAAGGTCGCAACCGGGATGCCTGCCGGCATCTGCACTGTGGAAAGCAAAGAGTCCATCCCCTTGAGAGCAGGCGACTCCATCGGAACCCCAAGGACCGGGAGAGCGGTATGCCCAGCTATGACTCCGGCAAGATGGGCTGCGCCGCCAGCAGCCGCAATAAACACCTGGGTATCTTCGGCCTGTGAGGTTTGGATGTACTCGACCAGAGCTTGCGGCGTACGATGGGCAGATAGAATCCTCACGTCGTGTGAAATCCCGAGTGCCTCTAATGTCTGAACCGTATGTTCCATGATGCCCCAATCGGAACGTGAGCCCATGATGACGCGAACTAAAGCCTTCATGGCCGCGCAATGTACCACAGCAGTCGTCATGTTGGCACTCTTGGCCTGTAGCGATTCTCAGCTACCCTCCGACTCGGCCCCTCTGATTGACGATCAACATCTCCCTGACGTCGTCACCGACAGCCGGGTAATCGATCCACCACCCACCTCAGGCGGTCATCGATTCCTTCAGGGTTGGTGGCCGTGGCGCCAGAAAGGCAAGCGAGTGCTGGTGCCCAACGAAAACGGTGCCTGGATCGAGCTGGCCACTCTCAGTCGTCGGGCTAGGACTCTTACCCTGGATTTGGAGATTCTTGGCAAGCCGGGGGAATTCGACGTCACCGTCGAAATCCCCGGCCATGGCCGATCAGTTGTGGCTCTCTCCGACCCCCTGGAGATCCCGTTGCCGAGCGATCTGCCTCTCGGTCGGACACCGATCAAGCTGATTTTCCCCAAGCAACCCGACCCCGTTGTTCTCTCAGCTACTCTCGATTCGGCTGTAGCTCCAGGCGAAGTCGACATCTCGAGCGATCGGATCCGGCAAGAACCGCATTCGCTGATCGACTTTGTTCGCAAGGTAGAACCCGGAGCCAATCTGCGTGGCGAGTTGATTCCTCCCGACAGCCCCGGACAGGACCAACGCTTCTCGATTCTTTTGATGCGTGACGGCGAGGCCGAGACAACCGTTTTCGAATGGCCAGGTTCCGTCTGGAACCGAATCCTTGGAAACCGGACCTTTACGATTCCGTTAGACCCATCGGGATCCACAACCGGACTGGTTCGCATACGCCTTCTGGCCGAGGGAACCGGCCCAGACGGAATCTGGAAGAACCTGAGTCTGACCCGATCTTCCGCTACCCGCCAAGAGGGGCACACCGATCTCGAATTCGAAACCCCTCCTCCGCCCAGGCTGGTGATCGTCTATGTGCTCGACGCCCTGCGCAGAGACTTCGTAGATCTCGAGCCGCCCGAGATCAGTCGCACCCCAACCCTAAGTCGGCTGGCTCGAGAAGGGGTCGTGTTTCTTCGCCACCAGAGTGTCGCACCGAACACAATCCCTTCGACCAAATCGTTGTTTACCGGCCAGATCTTTCTGAGCCGTGGCCACGCGAAAATGCCTGTCGACGGCGCTCCCACCCTGGCAGAAATCTTTGTCGACGGCGGATACCGAACCGCTGCTTTCTCCGGCAACGGCTATATCTCCGAGGCCTACGGGACCTCGCGTGGGTTCGAGCACCTGGCCAAAGAGGTCGTCTTTCAAGAGTATGCTGACACCTCCAAGACCTACAACGACAACGCAGAAAGGGTTCAAAGCGCAGCCCTCGACTGGATCGACCAGCTCGATGAAGATGACAAGGCTTTTTTGTATCTTCACACCATCCACCCGCATAACCCCTACGACCCACCCAAGGCGCTTCAGGATGAATATGTCGGAGCCATCCCGTCCACCTTCAAAGCCAGCACCAGCAATCTACTCCATGTAAAGCATCATCGGATGGAGATCGACCAGGCCGACCAGGAGCGGATCGAAGGCCTCTATGCGGGAGCCCTGGCCTATAACGATCAGCAGATTTCACTTTTCATGTACGAGCTTGAACAGCGATTTCCAAGCGAAGAAATCCTTCTGGTAGTCACCTCGGATCACGGTGAAGAGCTGTTTGATCACGGTGGTGTCCTTCACGGCTACACCCTCTATCGAGAGCAGCTGGATATTCCGCTGATCTTGTCGTGGCCTGGCCGCTTATCTCCAGCAAGAATCGAAACGCCGACCACCAATATCGACCTTCATGAGACTTTGCGCAGCCTGGTCGGAGCTCCACCATCCAAGTTCGGATCTGGCAAAAGCGTTTGGCCTATGCTTCTTGGCCAGTCCGCTCTCGGGAAGTCCACAGCAAGGAATAAGCTCGACGTGCGCTTCGCTGCAGCTTCAAGTGTGAAGGGTGGGATCTATCTCGCCCAATCCCAGCGCTACAAGCTGATACAGGCGCCCCGCATGGGTTTGACCTACGGAATGGGCGAGGGACTGGGTCGGAGTCGGGACCCCGAATACCTGTTCGATCTGACTCAGGATCCAGAAGAGCAACACAATATCGCCGGGCTCGATGCGCTTGAAGTCGCTTGGCTGCGATCGCTCCTCGGAGCCTGGATCGAGCGCGGAAAGTATCTCGAAATGGACGAGGAAGAGCCCGTGCTCGATGAGAAGACCCAGGAGCAGCTTCGGGCGCTTGGCTATCTTGACTGATCAGATCGTCGTTGGATCAGAATCCAACCATAGAGTGTTATGTTCACTACCAGGACCGCAACGCCCAGACCGATCTGAAGGCCTCGGGTCAGACCGTGTGGATAGAGGATCGGTACGAGGTAGCTCTCGACAAACCCTCCTGAGTATCCAGCTTCTCCGCCTTGCCGCCGCAACCAGTTCTCGAGCGGGGTGAGAGGACATAACCAGCCCGCAAATTCGATCGCCGCGCCCCATACCACAGCAGGAAGATGCGCCCAGGCTACTCTCGGCCAACGGACAACCAGAAAACCACCAAGAATCACAAACAGAACAAATCCGAAATGCAGCAGGGCCACGGCGTCAGCCCCCCAACGATAGCCCATGGCTAACGCTCCGCTCGAGCCCTGAAGAAGGTGCGGGTTTCTCTGACGATTACGCCGCTCAAAAGGAGAAGACCGATCAGATTCGGCAGCGCCATCAGACCGTTCATCACATCGGAGACGCTCCAGACAAAATCCAAACTTCGAACGGCGCCCACGAAAATCGCCACGATAAACAGCACCCGGTAGGGTTTCACTGCTTTGACACCCATCAGGTACTCAACGCTCTTCTCACCGTAGTAGCTCCAACCAAGAATGGTGGAAAACGCGAACAGCGATAGACAGACCGTGACGATAATGTCTCCCCACTCCCCGGGCAGGCCGGTGTGGAAAGCAAATTGAGTCAACCGTGCTCCGTTGAGCCCCTGCTGCCAACCGCCGGTGACCAGGATAGTCAGACCGGTAAACGTACACACGACCAGCGTATCGATAAAGGTCTGGGTCATCGAGACCAACGCCTGGCGGACCGGTTCGCGAGTCTGTGCCGCTGCCGCCGCGATACCGGCCGATCCCAACCCCGACTCGTTCGAGAAGATGCCACGGGCTACACCGAAACGTATCGCCTGCGCGATGGTGGCGCCGAGGAAGCCTCCAGCTGCGGCTGTACCGCTAAAAGCACTCTCGAAAACGAGAGCCAGGGCAGCGGGGATGCGGTCGGCAAAAATGACCAATATCGCACCCGATCCGAGCATGTAGGCCGCAATCATGACCGGCACAAACATTCCGGTGAATCTACCGATCGATTTGATTCCGCCGAGGATCACTGCACCCGCCGCCAGCGCCAACACCAGCCCAGTCACCCACATCGGAACGCCAAAGGATTCCTCGAGTGCGTCAGCGACCGAGTTGGATTGCACCATGTTGCCGATTCCAAAGGCGGCCATCGAGGCAAAGAGCGCAAACAGTACGCCCAGGGCCTTACCCAGCGTTCGATTCTTGATGCCCGTTGACAGGTAGTACATCGGGCCGCCCGATTGCTCTCCTTGCTCGTCGGTAACTCGATATTTGACCGAAAGCAAAGCTTCGGAGTATTTCGTTGCCATGCCCACAAGACCGGTCATCCACATCCAGAACAGGGCGCCTGGGCCGCCGGCTGCGATCGCGGTAGCTACACCGACGATATTTCCGGTTCCGACGGTTGCCGCCAGAGCGGTCATCAATGCCTGGAAGTGAGAGATATCGCCCTCGGCGTCCTTCTCCTTACGGACTACGAAGGCGAGGTAGAGCGAATACCAGAGTTTTCTGAATTGGATACCCCGAAGACGGAGCGTCAGGTAGAGACCGGTCAACAACAGCAGCGGAATCAACAGATAAGGGCCCCAAATGAACCCGCTGATCCTTTGAACGATGGTGGTCAGACTCGACATCAACACCTCCTCGTCACCGGTTCTAGGTCTCTGGGCAGGACCTGCCTACCGGATCGTGCTTTGCCTGCAACAGCGATCGACTCAATGTCAGAAGTCGAACAATGAATCGAACTCCGAGCGAGCATCCTCTGGCGAGACGCTCTCGGACTCGAACTCCTGGATCGTCTTGGCCGAAAAGAAGTCGCAGTCGTTGCGTTTGGATTTCTTTGCAATCCGCTGCGGAATCGGCTCTCGGCACTCGTTGGGGGCTGACGTGTCAAAGCGTGCGCAGTTCGTGCAGGTGTGCAGGTCCTCGCCACATTGCGTGCAGCTAGACTCTGAAGCAATGTTGGAGATGGTTTCGTTGTGCCCACATCGGTTACATCGAAAGACCGATTTGGTTGGCCTGCCCAATCCTCGGCCCCGGGGTTTTTCAGAGCGTTCCCGAGGCTCCCTCGCCCGCGACCTCTTTTCGCCCGAGTCGTCATCCATGTATCCTCGTTGCTTGTATCTGCGATCGCCCATATTCGTTTTGTCCCGCCACGCATTGTACAAGACGACTCCCACACGCCCCGACTTCTATTCAAGGACCGCCCTAAATGGCCTCGCTTATCGACATCATCGGCCTTAGCAAGTCCTATCAAGAAGGCGATCAGACCCATGTCGTCCTGGACGACATCAACGCCTCGATCGACCGTGGAGAGCTTGTGGTTCTGCTCGGCCGAAGCGGGTCGGGAAAGTCGACCCTGCTGAATCTCCTCGGCGGCATCGATCAGCCCGACACAGGCACGATCCGAATCGCCGGCATCGAGCTCAACCGTCTCTCCGAGCGGGATCGAACGCTTTTTCGTCGTGATCACATCGGTTTCGTTTTTCAGTTCTTCAATCTCCTACCGACGCTGACCGTCGAGGAAAACCTTCTTTTGCCACTCGA
The DNA here is from genome assembly GCA_964195975.1 of uncultured Polyangiaceae bacterium. Lineage (GTDB taxonomy): Bacteria > Acidobacteriota > Thermoanaerobaculia > Multivoradales > JAHEKO01 > CAXMQZ01. The sequence continues at coordinate 68,836 of CAXMQZ010000046.1, read as the reverse complement.
GCTGCAAGGACGCGTCAATCGGGGTCAACGCCTTCGCTGCAAACAGCTTCTTGCCGAAGTTGGTCTCGAAGACCGTTACCGATCGTTCCCCGAACGTTTGTCGGGTGGCGAGCGACAGCGTGTCGCGATCGCCCGGGCACTCGTACACGAGCCCGACATCGTCCTTGCCGACGAGCCAACTGGAAACCTGGACGTCGAAACTGGAATCCAAGTAATCGAGCTCCTGGACCGACTTACTCGGGCCAGCGGGAAAACCCTGGTGATGGCCACCCACAGCCGCCAGGTAGTCGGTGTTTCCGATCGAACATTGACGATCGAACAGGGCAAACTGGTCGATCGGAAAAGGCCGGACCCGAGATGACCGCCCTCCTATATCGGTCCAGTTTGAGATACCTACTTCGCCATTCTTGGCAGCTACTGCTCGCAGTACTGGGCATCGCTCTCGGTGTTGCAGTGGTTGTCGCGATCGATGTGGCCAGCGGAAGTGCTCAGCGAGCTTTCGAGCTTTCATCTGACGCCATTACTGGTGAGGCAACCCATCAAATTGTCGGCGTTTCAGGAGGAATCCCACAAGACCTCTACCGCCACCTGAGAGTGGACCTTGGCGTTGCAGACATCGCACCGGTTGTCGAGGGTGATCTCGCCGTCTCCGGCCATGAGAATCGAGCTCTCCGCCTGCTCGGTGTCGATCCTTTTGCTGAGAGTAGGTTTCGTGCCTACTTCGCCAATGCTTTGCAGTCCGGATTCGACCTGACCAAATTCCTGACCGTTCCCGGAGCCGTACTTCTCGACCGAGACACCGCAGACGAGCTCGGTCTCAAACCTGGCAACTCGTTCGGGGTCGTTGTAGGAGGGGCAAACAGGAAACTCGAGCTGATCGGATATCTAGAGGGTGGGGATGATCTGACACGTGAAGCGATCTCGGAAGTCGCGGTCGTCGATCTGGCAACGGCTCAAGAAGCCTTGGCGCTCGGCGGACGTCTAACTCGAATCGACCTGATCGTGCCCGCAGACGCACAACAAGAGAAAATCCTCGGACTCGTCCGCCAGGACCTACCGCCAGGGGTGGAACTTCAGAGTGCTTCTGCCACCAGAGACACAGCCAATCAAATGACACGAGCTTTTCGCCTCAATCTGCAGGCACTCAGTCTGCTGGCCCTGCTCTGCGGTGCGTTTTTGATCTACAACACGATGACGTTTGCGGTGGTACAACGGCGACACCTATTGGCCGTCTTGCGAGCGATCGGTACGACTCGTAGACAGATCCTTCTGCTGATCGTGAGCGAAGCTCTACTGCTGGGTCTCATCGGAACCATCATCGGTCAGGTCGCAGGAATCGCCTTGGGAAAGAGCCTTGTCGGGCTGGTCACTCAGACAATCAACGACCTGTACTATGTGGTTTCGGTTCGATCGATCACAGTAGATCCTTGGACACTCGTAAAGGGCACTGTCGTCGGACTCGGCACAACCCTGGTGGCGGCGCTTGCACCAGCCTTGGAGGCCACCTCTACTTCTCCTCGAAGAGCGTTCGAAACAGTCGAGCTAGAGGACCGGGTGCACCGCGCCGTTCCCGCGGTGACACTGCTCGGAGTGCTGTTGATCGGGCTCGGATGTGGCCTGCTTTTCGCATCTGGAAAGCAGCTCGTACCCGCTTTTGTCGGCCTCTTCGCCTTTCTAATGGGTGCGACAGCTCTGACGCCGATTTTTACGCTCGGGCTGATGACAATCGCAACACCGCTTGCTGGGCGTCTTTTTGGCCAACTCGGAAAACTGGCCACGCGAGGGGTGTCGGCCACACTGAGTCGGACCGGGATTGCCGTAGCAGCGCTCATGATGGCATTGGCGGTGACCGTTGGAGTCGATTTGATGATCCTCAGTTTTCGAAGCACCGTGGAAGACTGGCTTGAATACTCCTTGCCGGCAGACTTCTATGTGTCGGCTTTCGACAGCCCAGCCCGCCGGTATGCATCCGGATCCAGTTTCGACCCGGAGTTGTTCGACTCAATCAAAGGAATCCCTGGCGTCGTCTCAACCACCGCTCTCCGACACTTTCAAGCGATGATGGGCGACACACCTGTTCGGGCGATGGCGATGTCCTTCGTGGATGAAAGCCGATCGGCCTTCTCCTTCGTCGAGGCCAGACCCTCTGACGTCTGGACGTTGCTCGATACCGGTGAAGGTGTCGTCGTGTCAGAGGCGCTTGCCTATCGACGCGGGTTGGAACGGGGCGATCGAGTAAGCCTCGACACTCCTTCGGGGCAAGCAGATCTCGAAGTGGCGGGAATCTTCTACGACTATTCTTCGGAACAAGGCATACTCATGCTTTCCCGCGATCTCTACCGACATCTTTGGGCTGACGATTCGCTGACAGCGATCTCTGTCTATCTGTCCGACAGCGCCGACCCTCGTCGTGTCAAGGTTGAGCTCCTGAAGCTGTTGGGCGATTGGCCCCGGGTTCAAGTCGTTTCCAATCGCGAGCTGAGAGATCAATCGATGAGGGTTTTCGACCGAACTTTCCGGATCACCGGAGTGTTGAGAACGCTTGCAGTAATTGTTGCTTTCGTAGGTGTCTTGAATGCCTTGTTGGCACTGCAGCTCGAACGGACACGAGAGCTGGGAGTCCTACGCGCCCAGGGAATGACGCCTGGTCAACTCTGGCGGCTGATCTCACAACAGACAGGTCTGATGGGTCTTACCGCCGGACTTCTTGCGATCCCTGTTGGCATTTCGATCGCAGTGATCATGGTGACCGTCATCAATAGGCGATCCTTTGGCTGGTCACTCGAGTTGCAGATCGTTCCCGCTACACTGGCGCAAGCTGTTGGAATCGGATTGGTAGCGGCGCTGCTAGCTGGCCTCTACCCTGCCTGGCGGATGTCGCGCACCTCACCTGCCGAGGCGCTGAGAAGCGAGTAGGCAATGAAATGATCAAGCAGTGAGAAACGATAGCCGCTCCCCGGCCCCTAGGATGCTCGGTGTGTTACTTGCTACAGCGATCTTTCTGACTTGCCAGAGAGAGGGCACCTCCGTATCTGTTCCGCCCACTACCACCTTGGTGTTGACCAATTTGTTGGCTCGAGGAGATACCGAGGGCTATCAGCGGGCGACGGAACCAAGGACGTTTTCCTTTCCCGACGACCATGGCGCACATCCTGATTTTCGAAACGAGTGGTGGTATTTGACCGGAAATCTCACCAGCGCGGACGGTCACCAGTTCGGATATCAGTTCACGCTTTTTCGCAGTGCAATCACGCCAGACGATCCCGATCGCCAGTCGGACTGGGCGACACGCCAGCTCTACATGGCGCACTTCGCTCTGACCGACGTTCAAGCGAACACTTTTCACGCCTCTGAGCGCCTCAGCCGCGGAGCGGTTGGCCTGGCGGGTGTCACCACAGAGCCCTTTCGAGCCTGGCTGGATGACTGGGAGATTGCCGGCGACAACCCTCCTCCATTCCGCTTGCGCGCCGGAACCGACGCTCTCGGTCTGGAGCTGGAGCTCACCAGTGCCAAGCCCACGGTGCTGCAGGGAGATCGAGGTCTGAGCCGAAAAGGTCGGGAGCCCGGCAACGCGTCCTACTACTATTCGATGACCCGAATGCCAACCCGTGGGGTCGTTGTCTCGGGTCTCAAGACCTATGCTGTCCAGGGATCGAGCTGGCTCGACCGTGAATGGAGTACGAGCGCACTCGAGCCATCACAGACGGGTTGGGACTGGTTCGCCCTTCAGCTCTCTGATGGGCGAGATCTGATGATCTATCAGCTCAGGCTCGAGGACGGCGCGGTCGATCCGCTCAGCAGCGGCACCATCGTTTCCATGGATGGCACTTCAGAGCGACTCGGTTCATCGCACTTCTCCATCGAGACACTCGACTGGTGGATCAGCCCGGCTACACGGATCCGCTACCCGGCAGCTTGGAAGATCCTGGTGCCGACTGAGCAGATCGAGCTCACTGTAACGCCACGGCTCGCGGACCAGGAGCTCAGTCTCTCAGTGGTGTATTGGGAGGGCGCTGTGCAGGTTCGCGGCTCGAGCAACAACAGGGCAGTCACAGGTGACGGCTACGTCGAGCTGACCGGGTACGGCGATCCGCCGCGGAGAAAGCCGACACAATAGCGCCAAACCTCGTCCCATCTCAGCTCCCATCCTCCGTTTCTAGCAAGCCTGTCTTGACGGTGAGCTGTCTCGATCGGCGATTCTCCGCATAGACCAGCCGATCTATCAAGGGGAGACAATTTTCAATCAGAGTCTGCACCTGTCGAGCAGATACGTAGCCTGTGCCCGTCTCGAGATTGTCGGAAATGATCTTGAGCACCTGGACCGGAATTGCCTCGGAGATCTCTTTGGCCCCGGAACAAAAACCGAATGCCTCCATCTCATAGACGGAGTCATCTTCGAACCCGAGCTCGATGCGATCGACCGTCTTGACCTCCCCTGTCTCGCAGTTCAAATCGAGTGGTTCGAGCTCATAGGATCGTCCATCGACATCGTTGACAACCGTCGTGGCCAAAACCGGAGTTCCGACCGCATGCGATCGGTGCCCAGCCACACCGACATTGAGCCAGGCACACTGCTGTTCGGTCGGCAAATTCTCGAACAGGTCTCGAACCGCATTTGCCGCAGCTTCACGCCCGGCACCGGAGACGATCAAGGCCATGTCGGGCCTGTGGTAGACCGAGAGGGGATCGAGTTGGTTGTATCGCTCCAGGCCAAAGTGGTTTGCCAGCGGTCGAGCCTCCGCGGGTAGCGCGACGACCATCCTGATCATCCATCCACCTCCGCGACACCTTCGAGCGCGCTCGTCCATTGGGACTGTTTTGCACGAAGTCTCTCGACTTCATCCGTTCTGCCTCGCTTTGCAGCGCCGGCTGCGAAGATCTCGATTTTGGTCATGAGTGTCGACTGAACTTCGGATCGCTGTGCGGTCGTTAGCGATTCGCTGGTGAGCAGTTTCTCGAGCGCCACGATTCGAAACCTATCCAGACCCCAAGTGGTCCTGGAGAGCTGATCGGCATGGCCACCGTACTTCACAACGAGCGGCTCATCGACATACAAGACCGGGTATCTCGAACAGATTCTCAACCATAGATCATAGTCCTCACAGGCTGGAAGCTCTTCATCAAACAAACCGACCTCCTCGAGCAGCAGTCTGTGCAGCAACACCGATGATGGCGAGATGACGCACATAGCCAGGCATCTACTGAGAATCCAACCTCCGCTCTTGGCATGCTTGGCCTTCGGATTCACCCGGGCTCCTTGACGAACCCAGATCTCATCGGTATGACAGATCCGAAATTCGGGTTGATCCGCGATCGCCGCGAGCTGTTTCTCCAGTTTTCGAGGCCGCCACTCGTCATCGGAGTCGAGCAGTGCGATCCAATCCCCTTTCGAGGCTCGGATCCCGCGGTTCCGAGCTGCACTGACACCCTTTTTGGGCTGCTTGATGATCCGAACGGCAGGATGGTCCTGGTAGCGCTCAGTTAGGTACTCGTGGGTACCATCGGTCGAACCGTCATCCACTACGACCACTTCGAGCGGCGGTCGGGTCTGATCCAGAACGGAGACCAACGCGCGATCGATCACCGACCTCCGGTTGCAGGTCGGGATGACCACGCTGACCGAGTCAGATTCCTGCATCGTTTTGATCGCCCGTCAAAAACTCTCCCTCACCCAAGACACCTAACGACAACTCTCTGCAATTCTCGGTTCTCACTGATCCGATCCGGGACCGACCCATCGATTCAACCAGGCAATGACCGTCTCGTGCCAGAAGATGCTGTTGGCAGGCTGCAGGACCCAGTGATTCTCATCGGGAAAGTACAGAAGCTCGCTCGGAATTCCCTTGCGTTGAAGGGCGGTGAAGGTTGCGAGGCTTTGGGTGACCGGAATCCGAAAATCCATCTCGCCCTGAACCACCAACATCGGTGTCCGCCAGTTTTCTACATGATTGACCGGGTTGTGGAGCTCGAAGCCCTCGGGGTTGAGCCAATAGGTGCCACCATGCTCTCGCTCTGGAAACCAGAGCTCTTCGGTGGCGTAGTACATCATCCGGCTGTCGAAGACCCCGTCGTGGTTGACCAGACAGGCGAACCCGTCCGGCCAGTTCCCTTCGATCCAGTTGATCATGTAGCCGCCATACGAAGCTCCAAGAGCACACATCCGGTCACCATCGAGCCAACCATAGCGAGCCAGGGCCGCGGCTAGTCCTTTCTGTAGATCCTCGAGAGGCTTGCCACCCCAATCCCCTCCGATGGAGTCGGTAAATTTCTGGCCATAACCAGTCGATCCGTGAAAATCGATCATCACCGACCCAAACCCCGCACCGGCGTAGGTCTGTGGGTTCCACCTGTAGTGAAAATCATTGCCAAACGAACCCTGCGGACCACCGTGGATCAGAAAAGCCACAGGATATTTCTTACCCGTTTCGAACCCTGTCGGTTTGACCACGTACCCGTACACGGTCTCCCCGTTCCAACCCTCGAACGAGAATTGCTCGGGCTCTCCCATCTCAATCGATGCCATGCGTTCGGCGTTGAGGTCGGTCAGTCGTCGCAGCGCCCCACCGGAGGTGGCAACCGCAAAGAGATCCACCGGAGAAGTCAGTGTGTCGAGTCCAAAGACGATCTCGCCACCTGCCACCCCCGGTGACCGGACGTGTCCTTCGCGGACCAGTTTTCTAACCTGGCCAGATTGGACATCGATCGAAAACAGCGAAACCTGTCCCCGGTCGCCCGCCGTGGCGTAGATCGTCTTGCCATCGGGTGAAAAAACGATTCTACCGGCCGAGAAGTCCCAGTCTTCAGTTAGATTGCGGGTAGCGCCGTCGGGCCACTCCCGGAGCATGATGCGGAACCGGTCCGATTCATAGGCCGGCACCTCCATGGCCAGATACGCCAAGGTTCTGCCATCAGGTGAAAAGACGGGCTGCGTGTCCCACGCGGCGTTGGGCTCGGTCAGACAGACTGGTTTTGCCGATCCGTCGATCGGTGCGTAGTAGAGGTCGAAATCGGTGGACCAGGCCTCGGCAGCGCCGACGTCACGCATGACGAAAACCAGGCTTTTCCCGTCTGGTGTGAAGGTTATCTCCTCGCCACCTCCGAAAGGCTTGGAAGGGACATCGGCATCGAACCCTGTTGTCAGGTTTCTCGGTTCGCCCTGTGGAACCGACTGCGCAAAGAGGTGTGATCGACGCCCATCCTTCCAAACATCCCAGTGACGTACGAACAACTGATCAAAGATCCGCCCGGTCACTGGCCCCTTCTCGGTTTCGTCGACACGATCCCTGGTGCACTGCATGCTGTCGCAGTCGGGAAACACAGCCGCCGTGAAAGCAATTGATTGCCCATCGCCGGAGATCACGAGATTTCCGACCTCGAGTGGAAGATTGGTCACTTGCGTAGCCTCTCCACCATCGGGAGCGATCTTCCAGACTTGCATCGATTCGGAGCGCGAAGAGAGAAAATAGATCGAGGACCCATCGGGTGCCCAACGGGGATTGACGTCGCTGGCCTCATGGCGAGTGAGCTGCTTGAGACTGTCGTCTTTTCTGTCTACTAGCCAGAGATCGGTTCGACCCCGATTTGCTTCGAGATCAGTCGTTCTTCGGACAAAGACGATCCTGGTGCCGCCTGGAGAGACTTGCGGATCCGAGATTCGATCCATGCTGACCAGATCCTCGGCCGAGAACGGATGAGTTCGAGCTGAGGCCAAGTTCGAGCTGACTACAATCGCTATCAGGGTGAGAAGTACGGCACGACTGATACCTATCCAGAAACTCATCTGTATCCTCCTCGAGTACCGAGCCCCACGACTCATGAACAATGGGGGTCAAAAGCGAACCGTCGAGCGGCCTTCTTTGTCTCGATGGGTTAATCCAACCCCACAACCATACCAAGCCAGCGAGGTCGAGAGGCAGACCCCGGACAGGCAGACCTGGACAGATAGAATGGCATCGTGAACCCCCCGGCCAATGCATCTCCATCCAGGTGGAAACGTCTCAAGCGGAGCTCAGTCAATTGGCTCGCCATCAATGTCTTTGGCAGGGTCTTGCTGCCACTGTTGGTGCATTCATGGCGTCGGAACATGGAAATTTCGGAGGAGCTGCGAGTTCATGCAGGGGAACCCGACAAGATGATCCTCGCTTTCTGGCACAACCGACAAATCGGAATCCTCGCCATTATAGGGATGCTCGAACCGATCAAGGTCTTGGTGAGTCGGCACGGAGATGGTGAAATTATTGCCCGCATCGTCGCTCGCTTTGGAATCGGATCGGTAAGAGGTAGCTCTACCCGAGGTAATGTAGCGGCCTTGAGACGACTCGTGACCGAGACTCACAGCTCCCACATTGCCATAACCCCCGACGGTCCCATTGGTCCCAGATACACGCTGAAAGATGGGATCATCGGGCTGGCCGCAATCACTCGCAGGCCGATCTTCTGGATCTCATTTGGCGTCGATCGCGCCTGGGTCTTCGACAGTTGGGATCGCTTCATCCTGCCAAAACCGTTTGCCAAGCTACGGTTTCGCTCCGGCGGACCGATCCGAGTCGACAAGTCCATGACCGAGGTAGAGCTAGCAGCGGCTTTCGTCGAGCTAGAGACAGAGATGCGTGATCAGACGGCCTTGCTGGACGAAGAGGAGGGGCACGCCGTGGACCCCCTTCTTAGAACCTAAGAGTCCGTCCGAATACCCCGTGCAGTTGCGTTGCTGGCGCCGTAGGATAGATTGCCGGGGTTGCGGGCTGGCCGCTACTCCTGGTCCATGTGGGGATAGCTGATATCGGTCGGTGGTACGAAGTTTTCCTTGATCGTCCTCTGAGAGGTCCAGCGCAATAGATTCATCATGGATCCGGCCTTATCGTTGGTTCCCGAGGCCCTCGATCCCCCAAAGGGTTGCTGCCCGACCACCGCTCCGGTTGGTTTGTCGTTGATGTAGAAATTGCCGGCACTGTATCGGAGAGCGTTGGATAGCTTCACGATGTCTCTGCGGTCTCTAGCGAAGATCGCACCGGTCAGCGCGTAGGGGCTACCGGCATCGCAATCTACGAGAGCCTGCTCGATCTGGTTGTCGTCGTAGACATAGAAAGTCAAGACCGGCGCGAAGATCTCTTCGCACATCAGTTTGGACCGTGGATCTTTCGACAGCACAGCAGTCGGCTGGACAAAGTATCCCGTCGACTTGTCGCCTTCCCCCCCACAGAGAATCTCGAAGTCATTGTTGCCCTTGGCGTACTCTATGTAGCTCATGGTGTTGTCAAAGGATTTCTCGTCGATAACCGCACACATGAAGTTTCGAAAATCGAGTGGAGTACCCATGGCGATACCTTCGACCTCCGCTACGAAGCGCTCCCGCACTTCCCCCCAGATCGACTTCGGAACAAAAGTCCGAGAGGCGGCCGAGCACTTCTGCCCTTGATATTCGTACGCTCCGCGGACCATCGCCGGCACCAGAGCTGCCACATCGGCGGATGGGTGCGCGAAGATGAAATCCTTGCCACCGGTCTCGCCGACGATTCGTGGATAGGTTTGATAGTTCGCAATGTTTGCGCCCACCTGCTTCCACATCGTCTGGAATACGCCGGTCGAACCGGTGAAATGGATGCCAGCTAATTCGGGTCGCGCCATCACAGGGTCGCCTACCTTAGCTCCGCGACCTGGTAGAAAATTGATCACTCCAGGCGGCAACCCCGCCTCTTCCAGAAGCCTCATGATGTAGTAGCCCGACAAAACGGAAGTCGAAGCGGGTTTCCATAGAACCGTGTTGCCCATCAGGGCCGGCGCAGTCGGAAGGTTGCCTGCGATCGAGGTGAAGTTGAAAGGAGTCACCGCGAACACAAAGCCCTCGAGACCACGATATTCGACAGAGTCCCAGATACCCCGCGCAGAGTTGGGTTGCTCCTCGAGCAACTGGCGCATGAAGAAGGCGTTGAAGCGCCAGAAGTCGACCAACTCAGCAGCGGCATCGATCTCAGCCTGGTAGACATTCTTTGATTGATTGAGCATCGTGGCAGCGTTGATGGTGTCGCGCCAGGGGCCGGCAAGAAGATCTGCTGCCTTGAGAAAGACCGCCGCCCTTGACTCCCAGCCGAGCTCAGTCCACTCGGCCCAGCCCGATCGGGCAGCAGCGACAGCCCGGTCCACTTCAGCCGCACCGGCTAGATGGACTGTCGCCAGTACATGAGAATGGTCATGGGGACAGATGTTGTGATCGATCTCTCCGGTAAGAATCTCCTCTCCACCGACGATCACCGGCACCTCTACCTGATCGGCCATCATCTCCTGCAGCCTCTTCTTCAAGGAAGCCTTCTCGTCCGATCCGGGCGCGTATGTATGAACTGGCTCGTTGATCGGTTCGGGTACACGCACGATGCCATTGGCCATGGGTTCACTCTCCCTAAGAACCTACTTGTCTACGATAGACAGACTCATCGATCGCTCAGAGACGAAGCGCTGTCCAGGCAAAGAGCACAAAACCGACGATGAGTAGGACGCCGCCGATCGGCGTTACCGCCCCTAGCCATCGAGGTCCACCGAGCGCCAGCAGTGCCACCGTACCGCTAAAGATCACGGCCCCGACTATCAGAATCCAGCCGGCGATCTGGAAACCCCGCTGATTCGCGCTCGAGGCCGCAAGGCCGACCAGCGTGACTCCAAGCCCCGCGTACATCAGATACCGAGCCGACGTCTCCCAGAGCTCGAGAGCCGCCGGGTCGAGCCGAGATTTCAATCCATGCGCACCGAAAGCGCCTGCCAGGATCGACAGGGCGCAAATCAACGGACCGACGGCTAGAAATCCTATTCGCAAGGGGGGCTCACCAGGCTAGAGATCACCAAGACGTCTCACTGACACCACGTCGGATCGTGGAATGACCAGTCGGTCGAACTTCTTCCAAACGCCAAACTCAGCGGCTCGCCGCACCCAGTCTTCCTTGCTTTGGTCCGACTCCTCGGATCGGTGCACGTCAGCATCGAGCAAGATCACCTGGTGATCGTCCATGTCGTCGCAGCGGCCTACATACACAGCGTCGCTGTTGGTATCCACAACAACCGTGATGCCGTGCAGCTCGCTTTTGTCCTGGTGAAAAGTACCCATCTCCTAGGCTGGAGTCGCTACGAAATAGCGTTCGAATGCGGCGGTCAGATCGGCTGCGACATCTTCGGCGCTACGGCTCTCGATGCGATGGCGTGGAACAAAATAGACCATCTCGCCATCTTTGAAGAGTGCGATCGATGGGCTGCTCGGCGGGACATCCGGAAAGTAGCTCCGCGCCTGTTTGGTGGCCTCCACATCCTGACCCGCGAAAACGGTCACGAGCTTATCGGGCTTTGAGTCGGCCTCGAGTGCCAGTCTGACACCGGGGCGAGCCTGACCTGCTGCACATCCACAGACCGAGTTGATCACCAGGATCGCGGATCCCGGTTTCTGTTCAATAAAACTGTCGACAGCCTCGGCTGTCGTCAACTCTTCGAAACCGATGGTAGTCAACTCTTGCTTCATCGGATTGACAATCAATGGGCTATAGGGCACTTGGATTCCTCCTGTCGTAAGGGCATCTGTTGAAGCAGCCTGCACCCTCGAAGGGGTTTGGCCGAAGTGGCGGGTATCTTATGACAGATCAGGCACTCTTGGCTGGATACCGATGCTAGACTCCCGCAGGCTTGTCCCGCGCGGCTCATGATTAATGCGGTTCAGAAGCGAAACCACCACAATCGGAGTCCCCAATGAACGGTCGACTTTCTGCAGTGATTGTCACACTAGCGTGGTCGTTAGCAGTAACGACCTTTCTAGCCACACCGGCAATGGCAGAGTCCCCAATCGATTTGCCTGAGAATCGGCCTCTTAGAGCTGGTTTCCTCATCGTAGATGGTGTCTACAACACAGAGCTCATGGCACCATGGGATGTGCTGCAGCACACCGTATATCACTCCGATCCGCATCCGGGTATCGAGGTGTTTGCCATAGCGGAAACCGCGGCGCCGATCACCACCGCAGAAGGCCTGCGGATTGTGCCCGATTTCACTTTCGACTCAGCGCCTCCTCTCGACATTCTGGTGGTTCCGAGTGCCGAACACAGCCGCGACAGCGACCGGGCGAATGTCCGTCTCATATCGTGGGTTCGCGAGGCGGGTTCCAAGGCCCGTTTTGTCATGTCGCTGTGTTGGGGCGCGTTTATCCTGGCAGAGGCAGGTCTGCTCGACGGCCAAACCTGCACGACGTTTCCGGGCGACTACGATCTGTTCGCCGAAACCTTCCCGGACCTCGACCTGAGGATCAACGTGAGCTTCGTTCACGACGGTCGCGTATTGACCTCGCAGGGTGGCACTCGAAGCTACGATGCAGCCATGTATCTGGTCGAGCTGCTGTACGGCGAGAAGACAGCAAGAGGAGTTGGAGGAGGTCTGTTGATCGACTGGCCCATGCGCCCCGAGCTCGGCCAGAGATTCATCAGCGATCCCGGAATGGTGCTGCAGATGTCCGAGCCGATCGAATGATTGTCGCACTCACCTCGAATAGGGGAACCGAGAGGTACCTCTCATGACTGTCGAGACCCATCCTCAGACCGCAACCGAGACATCGGGCAGAATCCTGCTTGGCCCCGGGCCCTCGATGATCCATCCTCGGGTCTACCAAGCCATGGCCCAACCCATTTGTGGGCACCTGGATCCTCAGTTTCTGGAGCTGATGAACGGTATCCAGAATAGGCTACGAGAGGTCTTTTGCACCAACAACCCATTTACGTTATCGGTCTCCGGAACCGGCAGTGCCGGTATGGAGGCGAGCTTGGCCAATCTCATCGAGCCAGGCGATGGGGTGCTGGTCTGCGTCAACGGTGTTTTCGGCTCGAGGATGTGCGACATCGTCGACAGGCTCGATGGAAACCTGATACGAATCGACCGTCCGTGGGGCGAGGTTTTTGACCCTACAGAGATCGAAGAGGCGCTCGCAGCACACCCCGAAATCAAAGTTGTCTCGATAGTCCACGCCGAGACATCGACCGGAGCGCACCAACCGCTCGAGGACATCGGAAGGATCTGTCGAGAGGCGGATCGTCTTCTTGTTGTAGATGCTGTGACGTCACTCGGAGGTACCGAGCTGGAGGTCGACCGTTGGATGATCGACGTCTGCTTCAGCGGCACCCAGAAGTGTCTCAGTTGCCCGCCAGGTCTGGCACCGCTGACGCTTGGACCACGCGCAATCGACCGCATGCATCGGAGAAAAACCAAGACCCGGAGCTGGTATCTGGATCTCGGTATGATCGAAAGATACTGGCTCGAACGGAGTAGGACCTACCATCACACAGCACCGATCACGATGAACTATGCTCTTTTCGAAGCCTTGGATTTGATCTTGGATGAGGGACTCGAAGACAGATTCGAGCGACATCGCATCCAGAGCCGGGCGCTGATGGCAGGCCTCGAAACCCTGGGATTCAGACCCTTTGCCCAGTCGGGTCACCGGCTGCCGATGCTCAACGCAGTCCATCTGCCACCGAACTTGGATGACTTCGAAGCCAGGACGCGGCTCCGAGATGAATTCAATATCGAAGTCGGCGGAGGCCTCGGCGAGTTGGCGGGACAAATCTGGAGGATCGGACTCATGGGCGAGTCGGCTCGACCCGAAACGGTGCTGAGTCTTCTGTCTGCCCTCGAGGAGATTATCGGCCCATCCTCGGACGACTCTGTGCAGGGGGCAGCCACTCGAGCCGCCCAAGTTGTCTACGATACCTGAGCCCCGGATCCAGCGCCCTCTAGGAGCCTGCGCCGTTGTTTGCCAGGATCATCAGTCGGGGTGTGAACGGGTCCGATGTAGCAACAGTCTCCGAAGCCACTCTTGTCGACTCTATCGACTCTATAGTGGGCGTTTCGTTGCGTGAACTCTCCGAGCCATGCATATACCAGTAATAGAACCCAGCGCCAAGAAGAGCGCCTGCGATCGCCAACAGCAGAATCAACCAGAGATCCCCACGTTTTTTGGACTCGGTCTCTTCGGGCAGCCATGGCAACCCCGGATCATCGGGTGGTCCCTCGAGCTCTGCCGGGACTTCCAGGAGATCCGGCGGGGCCTCGGAATCTGCTGCTGGCATCAGGTCTTCGAGGCGAATTTCATCCTCGCCGACCACCTCGTCCTGTATCCCTTCGGCCCGATCCTCGACATCGATCATCGCATCGGCATCCACAAGCAGCTCTTCTGATGACTCGTCGGTAGAGATCTGCGCCACCATCTCGACGCCCGAATCGCCGGTGCCAACCACCTCCTCCTGCTCAGAGAACTCGTCTTCCAGATCTTCAAGGGTCAGCGTAGGTGATTCCTGTGGGTCCGGAGGGGGGTCCGCCGGGGGCCCCTCTACGGTCTCCCCTCCGCTCAAAGGCATTCCACCCGCAGGAAGCTCCAGGAGCTCGACACCCCGCTTTCGATAGTGCTCGATCAGGCGAGGAAGAAGCTTGAGGCTGGGCTGATCCAGATGCAGAAAGCGCAGGGCCACGTTGAATCGAGAAGAATCACCCTCGTCGATCTCCTCAAACCGAACCACTTCACCCTCCCCGGCCAAAACCGAGAAGCCGTCCCGAATCCTCAGCTCGAACTTCATCGTCGATCCGAGAGTGGCCGCCGATTTCGCGATCACAACCAGCCCCTCTTCTGAGATCCTGGATGCACATCGGTTCAGTAGGTCGCTGAAGCTGTCATATTCGGCTACGACAGTTCCCTCGCCATGTTCTGGGGCCTGACTATTTGAACGGGAAGATTCCGACTCGTGTTCAGTCATAGGAGTGACCAGATCTCCTCTGCTGTCAGTGTGACGACATTGTAACTCGTAATCGCAACTCTCCTCCTCCGCGTGGCCACATCGCCGCATAACGTCGCCCAGAGCGAGGCTCTTGCTTGACTCCAAGTCCGTCAGCGACGGCGGTTGTAGTAAGCAAACACGAGTGTCACGTGGCTCTCATCTCCGGGACTCCGTGGTTGAGAGCATCGGCCCGGTCATGAAACCGAGTTAGACTCTCGTGTTCGAGGCTGGGTTCTGGGCCTTGGGTTCTGGACTTTGGGCTCTGGGCTTTGGGTTCTGGGCTTTGGACTCTGGGCTTTGGACTCCAGACAACGATCTCATGGAAACGATTCGCAACTTCTGCATTATCGCCCATATCGATCACGGAAAATCGACGCTCGCCGATCGACTGATACAACGCTGTGGCGGCGTCGAAGAGCGGCAGTTTCGGGATCAGATCCTCGACTCGATGGATATCGAACGGGAGAGAGGGATCACGATCAAGAGTAATACGGTGACCCTGCTCTACGACGCGCAGGACGGCAGACGCTACACTCTGAACCTGATCGACACCCCGGGTCATGTCGATTTTTCTCACGAGGTAAGACGGTCGCTGATGTCCTGCGAAGGAGCTCTGCTGCTCGTCGACGCCTCTCAGGGCGTAGAGGCCCAGACCGTTGCCAATCTCTATCTGGCTCTCGAGTACGATCTCGAGATAGTCCCCGTGATCAACAAGATCGACCTTCCCTCCGCCGACATCGAGCGAGCACGCGAGGAGATTTCCGAAGACCTCGGACTGGATCCCTACGAGGCGGTGCTGAGCTCTGCAAAACTGGGCGAAGGAATCGATGAAGTCTTGGAAGCCATCGTTCAGAGGCTGCCAGCGCCAACAGGCGATCCTCAGGCCCCCCTCCAAGCGCTCATCTTCGACGCACAGTACGACTCCTACCGGGGCGCAGTCATGATCTGCCGCGTCAAGGAAGGGACTTTGAGACCTGGGCAGAAGATTCGATTCATGCACTCTGGAAAAGACCACGCCGTCGAAGAGGTCGGCCTGATGCAGCTTGAACGGGTGGCCACAAAGGAGCTGGAGGCGGGTGCGGTGGGCTACGTGATCGCCGGGGTCAAGACTTTGCGCGATATCGCGATCGGGGACACACTCACAGACGCAGACCACCCAGCGGCTGCCCCTTTGCCGGGGTACAAGGAAGCAAAACCCGTCGTGTTTTCGTCGATCTATCCGATGTCCACCGACGACTACGAGGACCTTACCGACGCGCTCGAAAAGCTGTCTCTCAACGACGCAGCTCTCACTTTTGAGAAGGATTCGTCTACAGCCCTCGGTTTTGGTTTTCGGTGCGGGTTTCTGGGACTTCTCCACCTGGATGTGGTGCAGGAGAGACTTCGACGCGAGTACGGTCTGTCGTTGATTCTGTCCGCACCCTCGGTTCGCTACCACATCACCCTCGAAAGTGGTGAGGAGATCTCCGTCGACAACCCGTCTCGGTTCCCTGATCCGGCCCAGATCAGCTACGCCGAAGAGCCCTACATCAAAGCCTCCATCATGATGCCAGAGCGATACATCGGGACCGTAATGGAGCTCTGTCGTGAGAAACGCGGCTCGAACACGACCTTCAACTATCTCGCCGTCGGGCGGGTCGAGCTCACCTCCGAGCTGCCGCTGGCCGAGGTACTGTTCGATTTCTACGACAAGCTCAAGACCATCACCCAGGGCTATGGATCCTTCGACTACGAGGTTCTCGACTATAGGCCCACAGATCTGGTCAAAGTGGACATCCTGGTCAACACTGAACCGGTTGATGCTCTGTCACAGCTCGTTCATCGCGACAAGGCCCGGACCCGAGCGCTCAAATACTGCGACCGCCTCGCGGATACCATTCCAAAGCAACAATTCAAGATTGCCATACAGGGTGCGATCGGGGGGCAAATCATCGCCCGCAAGACGATCAACGCGTATCGCAAGGATGTCACCGCAAAGTGCTATGGCGGCGACATCACGCGAAAACGCAAACTGCTCGAGAAACAACGAGAAGGCAAAAAGAGGATGAAGATCGTCGGGTCGGTCGAGATTCCGCAAGAAGCCTTCGTCGCGGTCCTCAAGTCGGAAAGCGACAAGTGATTCCTGCCGCCGGAATCTACATTCACCTACCGTTTTGCTCTTCGATCTGCCCGTACTGTGACTTTTCCGTAGTCAAGGGTAGCTCCGGCACAAGAGCTCACTTTGTGGAGTCCCTGACCGACGAGATCCGGATTTGCGCGGGCTCGGTCTGGCCTGCCTTCGTCGGCACCGACTCGGAACCCAGTTTCGACTCTATTTTCCTGGGTGGCGGCACACCTTCGATCATTCACCCAGACCAGCTCCACAATATCCTGGACCAGCTCGAAGAGAGCTTCGACATCGTTACCGATCCCTGGATTGCAATGGAGGTCAATCCGGAAGACGTCACACCACTACAGCTTTCGGCCTGGAAAGAACTCGGTGTCAGCTATCTGAGTCTCGGAGTCCAGTCCTTCGACGCGCAGAGTCTCGAGTTTCTGGGCCGACAGCACACACCCGGACAGGCTCGGGAGTCGGTCGAAATGGCGAAGGCTGCGGGGTTCCCTACGGTATCAATCGACCTGATCTACTGTTTACCGGGCCAAAGTCAGGGTTCCTGGAGGTCTGAGCTCTCCTGTGCGCTCGATACGGGACCCGACCACCTCTCCTGTTATCAGTTGACCATCGAACCTGGAACTGGTTTCGATGTTCGGAAGAAACAGGGTCGACTCAGCGAGATCTCGATAGACCAGCAGGCGGCTCTATTCTTCGAGACTCACAGTTATCTCGAATCTGAGGGCTACACCGCCTACGAAGTATCGAACTTCGCATCCGACCCTCGTCACGAGTCGCGACACAATCAAAAGTACTGGAACCATCAACCCTATCTAGGCTTGGGTCCGTCAGCCCATTCTTTTTCGGGTCGCTCGCGCTGGTGGAATCACCCCGGATTGAAACAGTATCTAGCAGCGGTCGACCTTGGTGGTCGCCCGATCGCGGAGAACGAAACCCTCGATTCCTGGCAGATTTGTCTCGAGGCCATCGCGCTTGGACTGCGCACACCCCGAGGCATCGATCTCGAAGATCTGCCTGGTAATAGGGGCCCGGCGATCTGGCACCGCAACCAGGCCGTCCTGCATCGATGGGTCGAGACTGGCCTAATCGACGCGGATCCACCAACGATCCGCCCGACCCTCAAAGGGATGGCCCTTGCGGATACCCTCTCCCGAGAGCTCGACATTCCCATGGATTGATCCGTTCCTCGACTCTCGGGCCCGACCTTCTCTCTGTTAGCATCGTACCCAACGTGCTGACTAGCTCGTGCAGCGATGACTCCTGTCGAGGGATTTCTCTCTGGATCGCATTCGTGTGCCTGCTGGTGAGTCACGCACTGTGTCCCACCAGTTCTCCTGCCATGGGCTCGAGCGCCGACTCAGGGAGGGTCAGAGCTACGTTTGCGGTCGACTGGCCCTCCAGATCGGCTAGCGTGCCAACCGAGCCCTCCGACTTGCTGGTCGTTTGGAACAACGAGCCGCAAACCATCCTCGCGATCGAGCCGCTGGCTTCCGCCGCCACCGGAGGCTCCTCCACCCGTCCCTGGCAAGTGGTGGTCTACTTCGATGCGCCCCTGCTCTCCGCTGAAGGGTTCCGGCGCGCGACGGATTTGCTGAGCCGTCATGCCGAGGGCTTGGTCGGTCTCGGCTCGGTGTCGGTGGTTCTCGCCGATTCGACTCCACAGGAGTACTCGGCGTCTACCACGGAAGCCCTACAACTGCGTCAGGCATTCAAGGACCTTGCGGATGAGAGCGTGGCGCTCGGTGAGCTGATTTGGCTCCGTCAGCGATACCAGGCGCATGGCGACGACGACAGATCCGAGCTGGAGACCGCGGAAGCCGTTCGCCGGGAGACGGAGCTGTTGCAGGGACAGCGAATCGGGCTATTACAGTGGCTCGACCAGACGGCTGCAAACAGTCCAAAGCTGTTGCTGCTGGTACAGGCTGGATTCGATTTGAACCCGAGAAGCTTCTACCTATCCCAGACGGGCCGGAGCTTTCTCGAGGACCCCAGACTTCAGCCGCTGCACCATGACATTGCGTGCACGCTCGCCGCCGAGGGTTGGGTTGTCGTACCGGTCTCGCTCGGATCCAAGCAAGAGGTGTTCAGCGATCCGCTGGCACCTTTGTCTGACTTGGCTGACACCACTGGCGGAGCACTCATTCGCACGCGTCGACAGCTCGGCCCGACGCTGGAGCAGCTTTCGAATCGGTATTGGGTCACCGTTGATCTGAACGGCTCGGACGAGATCGATGGTGGCGTACTCGAGGTTCGTGATGTTGCAGCCGATCGAAGACTGACGGCACCGGCTTGGATGAGCGCAGGCCCGACTCCCACCCGACAAGCTCTTCGATCGCAGAAGCCGTCGCAGGTTTCAGATGAGGCTACCGGCTCTGTAGCGGGTCGTAAGGTCATCGAACTGCTCGAGCCACCGGAGCTCACAGTCAGCGGCCAGACTCGCTTCCACGCCATCGCGTCACACAGAAGGATCGATCGGGTGGAGTTTTGGTTGGATGAAACTCTCGCCGGTTCCGATCGGCGAGTTCCGTATAGCAGCGTTATCGATTTGGGATCAGAGCCCGCGCCACACACGATTCGAGTCGTCGCCTTCGACGCCAGCGGCAATGAACTGGGCGAGGACAGTGTCGAGATCAACAAGCTCCAAGCACCCCCCCAGATCTTTATCTCGTCGCTGACAAACAATGTTTCGGAACAGGTCCTGGAGATTCGAACCAAGGTTCATAGCGACTTCGCCGAGCCCACAAGGCTGGACTTCTATCTCAACGACTCACTATCCAGCTCGCTGTCGGCGCCTCCGTATGACGCACGGATACCCTACAAGACACTGAGCCCGCAACACTTTGTCCGAGTCATCGCCCACTACCCCGATGGGAGGATCGCAGAAACAGTTCAGATGGCGACCACTTCGTTATCCATCGATCGGCTGGACGTCAACACGATCGAGATTCTGGCAACCGTAACCTCGAAACAGCGTACAGTCCTGCCCCGATTGGATCAAAACGATTTTGTCGTTCATACCGATGGCGGTCCGGTCCCGATCGATCACTTTTCACGGTCCGATCACCTTCCCTTGGCGATGGGTCTGCTCTTGGATACGTCAGACAGCATGGACAAGGTTATCGAGTCGGTCGGGGAAGCTGCTGAGAAATTCTTCGAACAGGCTTTGGGACCCGAAGATGTCGCTTTCGTGGTCGATTTCGACACCCGGCCCCGGCTGGCCCGATCATCCACTGGCGACACCGAGGACCTGATGCGGAGCATTCGAAGCTTGGAAGCACGGGGGAATACGGCTCTCTACGACTCGATCGCCTTCTCGCTGCAGCAGTTCGATGACAAGGTTCGCCGCAAGGCTCTTGTCGTCGTGACCGACGGTCTCGATTCGACCAGTCAACTGTTGCCCCGAAGATGTATCCAGCAGGCTCGACACTACGGTGTCCCGGTCTATTTGATCGTCATGGGAGCCCACTCGAGAGCGGATGAAAGACGACAAGTGGCGTTTACCACTGCCATCGCACGCCAAACAGGTGGCAGGACTTTCTACCTGAGTGATCTCGACGATCTGGACAAGGTCTACTCGCAGATCAGTGCCGAGCTTCGCAGTCAGTATCTGTTTGCCGTGACCACCGATCGAGCGCTCACTCCCAAGGAGCTCGCGAAGATCACAGTGGAAGTCCTGCGCAAAGACCTCAACGTGCGAGCCATATTGGCAAGCCAACAGCAAGGCAGCTAGTTCGACCAGGATCAAGACCTTTGAAGCCGGCTCCATTCGAATACCTCGCCCCCAGAAGTCTCGACGAAGTACTGTCGCTGTTGAGCCAGCATGGCGACGACGCCAAATTGCTGGCTGGTGGTCAGAGCCTGATACCGGTCCTTAACTTCCGCCTGGCCCGTCCTGCGATCCTCATCGATATCAACCGTGTTCCCGGAATCGACGTCGTGCACGAGACGGAGGAAGGCGGATTGAGTCTCGGTGCAATGGTTCGGCAGAGCCGACTAGAGAACGACCCGGCTGTGGCCAGACTGGCCCCCTTGCTCCGTGGCGTGATTCCGTTCGTGGCACATCCTCAAATCAGAAATCGGGGCACGGTCGGAGGGAGTCTGGCCCACGCTGATCCTGCTGCAGAGCTTCCAGCGGTAGCAACCGCTCTCGACGCTCGGTTTTTGCTCTCGAGTGCCACCGGGAACCGGTGGATAGCCGCCAAAGACTTCTACATAGGACTGTTTTCTACCCAGATGCAGCCGCAAGAGACTCTCGTCGAGATCGAGTTTCCCGCTTGGACACCCGGCACCGGATGGGCCTTTCAAGAGATCGCCCGCCGACACGGTGATTTCGCCCAGGCTGGTCTAGCGGCTGTGATCTCGATCAACGGTAGTGGTGTCTGCACTCGAGCAAAACTCGTGTTTCTGAGCGCAGGGGACACCCCCGTCGAGGCGACGCGCGCAGCCCAGGTCATCGAGGGCAACTCGCCGACGCCGGAGATCATCGCTGAGATGGCCGAGATCGCAGCCATGGAAGAGGTCGAGCCATCTGGTGATATCCATTCGACAGTCGAGTTTAAAAGACATCTCTGTAAAGTCCTGACAAAACGAGTTGTCGAAACCGCAATCCAGCGAACGAGCCCGATACCCAACTGAGATCGGCATGGATCAATGAGCAACGTGAAGCTACCCATCGAGGTAACCGTCAACGGCGAGCGATTCAACCGACAGGTCGAACCCCGTCTTCTTCTCAGCGATTTTCTCAGACACGAGCTCCGACTCACCGGCACCCATGTGGGTTGCGAGCATGGAGTCTGTGGCGCCTGCACGATCCTGGTCGAAGGCGAGCCGATTCGGTCGTGTCTCATGCTGGCCGTCCAAGCAGATGGTCTGAACCTGACGACCGTGGAAGGATTGGCACTCGATCCGCAGACGCTGCACCCGCTTCAGGAGGCCTTTTGGGAGGCCCATGGGCTGCAGTGTGGATTCTGTACAGCTGGGATCCTGACAACGTTGATACCGTTCCTGGAGAGCCATCCCAGCCCGTCCGAAAACGAGGTTCGTCTTGCTTTGTCCGGAAATCTTTGTCGATGCACCGGCTATCAGCACATTGTCGACGCAGTGCTTCTGGCAGCCACGAAAATGCAGGACTCCGACCGCTCATGATCAAGGCGCTCGAGCTCAGCGCACAAACGATCGAGATCTGGACTGATCTTGTCAGCCGCGAACCCGACGCAGCGATCGATCGACTTCAAGCGGACTTTCAAGAAATAGAGCCGAAACTTCACGCCTTTACACCTGAAGACAATCGCTTCGATCGGCTACGCGCAGAGGCAAGCGATCTCAGCAACCAAACGCAAGAAACCAGACGGCTGTTTGGTGTGCCGCTGGGTGTCAAAGACATCTTCCACGTCGACGGCCTCGAAACCAGGGCAGGATCTACGCTTCCGACAGAGACTCTACGGGGTGCCGAGGCAGAATCTGTAACGGTTCTCAAACAGGCTGGCGCCCTCGTAGTCGGAAAGACCGTAAGTACCGAGTTCGCCTACTTTCATCCCGGTCCTACCCGAAACCCCCAAGACCTGGACCACACACCCGGAGGCTCGAGTAGTGGCTCCGCCGCGGCCGTCGCGGCGGGACTCTGTGCTGTTGCTCTCGGCACCCAGACCATAGGTTCGATCTCTAGACCCGCTTCGTTTTGTGGCGTCGTCGGATTCAAGCCGAGCTATGACCGAATATCGACCGCGGGGGTCATACCGTTGTCGAGATCTTTGGATCACGTCGGCACCTTCTCGTCGACCACCAGAGATGCGAAAACGCTTGCAGCTATTCTCTGCAGACAGTGGACCCGTCGCGATGTAACGGAGCAGCCCAAACTCGGGACCCCGGAGGGTCCCTTTCTCGAACGTGCATCTCGAGAGGCGCAGGACCACTTTGCCCAAACCTGCGAAAGGCTCGAGGAGCAGGGCTATCTGATTCGAGCCGCCACCGCATTTGGCGAGCTGGATGAGATCGTGGAGACTCACTACACCATCGTTGCCGCCGAAGCGGCTCGGTTTCACCACGGATGGTTCGCACGCTACGGTGATCGCTACCACGATACGACCCGGGAGCTGATCGCCCGAGGTGCCGCCGTATCGGATGAGGAGCTATCCGCCAAGCGAACGAGTCTTCTTCGGCTGCGTCGTGAGATCACCGAGTCGATGGATCGGGCCGAAATCGACTTGTGGCTGTCGCCCGCGGCGACAGGTCCGGCGCCTCTCGGTTTAGAGAGTACGGGCGACCCCATTATGAGTCTGCCTTGGACACACGCTGGGCTCCCCACTCTGGCACTACCCTCGGGGGCCGGAAAATCCGGGTTGCCGATCGGATTGCAAATTACCGCTGGATGGTGGCAGGACGAAGCACTTCTCGACTGGGGCCTCGACCTCGAAGAGGCACTGCGATGACCGAGGTTCGAACAGAGATACGTCAGGGAACCTACGCCGACTCCGTCGTGCTGATGCAGCTTCAGAGCGAGTTGGCTCGACTCGAGGGGGTCCTCGACGCAGGCGTCGTCATGGGGACACCTGCCAATCTGGAGTTGTTGAAGTCGAGTGACCTGCTGAGCGAAGCAGCGGAGACGGCAGGCACGGACGATCTGATCATCGTAGTGCTGGCGGAGTCAGAGGATCTGGCGATTCAAGCGCTCAGCAACGTCGATTCGTTCCTCGTTCGAGGAGCCGCGACCCAGACAGATGACTATCGACCCAAGAGCCTGCGGACGGCCAAAGAGATGCTCCCCGAGTCGAATTGGGCGCTGATATCGACGCCGGGCAAGTGGGCAGGAGAGATCGCTCGAGAGGCTCTTGACCTCGGGCTCAACGTCTTCCTATACAGCGATAACGTGTCCCTCGACGATGAAGTCTCGCTCAAAACTCGCTCGACTTCATCTGGGCAGCTCGTTCTGGGCCCGGATTGTGGTACCACGCTCATCGGTGGCGTCGGCTTCGGTTTCGCTAACCGAGTTCGGCGTGGCCCGATAGGAGTCGTCGCCGCTTCGGGAACGGGCATTCAGGCAATCACAAGCCGGATTCACCAATTGGGCTCCGGAATCAGCCAGGCAATCGGCACAGGAGGACGTGACCTCTACGCTCGAGTGGGTGCCCGCACCGCTCGACAGGCACTCGATCTTTTGGCACGTGATCCCCACACCGAAGTAGTCGTGTTGGCATCCAAACCTCCCGAGCCAGCGGTAGCAGCACGGTTGCTGTCCTCTGCTTTGAGGATCGACAAATCAATCGTGGTCCAGTTTTCCGGTTTCTCGCCGCCGGCCTCACGTGTGTGCAATTTGCTGTTCGCACGAAGTCTCAGCGAAGCCGCAGATCTCGCTGTCGATCTTGCCGACGGCCAGACCAGCACCACCGAGGATCTACGACGACCTTATCGGGGCGGGCTTTTGCGCGGCCTATTCGCAGGCGGAACCCTGGCGCTCGAGGCGGTGCAAGGCTTGGCACCATTTCTGTACCCGCTTTTTTCCAATCTCGCCTCGGATCTCGCAGAGCCCCTCACCGGCCAGACCGCTTTGGAAGGACATTCGATCCTCGATCTTGGAGGCGACGAGTACACCGTTGGCCGATTGCACCCGATGATGGATCAGCAGCTGCGTATCCAGCTGATCGAGAAAGCGAGTCTTGAAACCGATTTGGGAGTCATTCTCATGGATGTGGTGCTCGGATCTGGATCCCACCCCGATCCCGCAGCGGAGCTCGCGCCTGTCATCGGAAAAGCCCGAAACAGCTCAGGAGCGGAGTTCCTCGTGATCGTCATTGGCACCGACGAGGACCCGCAAGGGCTAGCCGCAACCTGCGCCCGGCTAGAAGAGGCTGGGGCAACGGTCCTCTCTTCGGTGACAGATGCCGTGGGGCTCGTCGCATCGATGTTGTCGACTCCGGAGGAGTTGACTGGGGATATGCCCGGGGATTCGGAAGGGCACCCAGTCGGTCTAGATACCCTCGGTACTCCGACAGCAATCAACGTTGGCCTCGAGTCGTTCTACGATGAACTGGTGGAACAGGAAGTGTCGGCGGTGCAAGTCGACTGGAGACCACCCGCGGGAGGCGATGAGCAGATCATCTCGGTACTCAAGAGGATGAGATCGTGAACATCGAACAGGCGAACGAGATCGCCGTAGGTCGAATGATGGCGGCGCATCCGGTTTTGACGGGTGTGGCTCGAGCTGGCGCCGTGATTCCGGGCCTCGAGCAGCGAATGCTGTTACACGCAGGACCACCGATCACCTGGGACCGCATGTCCGGGCCTCTCCAGGGGGCTCTTATTGGCGCCTCGATCTTCGAGGGCTGGGCCGAGAGTGAGGCGTCGGCCACCGAGATGTTGGCCGGGGGTGAGATCGCATTCGACCCCTGCCACGAACATCAGACGGTCGGTCCGATGGCTGGTGTCATCTCACCTTCGATGGCGGTCTATGTCGTCGAGGACGATAACCACTCGCACACGACGTTCTCGAATCTGAACGAGGGCTATGGAAAGGTCCTACGTTACGGTGCCTACAGCAGCGAAGTCCTGGATCGGTTGCGTTGGATCAACGACGATCTGGCGAGCACGCTCCATGACGCGCTCACTGCAAGCGAGGGGATGGACATTCGAGCACTTCTGGCCGAAGCGCTTCACATGGGAGACGAAGGCCACAACCGCAACAAGGCCGGCTCATTACTGATGCTCAAGGCCTTGGCACCCTCGATCGCTGAAGTCGCCAAAGACAAAGGCACCGCACAAAAGGTGCTGCAATTCATGGGAGACAACGCATTGACTGTGCTCAACCCGGTCATGGCCGCATGCAAAGCGATGGCCGATGCCGCCGATGGCGTAGAGGGGAGCACAATCGTGTCGTGCATGGCACGAAACGGTACCGACTTCGGAATCAAGCTCAGCGGACTCCAAGATCGTTGGTTCACGGCGCCGGCCCCCACGCCGGATGGTCTCTATTTCAGTGGCTTCTCGGCCGACGACGCCAATCCCGACATCGGGGACTCGACGATCACGGAAACTGCCGGAATCGGCGCTTTCGCGATGGCCGCCGCTCCCGCGATCGTTGCCTTCGTCAGTGGGACACCAAAAGACGCACTCAACGCTAGCCTGGAAATGTACGAAATCACCGTCGCCGAGAGCGACTATTTCACCATTCCGGCCCTCGGATTTCGTGGAACTCCGACCGGAATCGACATTCGTGAGGTCGTGGAGCTCGGCATCACGCCCCGAGTCAACACCGGGATCGCTCACCGAAAGGCGGGGATCGGTCAGATTGGAGCTGGACTGGTACGACCACCGATCGAGGTGTTTACCGAAGCGCTGATGGCCTTCGCCCAACAGTACGACATATAGCCTGAATTTCTATTCTGGAGCTCATTTGTGACGACTCGATTTTTTGGTGAGCGCATCACTCGAAACGAAGATCGGCGGCTACTCACAGGCCAGGCCCTCTTTGTGGACGACGTTCAGCTTCCGGCCATGGCACACGTGGCTTTTGTGCGGAGCCAAATGGCGCATGCACGCATTCTAGAAATTGAGAGAGGCGGTGCGCCCGAGATGCCGGGTGTGATCGGCGTCTACACCGCCGCGGACCTGGGAGACTATTGGCGACACGGTCCTCTGTTGGTGCCTCCGCCACCGATCGAGCGCTGCGAATTCCACGAAAGAACTCAGGTCATCCTGGCTCGAGACAAAGTCAGACACGTCGGCGAGCCGATCGTCATGGTGGTAGCCGAAACACGATACGAAGCGGAAGATGCCGCGGAGGAAATCTTTGTCGATCTCGACCCACTCCCAGCCGTGGTCGATATCGAGACGGCGATCGAACCGGATGCCGCACTGGTACATGACGATGTCGAGCTCAATATCGCGGCTCATGTGATTCAGGAAAAGGGTGATTATGAATCGGCCCGATCACAGGCTGACGTGCTGATCAAACGTCGATTTCGCTACGACCACGGCACCGCTGCTGCGATGGAAAACCGTGGCATCGTTGCCGAGTGGGATGCGCGAAGCCAACGACTCACGGTGTGGGATACCACCCAGGCACCGATTCCGATCCGAAACGGTCTGGCGGCGATGCTCGGTCTATCGGAGAGTCAAATTCGAGTCGTGGCGCCATTTATCGGCGGCGGATTCGGACCCAAGATCATGATGTTCTATCCCGAGGAGATGCTCATCCCCTGGCTTGCTCTTCAGCTCGGCCGCCCGGTCAAGTGGATCGAGGACCGACATGAGAACTTCTTTGCTACGACCCAAGAACGGGATCAAGTCCACTACGCTGAGATGGCGCTCAGCTCAGACGGACGAATCTTGGGTATCCACGATGTCTATGTTCACGACAATGGGGCCTACAATCCCTATGGTCTGACGGTTCCCATCAACAGTCAGTGCACTCTTCTGGGCCCTTATCACGTACCCAACTACTACAGCGAGTTCAAAGCGGTATTCACGACCAAGCCGATTGTGACCCCCTATCGCGGAGCGGGTCGGCAGCATGGCGTCTTTGTCATGGAGCGTCTTTTGGACATCGCCTCCCGGGAGCTCGGAATCGACAGGGCTGAGATTCGACGGCGAAATTTCATCCCAGCCGACTCCTTTCCATACAACAACGAAATCATCTATCAGGACTTCGAACCTCTGGTGTATGACAGCGGCAATTACGAGCCAATTCTGGAAAAAGCACTCGAGATGATCGACTACAAAAAGTTCCTCGAAGTGGACCAGCCCAGACTCCGGTCCGAGGGGCGCCATGTCGGTATCGGAGTTGTCGCTTACGTCGAAGGAACAGGGATTGGACCCTACGAAGGCGCACGCGTTCAGGTCGAGGCCAGCGGCCAGGTGAGCGTAGTCACCGGCATCGGTACCCAGGGCCAGGGACATATGACTTCTTTCGCCCAGATCGTCGCCGATCAGGTCGGCGTCGATGTGCGAGACGTCTCTGTAATCACTGGCGACACCGACCAGTTTCATTGGGGTGCCGGTACGTTTGCCAGCAGAGGTGCTGTCGTAGCAGGCAACGCTATTCACGCGGCGGCCAATGACGTGCGTCACAAGATTCTCAAGTTGGCGTCTGAACGACTCGAAGTATCCGAAGACGATCTGGAGCTTTCTGACGGTCAGGTCCGCGTCAAGGGTGTTCCTCAGAGCGCGATCTCCTTGGGTGAGCTTGCGGTCGAGGCCAATCCGATGCGTGGTGCAGTCAAACCGGGGACCGAGCCCGGTCTAGAGGCGACCAACTACTTCGGGCCCGAGAGTGGAACGACCGCTAGCGGTGTTCATGCAATGATCGTCGAGGTCGATCCCGAGACTCTACAGATCAGCATCGATCGCTATGTCGTCGTCCACGACTGTGGTCGTGTCATCAATCCACTGATACTGGATGGGCAGATTCACGGAGGTGTGGCGCAGGGCATCGGCAATGCGTTCTACGAACAACTCGTGTATGACGAAGGTGGTCAGCTTCTGAACGCTTCCTTCATGGACTATCTTCTTCCGACCGCTCTCGATGTCCCCCGTATCGAGACCGGCCATTGTGAAACTCCGTCGCCACTCAACCCTCTTGGCGTCAAAGGTGCGGGCGAAGCCGGTGCCATTCCGGTAGGTCCTCTCTTCGCACAAGCAATCGAAGACGCCCTGGGGCACGAGAGATTCGAAATCCTTGAAATTCCGGTCAGTCCCAGCCGTCTTTGGGAGCTCTGGAGGCAACAGCAAGACGAGCCCCGGGCGTGATTGAGGGAGGCAATCACAAAGCCTCGGTCGTCTACGGCATCGACGACCGCCCACCTTTCGCAGAAGCGGTGTTTCTCGGCTTTCAACATGTGGTTGCCATGCTGCTTGGCAACATCACCCCTCCGCTACTCATCTGCGGGGCCCTCGGTCTAGCCCTGACAGACACAGCGCTGATTCTTCAGATCGCACTCTTTATGGCTGGTCTCGCAACGATTGTGCAGGCTTTCCCGATCGGCCCGATTGGGGGACGGCTGCCTGTGATCATGGGTACCAGTATCGCCTTTGTCGGTGTTTCCATCGGCATTGGAAAGGAGTTTGGTCTCGCCGTCGTGTTCGGAGCCTGCCTCGTTGCTTCGGTGGTCGAGGTTGTCCTCGGGTTCTCGATCGTTCGAGTTCGCAGACTCT
Source organism: uncultured Polyangiaceae bacterium (assembly GCA_964195975.1). Classification (GTDB taxonomy): domain Bacteria; phylum Acidobacteriota; class Thermoanaerobaculia; order Multivoradales; family JAHEKO01; genus CAXMQZ01. The sequence goes on along the minus strand of CAXMQZ010000046.1, from coordinate 39,793 downwards.
TTCCTCCATTGGTCAACGGAATCGTCGTGATGTTGATTGGGCTTACCCTGATCCCCGTTGGTATGGACTATGCCGCCGGAGGTGTCGGCGTCGAGGATTACGGATCACCTTCCAACCTGGCAATCGCAGCGATTGTGTTTTTGATCACGCTGTTACTCAACCAATTTGGGCGCGGATTTCTCAGCTACGCGAGCATGCTGTTCGGTGTCGTCACAGGCTATGGAGTCGCGTACCTGCTCGGCAAGGTGTCGTTTGCAGCGGTAGGCCAAGCCGCCTGGCTGTCGATCCCCAAGCCTCTAGCATTCGGGTTGGAGTTCCACTGGTCGGCAATTCTGGTAATGGGCTTTGTCTACGTCATCAGTACGATGGAGACGATTGGCGACATCTCGGGGACCGTCGCGGCCGTCAACCGCGAGCCGACCGATCGAGAGCTCAAGGGAGGCCTGGTCGCTGACGGGGTCATGAGTGGCGTCGCGGCGATCTTCAGCGCATTTCCCAACACCTCCTATTCACAGAATGTCGGCCTGGTGAACTTTACCGGGGTGGTTAGCCGTCATGTGACCGCCGTCGGAGGTGTATTTCTGGTGCTGATGGGACTCGTTCCGAAGGTGGGGGCCCTATTTGCAACGATCCCGTCCGCGGTCATCGGCGGCGGCGGTCTCATCATGTTTGCCATGATCTTTGCCAGCGGTCTCTCCATTGTTCATAGGAGTGTAGAGCTCACGCGAAGGAACCTGGTGATCCTCGCCGTATCGATCGGGTTGGGCCTGGGAATCGAGCTTCGCCCAGGAGTGCTCGAGTACGCACCCTTGGCTCTCAGGACGTTCCTGGGCTCGGGTCTGATCACGGGCGGACTGACGGCGCTCCTGCTCAACCTCTTTCTACCCGACCCTGATCCCCGAAGTACTCAACAGATAGGAATACGATGAGAAACGTAATTTTCAAGTCGGTCGAATTACCCGCGACCGCAGACAAACTTTTCGAAATGTATCTCGACTCCACGACCCACACCGCTATCACCGGGCTCGATGCCTCGGTCAGTGCCGAGAATGGCTCCGCTTTCCAGGCCTTTGGTGGTTTGTTGACCGGAAAGATGCTTCAGGTCGTCAAGCCAAGGCTTATCGTTCAAGCATGGCGATCGGTTTCGTTCCATGAGACCGATCCTGACTCCATCTTGATTCTCTCTTTCTCTGATGAGGGCTCGAATGGCAGGATCGATCTGGTGCATCTCGATGTTCCCGACCACGACTACGATGGGGTGACACAAGGCTGGGACGAAAAATACTTCGAGCCCTGGCGAGCCTACTTGGAAAACCGATGAGTCATCATGAATCCCTGCCCCTTGGATGAGCGCGCGTAGATGAGCGCACGTCCAAGCCTACCCGATCAGGTTGCCGATTTCTGCCGTCTGGAGCTGCAACGTCTGGCTGACCCCGCCAAGGCGATCCAAATGGCAGCGTACATGAAGACCGAGATGCCATTCTACGGTGTCCAGAAAACCGATCCAGATCGAGTCTTCGACTTCCTGGAGCGAAACAGCGATAGGCTAAGTGGGCTGAGCTACCGGGAGGGCGCCAGGCGTCTGAAAAAGCTCGAGTACGACCTCTGAGGAATCCGACGAAGGATGAAGACGCGGCTCCTGAAACAGATCGAGACTCTTGATATCGATCGAAAGGCTCTCCTCGATGAGCTCAGACAGTTCTCGACGGATACCCTCGCCCGCAAGCCCGGCGAGGACCGTTGGTCGATTCTCGAGATCGTGGAGCATATGGTGCTCGCGGAGCGTACGATCCTCAAGAACCTGCCCGACTCGGAGCTAACGACCGATGGACCCCAGAGCTTGAAGTCACGTGTCCTGTACCCCATCGTAGTGTTTGTCCTATCTAGAAAAATCCCTGTCAAGGTGCCTTCTCGCAGCATGCTGCCAAAGGGAAAATCGTCGCTTGAAGAGCTCAGTGGTCGATGGGACGAAAACTTCGGGTGGCTAAAGTCTCATCTGAAGGACCTGGGACCAGGCGAACACCGGTTAGCGATCTTCTCACACCCGGTGGTGGGCCCGATCGACACCGAACAGGCTGTCAAGATGGCCCGATTGCACTTTGATATTCACCGTCGTCAGATTCGAACGCTCCTGGACTCCAATGCCTAAACTGCTCAGCGTCGACTCGAGCCCCCACTCGGCAGCAACGACCAGAGGCGTGACCCTCGCTCTCGCTGCCCTGGGACTCGTCGTCGGCGTGCTGTCCGGACAAAGTGCCGCCCAGAGCGCAGTTATCCGAGTCTCCGTCGCCTCCAACTTCGCCGGTACTGCAAGAGCACTGGCTGAGCATTTCGAAGCTTCCAGCGGACATCAGGTGATCTTGGTGCCAGGGTCGACAGGAAAACATTTTGCTCAGATCGTCAACGGCGCACCCTTCGACATCTTCTTCGCTGCGGATGCATTGCGACCGACACTGCTCGAAGAGCAGGGCTTCGGCGTCGCCGGCAGTCGATTTACCTACGCTCGTGGCAGACTCGTGCTCTGGAGTCCTCGAGAGGAGTGGTTCGACTCAGGCGAGGAAATCCTCAGAGAGGGACGGTTCCGTCGACTGGCGATCGCCAACCCAAAGCTCGCACCCTACGGACGAGCCGCACAGCGGTCGCTCGAGACCCTGGGGCTATGGAGCTCCATTCAAAACAAGATCGTGCACGGTGAGAATATCGGTCAGACCTTTCACTTTGTATTCGGTGGCAGCGCCGAACTGGGCCTGGTGGCGCTGTCCCAGATCATGAGCATCGACCCTGAGCTACGCAAGGGTTCACACTGGATCGTGCCCGAGAGTTATTACGATCCGATCGATCAGCAGGCTCTGCTGTTGGCTGATACCTCTCCACCCCGCGCCTTGATGGAGTTTGTACAAAGTAGTGAGGGTCGGTCCATCATCCGAAGCTTTGGCTACAGGACACCTTGAAACGACGATGTTCGACGCTGCAGACCTGACGGCATTTTTCATCACGCTCAAGCTGGCAGCAGTCAGCACCCTGATTTTGCTGGCCCTTGGAACGCCCCTTGCCTGGTGGCTCTCCCAAACCAGGACCCGAGTGAAGGTCGTGGTCGAAGCTCTTGTGGCCCTACCGCTGGTTTTGCCACCAACCGTTCTGGGTTTCTATCTGCTGATCGTGCTCGGACGAACCGGTCCGGTGGGCAGGTTCATGGAGTCGTTGGGGGGCGAACCGCTGGCTTTTACCTTTGCCGGACTGGTGGTGGGTTCGGTGATCTATTCGCTTCCCTTTGTGGTCCAGCCTCTGCAGGATGGGTTCTCTTCGATCGGACGCCGGCCGCTGGAGGTCGCCGCCACCCTCGGCGCTTCACCTGTCGATCGTTTCTTCTCGGTAGTAGTGCCGATGGCACGAGCGAGCTTTGTCACCGCCGCGGTACTCGGATTTGCGCATACGGTAGGCGAGTTCGGGGTCGTGTTGATGATCGGTGGGAGCATTCCAGGTGAGACCCAGGTCCTTTCCATAGCCATCTACGATCATGTGGAAGCGCTGGAGTACGGTCGAGCCCACGTATTGGCCGCGGGTCTGCTCATACTCTCCTTCACCCTCCTTCTGGCTGTCTACGCGATGAATCGGCGTCTCAGGTTGGTGCGGCCATGACCATCCGTGCCCGATACCAGATCCACCTGGACGACTTCACCTTGAATGCACGGTTTTCGGTCCCTGATCGTGGTGTCACCGCAGTCTTTGGCCCATCTGGCAGCGGTAAAACATCCCTTCTACGGGCTATCGCCGGCTTGGAGCGTGGCCCCATCGAGTACCTCGAGATCGGTCAAGAGATCTGGCAGGACGATCACCGTTTTCTGTCGCCCCACAAACGACCCTTGGGGTTTGTTTTTCAAGAGGCGAGCCTCTTTCCACACCTGTCGGTAGAGGGGAATCTCAGATATGGACAGAAACGCGCCCGAAACAGAAGCCCGATTCTCACTTTCGGCGGGGTGGTGGACCTACTCGGCACGGCCTCTCTACTCGGCCGAAATACAAGAGACCTTTCGGGTGGAGAACGTCAGCGAGTCGCCATCGCCCGAGCTCTGCTTGCAAGCCCACGTCTCTTGCTACTCGACGAGCCACTGACCGGGCTCGACCTGGAGAGCCGGTCAGAGATCCTCCCCTATCTCGACAGGCTCCATGAAGAGCTCGAGATTCCTGTCTTCTATGTGTCTCACCAACCCGACGAAGTCGCCCGCCTGGCTGACCACCTTCTCCTCATGAACAACGGAGAGGTTTTAGCAGCCGGACCGATTGAAGAAATGCTGACGCGAATCGACCTGCCCTTGGCGCACGGACTCGAGGCTGAAGCGATTGTCGCCGCTCGAGTCGACCGGCACGACGACGACTTCGGCCTGACCTATCTAAACTCTCGAGCGGGCCGATTCACGGTCGCCAGGATAAACCTGGCTCCAGGTAGGCCGGTTCGTCTGAGGATTCTGGCACGCGATGTCAGCCTCACCATCGATCGACAGTCGGACACCAGCATCCTCAACATCTTCCCGGTCAGGGTCGACGAACTGATCGCCGAAAGCGCCGCTCAAATGCTCGTCCGTCTAGATGCTGAAGGAGTCGTTCTTCTCGCGCGTATCACCCGAAAATCTGCCTCTTTGCTCAACATCGACGTCGGAAGTAGGCTTTTCGCCCAGGTCAAGAGCGTGGCAGTTTTGTCTTAAGGACAACCAGAAGGCAATTCTCTGAGTGACTGCCGAGGCTTTCGTTGCGACAACCTCGTGGCTAGTCGGCCGAGCCTGCGACGTCCTGGGCGCGCGGTTTGGTCGGCAGATCGAATCCGATGATGAAGGTCAGTCGGTTGAAGCCGATCTTGATCTGATCGTCGGGATCGTTCAGGATCGGTGAGGGCTCGGAGGTTCCAAAGGCATAGATGGCTCCGATTGTCATGGCGGTCTTGCCCACCTCGAACGACATGCCGCCACCAAGGTGCCACAGGTCCCAGTCGGTGATCGCAAGATTCGATTCCCCCATGTCGGGTGCGGCGCTGAAATCCGAGCGAAAGCTGCCATAAGCACGGTTTCCATTCTTGAATCGTTTTTCGTACCCGAAGGCAAAGTTGGTGACGCTATCCAGGGCATGCACGATGTCGGGCTCGATCACCTCTCCGGTCTCCTGATTCACGAATGGCTCGGTATCGACCACTACGTACGGTGATACTGAGTCAAACCACTCCATGCTGAAGTGGAGGGACCAGCTGTGGAAGTCCCTCGAGGCACCAAGACCGACCGAAACGGATGACTCGTAGGTCGCAGAGAGATCGGATTGAGAGTTAGATACGATGCGGTCGTCAAGGCCATCCGAATCACTCGTGGTGACCAGCGAGTCGTCGAAATTGACGCTTCCGCTGCCAAAGAGGCTGAGGCTCGGGGTCGTCAGGGTAGCGCCCAGGCGCCAGCCGCTGAGCTCGGTGCTATATCCCGCCTTCCAGAGCAGACGCCAGTTGTAGTAGTCGAGCTCTTGGCTGTCGAAGCGAATACCGAGGTCGCCAGAGTCGAAGATACCCTGACGGATGGCGGTAACTCTCGACCTGTGATTGCGGACCGCGACAAACGTGCTCACCCCGACTCCCTGTCGAGAACCCACGGGTCGCGCCCAGGTCAGACCAGCCCAACTCTCGCTCAGCGACGAGTCGATTTGCAACTCGTCCTCAAAGAACTCGAAATCGAATTCGCCTGGAGCAAAGGTGTCTCCAAAACGCTCGGTTGAGCGAAAGCCGGCGTCGTTTCTTGTAAAAAACGAATAGGCCAAGCGGTTCTTACCCAACCACTTGCCGTAGACTTCGCCCGCAAAAAGCGACGGCAGACCACGAAACCGGAGTTGGTCGACCTCGCGGCTGGGTGGGTCGTCCTCTTCGACCTTGAGTCTCTCGAGCTCGAAAACGTTGCCGGTAATGATCAGCTCGGGATTGACGCCACGACCGATGCGCCCGGGGTTATAGAAGACAGAGCTCAGATTCTCGTCAGAGCCGATTACCGCGCCGCCGAGCAGCTGAGCTCGGTTTCCAAGCTGATCGGTCCAATAGTGGGAATCCTATCCGATCGCGTCCCCTGGAAAGGCGATGGCCAGCACTCCAATCGTACCCAACATCCATCTGCTTTTCCCTCGCAGCATGATGCCCCTCCCATTACGGATTGCTCTGTACCCTACCTCAAATCTTTCATGCTTCGATCCGTGACCGTATTTGTGATCAGAAGCACTAGTCTTGATCGAAAAGATCTCGAAGCTCCGGCTTGACCACTTTGCCCATCGAGTTTCGCGGCAGCTCATCGAGCAGCAGCAATCGACTCGGCGCTTTGTAGGAAGCCAGTCTCTCCTTGGCCCAGACACGCAGGTCTGCGAGAGTCAAGTCGCAATCGCGGTGCGGGACAACCCCTACAGCTACTCGCTCACCCCACTCCTCGTCCGGCACACCGACGACTGCGCACTCCTGGATCGCCGGATGATCACGAAGCGTTTCTTCGATCTCGAGGGCCGAGACCTTGAAGCCACCGGTCTTGATGATGTCGACACTCTGTCTTCCCAGGATCCTGAAAGAGCTGCCCTCGACCACAGCGACATCACCGGTGCGAAACCACTCTCCCCGAAACGACGCAGAGGTCTCCTCGGATCGGTCCCAGTATTCGAGAAACACCCCGGGGCCACGGACCTCGATCTCGCCCGGAACCTCCGCCTCCACGATAGAACCGTCGGAGTCGACTCGGCGAATTTCGACGCCCGGAAGGGGCTCGCCAACATGACCCGGTTGTCGTTCACCATGCAGTGGGTTGGAGAGCGCCATTCCGAGCTCTGTCATACCGTAGCGCTCGAGCAGCGTATGACCGGTGATCTGCTTCCACAGATCGAAGAGACTTGTGGGGAGCGCGGCTGAACCGCTGACCATCAACCGGAGCCTGCGGCAGGCCCTCGACCACTCTTCTTGTCGTTCCACAGGGGCCTCCTGCCACGTCCTGGCCAGCTTGGCGTAGATCGTCGGCACCGCCATGAACAGGGTCGAATCCGAAGCTACAAACCGTTCCCATACCTCGACGGGGTCGAAGCGAGCGACTATGTCGCAACAAGCACCCGACCACAAGGCACAACCGAGGACGTTGATGATTCCATGCACATGATGAAGCGGCAGCACCAGCAAAACCCGATCGTTCTCGCTCCACTCCCAGGCCGCAACCAGGCTTTCGATCTGAGCGGTAATGTTGGAATGAGTCGTTACGACTCCTTTCGGACCACCCGTGGTGCCGCTCGTGTACACGATCATCGCCGGACGATCGCTCCCTACGTCAGGCAGTGGACCGGGTTTGCCACCCAGCAACTCTCCGCCCATCAAGAGCTCCAGACCCGTCTTCTCAGCGATCGGCTGTAGCCGGTCGACGGTCTCGGCGGAGGCCACCAGAATGTCGGGGCGGCAGTCATTAACCACATACTCGAGCTCGGGTCGGGGGTGAGCCATACAGAGTGGGACCGCAACACCCCCTGCCATCCAGATTCCCCACTGTGCCACCACGTACTCGAAGCTGGGCGGGACCAGAAAAGCTATTCGAGCACCCGAGAGATCGGGTCGCTGATTCAGGAGCCCACCGGCGCTACGAGAAGACGCCTCGATGAGCTCGCCATAGGTGTATCGACCGTGGCGATCACAGAGAGCGATTCGTTCGGCAAACGCGCCGGCACGGGAGATGAGAGTGGGCTGAATCGTCATTCCAGCTATCTTGCTCGGTTACGAGCCATCAGTAAAGCCCATCAGGTGAACGCTTCTCATCAGATCCCCATCGGTAGAACTAGAGTGCAAGTGCTCCGAGCAACTTTGGGATTGGACTGGTATCCTTCCTTTTATAAAAGAACACGAAACCGACTATCGCTTTACCAACATGCCCAGCCAGCCTGGGTCGAACGGGAGATCAATTCCATGACATCAGAGGTGGTCTATACTTCCAAGGTTCGCATCGAAAGGATCGGTGGTCCGGTCCGTCGCGCCTATCTACCCACTGAGGCGGAGCCAACCATGTTCGGGGTCCACTCCGAGATCGCAGAGCACTACGGCGTGGATCCAGAAGCCTTTCCACCTACAGCAACGACTCTCGACTATGTAGTCGCTGCCGCCGGTGGGTGACTCACCGGCACCCTCGGGGGCGCGCTGGAGGCGCGCGGAGTCAAACTACATGAAGGGGACCTGATCTCGGAGGTGGAGGGCGAGATCGAGGTGGATCAAAAAGTTCTGGTGATCAAGAGAATCCATGTCAAGTATCGTCTGCGAGTACCTGAAGATCAGCGTGAGACCGCCGAACGAGTCCACGAATTCCATGCCGGCTTTTGCCCGGTAGCCAGAACGATCGAAGGGTGTGTAGACATATCGACCGAGCTCTCCTTCGTGGACGATCAGGCTAGCTCCCGTTACTCGGAGTAACGCTTCAGATCTTCCATCCGGTCCACATCTCGCAGCGGATCGGCCGTGGTCAAGGGCAGATCGATGATCTGGTCTTCGTGTCGCGAGAAGATCTGTCGGCCGCCCGCGTCGCCTTCAAGTACCTCCAACTCGGCAAAGAGGCTTCGGTCGATCAAGACCGGTGCGCCGCGTTCGCCCCGATACGACGGAACGACGATGGCCCCACTGGTGTGGAGATAGACCTCGATGAGCGCATCGATGACTGCCACGCTCAAATCGGGCTGATCGACGGGCAAGAACATCACCGCAGCGGCCCTTGCGTCGGCCCTGGTCAAACCGGCACGAACAGACGTGCTCTGCCCCTCGGCAAAGGCCCTGTTTTCAATCACAGAGACGGGCTGCTCGCCAATTGCAGCCCGGACTCGAGCTGCCTCGTAGCCCACAACAACAATGACTTCCGAGAGGCGAGAGCTCAGGGCCCGCCGAACGACTCTGGATACCAGGGACTCGCCGGAAATTTCCGCCAACTGCTTTGGTAGATCCGACCCAAAACGGGTCGAGGGCCCGGCAGCAAGGATGACTCCCGAAACTGTCTTATTCATGCTGTCCGTGATCGACCGCTACGACCTGCGCGATGATCGACAGCGCGATCTCCTCCGCTTTCCGCCCTCCCAAATTGAGCCCAATCGGGGCGTGAATCCTGGCAATCTCGGCCTCGGTGAATCCACCCTCTTGAAGCGCCGCAACTCGCTTCTTGTGCGTCTTCTTCGAGCCGAGTGCACCGATATATCGAGCCGGGCTCCTGAGAGCGACTTCGAGCGCTGGAAGATCGATCTTGAGATCATGGCTCAGGACGACCACGTGCGAGGCCTCGTGAAGGCCCACGTCAACGAGGGCCTCCCTGGGCCACGAATTGATCAGAAGATCGGCAGCTGCAAACCGCTCGGGTGTCGCAAATGCTCCTCTAGGGTCGATAACGATCGTTCTGAAGCCGAGAGTCTTGGCAAACCCGATCAGGGGAATCGCAGCATGAACCGCACCGACGATAATCAGCTCGGGTGACGGCGGTAGAACCTCGAAAAAGACATCCAGGCTATCGCTGCCGAGAGAGAATCCTTTTCTACCCGACTCGAACGTCGGCGCAATCTGCTCACCGTAGAGCGCTACCTGCTGATTCAATCGGGGTGAGCCGAGATCGCCAAGAGTTTGCCCTCCTGGCCAGATCAGCAGTTGACGGCCCACGCCCGAACCCTCGACAACGGTAGCCAGCACGACCAACTGGCCCGAAGCCAGACAGGACTCGAGTTCGGTGTAGATAGAGGACAGCATTTTTGACGGCTCGAATCAGTCGGGAAGGGGCTCTACAAAGATTTCGATCTCGCCGCCACAGCTCAAACCCACCGCCCAGGCCTCGTCGTTGGTCACCCCATAGCGCAACAGTTTGGGCTCACCCTGCGCGAGCACCGTCTGGGCCTCTTCAAACACCGCGCCTTCAACGCAGCCACCACTGACCGAGCCGGCCATGTCGCCCTGATCCGAGATGATCATCTTAGAACCCAGCGGTCTGGGAGCGGATCCCCAGACCTTGACCACGGTCGCAAGCGCCACGCGTTTGCCGGCTGAGCGCCAATCCTCGATCTGAGTCAGTACTTCTCGCATCATTCACTCACACGGTCGCGGGCGATCTTGAGAGCTCGCTTCGACCAAACATGCGCCAGATGCACACGAAACGATCCCGAGGCAAAGTTGTCCGAAAGAGGCTCTGAAATCGACAGATGATCGTCTACAGCCGCATCGATCGCTACGTCGGTGAGATCTGAACCTTTCAGCGCTTCCTCAACCGCCCCCCCTCTACAAGGCGTCGCGGTGACGCCGTTGAGGGCCAGGCGTACGTGGCTGCCATCATTGGACCTTGACACTAGCGCCGCAGCGCCACAGACCGCATAGCCGGAAGCCGGATGTTCCATCTTCAGGTAGCTGCTACCCCTGCTGTCCTTGCCGATCGGTATCGTGATGCGAGTGATCACCTCGTCCTCACCCAGGGCGGTTGTCAGAAGATCGACAAAAAAGTCACCGATGGCAACGCTGCGCTCGCCGTCTTTCCCCACCATGTGGACCGTTGCGTCGAGAGCCAGCAACGGAGCCGGGAGGTCCGAAGCCGGATCCGCATGAGCGATATTGCCGCCGATCGTGCCTCGATGGCGGACCTGAGGATCACCGACCCTGGATGCGGCCTCGGAGAGCAACGGACAGAGCGAGATCAGGGTCTCGGAGTCGGTCAGCTCGGCGTGGGTTGTCAAGGCGCCGACCTGGACTACGTCGTCCTTGAGAGAAACCCCCTCCATATCTGGGATGCGACCGATGTCGATCAGAGTGGCTGGCTGTGCAAGACGCAGCTTCAGCATCGGAATCAGGCTGTGACCACCGGCTAAGAGCTTTGAGTCCTGATGCTGATTCAATAGCTCGATGGCCTCCTGAACCGAGTCGGCCCTCACATAGTCAAACTCTGCTGGGTACATTAGGCGTCCTCCCCTGGGTGAATCGCTCGCCAGACCTTCTCAGGCGTCAGAGGCATCTCCAGATGACGAATGCCGTATGGTTTCAAAGCATCGACCACGGCGTTCACAATCGCTGGGGGTGAGGCGATCGCGCCAGCCTCGCCGATTCCCTTGACTCCCAGAGGATTGTGCGGACAAGGAGTGGTCGTGCGATCCAGCTCCATCGATACCACCTTGTGAGCCCGCGGCAGGGCATAGTCCAGAAGCGTTGCCGAGATCATCTGGCCACCGTCATCGTAGAGCGCTTCCTCCCACAGCGCCTGACCGATTCCGTGAACCACACCACCCTGCACTTGGCCATCCACGATCATCGGGTTGATGACATTGCCACAATCGTCGACCGCGATGTAGCGGAGCAGTTCGATTTCGCCGGTGTCGGGATCGACCTCGACTACGGCGATATGCGAACCGAAGGGAAAGGTGAAGTTGGCGGGATCATAAAACGCGGTCTCCTCCATTCCGGGTTCGGTTCCTTCCGGCAGGTTGTGAGCCAGGTAGGCCTGGAGCGTAACCTCGCCAAACGAATGCCCCTCGGAAGGATCCCCACCCCGAATGCTATATCGGCCATTCTCAAACACAACATCATCCGGCGATGCTTCCATCAAGTGCGCCGCGATGAGACGACCCTTGGCGATCAGCCTGTCCAAGCCCTTGACGACTGCACTCCCGCCCACAGCCGCGCTTCGACTTCCATAGGTGCCCATTCCGAACTGCATCTCACCGGTATCGCCTTCGCGAACATCGATACTTTCCAGGTCGATGCCGAGTCGATCGGCAACGATTTGCGCATAGGTTGTCTTGTGGCCCTGCCCCTGTGCCATGGTGCCGACAAACAGGGTCACCGAACCACTCGGATGTACCCGAATCTTGGCGGCCTCCCACAAACCGGCTTGCGCCCCAAGGGCACCAACCAGTTGGGATGGTGCAAGGCCGCAGGCTTCAATGTAGGTAGAAAAACCGATACCCAGCGGCTTTTCCCCCGCCTCGCGTCTACGGGTCTGTTCCGCTCTGAGCTCGTCGTAACCTGCGATTTCGAGAGCTCGATCGAGAGTCCCCTGATAATTGCCGCTGTCGTACTCCAGCGCGACCTGAGTCTGATACGGGAAGGCGTCTGCTGCGACAAAGTTTCGACGTCTGATCTCGACAGGGTCGAGATCCAGCTCGGTTGCGGCCAGATCCATTAGCCGCTCGACTACATAGGTCGCTTCCGGCCGACCGGCTCCGCGCACGGCATCGACCGGGGCGGTGTTTGTAAAGACGCCCTTCACACTCACATGAATAGCCGGCATATCGTATTGACCCGACATCAAGGTTCCGTACAGATAGGTGGGAACCGCAGGAGCAAAGGTCGACAGATAGGCTCCCATTGCCGCGTGTGTCTCGACTTTGAAACCCCGGATTCGTCCTTCCTCATCGAGAGCCAGGGCCGCCCGGGTGACATGGTCTCTACCGTGGGCGTCTGTGAGGTTGCCCTCGCTGCGGGTCGCAGTCCACTTGACAGGCTGATTCAGCTGCATCGAACACCAGGAGGCAATTGCTTCGTCTGGATAGTGATGGATCTTGCCGCCAAAACCACCACCGACATCGCCCGCGATCACCCGGATCTTGTGCTCGGGAAGACCGATCGAGGCCAGTGACATCAAGAGCCTGTGCACATGGGGATTCTGAGAGGTCAGCCATAGCGTCAACTCGCCCGAATGGTCTTCGTAGCTTGCCAAGGCTGATCTTGGCTCGATCGGATGGGGGAGGATCCGGTTGTTGCGAAGCTTCAGCTCGACTTTCTTGGGGGCATTCGTGAATGCCTCCTCGACCGGTTCGGACTCTCCTAGCTCCCACTCGAACGCCAGGTTTCTCGGTGCCTCTTCAAAAAGCTGCGGCGCGCCCTCCGCAACAGCGTCTTCGGGGTCACAAACTACTCCCAACGGTTCGTATTCGACGCTAACCCTGTCGGCGGCGTCCTTGGCAATATAGGGATTCTCGGCCACAACCACCGCGACTCCCTCGCCCACATACCGAACCACTTCGGAGGCCAATATGGGGTGTGGAGGGGTCTTCAACGTGGGCAACAACCACACCGTGGGCACGACTCCACCCGACGGACTCTCCTCGATGTCTTTTCCGGTGAAGACAGCGACTACTCCAGGAGTTGCTTGCGCGGCAGAAGTGTCGATACTCTCGATCCTTCCGTGGGCGTAAGGGCTTCGCACGATGGAGGCGTACTGCATCCCTGGCACCGAGAGGTTGTCTGTAAACCGACCCTTCCCCTGGATCAGTGCCGGGTCCTCTCTGCGCTTGATCGCCGATCCGATGACTCCAGCCATCTCACTCACCTCCTTTGGCTGCATTCTGAATAGCCTTGACGATATTCTGGTATCCAGTGCAGCGACAGAGGTTACCTTTGAGACCCGCACGGATCTCGGCCTCAGTTGGATGGGGATTGTTGTCCAGAATCCCCTTAGCAGCCATGATCATCCCTGGAGTGCAGTAGCCACACTGGAGGGCATGGTCATCCCAGAACGATTTCTGTAGCGGGTGAAGATCGCCGTTCGAGGCCAGACCCTCGATCGTGGTCACCTTGGTGCCGTCCGCCTGAACGGTCAGCTGGATACAGGATTTGACGGTTTCACCATCGATGATCACGGTGCACGCCCCACACAGCCCCGTCTCACACCCCACCGCAGTGCCGGTGAGACCGAGCATTTGTCGAAGAAAGTGCACCAGAAGCAGTCGAGGTTCGACATCGCGCTCGTGCACCTGGCCGTTGACTTCGACGCTGACTGGGTATGTCATCTGTCCTCCTCGGGCCTGAGACTGAAGGCCGTGCTGAAAGCAACCCAGCGGGACTCGACTCTAAATCCGCCCGGCCGCTCACCGTGTCCGGCAGCTGGTTTGAACCTTTTTATCACACCCCGCCCCTTCGGGTGGCGTACAACTGCAGGTGCGGGAGTAGCCTTGAGAGCAGCGAGCTGGGACGCAAATGCCCGACAAACATGGAGGTCCAACCATGAATCAGCTCCGAAAACAAGGTATGTCAACTATTCGCTTCGTTGGCACTGTGCTTCTGATCGGCATGCTTTTTTGTATTGTCGCCTCAACCCTGACAGCATCTCGCGCCGAGGACAACGACACCTATTCATCGGCCAAGGGGCGGGTGACCTATCGCGTCTATTGCATCAACTGCCACGGCTCCGAGGCCAGGGGCGACGGATCGTTGGCCGAGCTGCTTACTACGGTGCCTACAGACCTGACGCTGATCGCCAAGAACAACAACGGTACCTTTCCGACCGAGAAAGTTCGCGAAGCGATCGACGGTAGCAAGCGTGTCAGGAGCCACGGTCTCGAAGAGATGCCGGTCTGGGGTGATGTCTTTCAGGTTTCGAACCTTCAAGCCTCAGGATCCGATGAGACAGGCGAGGAACGAGCCAATAGGAAGATCCAAGAGCTGGTGGCCTACCTGGAGACGCTTCAAGAGCCTTAGATTCAACCGCCCAACAGGCCGATAACCTCACCATCGACCAGATCCATGCGGCTGGCCTGCGGGGAGGCCGGTAGGCCCGGCATTCGCATGATGTCGCCTAACAGCGGTACCACGAATCCAGCGCCAGCAGCGATCACAAAATCACGCACCGTGATCTCGAAGTCCTCTGGACGTCCAGCCAGCTTGGGATCGTCTGACAACGAGGTTGGGGTCTTCGCAATGCAGACCGGAAGCTCGGAGTAGCCAAGCTCATTGATTCGCTTGAGCGATCGTTCCGCAATCTTGGTGTAGTTGATGGTCGAGGCACCGTACATGATTCGCGCGACACGCTCGATCTTCGCCTTGATGGGCTCCGACCAGTCATAGAGCGGACGAAACGGGTTGGATCCCTTCTCGGCGTGCTCGATGAGGGTCTCGGCGAGCTCGATACCGCCCTCGCCACCCTCGGCGAAGATGTCGGACACCGCGAAGGGGGCCCCCATCTCGGCGCACGCTGCCCTCACCACGGCTATCTCTTCATCTGTATCGGTCGCGAACCGATTCAGGGCGACAACAGGCTTTTCACCAAATGCCCGAATGTTTTCAATGTGTTTGCGCAAATTCCCCAGCCCCCGCTCGACCGCTGCAACATCCATCCGATCGAGATCGGCTTTGGCCACTCCTCCGTGCCGTTTGAGTGCTCGAACCGTAGCAACCAGAACCACCGCTGCAGTGTCCAGACCGGCGGAAACGCATTTGATATCGAAGAATTTCTCGGCTCCGAGATCAAAACCGAATCCGGCCTCCGTTATCACCCAATCGGCATGCGCCAGTGCCATCTTGGTCGCGATCACCGAGTTGCAACCGTGGGCGATGTTCGCGAACGGACCTCCATGTACCATGGCCGGTACACCTTCGCCGGTCTGCACCAGGTTGGGCATCAGAGCATCCTTGAGCAGCACGACCATCGCCCCGACGGCATCGAGATCACCCGCCGTAATCGGTTGGTTGTCAAAGGTAAAGGCCACCAGCAATTTCGATAGACGTTCGCGAAGATCGTCGGCATTCTCCGATAGACAGAGCACCGCCATGATCTCAGAGGCCGCCGTAATGTCGAAACCGGTCTCTCTTGGAACCCCCTGGAGTTTCCCTCCCAAACCAATGATCAGATGTCTCAGCGCACGGTCGTTCAGATCGATAACTCGTCGCCAAACAACCCGGCGCGCATCGATCTTGAGTCGGTTGCGGTGATAGATATGATTGTCGATGATTGCAGCCAGAAGATTGTTGGCCGATGTGATGGCATGGAAGTCTCCGGTGAAGTGGAGATTGATATCCGCCGTGGGAACCAAAATTGATTTACCGCCCCCTGTGGCGCCACCCTTCATCCCAAATGTAGGGCCGAGAGACGGTTCTCGAAGTGCGAGGCAGACTCGCTGTCCCAGCTTTGCCAACCCCTGTGCCAGACCAATTGAAGTCGTGGTCTTGCCCTCACCGGCGCTCGTCGGAGTGATAGCTGATACAAGGACCATTTTCCCCGCCGGGCGTTCTGAAGCCTCCCGAGCTTCGAGACGTATCTTTGCTTTGTCGGTACCGTAGGAAACCAAATACTCTGGTTGGATACCCAGATCACTCGCTACTTCGGTAATCGGGCGTGGAAGAGAATTCGAAGTCATCACACAGCCTCCATACGAAAAATTCGAGAATTCCCGATTTGCAGGGACTACTCAGCGGGGAAGTCAGCTTATCTCAGAACCGGTTTGAACAATACCTCGTTTCTAGGTAATCTCCACTCCGGCCTGTTGGCCGCAAAGAAGTAGGCGAAACCCCAAGGAGACCCTGCATGTCCAAAAGACGCGTTGTAATCATGGGAGCCGCAGGACGAGACTTCCACAATTTCAATTGCTTGTTCCGCGACAATCCCGATTGCGAAGTTGTTGCCTTTACAGCGACTCAGATTCCCGACATCGAGGGTCGTGTCTACCCGTCAGAGCTCTCGGGACCGGCCTATCCCAACGGTGTGCCGATTCGTCCGGAAGAGGATCTCGAGTCGATCATTCGCGATCAAAAGATCGACGAAGTCTGGTTCTCCTACTCGGATGTTTCTCACGGCTATGTAATGGACAAGGCCAGCCGAGTCGTGGCCTGGGGAGCCAATTTTGGAGTCTGCTCAGCGACGAAAACCATGATCGAGTCGTCGATACCGATCGTCGCAGTGACCGCGGTCCGAACCGGAGCGGGCAAATCACAGACCACCCGATATATCTCCCGGATCCTTCGCGAGCTCGGACTTCGGGTGGTAGCAATCCGTCACCCTATGCCCTACGGAGATCTTTCACGCCAGATCTGCCAGCGATTCGCCACCTACGAAGATCTCGACGCTCACCAATGCACTATCGAAGAGCGCGAGGAGTATGAACCTCACATCGACAACGGGTTCGTAGTGTATGCCGGGATCGACTACGGACAAATCCTTGCCGAAGCCGAAAAGGAAGCGGATCTTATTCTGTGGGATGGTGGTAACAACGACACACCGTTCTACAAGCCCGATCTGCACATTACGATCGTGGATCCTCATCGGCCGGGCCACGAGCTTAGCTACTACCCGGGGCAGTCAAACTTGTTGATGGCCGATATTTTGCTGGTCAACAAGATCGAGACCGCCAAACCCGAGGACGTGGAGAGGGTCCTGGAGAACTGCCGTACAGAGAATCCAACTGCCCAGATCTGCAGGTGCCGATCCAAGATTACGGTCGATCAACCCGAATTGATCGACGGCAAGCGTGCGCTGGTAGTTGAAGATGGTCCAACCCTGACCCACGGTGGTATGAGCTATGGTGCTGGCTATTTGGCGGCCAAAAGCGCAGGCGCGTCAGAGATCGTCGATCCTTTCCCCTACGCAGTCGGTTCTATCCAGGCGACCTATGAGGCCTATCCCAACGCCCGGGGAATTCTGCCCGCGATGGGATACGGTGACCAGCAGATCCGGGATCTGGAACAGACCATCGCCGCTACCGACGCAGATGTCGTGGTCGAGGGTACTCCGATCAACCTGAAGAGAATACTCGAGATCGACAAACCGGTCGCGAATGTGAGCTATGAGCTAGAAGAGCTCGAGCCGGGAATGCTCGCCCGCGCCGTTGAGGCGGTAATGACTCGAGCCACCAAAACCTAGCCGGTGGCTTGTTCGTCTCTTTTCTTTGGCCCATCCACAGAGAGTGGTGCCAAGACCATCAACATTCGACGGCCATCCAGCCTGGATCTAGCCTCTACAGTTGACACGTCGGCCAACTCCTTGGTGACGTTGTCCAGGATCTGAGTTCCCAACTCGGGCCGCCGTAGCTGGCGGTAGCGAAAGAAGATAGTTACCTTGACCTTTTTGCCAGCCTCGAGAAATCTCCGCGCCCGCTGAGTCTTGATCTCGTAGTCGTGCTCGTCGATGCTGGGGCGGTACTTGACCTCCTTCACCTCGATAACGTGAGTCTTTTTTCTAGACTCTCTGGCCTTTTTCTCTCGCTCATACTTCAGCTTTCCCCAATCCAAGATGCGTACAACCGGTGGACTCGCGTTGGCGCCAACTTCGACCAGGTCCAAGTCGCGGTCTTCGGCCCGTTCTCGGGCTTCTTCGAGTGGAACGACCCCTAGCTGAGTCCCATCAACATCGATCAGTCGTACAGGGCTCGTTCTGATCTGGCGATTGACTCGGGGTTGCGATGTATCTCTTCGAATCGTTTCTCTCCTCTTGTGCAGCGCTCAGGCAGATTTCATCGATCTACCGACGACCCACACGGGTGGCCGGTACCGATCCGCAAACCGGCTCCGAGTATCCAGGAAAGGCTCTCACTGAGTGATCACGGTGACAGACGAGGGCCTAGACGGAGTCGTCCTGGCGATAACAGCGGATTAGACGGGGGAATCACAGAGGCGCATGATACCACAACGCAGGGCTACACTAGCGCCGTTATCCCACCACTGTGGACGCCTAGGAATCGACCAGTCCGAGCAATAGGCGTCTCTGCCGCTCGATTTCCGACCAGGATGTTCCCCCATAGGACGTCCTCCGATCGGCCGCCTGTCGAGGATCGAGACGCGTCACCGTATCGTCCGGAAAATCAGGATGCGTGGAGCTCAGCTCTTCTGGGGTAAGGGTTTCCAAGCCTCGGCCCTCTTGCTCCAAACGGAGTATCAACTCCCCGACGACCTGGTGGGCCTCGCGGAACGGAACACCCGCGTCGACAAGAGCGTCTGCAAGCTCAGTTGCCAGCAAGGGATCCCCTCGCAATTCATCTTCGAATCGGTCCCGGACCACCTCCGCTGAAGCCCATAGTTTGGCCAAGATCGAGGCACACTGACTCGTGGTCAAGACTGCGTCGAAGATGGCCTCACGATCCTCCTGGAGATCCCGGTTGTAGGCTAGCGGCAGCCCTTTCGTCAAAGTCAACAAAGCTACGAGATCGCCGAACACTCTACCGGTTTTGCCCCGTATCAGCTCAGCCGAATCCGGATTTCTCTTCTGGGGCATGATGCTGGAACCGGTAGAAAAAGCCTCGTCGAGACGCAGAAACCGGAATTCCTGAGACGACCACAAAATCAGCTCAGTGGCCATCCTCGAAAAATTGGCCATCGCGATGGCGCACACCGATGCCGTCTCTTGTAAGTGATCCCTGGCCGCCACGGCGTCGAGAGCGTTCTCGATGACTCCGCCAAACCCCAGCAGCTCCGCCACCCTTTGCCTGTCGATCGGATGTGCTGATCCCGCCAACGCTCCGGCGCCGAGAGGGCTTGCGTCAATACGATCGAGGGCGGCCGCTAGACGCTCGCGGTCTCGAACTACAGGCCAAGCGTGGCCGAGCAGATGATGACCCAGAAAAATCGGCTGACCTCGCTGGAGGTGGGTATAACCGGGCATCAAGATCTGTCCATCGATTTCGATTCTGTCGAGAATCGAACGCAACAAATCGGCAAGGTTTCGGTCGAGTCGACCCAAGTGGCGCTTGAGCCACAATCGGAGATCGGTAGCGACCTGATCGTTGCGGGATCTGGCGGTATGAAGCTTGCCGGCTACAGCTCCTATGTGTTCTTCGAGACGCGACTCAACCGCCATATGGATATCTTCGTAGGCAGAGCCCGGTCGAAAAACACCCTCTCGAATCTCGAGCAAGACCGTGTCGAGCCCGTCGACGATCTTGTCGACCTCATCGAAGCTGAGCAGACCCACTTCTCCAAGCATCTGAGCATGGGCTTTGGACCCCTCGATGTCCTCCTCAACCATCTGCAGATCGACCTCTATCGAAGAAGCAAACTCGTCCATCTCTGGATCGGTAGCCTTGTCGAATCTACCCCGTAGCCGACTCACTCACCCTCCGAAATTCTCTTTGCAGCGAGCGTGCGGAGGCGAAGAGCCCGCAGCCGGATAAACCCAGTGGCGTCGGATTGATCGAACACATCGTCGGCCTCGAAAGTGACGATAGCTTCATCATAGAGAGCATGGGTTGTCGAACGCCTCCCATCGACAACGACATTTCCCTTGTAGAGCTTGAGCCGAGCCTCACCGTTGACTCGCTCTTGAACTCGATCCATGTATGACTGTAGGGCCTCTCGCTCTGGGCTGAACCAGTAGCCGTTGTAGATCATTTCGGCATACCGTGGAACCAGCTCATCCCGTAGGTGGTGAACCTGGCGATCGAGGGTTATCGACTCGACGGCACGATGGGCGTGGTGCAGGAGGGTGCCACCCGGCGTCTCGTAGACTCCGCGACTCTTCATTCCCAAGAAACGGTTCTCGACTATGTCGACCCTGCCGACCCCGTGCCGAGCCGCTATGTCGTTCAGCCGAATCAACAGATCAACCGGTTCCAAGGGCTCTTCGTCGACCGAAACTGGATTGCCCTCTTCAAAACCGATCGTCACCCACTCTGGAGTATCTGGAGCCTTCTCTGGATCAACAGTCCAGCGGAACATTCCATCGGGTGGAGGAGCCCAAGGATCCTCGAGAACCCCGCCCTCATAGGAAATGTGCATCAGATTCGCATCCATCGAGTACGACGGCCTTGGGGCCGCCGAGAGATCGATGCCATGTTTCTTGGCATAGTCGATCAAGTCGCTTCGGCCCTTGAAGGTCCACTCTCTCCAAGGCGCGATCACCTGGATGTCGGGTTTGAGTGCGTAGGCTGAAAGCTCGAACCTCACTTGATCATTTCCCTTCCCGGTCGCCCCGTGGGCGATTGCGTCGGCGCCCACCCGCTCTGCGGTTTCAACGAGGCCACGCGCCAATATCGGTCTCGCCAAGGCGGTTCCCAAAAGGTAATACCATTCGTAGGTCGCATTGGCACGAAGCGCAGGAAAGATCATGTCGCGAACAAACGACTCCCGGAGGTCTTCGATGACGATTTCATCGGCGCCGGTCGACTCGGCCGCCCGCCGAGCCTTCGTCAGCTCATCGGCACCCTGTCCGACATCTCCGGTATAGGTCACGACCTCGGCGTCGTATGTTTCGCGAATCCAGTGAAGAATCACCGAGGTGTCAAGCCCACCCGAGTAGGCGAGAACGACTTTCTTGGGCATTGCTAGAATCTCCTCATCAGCACTCGAGTTGTTCGTACAGTTCTAACGCTACCACCGGTATACTCCTTCGGTGTGACGCTCTTGCTGGGTCAGCCCCACTCCAGACGACTATGAACCTACCGGTTGGCGCGGATCTGTGTGGTATCGCCGTCAACTGGCATTCGGAGCGTCATGTCGAAGAGTTGATTCGGGCATGGCCGAAGGACGCCCGGTTCGAGCTGATCGTGGTCGACAACAGCTCTACTCTGTTGACCTCGTATGAAGGTGTACGGGTGCTGCGTCCGGAGGAAAACTTGGGGTTCGCGGGTGCCGCCAACCTCGGATGTCAACAGACCCAAGCAACCATCGTACTGGTTCTGAATGCAGACGTCTCTCCAACCGGGTCCGCATTGCAGGCTCTTCTGGAGGGTTTCGAGCGGTGGCCCGATGCGGTTGGTCTCGCTCCCCGCCTGGTGGGGTTGGACGGGCAACCTCAGACGAGGTGGCAACTCAGATCGCTGCCCTCGGTCTGGACACTGCTGTTGCAGACGCTGCTCATACCCGCGGGGGCGGGAGCGGCTACCGAGCCAGAAGCCGGAACCGAGATCGAGCAACCTGCAGCGGCCTCTTTGGCATTGCGCCGAAAGGTCTTGATCGAGATGGGCGGGTTCGATGAAGAGTTCTTCCCCGCCTGGTTCGAGGACGTCGATCTAGCCGCTCGTCTGAGCCGCCGAGATGCCAAGATTCGCTACTGTCCTACGGCCGTGTTCAACCATCACCTCGGTGCCAGCGTCATCCCCCTAGGCTACGGCCGTTTTCTCCGGATCTACTACAAAAATCTTTGTAGGTACCTCGAAAAGCACCATGGTCACGGTTGGGCCATCACAGCGCGAGTCCTTCTTTCGGTGGCGGCGCCTATCCGGCTCGCGCTGTTGCCCCTGCGAAAGCCGAAGCGGGCAGCCGACCGACGCAGCGCCGCTCGGGGTCTGATCGATCTCGCCTACGGAGCGACCTCGAACTGGCACCGAACCATTGATTGGAGCGACTGCGAAAGGCCAGCATCCGACGAGGTTTCAAACCGCCATGTCTGACTCGAACCTCGCCATCGCAGTTTGTATTGTCAGTCACAACTCCGCGCTGGATCTCTCCAGCTGTCTCGATGCCGTAGGGAGGCAGACGCTGCGCCCGCATGAGATCGTGCTCGTGGACAGTGCCAGCACCGACGACAGCATCAAGACTGCCGGTCGCTCTATGCCGTCTGACATTCCGTCCCAGCTCATCGAATTGGATCAGAACGTGGGTTTTGCGGGAGGTGCGAATCGAGCGATTCAGGAGTCCGAGGCTCCTTATGTTCTTTTGCTGAATCCCGATACGATTCCGGACCCCGAATTCTTGCAAAACCTCGCGAGACGTGTGCTTTCTTCTGGGGACCTTCGCCTCGGAGCTGTCGCTGGGCGGCTGGTTCGGGCAACGAATCCCCCAGCTTCGGCTCGGCTCGACGCCTGCGGGATGTTTCTACTCCCCACCTGGCGCCATCTGGACCGAGGCTCGGGTGAAGAAGATCGCGGCCAATTCATGATTTCCGAACGGGTGTTTGGCGCCACCGGAGCCGCCTCGCTGTTTGTGCGCGAGGCGCTCGAAGATGTGGCGTTTGGCAGTGATGTTTTTGCCCCCGAATTCCATTCTTTTCGCGAGGACGCCGAGCTCTGCTTCCGGTTGCAGGAAAGGTCCTGGATAGCGGTCTACGAGCCGACGGCCAAATGCATCCACAGACGCCAGGTCACTCCCGATCGGCGTCGCGAGATCCCACCTGAGGTCAACTATCAGTCGCTCAAGAATCGATACCTGCTTCGGGCCTATCATCAGGATTTGGCGAATTTCTTGATCACGTTTGTTCCGACAGTGATTAGAGACCTCTTGGCCTTTTTCTGGGTGATCTCGGTGGAAAGAACCTCGCTCCCCGCCTACAGGTGGCTCTGGGTGCAGAGGGGAAACATCTGGAAGCGACGGCGACAGATACAAAGTCGGCGCTCCTGCAGCAGCTGGTCGATAACGCGTTGGTTTTTCAGACGGAGCTTGCCGCTGTGACCGCTCTGCGCGTCGCCTTGATCGGCAGTCGCGGCATACCTGGACGTTATGGTGGCTACGAGACCCTGATGGAGGAGCTCGCACCTCGACTGGCCGCGCGCGGCTTCGACGTTACGGTCTACTGCCGGAGCCACTACACGCCACGGCACCTGACCGAGTACCGAGGAGTCCACCTCGTTGTTCTTCCGACCCTCAAGACCAAACACCTCGACACACCGGTTCACACTTTTCTCTCGGCGATCCATGCGGCTCGCCAACGATTCGATGCGGCGCTCCTGGTCAACTCTGCCAACGCAATTTTTATTCCTCTGCTCAAGCTGGGTCGAATTCCCACCGCCCTCCACGTCGATGGAATCGAGCGACAGCGAGCCAAATGGGGCACAGTCGGAAAATCGGTATACACCCTCTCCGAAAGGCTAGCTGCAGGGCTACCCGACGCTGTGGTGTCGGACGCCGAGGTAGTACGCGACTATTTCAGCCGACGCTGGAACCTCGATTCATGGGTTATCTCCTATGGCGTACAGACACAGCCCGAGCCGCCGGGTGAGCTCATGGCAGAGCTCGGTCTCCAGAGCCAGGGGTACTTTCTCTACGTGAGTCGCTTCGAGCCCGAAAACAACCCCCACAGGGTCGCCGAAGCCTACCGGGGCGTCCGCGGGGAGATGCCACTCGTCATGGTTGGCAACGCTCCGTACGCCAAGCGGTTTATTCGCAGTTTCACGGAGAACGCCGATCGCAGGATCGTATTTCCGGGAGCAATCTACGGCGAAGGCTACCGCGAGCTACTTACAAACGCCTACGCCTATATCCACGCCACCGAGGTCGGAGGCACTCACCCGGCCCTCGTGGAAGCCATGGGCTACGGCAACTGTGTCGTGGTCAACAAAACACCCGAGAATGTCGAGGCGGCTGGCGGCACAGGTCTTCTGTTTAACGCCAGTGAACCTTCATCGTTGACCCATGTGCTCAACCGGCTCCAGGCTGATCCCGAACTCGCGTCTGAGTATGGCTCCAAGTCCTCCAAACATGCTCACGAGTCCTATGACTGGGATGTAGTCTGTGACCGTTACGCGGAGCTATTACGGAGTCTGGCCTCGGGCAGAAAGTAATCTCATCGAGACGCGCTCGAGCCCCGAATTGCGCTAAGCTCCGGCCCTCGGGCCCAATAATATGAGTAGCGACAGAGAATCGACGGGCAAAGGAATAATCCTGGCTGGCGGTGCCGGCACAAGGCTCTTGCCCCTGACCCACGGAGTCAGCAAGCAGCTGATGCCGGTTTACGACAAGCCGATGATCTACTATCCGCTTTCGACTCTGATGCACGCAGGAATTCGTGACATTTTGCTCATCACGACACCCCGCGATCTAGAAGCCTTCCAGTCGTTTCTGGGCGACGGATCCCGCTGGGGGATTACGCTCAACTACGAGATACAGGAAAAACCCGAGGGAATTGCTCAAGCTTTTCTGATTGGTGAGCGGTTCATCGCCAACGACGCCGTCGCGCTGATCCTCGGCGACAACATCTTCCACGGCGAAGATCTGGCAAGAAAACTGACGACCGCCGCCAGCAGACCGAGCGGTGCTACGGTATTTGGCTACTACGTCACCGACCCTGAGCGCTATGGGGTCGTGAGTTTCGACGACAGCGGTCGAGCGTTGACGATAGTCGAAAAACCTAGTCGGCCCGAGTCACACTACGCGGTCACAGGACTCTATTTCTACGATTCCCAGGTGGTGGACATCGCGGGCGAGCTCGAGCCGTCGGATCGGGGTGAGCTCGAAATCACCGATCTCAATATGGTCTACCTCGATCGCGGTGAGCTCTCGGTCGAGATCCTCGGTCGGGGAACCGCCTGGCTCGACACGGGCACCCACGATTCCCTATTGGATGCCGCTGTTTTTGTACGTGTCATCGAAAAACGACAGGGACTGAAGATCGCGTGTCCTGAGGAGATCGCGCTCAGAAGGGGCTTTATTACCGCTGATCAGTTCGAGAGTCTTGCGGCCTCATTCCAAGACAGCGCCTACGGGCTCTATCTCACGGGAGTCTTGCGGGAACTGCGGTGAGCGAAAAGATTGCCTTCAAGCCCACCCGGATCCCAGAGGTCATGGAGCTTCAGCCCCGGGTCTTCGAGGACGAAAGAGGGTTCTTTCTCGAAAGCTGGAACCTGCAAGAGTTCAGGAGTGGAGGTCTTGATGCCCAATTCGTGCAGGACAATCATTCACAGTCCACTCACGGCATCCTCCGAGGCCTCCACTACCAAATCAGGCGGCCTCAGGGAAAGCTCGTGCGCGTGGTCATTGGTCGGGTCTTCGATGTTGCAGTCGACCTAAGGCGGAGCTCACCAACTCTGGGTCAGTGGGCAGGAGTCTGGCTGTCCGCCAAGAAAAAGAACATGTTGTGGATTCCACCTGGTTTCGCACATGGCTTTTATGTGGAGAGTCGAACCGCGGACCTCCTTTACAAATGCACTGAGCTCTACTTCCCCGAAGACGACCGGACCGTCTGCTGGAACGATCCCGATCTCGCGATCGAGTGGCCTCTGTCGCGACAAGCCACTCCTATTCTCTCGGCCAAAGATTCAGCAGGCACTAGATTCTCTGAGGCGGAACTGTATCCGTGATCGCGCTCGTAACCGGAGCCTCCGGTCAGCTGGGTAGGGAGCTTCAACGGACCGTACCGGACGGAATCGAGTTGGTTGCCATGACTCGGGCAGATCTCGACATCACCGACCCCGAAGGCGTCGCGCGCATTATCGACGAGATCACCCCCGAAGTGGTCATCAACGCGGCCGCCTACACCGCAGTCGATCAAGCTGAAAAAGACACCGAGATCGCCTTCTCGGTCAATGGCGACGGCCCGGGAAACCTGGCGCACGCCGTGGCACGACGGGGTGGGCGGCTGATCCAAGTTTCTACAGACTTCGTTTTCTCGGGAGAATCGGGAAGGCCCTACGAACCTGAAGCACCAACCGGACCGGAAAGTGTTTACGGCGCCAGCAAGCTGCAAGGTGAACGGCAGGTACAGGCTGAGCTCCCCGACTCCTCCACCATTCTCAGAACCGCCTGGGTCTATTCGCGCTTTGGTCACAACTTCGCAAAAACGATGCTACGTTTGCTGAGCGAACGAGATCAATTGGAAGTGATCTGCGATCAGGTTGGAACGCCAACCTGGGCCTATGGCCTGGCCGAGACAATCTGGCGATTTGCCACTCGCCCCGATTTGAAGGGCGTTTATCATTGGACCGACGCCGGAGTCGCCTCGTGGTACGACTTCGCGATCGCGATCCAAGATGAGGCTCGATTACTCGGAAATCTCCAATCGGAATGTGCCGTTCAACCCACAACTACCGCTGCACGACCCTCGGCAGCCCCGAGACCGCGCTATAGCGTCTTGGAAAAAACATCCACCTGGGCGAGCCTGGGACATCAATCGACCCATTGGCGCTCTCAACTGAGGCGCATGCTTCAGGAGATCGAGATAAACGACGATGAGTAGGCTACTGGTAACCGGAGGTGCCGGTTTTATCGGTGCGAATTTTGTCCGCTATTGGCTGGACAGGCATCCGAAGGATCGAGTCGTCGTCCTCGACGCCCTCACCTACGCCGGCAACCTCGCTAGTCTGGAGAGCGCAGCTGAGAGCCCGATGTACAGATTCGTTCGCGGTGATATTCGAGATCGCGACCTTGTAGAGAAGCTTCTCTTCGAAGAAGAGATCGACACGGTGGTTCACCTTGCAGCCGAGTCCCATGTCGATCGCTCGATCAGCGGTCCAGAGACGTTTGTCGATGTAAATGTGCGCGGAACCCAGGCTTTGCTCGAGGCAGCTCGAAGCGTATGGTTGGAGGGAGGGCGTGCACCCAATCCGCAGCATCGTTTCCATCACGTGTCTACCGACGAAGTCTTTGGAACCCTGGGTCCCGACGATCCGGCTTTCTGCGAAACCACACCTTACGCTCCCAACTCCCCCTATGCCGCCAGCAAGGCGGGATCGGACCATCTCGTGCGCGCCTACCACCATACCTACGGGCTTCGGACCACGATGAGTAACTGCTCGAACAACTACGGGCCCTACCAGTTCCCGGAGAAGCTCATCCCACTTTGCATCTTGAATCTCGTCGAGGGCAAGGATCTACCGATCTACGGTGATGGACGCAATGTTCGTGACTGGCTTCATGTCGACGACCATTGTCGAGGGATCGAGCTTGTACTGACCAGCGGAAGCAACGGCGAGACCTACAACATAGGCACTGGCAACGAGCTCAACAACCTCGAGCTCGTTCACGCCTTATGCGACTCTTTGGATGGGATCTTTCGCGAAGAGCCCGAACTGGCAGACAAATACGCCTCTTCCCCGGCTGCCAGAGGAGAGCCCAGCAGAAGCCGCATCACCTTCGTGCGCGACCGACCGGGACACGATCGACGCTATGCGATCAACGCCGACCGGATCACATCGGAGCTAGGCTTTGCTGCAAGCGTGAGTTTCAAACAGGGTCTTGAAGAGACGATTCGTTGGTACCTCGACAACGAAGCTTGGTGGCGCGCTGTGACCGATCAGTCGTATCGCGACTGGATCGATCAGCAATACGGTTAGGTAGGCCGCCCGGGAAATACTCGTAACCGACCTGTTTGCAGTGGTTTAATCACAGTTACAACCATGAGTCGGAAACCTAAGGGGAAACCTACAAACTGCTCGACTGGCCTACCAAAAACTGGCCACCTCGCACATTCCCCGGCGGCTGCGCTACCCTTTCTACATGGTCTCCGCGAGGACCGCACGCATCTCGGCCTCGGCAAGGACACTCCATCTCGGCGGCCCGTGACACTGCCGCCGTCACCGACGGCTAGGGTAGTCGCGATGCCTCGTGTCGGAGGACTCCACCACCGGTACGAGTGGCGCGAAGCCGCCTGAGCGCGCGGATCTCGGCTCGGCTTCTCCGGCGCGAGCTGCCTCGAGGAAGGAGGGCCCTTCCTTAGCCAGCGCCAGCGCAGCTGCACCGCACAAGGGGATCGATCACCACCTCAGCGTTGGCGGAGTATTTGCGCCGGAGACGAAACCAACCTCCCCTCAAGAACGAGCCTCCAGCGATGACCCAATCGGCAGACGAGTATTGAGGAGGCACAGCGCGGCAATGCCGCCGAGCAGCTGGGACTCAAGGAAAGCACTCTGCGCGCCCGCATGAAGAAGCTGGGGATCCGGCGACCGACCTGACCGTTGTGTCCGCTCATTCGAGAGCAGATCTCGAGCCCATCGCCGGATCCAGCGGTCCACCCTCGCCCACATTCTCATTCAAGCTCGTCATAAGCGTGAATGACTTCATCTGCCTGATCTGAAGAGTCGACAGAGGTCGTTGCGATTTGCTGCCGGATGCGGTCGTCTTATGGAGTTCAGTGTTACCAAAATTGTTACCACTGCCCCTGGTTGGGCCCGGACGAAGATCGCCCGAAGCGCCGTAAGTCCATCTATTTGTGTAAGTTAGCTTGGTGCCGGAGCCGGGACTCGAACCCGGAAACCTTTCGGTGGGGGATTTTAAGTCGGGTCGGGTGCTCCCGCGTAAGTGCCTCTACCCGTTGAATTTACGCCGGTAACACCTTGAAAACAGGAGGTTTACTTATCGGCCGCAACAGTGGTCGGCAGACTCAGCAGCAATGCGCAGAACTGCTGATTCTTAAATGCGGATGAACCAAATCTGCACCAATTCTGAGGGTGGCTTCTCGTGGCAATCGCCGTCTATGACGACCGGCTCCACTTCCCCACCGTCACCGGTGGTCACAGGAGTAGGACGGCTGGCGGTAGCTGCACGGTGTTGCTGACCTACTCCCACTGAGATCGTGCCTCCGGCGGGCGCAGGTGGCCGGGGAAGGGCAAGATTTGGGCTTATCGCTGGTCGACTTCGTGAGTGCTCTAAGGCGCGATCCCCTTGCTCCGGCACTGCCCCCGCCAATCACCCCGACAGACAAGGAGGTCCCGGGTGATGGAACGTGGAGTTGAGGAGACCTTGGTGGCCACGAAGTACAGCTTGGCGACGTTCGAGGTGGGCGAAGAGGGCGTTTTCCACAGCCCCGTCAGCTTCCACAGGGGGAGCGCAGCGACGCCGATCATCGATTGCCCTTTCGGCTGTGCGTGGAGGCAGCCGGCTCAGTCCAGAGCAGCGACGGTCCCTTGAGCTGGATGCGATGGCGTTGTGGAGCAGCCTTTCGCCCACTCCAGCAAGGCAAGGACAATCCTTCGAGCCTCGGTTCAGATGGACCCTATTTGGACCCTTTTCAGACCGAAGAAAGAAGGTCACCCCTCGTTGGGAGGTCTAAGTTTCTCTGTTTAAGAGGTTTAAGTGGCGGAGCCGAAGAGAATCGAACTCTCGACCTCCTGAATGCCATTCAGTCAATCAGTTCACCTCTCTTGGAGAAATCTTGGGTATCTCACTCGAATGAGAGTATCGATAGTCCGCGCAACCACAATTGGCGACCGCTCCTGGGAGCAGGAATACCAAGCACCTAGTCCAGAGACCCGATCGTTTCGCCGCAACCCGCTGCAACCGATATTCCACAGTGCTTGCAGTGCACCGCATCCAGATCAATCGTCGACAATCTCCTCTCCTGGCGCCACAGCGGCTTCTCCGTCCACGGAGCGGTGCGGGTGACGACCGGCAGGGCGCAGTGCGTCTCGGCCACTACATGATTCGCTGTCCGATCGTCCTGAAGCGGCTGAGCTGGGAGTGGGAAGCTGGCGAGATCGTCTACCGCAGCCGGCCCTCACGCCGTACCGGACCCGACGACGGTCACGCTCGCTGGGATGTCCTCGAGTTTCTCGCCCGCGTCGTCGACCACATCCCCGAGCCGTCCCAGCAGATGGTGCGCTACTGGGGGTTCTACGCCAATGCCGCCCGCGGCAAGCGCCGCAAGGCCGCAGCCGACGAAGACACCCCTCGGGAGCCAAGCCGCCAGACAGCGCCCGCTCTGGAATTCGGTCGTCGTCTTGAGCACCGAATTCTACGAAGAGCTCGTCGCCCACGCAGTGCCGATCGACCTCCACGCCCTCAAGGCGCTCAAGGGCTCACCACTCTCTCTCGATATCTACTCGTGGCTCACCTACCGGATGAGCTACCTCCGGAAGCCGTGTCTCATCCCCTGGGACGCGCTACAGATTCAGTTTGGGTCGAACTACGGGCGGTTGCGGGACTTCAAAAGGAAGTTCCTCGGCCACCTTGCGGACGTCCTCCACGTCTACCCCTCGGCGCGACTCTCGGAACAGCCGACAGGACTATTGCTCAAGCCCTCGCCGACGCACCTGCCTCGGCGGCCCGACTGACCCGAGACGTGAGTCCCGGCCCCTCAGGCCGTGAGCTTCTCGAACATCCCCGTCAGCTTGGTCTCGAAGGCGCTCGTCACCGTCGGCTCGAGCTCCTCCAGCGGCCGCACCGGAATCAGATCCATCGAGCCCGGTCCTTTGGCCATCAGGCAGCGGACCGCTCCGTCGAGCATTCTAAGAACGGCTTCGTCCGCGGATTCCTGCTCGAGTCCGAACGAGACTGCCAGCTCCCGAAGAGTCTGCACCTGGTACCAGAAGTAGGTCGGACCCATAGCGGTCACGACGGCGTAGGCCTCGAGGCTCTCCTCGGCGACCTCCGGTTGATCCCCCCATGGCGCGAACATCCTCTTCAGCTCCTGCTTGGTTTCCCCGTCGATTGCCTCGCCGAAGAACACCGGGTTGTAGCCGGCGCCGACCGCGGACGGAGCGTTGGGAATCATTCGCACCACTCGATCCGTGCCGAGGGCTTCTGCAATCTTGGCGGCCTTGACCTTGGGCGCGAGAGACACGACCACTGTCTTCGGTCCCACTCCTCCTGCGAGTTGCCCCAGCACGTCTTTCAAGACAGGCGGGTGCACGGCGAGGAAGATCACCTCGGAGGCGCCCAGGCCCTTCAAATCGGCGACGCCAACCTCCGGGGCTACCTCACGCAGCTGCGCCAGCACGCCCTCATCCGGCTCGACAACCGAAACCGAACCCGGCATCTTGTCCGAAGCCCTCCAACCCTCCAGCAAGATTCGCGCGATGCGTCCGCCACCGACGAACGCGACCAAACTGTAGCTCGTCATTTCGAAACCCTCCTATGAAAAGAGGAGCCTTCCCTGACTCGACCGCCTCAGTCTTGAGTTAGGAGTTCCTTGATTTTCGAGACGTGCGGCACGAACCCGGACAGCTTGACCTCTCCGTTGACCACAAGAGCCGGTGTCGCCATGACACCGAGAGCCGTGATCGAAGCGAGGTCCTCAACCTTCTCGAGCTCGTAGTCGAGACCGAGCTCTTCTGCGGCCTTCTCGGTCTTCTCGGTAAGAAGCCGGCAGTTGTAGCAGCCCGGCCCCAGGATCTGGATCTTCATCATCTTTCAACTCCTCAAGCAAAGAAGCTCCCGTAGAGGAAGCCGGTCAAAGTCGCCATGACGACGACCAATGCGATGTAGGCGGAAGTCTTCTTCCAGCCGATGACGCTCGCGATCACCAACATGTTGGGAAGCGAAACCGCCGGGCCGGCCAGAAGAAGCGCCAGCGCGGGACCCTGCCCCATGCCGTTGGCGAGTAGCCCCTCGAGAATCGGCACCTCGGTGAGGGTGGCGAAGTACATAAACGCGCCGACCACCGAGGCGAAAAGGTTGGCTGCGAGCGAGTTCCCCCCAACAGTCGTGCTTACCCACTCGGAGGGAATGAGTCCTTCCCCGCCGGGGCGCCCCAGCAAAGCGCCCGCGACCAAAACGCCGGCGAAGAGGAGCGGCAGAATCTGCTTGGCGAAGCCCCAGCTCGACTCGAGCCAGCGCCCCAGCTCGCCCTCGTCGTTCGCGATGATCAGAGAGAGCCCGATCACACCGATCGTGAACGGAACGACCGGATGCCCGTTGGCGACCAGGGCGGCCGCCAGCGTGGCGCCACCGACAGCCAGTGCCTTTCGCGCAGAGAGGCCAAACCAGCCGACTAGTGCCACTCCGAGAGCGGCACCCGCGGCCGCCGTCAGATGCCACTTGTGAGCGAAGAGCCACGCCCAAGCCCCGGTCTCCTTCCCGGGGGCGCCCCAGTTGGCGAAAACCAGCACCGCGACCAGCAGCGCAAAGTAGAGCCCGTTTTGCCAGAGCGGGCGAGACTCCTCCGCCCCCGGCATGACGGCCTGCTGCTTCGCTTTGGCCATCTCTTCTCGGCGGAAGATCAAGTGCATGGCGAGACCGATCACCACGGCGAAGACGACGGCCCCGACAGCTCTCGCGATTCCCAGCTGCGCCCCAAGGACCCGTGCCGTCAAAATGATGGCCAGCACGTTGATCGCGGGCCCCGAGTAGAGGAACGCCGTCGCCGGGCCGAGCCCCGCTCCCATGCGATAGATCCCGGCAAAGAGTGGCAGCACGGTGCACGAACAGACCGCCAGAATCGTGCCGCTGACCGACGCGACGCCGTAGGCGACCGGCTTCGGTGCGTCGGCACCCAGATAGCGCATGACCGACGCGCCGCTCACAAACACCGCGATTGCTCCAGCGATTAAGAACGCCGGCACGAGACATAGCAGGACGTGCTCCCGCGCGTACCATTTGGCCAGATGAAGCGCCTCGATCACCGCACTGTCGAAGCGCGAGGCTCCGACCGGCAAGTAATAGAGGACCGCAAAGGCACCAACGATCAGCGCCAGAACTTTCCACTCCGACTTCCAGCTCATTTCACGCTCGTCGCCTCTTTGTCTGGGGACCAGCTAGGTTCCGCGCGGCTTGCACGCTTCAGACCCGGCGGCTGCCAGTGCAGGATCATCCTCAACACGCCCCTTGAAATAGCGTTTCTGAAACGCCAGAGAAACGTTGACGAGGCCGATCAGCACCGGCACTTCAACCAGCGGCCCGATCACCGCGGCAAAGGCAACGCCCGACTCAATGCCGAAAACGGCAACCGCCACCGCGATCGCCAGTTCAAAGTTGTTGGAGGCGGCCGTGAAGGAAAGCGTAGCCGTCTTGCTGTAGTCGGCTCCGATCTTGTGGCCCATCCAGAAGCTGACCAGGAACATCACCACGAAGTAGATGAGAAGCGGCACCGCGATCCGCAGCACGTCGCCCGGGATCCGCACGATCTGGTCG
Source organism: uncultured Polyangiaceae bacterium (assembly GCA_964195975.1). GTDB lineage: Bacteria > Acidobacteriota > Thermoanaerobaculia > Multivoradales > JAHEKO01 > CAXMQZ01. Next base: position 6,621 of record CAXMQZ010000046.1, on the reverse strand, counting down.
CCCTTGAGGCTGAACAACACCAGGATCGTGAACAGCAGCGCGATCAGGGTGATCGGCGAGATCTTGGGAATGAACACCCGCTCATACCACTCCCGCCCCTTGGACTTGACCAGGACCAGGCGCGTCAGCATGCCGGCCACGAAGGGAATGCCAAGGTAGATGAAGACGCTCTCGGCGATCTGACCCATGCTGATGTCGACCACCGAACCGCTCAGCCCGAACAGCGGCGGCAGCTTGGTGATGAAGATCCAGGCGTAGACGCTGTAGAAGAGCACCTGAAAGACGCTGTTGAACGCCACCAGCCCCGCTGCGTACTCGGAGTCGCCTTTGGCGAGCTCGTTCCAGACGATCACCATCGCGATGCACCGCGCTAGGCCGATCATGATCAGACCGACCATGTACTCGGGCTGATCGCGCAGGAAGAGAATTGCCAGCGCGAACATGAGGATCGGCCCGATCACCCAGTTCTGGACCAGCGACAGGCCGAGTACCCGCCAGTTGCGAAAAACGTCCGGCATCTCCTCGTAGCGCACCTTGGCGAGCGGTGGATACATCATGAGGATGAGGCCGAAAGCGATCGGGAGATTCGTGGTGCCGACGGAAAAACGGCCCCAGAACTCCGAGATTCCGGACCACATCGCCCCCATCGCGACCCCCACCCCCATCGCCAAGAAGATCCAGACGGTTAGATATCGATCGAGAAGCGACAGCCGCTTGGCGACACCTTGGCTCATGATGCGGACTCCTCTTGCCTGCCGGAGCCGGGCTCCGGCCCGACACCGAGAGACTGTAGAAGCTCTTCGACAAACACCCGGATCTCGTCCCGGACGCGGCGGTAGTGGTCGAGCGCCTCGTCTTCGGACGAAGCCGTAGCCGCGAGGCGAGGCGGGTCATCGAACCCACGGTGGACTACCGTGGTTCGACCGGGAAACACCGGGCAGCTCTCGTGCGCGTCGCCGCAAACGGTGACGACGACATCAAAGGGGACGTGCATGACCTCGGACAACGGCTTCGAGGAGCGCCTTGAGATATCGACGCCGGCCTCTTCCATCACGGCTACTGCCCGGGAATCGAGCCTCCCGGGATCGACTCCCGCCGGATACGGCTCGACGACGTCACCTTTCAAGTGGCGTGTCCATCCTTCCGCCATCTGACTGCGGCAGGAGTTGCCCGTGCACAGAAACAGCACCCTGAGTCCCTCGTGCATCTCTGAAAACCTCTTGTTAGGCATATTTGGCAAAAGCACCAAATGAGCTTCCAAAAAAACTCAGCTCGCGATCGCCTCCAAACGCCGGCGAGACGTCTCCTCGAGAATCGCACTCGCGCACGAGGTGAAGTCCAGCGCACACCCCATCCTCAAGCGATAGAACACCTTCTTGCCGCGCTTGTCGTCCTTTACGATGCCAGCCTGACGCAAGAGCGCCAGATGCTTGGACACGGTCGACATGTCGGATCCGACCATCTCCGCCAGCTCGCAAACACAACGCTCTTCTTTGCACAGCTCCTCGACGAGAAACAGACGCGTGGGATGGGCCAGCGCCTTGATCACCCGAGCCTGCGCCTCCAGCCGTCGTTTCGTCTGGCCCTCAAGCTTCCTCATGCTTGGTAGTTTAGCCAAATAGCCCAGAGAATCAAGGTCTCGGACGGATGGTCTGCTGCGCGATCATAGCCACAACCTGCTGGGTTCACCCTGTACTCTCGCCTCACCTGCATTCCCTGGTCAGCACCCCTGCTACGGGGGTGAAGAACAATTCGGCCGACCACCGGGAATCCGCTATCCCGACACCACGGCAAGTCCCGGGCCGCTTCCTAAAGACGGTAGCCATGGGGTCGCTGCCGGCGACATTGACGGTGACCTCGATGTCGATATCTGGGTGACGGGAATGGCCGGATTTGAGCTCTCCTACTTCTTGATCAATGATGGTCTCGGTGGCTTCATAGCCGACTGGGAGAAGGTCCCGGACGTTTACTACGAAGTCTGGGGGCCATACAAGCAGTTTCCCAACGCCCTAAATGCGCTGCTCGCTGACCTGGACAGTGATGGCTTCCCAGAGCTCATAACAGCTCCGTGGCACTGGGGGGAGGATGGGTCACCCTGGATTGGCGGGATCTATTGGAACGACGGCACCGGGGACTTCTCAAGCGCCGAGCACACACCGATCCTCCCCCCTGCGGGAACACCTATATGCCGCTTTAACGGTCCGTATCTAGCCGGAGGGGCGATGGCAGCGGCCGACATCGACTCGGATGAGGACATCGACTTGCTGGTGCCCTGGGACGGGGGCGGCGTCTGTGGCGACACTCCCCCGACGATTCAGGTGTTTATCAACCGTGGCAATCGGAATCTTGTCGATGAGACCTTGACGCGGTTCGGGCCACCTCCCCATGGCGCGCCCCCAGGCGAGATCCTAGGCATGCCGACAATCGATGTAAACGAGGACGAGTGTGTGGATCTGGTGTTCTTGACGCCCCAACGACCCGAAATGCCTCCAGGCTTCTTTGAGAGTTTCATTTGGTTGAATGACTGCACCGGCCGATTCGTGCCGATAGAAAACGCTGTACTGGGGAAACCAGGTTTTCTTCTACCCATGGACTTTGATAGCGACGGGGACATAGACTTTCTTTCGACCCGATACGAATCATACACACCCAACCAAGGCCCTGGCGTAGACTGGCACGACTTCACGATCCTGGAGAATGTTCGGCCGTATGTAGTGTTGCTATTCGCCGACGGCTTCGAATCCGGTGATACCTCTGCGTGGTCTGGCTCGACTCCGTAGGCAAGGCGGCGAAACGGCACGCGCAGTTCTTACGCCCCGAACGCTCCCAGGTGCACCACCGCGCCGTCGTAGAAAAGGGCTGAGCCGGCTTTACCTAGCTACCTCGGATCAGGATTGCGGCAAGCCCAGCTGCTTTTGGATCAGCCTGCAAAGGCTATTCTTGATCTCAGTGTGGCGGGGAACCGGAGCAACCCTGCCGTTCGCAGGGTTCAGATAGAGATCATGTTGTTTACCGTGGCGTTTCAGAGTGCATCCAGCGCGGCCAAGATCGCTTAGAAACGCTCGGCGTTTCACACCTCGACCTCGATCTCCTTGCGCTGGGTGTTTCCAGGGATCGAAGTCGAATCACTCTCAGTGAGTACGAGTTCGAAGGCATCCTTGATGTTCACTTCGAGATCTTCGAGGGTCGCGCCTTGGCTGAAGACTCCGGGAACCTCGAGCAGACGGCCCACGAAAGAATCCTCATCGCGCCAGTATTCCAGGGTCAGGGACCTTCGCATGGTGAAGTCACCTCCGCGCATGATTGTATGTCTACTTTCGGGGCCAAAGCGTTACATCGAGTCCTTCGGATAATAGTGGCAGCGCGTGCCAGGCCTGCAATATGCAAGTTGCATCGTCATGGTGTCCTCAAGGGGACTTGTAGATTTGTACCAGGTGGAGATTTGCGGTGATACGCGACGGGCGGCTGGGACCGTGGGGTGCTCGAGATGTGAGGCCTCGGTGCTTACCAGCCGAATGAGCTCGCGTAGCCCCCGATACAGGGTCGGTGCGCCCTCGATTTAACTCAGCAAGCCACGGTTGATTCCGCTGTCTCCGTAGAACCGACCGACATGCCAACCCAGAAACGGGTCCTCCAGTCGTGCCGCGGCGTCAAACAACGCCCAGCCCTGCTTCAGGGGCACCAGAGCTTTCGGATCGTCGCAGTACACCGGCAGACCCAGAGGACCATAGAGTCGGTGAGTCGGTGCGCCTACCTTCTCGAGAAACGAAGCGAACACCTGGGGGTGCGCCAGGCGAATACGAATCCGGAGAGGCTGAGCAGCGCGAACATCCATAGCATCGGAAGGTAGCCACCCGGGTTCTCGGCGCTGACCCCGGCGCCCGAAGCGCCCGACTGGCCGCTAGCGGCCAGTCGGGAGGACAAACAGCCGGCAAATCACTAACATTCAAACTGGTACAAACAACGGAGGCCGACCACTACAGCTTACTGATCCTTCGTAGGGCCGAGCCGGGCAGATCCTGGAGCGGATGAGAGCGCTCGAGCAGGATCCGTCAGTCAACCTGCGTCAAGAACTCCTTGGTGACAAAAGTCGAGGACATAGCCCGGATGAGAGAACTGTAGTTGACCTGAAACGCAATTTCGGCACCGATTCGCAGTTGATGGGGGCCGGGGTCCACGATGAGATGGTCACTGCTGGCTCCCAGAATCTCGACTCCCGGCGGGGGGAAGAGGCCAAGCGGGTCGATCTCTTGGCGCCCCAGAGCGAGGATCGCCTGTGAAATATCTCCGCGATCCAAAGTGGCTGACGGAGCCGATTCAAACGCGGCCTGCGCGATATCACCCCATGGCTGCGACGGCTTGATTTTCGACTCGATCGTCTCGGCAACGATGGTAACGGCATCCGTGTGGAGTCCGCTTATCGGGCGACGGTGAAGTGTCTCACGACCAAGAAAAATCGCTTCTCCCAAACGCAAGTTGTTGATCCGCCCGGTAGCCGCACTGCTGAGAGCCCAGTCGAGGTTAGCCGAGTTTCCGCCGGACACCATGCCGATGGGCAAGCCGAAAGTAGATTCGAGCGAGTCCGTGAGAGCCGAAAGCTCAGACATGTTTTTGGCATCGGGTGACACACCACTGCGGCAGGCAAGATTGGTGCCGATGCCCGTTAACACGATGTTCGGCAAACGGAGAATCTGTCGGACTGTCTCTTCCAGATTGCTCGGCAATATACCTTCACGCAGATCTCCGAGCTCGACCATCAACACAATCCCGTGGTTGCGGTCTTGTAAACGGGCGTCGGACGATAGTTTCTCGATGACGTCGAGCTCCGTGTTGAAGCTGATATCGGCGCTCGCTACGACTCTAGGCACTTGGCTGAGCATTGGGGATCGTATGAGAATCATCGGCCCCGCCACTTGGGCACGACGCATCGCTTCGATATTCTCGATACGGGAGTCGCCCAGCGCCCTGACACCGGACTGGATCATCGCACCGGCTATCTCTGGCGATCCGAGGCTAGCCTTCGTAACCCCCGTTACCGAAACTCCCTGCCCCGCCAGACGCTCAACAAGCGTACGGGAGTTATGCCGGATCTTGTCGAGGTCGATTTCCAGCCGCGGTGCAGTCACTGCGTCAGGGAGACCAACTTCCTGTCGAGCTCCGGGTACGCCGCAAGAACCATTTGCACGAGGAGCTCGTCTGGCTGCGTCAGCGCATCGGTGACAGGGATGCCGAGCTCGTGTTCATACCGTGTGATCGCCGTGTCAACCTCGCTGCTGGTCATGTTCTCGTGGTTGAGAGTAAGGCCGATGACTTTTGTGTTGGAAAAGGTCTGAATGAGATTTATCTCTGAAGCCACCGTCGGCATTTTCATCTGTTCAAAATCACAACGGTTGATGCGGCCCGGTGCGTGTTGCAGCACGACTCCGTCGGGGCAGCTTCCCCGCAGGATAAAACTCGAGGTGGCGTATGCTTCATGACTCAGAGCACCCTGTCCCTCGATGACGATCACATCTGGCTTTTCGCATTCGTAAGCCTCGATGACGGTGGCTTCCAGTTCACCCGCGCAAAACTGTGACGGTACGGCATCGAGTGCAACTCCGTACCGTGCCCCTTGGATCAGTCCGGTCTGACCTGTGCCAACCAATACCGCTTTGATGCCGCGACTGTTGAGCGCTTGGGTCAGAATCGTGGCGGTAGTGCGTTTGCCGATGGCACAATCGGTGCCGAGAATGGCGATGCGGGGACAGAGGACCTCGGCGATGCGGCCGCTGAACAGACGCAGGTCTTTTTTGGCGCGGGGTTTTCGAATATCGACAATCTGAACGTGATTCCAGGCGCTCGCTGCAGCAAACTCCGGGTCGTCATTCAGAAATTCATGCAGCCCGTTGACTATGTTCATGCCAAGACCAATGGCCTCGAGGACAAGGCGGCGCTCCTCGGTCGACAACATGCCACTCGCCGGTGCCATCCCGAAAATGAAGTAATCGGGTGTACCTCCAGCGTGTTTTAGGGCGTCGGATAGATTGCGACAGATGGGGATGGACTTCGACGCCTCCCCGAGGGCAATGCCGGCATCGATTCCAGCCTTTTCGCTGTCGATGACTGCAACAATATCGTACAGTTCCGAGTGACGAACTAGGCCATTGGCCGTCTTTCCGTCGACTCCGCCAAAATTGGCTTCACAATAGACGACTGCAGTGGCGACGCTTATCTTTGGTTTGCTGGTGAGAGTGCGCGGACTGACAACAGACGCGTTTGATAACGCGGAAAACCCCGTGACCATTTTGGCTCCTTGACCTGCCCCCATCGTTTGTACTACTTCCTATGTTAGTAGATCGGCCATAGTAGGGTCTCCTGATCGAGTGGCCCCGAGGGGCCACTCGAGTGCTTCTGGAGCCGGTGGTCGATAGCCCAGAGAGCTATGCGGGCGCACCTGGTTGTACTCCCTGCGCCACCTTTCGATCAGGACCTGGCCCTCTCTCAGGGTGTAGAAGATCTCGCCATTCAAGAGCTCGTCGCGGAGCTTGCCGATCAGCGACTCGACGTAGCCGTTCTCCCAGGGACTTCCTGGGGCGATGAAGAGCGTCGTCACTCCCAGTCGACCCAACCAGTCCCTGACCA
>CAXMQZ010000045.1:0-3910 GCA_964195975.1 uncultured Polyangiaceae bacterium | reverse complement strand
CCAAGCGCCCACAGATCGGAACGTCGGTCGGCCGCCTGACCACGGGCCTGCTCCGGGCTCATGTAGGCGGCGGTGCCCAGCAGCACCCCGACCTGCGTCATCTGCGCCGTAAGAGTGGGGGAGAGCGACATACTGGGTGCGCTGCCGCTGGCTGCGTTGACCTCGAGTGCCTTGGCCAGACCGAAGTCGAGCACCTTGACCTCGCCCTGCGGATCGACGACTATGTTGGCGGGTTTGAGATCGCGGTGAACGATACCTTTCTCGTGGGCTGCCTCGAGTGCCTCGGCAATCTGTTTGGCCACCGGCAACGCGCGCTCGACCGGGATCGGGCCATGGGCGATCAGTTGAGCCAGGGTGTCGCCTTCGGCCAGTTCCATGACCAGAAAGTGGACGCCATCAGCCTCCTCGACCTGGTAGATCGCGGCGATGTTGGGGTGATTGAGCGACGCCAGAACCTTGGCCTCGCGATCGAATCGGGCAAGGCGTTCGGCATCGGTCGCCACCGACTCCGGCAGCACCTTGATCGCCACTTCACGTCCTAGCTTGGTGTCCGTGGCACGAAATACTTCGCCCATACCGCCTTCACCGATCTTGTCGGTGATCTTGAAGTTGGAGAGCTCAGACCCAATCACTCGATACGCCTCCCGATTCCCATCCTGTTCGAATTGCCAAGGAGAGGCTACGATACCACTGGCTGAGAGGGGGAGAAGCTCTCGGAGTGAAGAGAGACCTACGATGCGTTTTTCCAGCATGATCCAAGCGGTCGATACCCATGTCTGTGGTGAGCCTGGGCGTGTCATCGTGGGCGGAGTGCTCGATGTGCCGGGCGCCACGATGTTCGAGAAGATGCGGTTCCTGGAGACCGAGGCCGACGAGTTGCGCCAGAGGATGCTGCGTGAACCGCGTGGGTATCCGGCTTCGAACTGTAATCTGATCTTGCCACCGACCCATCCCGATGCCGATGCCGGCTACGTAATCATGGAGCAGACCGAGTACCCGGGGATGTCGGGAACCAACACGATTGCGGTCGCCACCGTGCTGATCGAGCTGGGTATGGTGAGCGTCGAGGAGCCGATTACCGAGCTGTTGCTCGAATCGCCGGCGGGTCTCATCGCCGTGCGTGCCGAGGTCGAGGGCGGTAAGGCGAAACTGGTCACGTTCGAAAATGTTCCTGCGTTCGCGGTTCACCTCGAGGCCGAGGTCGATGTGCCTGAGCTGGGCACCGTAGTCGTAGACGTGGCCTATGGAGGGATGTTCTATGTCATTGCAGACGCCGAGCAAGTCGGTCTCACCCTGGCACGCGACGAGGCTCGGGAGGTCGTGCGCGTCGGCGAGATGATCAAGGCCGCCACTTGCGAACAGCTCGAGGTGCCGGTGCATCCGGAGAACCCTGATATTCGTGGCGTCACGATTGCGCAGCTATCTGCGCCCCCTACACACCCCGATGCCAGCCGCAAGAACACAGTAATCGTTTCCACCGGCCAGCTCGATTGGGACAGACCCGGGACCTGGACGGCGGCGCTCGATCGATCGCCCTGTGGTACTGGGACGTCGGCCAAGATGGCTGCCTTGTGGGCGAAGGGCGAGCTGCCGCTCGACCAGGAATTTGTTCATGAAGGGATTCTGGGCACGACTTTTACCGGTAAGCTTGTGCGGGAGACCAGGCTCGGCGACTACGATGCGGTCGTGCCGACGATCACGGGTACCGCCTGGATAACCGGCTTTGCCCAGTACGTGGTTGATCCCGAGGATCCGTTTCCGAATGGTTTTACGGTTGGTGATATCTGGGGTGGACAGGAGTAGCCTCTTCGCGGCTCGTTGAATCGGGAGAAGATCATGAAATTCGAAGGTGTGATGCCGGCGATTACAACGCCGTTCAAACGAGACCTGACGATAGATCACGATTTCGTCGCCAAGCATGTCACTTGGCTGATCGATCACGGGTGCACCGGAATCGTCCCCCTCGGGTCGCTCGGTGAGGGTAATACTCTCGATTTCGACGAGAAGGTCGAGATCGTCCGGACGTGTGTAGGAGCGCTCGCCGGGCGTGTACCGGTGATGCCGGGTATCGCTGCCTCGAGCACGGCGGAGGCCGTTTCTCTGGCGCAGGCTTGTTCCGAGGCCGGATGCGAGGCCCTCATGGTGTTGCCGCCCTACGTGCACAACGGCAAGATGCACGAGACCCGGGCGCACTTCGGCGCAATCTTCGAGGCCACTGATCTGCCCTGCATGCTCTACAACAATCCGATTGCCTATGGGACCGATGTGACGCCGGAGATCATGGCCGAGCTCGCAGAGACCTACAGCAATCTGAAGGCGATCAAGGAGTCGAGCGGCGATGTCCGCAGGATTACGGCGGTCAAGGCTCTCGTTGGTGACAGGCTGGCCGTCTTCGCTGGGCTCGACGATATGCCGTTCGAGGCGTCGTGGTCGGGTGCAAGCGGCTGGATCGCAGGGCTGGTCAATGCGCTGCCACAGGAATCGGTCGATCTGTTCAATCTGTCTCGCGACCGGAGGCGAGAAGAGGCGTTCGAGCTGTATCGTTGGTTTTTGCCCTTGCTTCGGCTCGACACGGTTCCCGAGTTTGTGCAACTAATCAAGCTGGTGCAGGCCGAAATCGGGATGGGCACCGAGACCGTTCGACCACCTCGGATGCCAGTTCCAGATGCAGTGAGATCCGAGGTGTTGGCGATGGTTCGCGAACGACTGGCCAATCGCCCCTGACATGTCCCGAATGCGCATAGGTGTTGAACAATCTGGGAATAGAAAACAACTCGACCCTTGGAGCAAACAATGGAAAACGTACTGATTGCCGGGACCTGGAGCCCAGCTGATTCGACCGGTTCATTTCGGGCCATCAACCCTGATACTGGAGAGACTCTCGAGCACGAGTACCCGGTCAGCAGTCGCGCCGACCTCGACCTGGCTCTAGCGGCCGGTAGCGAGGCCAGCCGGGAACTGAGAGGCGTGCCACGGGAAGCGATCGCTGCCTTTCTCGAAGGCTATGCCGATCGTATCGATGCGCGGAAGCAGAGTATTGCGGAAGCCGCAAACCAAGAAACTGCCTTGCCGGTTATCCCACGTCTCGCCGACGTCGAGTTGCCTCGAACCAGCAATCAACTTCGCCAAGCGGCGGCAGCAGCTCTCGATCGCAACTGGACTCTGCCGACGATCGATACGGGCAGCAACATCCGCTCGATGTATGGTCCTCTGGAGGGTCCGGTGGTCGTCTTTGGCCCCAACAATTTCCCTTTCGCGTTCAATGGAATCTCGGGTGGTGATTTTGCTGCGGCGATCGCGGCTGGAAACTCGGTGATCGCCAAGGCTCATTCGAGCCACCCTCGAACCAGCCAGCTCCTTGCCGAGGCCGCCTTCGAGGCTCTCGAGGAGTCGGGTCTGCCATTGGCGACCGTTCAGATGGTCTATAGGACAAGTCACTCGGATGGCGAGTTTCTGGTGTCGCATCCGTTGGTTGGAGCGACTGGGTACACCGGCTCCCGATCTGCAGCGCTGAAGCTCAAAGCGGCCGCGGATACTGCGGGCAAACCGATCTACCTCGAGATGAGTAGCGTCAACCCTTTGTTTCTGCTTCCCGGGGCCATTCGAGAACGAGCGGAGGCGCTAGCGGATGAGTATTCAGGCTCCGCTCTTCTGGGCGCGGGTCAGTTTTGCACCAGCCCTGGTCTGGTTGTGGTCGAGGCCTGTGACGACACCGAAGCCTTCATCGAGATGGTTCGGGAGCGGTTCGAATCGGCCGGGGTGGGTGCTTTGCTGGGTGTTGGGGGTGTAAAGAATCTCGGAGACTCGGTGGGTACGCTGTTGGACTCTGGAGCCGAGCTGGTCGTGGGTGGGGCAGAGCTACAGGGGCAGGGCTGTCGATTTCAAAACACACTTCTTCGGACGACCGGCG
>CAXMQZ010000044.1:0-5277 GCA_964195975.1 uncultured Polyangiaceae bacterium | reverse complement strand
ACCGCCAAAATCCCCAGTCACGAGCTCGGCCAAGCTGCTGAGGTCGCCTTGGATGAATTCGAGACCCTCCGGTAGGGGCTCTTCCTTTGCCGCTTCCACCATGTCAGTGGATCGGTCGACTCCGACAACCTCGAAGCCCTTGGAGACCAGGAACCGTGCATGTTCCCCGGTGCCACAACCCAGATCGAGGATCCTTTTTCCAGGCCTATCGGCAGGCCCATCCTGAAGGATCGATCGCATGAACGGCCACTCGCGCTCGATGCGCTTGGGCCAGGCAATCAGGCGGCGATAGTTGAGACGGGAGTATTGGTCGACCATGGAGAGACTTTATCTCGGATAACATTAGAAACACATCGAATTCCTGTAGGGAGGTTTTGGTCATGCACTCGAAGCTGATCGGGCTGTCTGTCGTGCTTGTAGTACCGATGATGATCGGCTGCGAGGTCGCGGAGAACACGACTTCCAACGTTCTCACTATTCGCAATCCGGTTCATCTCGAGAGTCATCTCGACTCGGCACGGATCGAGGCCACACAGTCGACTACGGCTGCGGGCGAGAAAAGCGAGCCGGTGGAGTGGCGGTTCGACCAAGCTCAGCCCGCCTGGAAGCCGCTTCGACCCCTGCGCCGGTCCCAGGGACCGGTGACGGTATCGCGAATCGAAGATGGGCTTCGTTTGAGTCTCACCGAAACCTCGGGAGGGCATGGCGGAATCTATGTCGATTTGCCCGATTGGGCGAGTCGCGATTGGGCTTATGTCTCGATTCGGGCCAAAGCCATCGGCGAAGCAGATCACATTGAGCTGGGTTTCAACCTGCGCCAAGAGATCGACAGCAAGATCGGCGCTAGTAGCCCACTGAAGTGGGATGGTGATCAGATCTCTCTGATTCAAGATGGCGATCCGCACACCTATCTGCTGCGGACCGATTGGAATTGGATGGGTCGGGAGGGTTCTTGGAAGCAGCTCGGTGTTGAGATTGGCGGTGAAGTCGGCTCGAGCGTCCAGATTCTGGCGATTACCCTCATTCCGAGAGGTGATGAATTCTCCGACGAGGCCGCCGGTTCGAGGGTTGTAGGTCGCGAATCGGAGCAGCGACGGGCGATCTTTTGTCACCTACCCGCAAAGCTCGAATATCAGGTCGATGTGCCCGATAAAGCGCGTTTCCATTTTGGAATGGGGGTGGTGAATGATGATGCGCCCATCACATTCCGGGTCGTTGCCACAGTCAGCGGTGGCGATCCGACGATTCTGTTCGAAGAGTCTTATGCCGATACCAAGAGATGGGGCGATCGTCATGTGAGCCTGGATCGGTTCGCCGGATCCGAAATTGCCCTGACTCTGGAAGCCGAGTCTGAGCAGGAGGCCGAGCTGGAGTCCGAGTCTGGGAGCAGCGTTGCCCTGTGGTCCGTGCCGACTCTGAGCAGACTCGACCCGCCCGATCGTCCCAACATCATTCTCTATGTCTTGGATGCGGGCGGTGCAGACTTCATGAGCGCCTACGAGTACAACCGTCGCACCACACCGAACCTGGAGCGGTTGGCGGCCACAGGAGCCGTCTTCGAGCGAGCCTTCAGCAACGCGACCTGGACCAAACCTTCGACGGCCTCGTTCATGACGTCGCTTCACCACAGTGTCTTGGGTGGCTACGCGAACGACGCCGACCCGCTACCCGATCAAGCCGTGACCATGGCCGAGCATATGCATCGTGCCGGGTATCAGACGGCGGTATTCACCGCCAATCCCTTCGCCGGGAGAATCTCTGGCCTGGACCGGGCTGTGGACGTGATGCGCGACGCCGGAATCGAGAAGAACACCGAGTCATCCAGTCAGCTCCAAGCGTACTTCTGGCGCTGGCGGGAGGCCTTCCCGGCGCATCCGTTCTGGGTTCACATTCAAACCACCGACGTCCACATGCCCTACCACCCGCCGGCGCCATTTGCCGGCACCTATGTTTCTCCCAAAGACCGGGAGACATACCATGATTGGGAGAAGCGACTTCGGGAAGCGGGAACCCACAACCCCTACTCGGATGTCTACGAGCGAAATGGCATCGACAGGCCTTCCCACGCCGAGTTGCATCGGGGGCTCTACGACGAATCCATGGCTCACAACGACCACCAGATCGGTCGGCTGGTCGAGGGCCTCGAGCGCTCGGGTGAGTGGGAGAACACGCTGTTGATCGTTGCCGCTGATCATGGATATGTTGCCGCCAGCTACCGGGTCATGGATCCGCTGCCGCCAAAATGGGCCTACGGTGCCGAAGGGTCGATTCCCTTCTTCAACTCGCATCTGACCTCGATCCCGATGATTTTCATCTGGCCCGGGCACATTGCACCGGGACAGCGCTTCAGCGAGCCGGTATCGATGATCGATCTCTTGCCCACGGTTCTGGACCTGGCGGGTTTGGCACCTGCTGAGCTCGCCCAGGGCCACTCGCTGGCGCCACTGCTTCTTGGTGAGGGTAGCTGGCAATCCAGACCCGTGATCTTGGACGAGTTCACCGTCGATCCGACCAGCGGTGAGCTGCGCGGAACCCTCGAGGTGGTTGATGGACGCTGGGGAGCCAGCCTGGAGATCAATCCGGAGCCTGCCGATGAAGAAATTGCAGACGATATGCGCCGACCCTCACCACTGCTGCTCTACGATCTGTGGGACGATCCTTTCACCTTGCAGAGTCTCCATGTCGAGCACCCCGACCTGGTCGAAAAATACACTCGGTTACTTCAGCTCCAGTGGCAGGAGAGTCGCGAGCTCGGGAAGCGGTTTACGCGGTCGAGTGAGGCGCCTCTGACCTCCGAGCAGTTGGAGACCTTGAGGGCGCTGGGCTACATCCAGTAGGCGAGCTCCAACCGTCACCACGAACGTCCCGGACTAGAGAAAGCTTGCGATCAGATTGGCCACCGGTTTGGTGAAGTCGTTGTCGGTCCAGTAGCCCTGGTGCGACAGCGGGTTCCAGCTCGAAAAAAAACTGCCGGCGTTGATTGCGATGTCGGCATCCACTACGTCTCGATATCCCGGGCTGATCGGTTTGAGCGGGTAGCCCAGGATGTCATCAGGGTCGTAGAAGTTGAGCCACCGGGCTTTCGCTTTGAGATCGGTTCGTAGCGGAGTGGGTGGAAACTTGATCGGCACGACATTGCTGTAGGCAAAAGTGAAAAGCGGCAGATTGGAGCCGAACGTGACAATTCCGGAGAGCCAGTTCATGCGCTCGAAGGGAGGCAGGCCTGGGTTGCTCGAGTGCTGCATGTCCCAGATGTAGTTGGACATGATGTGTCCACCGAGCGAATGGGCCAGGACCAGCAACGGTTTCGGCTGCGATCCCAGTCCGCCGACATAAAGGTCATGAATCGCGGCTTTGACCCGCTGATGGATGTCGTCGTAGGTGGTGGTCGACGTGCTGGAGACCTTCTGATAGGCGACAGCGTCCCCGAACGCAGTCACCACGAACTTTCTCAGCTTGAGGTAGTCGAGATCGGCTCGCGATTTCGCCCGCTGAAAGTAGGCGAGCTCACGGCCATCCAGGATGTCAGCCCAGAAGATACTCTGCCAGGCGATCTCGTTCGGGTCTTTGCCCTTGTCGCTGACCCGATCGTTGAGCTCGTCGATCATCGGCACCGCGAAATCGGTCTCCTGCGTGCCCATGCCGTGGATCACCGCGATTGCCAACTCAGCCATGATCAGAGTCTACTCTACAGGCCTGTGGTTGCCGGTCGGGCCAGGTAGAGAGGTGGGGATCGTCGCCAAGGCGAGGGCGAGGCTGGGGCAAGGCTCAGGGCGAAGTTGAAGACCACAGCACGGTGCTGCCCATCTCGAAGCCGTCCTCGAAGATCGGTGCGATAAAGACATTGAAGCTCGCGCCTTCGGGCATCGCCGAGTTGTCGGTGTTTCCGATTAGGAAGGAAAAGAGCCAGCCGACCCCAATTTCAGCGTCGTTGTAGACACCTGTGAAGCGTTGGTTAGCAAAGATCCGGTGCGCCTGTAGTTGATCGATGTCGGGATTATCGAGCACCGTGAAGTTGCCGGTGATATTGCCTGCGGTTGCCGTATGGATGAAGGTCCAATCGTCGGTATCGGGGACAAAGACGCTGAATGTTGCATTCAGAGGCATGATCTTGGTGATGTCCTGATAGAAAATTGTCCATCGCCCCGACGCAGTCGAGTACCAAACACCATATGGCCAGGGTATCGCCGGTCCGTTGGTAGATTCGCGCAAGACGATCGGTCTGGCGTTGGGATTGCCATTGAGTCTGGGGTCGTCGAGCGTCGTGATGTGGGCAGAGGTGTTGGCACCGGTCGTGAGGTGGCGGAAACCGCTCTCTTCGTCGAAGGCCAGGATCCAGAATGTGGCGTCGGCTGGAATGGCCGCCACCGAGTTGTTGCCCAACCTCCACACGACTGAATAGAAGGTGTTGATCGCAAACGGGTCTTCAAAGCCAGCTTGGCTGACGATCATCATCGCATCGGGATTGTTATTGAGAAAAGGGTGGTCGAGGAGAATGGTGTTCGAGATTCCGTCGCCCTGAACCTCCAGCTGAGCGCGTACCCCGGCATGAAGCGAAGATGTCAACAGCAGAGGTGTAGCGAGAGCGATTGCGGCACGTAAAGTCAAGCGCATAAGAGAACTCCTTGGAAGAGTCAAATGTACGCACACATTGTGGCATATCTCACAGCCGCGCTATGAAATACCAACATAGATCGATCGCTATCGAATCGCTACTGCCAGGGTGTCGTTGTGCTGAGCGATCAGGGTGCGAAGGTAGGGACCGATGTCGCTGGCCGATTTGAAGCCGGCTTTGCGGGCGGCGGCCTCCTCTCGGTCCTCCGGGATATCGGCGCTCTCGGCGAAGTGTTTCAGGTCACGATAGGCACCGATCGTAAACAGATCCCAGGCAGCTCCCTGGCTGTGTGTGAAGATCAGGTTCTGCGGCCGGTCGAGGGCATCGAGATAGACGTTCTCCATCTCGCGCTGTTTGTAGAGCTCGGGCTGCATTCCCGGCAGGGCGCGAAACATCTCGACATGAAAAAACCCCGCGCCCTTGAAGGCCTTGGCAACGACCTCGAAATCGGGACCGTCGACAAAGATCTCCTCGTGCCAGGCGACCAGCTCGAACCACTTCCTTTTGTACTCTTCCGGGCTGACACCGGTTGCCTTTTGCGCCTTGTGGCGCTTTTCGACGCGCTCGAGGGTGTAGTAGTCGGTAAAGCTGCCAATCGGGAAGAGAAAGAGCAGATCCCACTGATCTCCCTGACTGTGTCGCATCCAGAAGGGTCTCTTTTC
>CAXMQZ010000043.1:0-8355 GCA_964195975.1 uncultured Polyangiaceae bacterium | reverse complement strand
CTACCATTCGCACCATCCTCGAATTACTTCAGATCCTTAATGCTACTCCTACCATATCGTCCACGTTTTTCCATCAGGGGCCCGGGAAGTCAAAGCGATACTTTGCAAGATTAGGCACCGATCAGTCCTTACCGCATATCTAGAAAAGACCCTTTCACCCAGAAACATTACTCAATCGGGCCTTGCCTACGGTATTTCTAGACAGACATCGGGCCTCTACCACGCCGTCACCAAGGCTGCGCCAGGGTCCATTCGCCTGTTCAGAGATGCAGGTGTAACGCTTCGCCCCGCCGCGAGACTAAGCAGGTCTGGAACTAGACGTTCTGAAGGTGTTGCTGCGGCAGCTCAGGGAGCCACCTGACCCTGAGATGAAGGCTAGGTTGATGGAGATGTTTAGGAGGTGGTGGGCGGATTTGAAACTCGGAGGTGGGACTGACGTTGCCGTTCGGCAAAATTTCAATTGCTCTCGCGCCTCTGCCTTCGCCTTTTCGAGCGCCGACGCCCAGACGGTGGATGAAGCACGCCAGCTCGCGAACTAGACTAGACGCGCTACTTGGGCGTGGCGGACCAAGGCGTAGAATCTAGTCGACCCAATAGCGCTTCAATCATATGTGGAGTGAGCGTGACATTCGGGGCTACGCGCGGCGCTTGCGGGACGTAGTACTCTCCGAACGTGGAGTAGTCGAGACACACACCAAGGTCTAGAGGTAGGTCATAGCCGTCCGGGATGCCGGCCTCGCCGCTCAGCGAATACAGCGCGGAAGTCGCGTGCACGAAAGGCACGCAATCAGCTGCGGGGAGCGGATTATCCTCTAATCCGGTGAAGCCATCGTCGTCGCGCCAGCAGGGGTAACTCGGGTCGCCGTTGCGGTTAACCACGGTTGGAAAGTCGAGGTCAGTACTGTTGAGAATGTCCAAGGACACTCGGCACAGTTTGCTGCACAAGGGCCCAATCGGGGCGTTCCACGGCACACACGACTTACCCTTAAAGCACACATTGAGGAAGTAGCCGAAGCCCCCATCATCGCAGCGGTCGCCGTGGTTGCACATGTAGTCAATGCCGGTGTCCGGGTCGACCTGGCAATATGGAGTGCCACACGTCGATGTGTTGCCAATCCAGTAGCACTCATCTCCGGTGGCACAGCCACCAACCGGCTCACCCGGAAGCAGCGCGCAGCGATCACTAAGGGGTGGTACTACGGCTGACCAAGCCGAGGCGTCACCCGATTCCAAGCCGTCAGCGAAGATCAAAGGAACACATTCGACAAACAACTCTTCAAACAGAATCGAGTTCGTAATGCCACACGAAAGGCCAGGGTCGCAGAGCGGGCAGTCGTGGCACGAGTTCTGGTTTAGACAGGCGAGGCCCGAGTTGAAGAAGCAGAAAACGCTCTGCCTCCATCCATTGAGGCTGCTAGTGACGTTCGCTGTCGGATGAAAGGCACTGCAGGCTGCCGAAGGAGGAGAGAAGACCGGAACGCCGGCACACGTCATGTTCTGCGCGGCACAAATGTCGTTTCCACTCATACCAGACGACATAGCCACTACAAAGATACGCTTACCGTCCACGATCCTGCAGCCGATGTCCGGGGTGCAAGGCGGCACAATTCCGCCTGACTGACTGACATCATTCCCCTCGGATAGGAGGGGAAGCAGCAGGACGAGTCCGAATAGGCAGATGGCCTTTGTCACTGGACACATTGGTTGACCTTTAGTCCGTTGATCCTACCTCAGTGAGGTCGTTTCCGCCCGACCCCTCTGCGTCCCGTGATCTGTCGCCCAGGCGATCTTCTCGGCGCTTGAGCTTTCGAGCGTATTCAGCACCAAACTTCCGAGACCACTGTCGGATGGTCTCGTAGGACACGATCACGCCCCGCTTGGCGAGGAGGTCTTCGACATCTCGGAAGCTCAAACAGAATCGGTAGTAGAGCCAGACGGCGTGACTTATGATCTCGGGCGGGAACCGGTATCCGTGGAAGCTTGGTGTTTTGGCGTTCATCGGCGTAGTCTGCCAGTCAGCGCCTCAACTTGACAGTACCCACATAGGCGTTACTCGCCCTCCAGTCTTGCGAAGAAACCGCCCGATGCGAACTGTCCATTCCGAACTCGAAGCAGGATGACGTTTTCGCCCGGCTGCAGTGACACCGGCGCATTGCGACCGGCCCGGTCGGAGTTATTCCAGAAATCGTGCCAGGCGTTCCAATCGTCCTCGCCTGACATATAACCATCCCGGTAA
This sequence comes from uncultured Polyangiaceae bacterium, assembly GCA_964195975.1. Taxonomy (GTDB): domain Bacteria; phylum Acidobacteriota; class Thermoanaerobaculia; order Multivoradales; family JAHEKO01; genus CAXMQZ01. The sequence continues at coordinate 6,119 of CAXMQZ010000043.1, read as the reverse complement.
ATGAAGCCTTCAAATTGTCCATTGACCGAGTAAGCGATCTCGTCAGTTGTGGAAATGCGGAGAGAAACCACCTTTCGGGTGTCGGATTGAACGATGGTCCGGAAGTAAGCGATCGGTTTCGAGCCGAAGTATTCGGTGATACGGCCCGTGATAACTGCCCCGCGCCGATCCGTCTCAAACGGCTGCCATTCCGTTTTCCTGCCGCCGATGAGCACGCTCGACCTTGAGGGGGCGTTTTCAACCGCCCGGATCGGCCGGTCGAATGGGCCGAGAAACTCCCAGTTGGTTACCAACTTCTCCGGGCTGTACTTGATCTCCGGAATCGGAGGGCCGGTATATGAGAGCCGGTCGATGGATGTGATGCGGACATTGTCGATCCAGACCGGGCTTCCCACCACTCTAGGCTCGAATCCCACCAATCCGGATTTCCTTTCGTGGAGATCAAAGGTCAGCTTCGGTGTTGTCATGTCATCCACATAGAAGTGGCAGGTATTGCCCTGGATCTCTGACATCATTCGATGCCACTTGCCGATGACGATTGCATCGGAGCCCTTCAGTGGTGTTCGGTATTCTTCGTAGAGCAGACGGGAGACGTTGCCGTCACGGCGGGGATTGGCCCTCAGGTAGCTGCCGTTTCCCTTGATGTAGATGTTGCCAAAGTCGGTGCGACCCTGGTCCGAGTAGTTGTAGATGAACCCCAGGTAGCTGTCGGTGTCGTCCGGGAAAAGAAAGTCGGCCTCGACGCGCACATTGCCCCAGTTCCCTGAACGCCGAACCAGGGCGTAGACCACCTCATTGGGCTGAAGTTGGAGTATTTTCCCGTGAGCCTCATCTCCCGAGTCCCGGATCGTGATGGACTCTTCTCCTATCAGTTGCCACCTCGAAAGCGATTTCTCGAAATCTTCGTTGAAGCGTGCCTCCAGTTCCGGAGGCGCCATGCCCATGAGCAGGACGAAAAATAGAATCAAGGTATTGTGCTCCTTTCCCTGTGGGTGAGTGCTTGTTCGATGGCATGGCCGGTTCCTGTTACCGATCGACGATGGCCTCCTCTGCCGGAGGGATAGGGTTTTCCTTTGAGCCGTCGCCGATCCTATCGTGCCCGTGCGAAGGGGAGCGACCTGCCGCCGTGGCGACTCCGGGGTCGGCGCGACGGTTTGCGGCGCGATTGCGATGACCAACGGGTAGGAGCGGGCAGCTTGGGAAGATCAGTCGGGAGCTGCGCTTTGTGTCGGTGTGGTGGCGCACAGCTTCGCCATGGCTCTGGGATGGCGGACGCCTATTCGTCAGAGTGGTAATGACCTGCCCCCATCGTTTGTACCACTTCCTATGTTTGTAGAACGGCCATAGTCGGGTCTCCTGGTCGAGTGGCCCCGAGGGGCCACTCGAGTGCTTCTGGAGCCGGTGGGCGATAGCCCAAAGGGCTATGAGGCCGCAGCCGAGTTCGTTCATAAGCGTCTGAGGGCCGCCTGGGGTTTTGCCGATCCGGCTGAGCTTACGCTCCAAGACACCTTTTCGGCGGGCTATCGGGGCAAACGGTACAGCTTTGGCTATCCGGCCTGCCCCGATCTCGCCGATGGCGACATGATGGCTCCCGAGGGTAGCGTCTCCGCCATCGTCTTCCACCATCCCGATGCCCGCTACTTCGGAGTGTAGTGCGGTATATGTCGTAGGGCCGTGACCATAGTAGGATTCGCTCAATCAGAATCTCGATCGGGACGTTGGCCGCGAGCCTGCCTGATGTTAAAGCCTGCACCATGACGGAAGTCTTGGCTCACCATAGAAGCGGTATGCCCCACGCTCTGTTCGAAGCTCTGCGTTGGTCGGCTGCGAGTAATCCGAGGGCAGGTATCTCGATGCTTGACCGGCGTGGTCGGCTGGTCGAGCGGCGTACCATGGGCGAGGTTCTCGAAACCGCCGTTGAGATGGCGGCGCGCCTGGCGCGCGCCAACGTGGTCAATCGGACGCCCGTTGTCGTGGCACTGCCGACTTCCTGGCCATGGCTCGAGGTCTGGTTCGGGGCGCTGGCGATCGGAGCCCTGCCAGTGGCCGTTTCTCCTGCCTCGGCGTTGGGCTCGGCCAATGAGGACCTGCGGCGACTGGCCGTGCTGCTCAGCCGCCTTCAGGGCAGGCATCTTGTTTGCTCGCCACAGATGCGGCGGCGGCTTGTCGAGAGCTCGGACCTTCCTGCTGACCTCGTTGCCCTGACGCCCGAAGAACTGGCGGCTCTTCCTGCAGCCCGTATGGTGACCGCAAACGAGCCCGAGCCGTCGACGGCAGCCTTTCTCCAGCTCACCAGCGGTACCACCGGCGAGTCGCGGGTTGTGATGATTCCCCATCGGGCCGTGCTGCACAACATTGTGGCAATTCGACACGCGATAGCCGACCCGCTGCGAAAGGAATTCCGGGACCCGTCCAAGGCGCTTACCGTGTCGTGGCTCCCTCTTTACCACGACATGGGACTCGTTGGCTCGCTCCTGCACGGCATGCTGCACGGCATCGAAGTGCGATTGCTGCCGCCGTCCGCGTTCCTGGGCCGGCCAGCCACGTGGCTGCGCGCGCTAGATCCTGACTCCTACAGCTTTTCTGCCGCGCCTAACTTTGGCTATCAATTCTGCGTGGAGAAGCTCACCGCAGATGACCTGTCGGGGATCGATCTGTCGGATTGGAAAGGGGCTCTTGTCGGGGCTGAGATGGTGCGCCTCGAAACGCTCAACGAGTTCACGCGACATTTCGAGGACGTGGGCTTCCGCCCCGACGCCTTTCGACCCTGCTACGGGATGGCCGAGGCGGCTCTGGCGGTAACGATGGATCGGGCTCTCGAGGGGCCGCGAACCGCGCCGGTGCCGATTTCGACTGATCACGCTGGGTACGCCACCGAGAGTGTTTGTCTTGGTCCGCCGGTGGCCGACACGGAGGTTTGGGTCACTTCACCAACCGGCGCGCGGTTGCCGGAGGGGCGGATCGGTGAAGTCCGAGTTCGAGGCCCTGGGATTTTCGTCGGCTACTTCCGCGACCCAGAGGCCACACAAGAAACGTTGGATGGCGAGTGGCTCAAAACCGGCGATCTTGGCTTCATGGTAGGTGGGGAACTCTACATTACCGGCCGCATAAAAGACATTCTCGTGATTCGCGGTCAGAATCTGATGCCTCATGAGCTCGAGCGCCTAGCCGAAGGCGAACTTGGCGGCGGCGGCACTTGCCGCGCTGCCGCATTCGCAGTCGACCACGGGGCTGAGGGCGAACAAATTGTTCTGGTGGTAGAGGCTCCCACGAGCGAATCCGAATCGCTTTTTCGGATGGCGGGGGCGATTCGCCGCGACATCGGGTTGACTCTCGGTATGCCGATCGCCGACCTTGTCTTCGTCTCAGCTGGTAAATTGCCTCGCACGACCAGTGGTAAAGTGCTTCGACGCAGAGTACGAGAGGACTATCTCAACCAAGCGCTAACGCAGCTGGATTACTGAAATGGACCCCAAAGAAAGAGCACTCAGGCTGATCTCTGAAGTCTGCGGTGTCGAGCTCGAGACCCTCAAGCCAGAGACGCAACTGGTTGCAGAGCTAGGGGTCGACTCCGCTCGCGCGCTTCACTTGTTGGTCAAGCTGGAGGACGAGCTAGATATCGAAATCGAGGATGACGAAGTGGCCGAGATGCAGACCGTTGGCGACATCCTCGGCTATCTCGACCGACAGCAGCCTGCCGTCGACGGATGAAGCTGGGTCAAAACGCCGTTTCGACCGAGAGTCGTCTATCTCGGTTCGACCTCCTCAAGGTCACCACAGGCATATTGCTATTGGGTTGGTTGATCCGCCTTCTGGTTCGGACCTACCGAGTAGAAGTAGAGGCTGGAGCTGAACGATTCGAGGAACTGCGCCAAGGGTCGACGCCGGTAGTTATCGCGGGCTGGCATGAAGGCCTGCTCGCCTCCGGTACCTTTCTCCTCGATGGCCTCGTCTCGCGCGGGTTTCCTCTCGCGCTCCTGGTGAGTCTCTCGCGCGATGGTGAGATCCTCGCCCGCCTGGCTCGAAAGCTCGGCATGGAAGTCGTGCGCGGATCCACCTCTCGCGGTGGACTAGGTGGTCTTCGGCGTCTGTACCGAAAGCTGTCCCGTGGTGGTTTCTCGGTTGGCATCGCTCCCGACGGTCCTCGCGGACCGGCTCACGAGTGCAAGCCGGGTGTTCTGTTGCTGGCACAGATCGCTGGAGTTCCCGTTCTCCCGATCGCCAGCGCCGCATCGAGCGCATGGCGACTCGGCTCCTGGGACCGCATGATCGTTCCGCACCCGTTCGCCAGGGTAGCCATCGTGCTCGGCCAACCCATCGGTGTTCCGGCGTCATTGTCGAGCGAGGAACTGGCTTCCGCTAGCCAGGAACTGGCAGAGACGCTGAATGACCTCAGCGAGCGCGCCCGGCTGGCTGTGAACTCAAGGTATCGTTGACGCTGTCACCCGTGGTATTCTCTCGTCCGTAATCAGCTCCATGTTTCCAGTAACCCTGGATAAGCTCTGCCTCCAATGAGGACGATTCATGTCGAGATCGCTGTATCTAATTAATCCAAAGTCAGAAGTGCCTACCTATTTCGGAGCCGAGGTGTTTGAGGGCCTCGGGCTAGCGGCGGCGCAGGCCAACGCTGATCTCGCAACGGTTACGGTGGCAGCGATGGTTCCCGACGATTGGCAGGTTTCAATCTGTGACGAGCATGTGGAACCGGTCGACTTCGACCACCCTGCGGAGTTCGTCGGCCTTACCGGGAAAGTCACTCAGGAGAACCGCATGCTGGAGCTGGCCGAGGAGTTTCGGCGCCGCGGCAAGACGGTGATTATCGGTGGCCCCTACGCCTCTTTGTCCCCCGACTTCGTCCGCGGCCATTGCGACGTCCTTGTCGTTGGCGAGTTGGAGTCGATCGCCAAGGAATTTTTCTCGGACCTGGAGAATGGGACTTGGAAGTCGGAGTACGTCGCCGAAAGGCCCGGTCTCGACACCTCGCCGACACCCCGCTGGGATCTCTACAACAACGATCGCGCGCTATTGGGCAGTGTGCAAACCTCGCGAGGCTGCCCCTTCGAGTGCGAGTTCTGCGACGTTATTCAGTATCTTGGCCGGAATCAGCGTCACAAGCCTATCGACCAAGTTCTCGCCGAGCTCGACGTTCTCTACGATCTCGGTTACCAAAATGTTTTCTTGGCCGACGACAATTTCACCGCCTACCGCAATCGGGCCAAGGAGTTGCTAGCCGCCATCGGCGAGTGGAACAGAGCGCGCAAAGACGGACCGGTTGCTTTCGGTACTCAGCTTTCCATCGAGGCGACGCGCGATGACGAGCTGATGAGGCTGCTTGGCGAGTCGGGTATGAGGTGGGTTTTCATCGGCATAGAAACGCCGAATGAAGAGAGCCTCAAAGAGACAAAAAAACGGCAGAATGTCGGTGTCGATCTTGTAAGTGAGATCGAAAGTTTTCTGCAACATGGAGTGGCTGTTATCGGTGGCATGATCGTCGGCTTCGACAATGACGGGCTTGACATCTTCCAACGGCAATATGACTTTGCAATGCGGACGCCGATTCCGATTTTTACGCTTGGAGCTTTGGTGGCCCCCCATTCCACTCCGCTCTACGATCGGATGGAGAAGGACGGGCGACTACGGGCTGATGATGACTACGCCGGCGCACCCTGGGAGACCAACATCGTACCCAGTCAGATGACTCGCGCCGAGCTGCTTGAGGGTCTCCGCTGGCTCTGCAATACGCTCTACTCAGTTGAAAGCTTCGAGAAGAGGACGCTCCACATGATCGACATGCTCGGCCGCCACATCGGGCCCTTTCGCGAAGGGCACGCCAAGCAGCGCACGCCGAGAACCGTCGAAAAGGAGGCTATCGTCCTCTTGAACAGATTCGTTCGCCAGGGAAAGCAGGAGCGTCGGATGGCGGTACGTATCTTTGAAGCCATGGCTGCCAAGCCCGGGAGCGAGCCGGCCGTCATGCTTGCCCTTTTCCGCTATGCGCAGGTGCGGCACCTCTACGAGAAGGGTAGCTTCTGGGAACCCCGCCTCAGCGACAAGGTCCCGTTTGCCGCATCTGCGGAGGCCACCCCGCCCGTGGCTGCCGGGGTAGTGACGATCGGCTC
>CAXMQZ010000042.1:0-11545 GCA_964195975.1 uncultured Polyangiaceae bacterium | reverse complement strand
GATTCTCGAGGGAGCCTCCGATACGGCGCGCGAGGCCGGAATCGCCATCATTGGTGGGCACAGCGTAGAAGACATCGAGCCCAAATTCGGTCTAGCCGTCAGCGGCCTGGTCCATCCCGATCAAATCTTGACCAACGCTGGTGCAAGAACCGGGGACGCCCTGGTGCTTACCAAGCCGCTGGGTCTCGGAATCATCGCCACTGCGGTCAAACGGGGTGTGGCCGCGCCCGAGGTCGCCACAGAAGCGCTCGACACCATGCGGGAGCTCAACCGGACCGCGGCCGAGGTCATGCGCACCGTAGAGGTGCATGCTTGTACCGATGTCACCGGTTTCGGTCTTCTCGGACATCTCCGCGAGATGAGCACCGCGTCGGGTCTCGATGTGGAGCTGGACTTCAACAGCGTGCCGGTCCTGAATGGGGTCCGCGAGCTGGTAGGCGGCGGTGTCGTGCCAGGGGGAACCGTCGACAATCTGGCACATGTCTCACCCCACGTCGATTTCTCACGTGACCGCTCGCGTACCGACCAGCTGATCCTCGCCGACGCGCAGACCTCCGGTGGGTTACTTATCGCCACCCCGGATCGAGATGCCCAATCACTTGTTGGGGCATTGATCGACAGCGGGGTCTCGCGAGCCGCTATCATTGGGCGTTTCACGGAAGCTGGGGATGGCCGCATCACAGTCTGACTCAAAAAATCTCTCTGGAGGTATCTCGATGAAAATTCTCTCTGCCGGATCGGTACTTGGTTCTGTCGCCCTGTGCACTCTGTTGATCGTAGGATGTGGCGGCCAGGAGGCTGCGGCTCCCGAGACCGTTGCACCGCCGCCGGAATCGGCCGATCTTCCGCCCGGTCATCCAACTGTCGATCAGCCGGACGCGAACACCATGCTGGTCGCACCGGTCATCGACCAACAAACTCTTCTATCTTGGGACGCGCCCGAGGGATGGATCGAGGAGCCACCGGCCAACTCGATGCGTCAGGCTCAATACCGGGTACCGGGCGAGGCCGGCGACGGTCAATGCGTAGCCTTTTATTTTGGCGCTGGTCAGGGTGGTGGAACCATGGCCAACGCAGAGCGTTGGGCCGACCAATTTACCCAGCCTGACGGCCGCTCTTCCAGAGAGCTTTTACAGACCGAGGAGATGCAAATCGGAGAGCGCTCCGTCTTGGTAGTGCGGGTCACAGGCACCTACAACGAAGGTGGCATGATGATGGGCGGCACAGAGCCAACGACCATGCCCGGCTACATGCTCCTCGGCGCGGTCGTCGAAGGACCCGACTCGAATTGGTTCTTCAAGCTCACCGGACCGGAACAGACGGTCGGAGACAACGAAGAGCAGTTTCTAGGTCTGGTCGCATCGGTCCGAGGACAAGACTGACCTGCAGATCTCGAGAAATCTCCTGACGGCTCTTGTAGCCCTGATCGCGGCAGCAGGGCCGAGTGTTGCGGCCGACTCGTCTCCGGTGGTTCCACGGTTGATCGTCGAGCTGAGCGATACCGCGCCAAAGCAAGCCTCCCAGATCACGAGCCTCGATCAAAGAAAACTCCAGGAGGCAATGAGCCTTATGGGTTTGCAATCGGCGGGCCAGCCGATCCGGTTGGTGCTGGCGCCCGAATCGTCAGAGGTGGCACAGGGTACACCCAGCTGGATCTCGGGGTTTGCGATCGGCGCCGAAAACCTTGCGATCCTGTTTCCCGCACGAATACCCAGCTATCCCGACTCGAGCTTCGAGGAGCTTGTTCTCCACGAGGTGGGGCATATCCTCGTCTACCGCGCCGCCGGTGGGAATGACCTACCTCGCTGGTTCAACGAGGGCCTCGCGCTGTTTGTCGGGCGACCCTGGCGGATCGAGGACCGCTCACGGGTTTCCTGGGCCCTGCTCAGACGCAAACGAACCGCCCTGGGCGAGCTGGACCGATTCTTTGGCGCCAACCGAGCTGCTGCCAGCCACGCCTACGCGCTTTCCGGCGCCTTCGTACAGGACATGATTCAACGTCACGGCTCCGACTCCCCGGCACGGATCCTCTCAGGCGTCGCGGCTGGGGTCCCCTTCGAAACAGCCTTCGAGGAAACGCTTGGCATTTCCCTCGCCGAAGCGGAGGAATCGTTTTGGAACCGGTTTACATTCTGGTATCGCTGGCTACCGATCCTCACCAGCTCGGCGACCCTCTGGATCGTAATCACGGGTCTGTTTCTCGTCGCGGCCAGAAAGCGGCGGCAGCGAACCGCCGAGCTTCTCGACCGCTGGGAGTGGCAAGACGATGGCGTGTCCCCCCCCGAAAAGGACATCTCGCCTGATTAGTCAGGCTGAATTAGTCGCTTACGTAGTCGCTCGCGGCAGCGCGCATGAGCTGGCTCGTCTCAGTCAGGCGCTCGATCACCCGGCGTTTGCCATGGTCAAAAAGCTCCTGATTACCATCTTCGATGGCTTCGGCTATCTCGGGAAAAGGCCAGGGCGCATAACCCGTCGTCAGCCCGGGCGCCCAGACCAGATTGCGAAACCAGGGACGATTCGGTAGCCCATCCTCAGAGAGAAAACCGTGCTCGATCTGAAGCAAGTTCTTGCTCAGCCGGGTAGCTGCGGCGAGATCTTGACGGGCCACGACGCCGTCAAAGACGCTATCTAGCGCGGCACCAGCCTTGGCGAATTCCTCGAGGGCCTGACGAACCCCGTCCAGGTTCCCGTTGACCGCAACCTCCTCGGTTTGATCCGGGACCATCGTCTTGCGCCTCTTGCGAATCGCCTGGCGGTCGAGATCGTCCAGGTGAAGACTGAGTGCTTCTGCATAGCTACCGAATCGAAGCGGGGCCACCTCTGGCGAAGCCAATCGCATTGCAAACAGTCCGAGAAGTCTCGCTGCGGCCACGTGGTAGACGAAGCCTGGATCTCCAAACTTGTCCATCCAGCGAAAGTCGTCGTAGACCGAGTGGTAGACACCGTACGGACCGCTGAACGAAAAATCCAACGAGGCGATCCCGAGGTGATCGAGAAACACCGTGTAGTCGGATCCAGAACCAAGTGCGTTGAGATGTAGGGGAAAATCGTCGTCGGGTCGGTTCAGCTCGATCGGACCACTTTTCGCCCACTCTTCGATACTTCTCTTTTTCCAGTCCGCGCCGACACTACCGCCGCGGCTCGGGTCGGTCACCGCCAAGGAGGCTTGGATCGCCACATCTCGTAGCGAGGGTGTGCCACTGAGTTTTAGATCCTTGCCCGTAACCGCGCCGTCGATATTGATGTAGGCCACGGTCTTGGCCATCAGTTCCTCGGCTCGATCCTCACCCCATTCGACCGATCCCAGGAGCCCATACTCCTCGGCGTCCCAGCTTGCAAACAGAATCGTACGTCTCGGTTGCCAGCCGCTGCGCACCGCCGCTCCGAGAGCTCGCGCAGCCTCGAGCCAAGCCGTCGTGCCCGAATTGGGATCGACCGCCCCATGGTTCCAGGCATCTCTATGATTGCCCAATATTACGAGCTGTTCCGGATTCTCACTTCCAGGAATTCGGCCAAAAACATTGTAGATCGGCAGCAGGCCATCCTTCATCTCGACCGACATCTCGATCGCCGCTCCCCCCGGCCCAAAGTGATAAGCAAACGGAAGCCCACCCTGCCACTCATCGGGCACGCGTGGGCCCCCCAGCCGTCGGAGGATTTTTTCGGCCTCGCCATAGCCGATCGGAAGGGAAGGAATCTTCGGGACGCCCGTCATCTCGGCTCGGCTCAGCCGTCGCGCATCGTCGCGCGAAGGGTAGCCTGGCGTGCTCGGGTCACCTGGTTGTCTCGACAAAAACTGCACCGAGCCTCTTTGGATCGCCGATGGCGGGCGCATGGGGCCATCCGGATAGACATCGCCTTTCATATAGCCGTCGTCCGCCGGGTCGGAATAGATGAGCACTCCTGCTGCACCCCGCTGCTGCGCCTCATAGACCTTGAGCCCCCTGAATACCTGTCCATAGCGAGCAAGGACGATGCGGTCGGCGACATCAATTCCTTCCTTGTCGAGCTTCTTGTAGTCCTCGGGGGTGCCGTAATTGACATAGACCACCTGGCCCGAAGCAGAGCCGGAAGCGCTGTATCCATGAAACGCCGGAAACATGCCTCGGCCAGAAGAGTCCTTATCGACCGGCATGTAGTCCTCTTTGAGCTGAAGCTCGATTTCTTCCGGCTGGGTCAGTTTGGCCGACACCGCTACGGGATGATTGAGATATACGTTGTAGGCGACGACTTCGGTGGCCAGACCAAACTCCTCGAGGCGCTCCCGCACATAGTCTGCGACCACCTTTTCTTGTGGCGTACCCGCAACGTGGGGCTCCTCGGTGAGTCGAGCCAGCCACTCACGCGCTTTGTCGGGTGCAGGTGTAGACAAGAAGACCTGTTCGGCAGCCTCTTGCGCCTCCAAAGAGCTCTCGAAAAAACCCAACGGGGCATCCTGAGCCCATGACATGGCGGAGTAGACGCCTAGAAAGACGAGAAGCGAGATCTGTTTGCGGCTCATTGGAAAACCTCTATGGGTAACAAGTTTGTTGGAGTGGCGTGTGGTCCTGGTGCCGTCGGATTGTACCCAAGCCGCCGGATAAATCCTAGATTCGAACCGATGGATCCGACATCTTCTCAGCCCCGCTCCATGGCGAATCGGTTATCGCGGTAGGATCAGTTCGGGAGGATTCATGGTGCGGTCGAAATCTGTTGTGTTGCCGGTTTTCTGTGTGGTTCTGATTCTGTCGGGGGGTCTCTCGGGAGCTCTCTCGGGACTGGCCTTTGCCTCACAAGTACCATCAGCCAAGCAGCTTCTTCAACGCTCGATCGCCCATCACGACCCTCAGGGTCGTTGGGCAAAAGGTGTCTTCGAGATGAACTTTGTCGAGACACGTCCCGATGGTGGTGAGCGTTTTACCGATGTAACAATCGACAATTTGCGCGGTCGCTTTGCGGTCTCCACTATGCGAGACGGTGCCAACGTCGATGGCAATCTGCGCGGCGGGGAATGTATGTGGCGACTCGATGGATCCGCCGAGTTCACCGACGATGAGCGTGAGAAATATCGACTTACCTGTGACGTTCTGATGCGAATGAGCAATTACTACGTCTACCTGTGGGGTATGCCGATGAAGCTCATGGACCCTGGCACTCGGCTCGATGAAACTGTCGACGAGACGGAATTCATGGGCAAAGACATCTGGTCGATACGTGTGACCTACGACGAGAGTGTCGGGACCGACACCTGGTACTTCTATTTCAATCCGGACGACGCCGCCCTGGTCGGATATCGCTTCTATCACGACGAGGCGAAGGGCGATGGTGAGTACATCATCCTCGAAGGCGAGCTCGACTTCGAGGGTCTGAGACTGCCCGCGGTCCGCACCTGGTACACGAATTTGGAAGACAAGCTCCTGGGTACCGACACGCTGAGGCCCCGGGAAGTTTCACCCTAGGCTGAAGTGTTGATGACCGCAAGGCCTTCGTCGACCGCAAGGATCGGGTTGCCCGATCTCGAACCGTCCTCTATCTTGAGTCCATGAGAACAAACGACCATCAACTAGAAGAAGCGAACCTCGACTATCAGAGGGTCGAAGCGGCGATTCGATACCTCGAAGAAAACCTGCGTGAGCAACCCGAGCTCGACGAGCTCGCTGCTGCGGCCGGTTTGAGCCCGTATCACTTTCACCGCCTCTTTGCCCGGTGGGTTGGCACAACGCCAAAGCGTTTTTTGCAGTACCTGACCGCCGACTACGCCAAGAAACGACTCGTCGAGACCAGCAGCGTTCTCGAAGCGGCGTGGGACACCGGACTTTCAGGAGGGGGGCGCCTGCACGATCTGATGATCAACGTCGAGGCTGTCACCCCTGGCGAGCTGAAACGGCTCGGCGACGAGTTGGTGATTCGCTACGGCTTCCACCCCAGCCCATTTGGCGACTGTCTGCTGGCGGTCACCGATCGGGGGATCTGTGGTCTGGAGTTTCTCGCCGGGCGAACCGCCGAGGAGACCAAAAACGAGTTCGCCGCACGCTGGCCCAGCGCTGAGCTGGACCCTCGGCCCGAAGAAACGGCGGCGCTGTTGGGTTCCCTCTTCCCCGAGCCGGGAGCTGGCCCCACCGGCCCCTATACGCTGCTAATCAAGGGAACCAATTTCCAGCTTCAGGTCTGGAGAGCTCTTCTCGAAATTCCTCCAGGCGCACTGGTCAGCTACGGGTCGATTGCTCGGCACCTCGGCAAAACCGGTGCCTCCCGCGCCGTCGGCCAGGCGGTGGGATCAAACCCCATTTCCTACCTCATCCCCTGCCACCGGGTCATTGCCTCGACCACGGGCCTGGGTGGCTATCGCTGGGGGCTGCCGCGAAAACAGGCCTTGCTCGGTTGGGAAGCGCTCCGCGCCAACAGCACCATTGCCGCATCCCACGCCTGATCGGCGATCACTCCCCGCCCCGACCCTGAGATCACAATGACCTGGCGCCGCAGTGATAGGGTCCTCTCGATTCGATCCTCTTTTGAAGGAGTCAAGGTCATGATGCGACTGTTTTCTTTTGGTGTGGCGCTCTGTCTGATGTCGACAGCAGCGTGGAGCAGCGACGCTCGAAAGGAAGACTATCTCGAGCGAATGAAACGAGAGCATGCAACCGACTCTCCGGTTGCCAGTCCTGCAGCCCAAGAGGATCCTGCGTCCAACGTCGAGAGCCGAGACGTGGACTATGCCGATATCGGTGGATCGAAGATCACTGGTTATCTCGCCACCCCGACAGAGGGCAACGCCACCGCGGGCATCATCGTGATTCATGAATGGTGGGGTCTCAACGATAACATCCGCGCCATGACCCGTCGCCTCGCCGGCGAGGGGTATGCGACGTTGGCGGTCGATCTGTACGCCGGTGAAGTCGCCGAGACTCGCGAGGACGCGCTTCGATTGGCCAAAGGGAGTCGTGACCGGGCAGCAGAGCTCGAGCAGAATCTGCGCAGCGCCTGGGACTATCTCGAGCAGAAGCAAGGCGTCGCAAAGGTGGGTGTCATCGGCTGGTGTTTTGGCGGTGGCTGGTCGCTCAGAACTGCCTTGCTGATGGGCGGCGATATCGATGCCACGGTGATCTATTATGGCAATCTCGTTACCAGTCGCAAAACGCTCGACACCTTGGAGTCGCCGGTTCTGGGTATCTTTGGGGCCCTCGACCAGGGAATCCCCATAGCCACGGTGCGAGAGTTTCAGTCGGTGTTGGACAGCCTCGGCAAGGAGGCTACGGTCCACATCTACGAAGACGCCAACCACGCATTTGCCAACCCCTCGGGCACACGTTACAACGAGCGTGCTGCCCAGGATGCCTGGGGCAAGACCCTGAACTTCTTGGCGCGTTTTCTCCGTTAGGGGAATAGCCTGTTACAATCTTTGAAAGTTAGTAAGAAGTGGTTTGAAAGACTGCGAAAAACAGTTATATTGATCCTACTTTCATGAGCAGGTCGGCCAATGAGGCGATCGCTTTCAATCGAGGAGGTCTTTATGCGCTTGTTTACACGTGTGTCGACTTTGGCGTTGGCAGTTCTTGTGCTGGCTACGCCAATGGTTCTAGCCCAATCGCAGGCCACGACCGGCATGATCGAAGGTGTGGTCAGGGATGCGGACAGCGCGATTCTGCCAGGGGTCGCGGTAGTGATCAAAAACACTGCCACCGATTTCGAGCGGACGGTGATCACCGACAGCAGGGGCCGTTTTCGTGCACCCTTGTTGCCTTTGGGTCCGTATACGGTGACCGCCAGTCTCGATGGCTTCTCTACTCTCATTCGCGAGGGCCTGAACCTTGCGGTCGGTCAAACCATGGCGCTTCAATTCGAGCTGCAAGTATCAGCGATCGGTGAGGCCATCACGGTCACCGGAGAGTCGCCGTTGATCGAGACCTCCCGAACCGAGACACAGATTCGAATCGACGATGCCGCGATCGAGGGTCTTCCCAACAACGGTCGCAACTTCCTCGACTTCAACACTCTCACTCCCGGTGTGACCATCGTGCAGGGCCCCGACGGCGACGAGCTGTCGATCAACGGTCAGAAGGGCATCAACAACAACATCATGATCGATGGTGCCGACTTCAACAGTCCGTTTTTTGGCGAGCAACGAGGGGGTCAGCGCCCCGCCTTCACCTTCAACATGGATGCAGTCAAGGAAGTTCTGATTGTTTCCGAGGGTGCGCCGGCAGAGTTTGGTCGATCCTCCGGCGGCTTCATCAACGTCGTGACCAAGTCGGGTACCAACAAGCTCAGGGGGACCGCCCATTTCTTCTACAAGGACGACAGCATCTCAGAATCTCCACAGCTTCCGGACGGCGGACGAGAGCCTGATTTTTCCTTCGATCAACAGCAGTACGGGTTTACCCTCGGTGGACCGCTCCTGCGCGACAAGCTCTTCTTTTTTGCCGCCGCTGATATCCAGGGTGGCGACGAGACCAAGCAGACCGACCCTACGCGTATCGCCCCCGATGTGGTCGCATTTCTCGATAGCGTGGGACTACCCAATGAAAACGGCTCGATCGATCGAACCAATGACGCCAACGCCTACTTGGCCAAGCTCGATTGGCAGGTCAATGAATCCAACCTGGTTACCGGGCGTTGGGCCTATCACTACTCGCAACAGATCAACGGAACTTTCGATGTCAACTCCTGGGGCGTGAGCGCCAACGCAATTGAGACCGATTACTCACACGGTCTCACCGCAACGGTGTTGTCGACGATCTCGGGCAATCTGCTCAACGAGTTTCGTGGACAGTACGCCAAAGAGTGGCGACCGAGATCCTATGAGGGGCAAATATCCCCAGAGACAGGGCGACCCTTCCCAGACACGGCGTTCGACTTTGGCGGTGGCTACCGGGTCGGCATGCCGTTCTTTATCCCGGTCGAGATGAACGAGGATCGGACCCAGCTCGTCAACAACGTCTCCTGGCTCAAGGGTGCGCACTCGATCAAGGGTGGCATCGAGTACAACGACGTAACCGCGTCCCAGACCTTTGTCGGGTTTGCCAACGGCCGCTATATCTTCGACTCCTTCGACGGATTCCAGAACTACGCCAACAACCCGAACTATGTGAGCTGCTCAGATGGAAGTTCGTCTCAGACCGGACAGTGTCCGTCAGGCTCCATCGCTACCGGTCCGGTTCTCCTCTATCTGCAACAGGCCGGTGTCGGCGGTCGAACCGTCGTCGAGGCGGGCACCCAGGACATCCAGCAGAAAGAGTTGGCGATCTTTGTCCAGGACTCCTGGCAACCGACCGCCAACCTGACCTTCGACTTTGGTCTGCGGTGGGAGGGTCTGGACATGCCCGATCCGATCACCCCACCGAGTGAAGTCTTCTTCTCCGATTTCATCGGTCAGACCGTGACTACCGCGGCTGGAGCACAGAAGTTTCCCTCCAACGGCCTGATCCCCGACGACAAAGATCAGTGGCAGCCCCGGCTCGCAATAGCCTGGACACCCACGAGCAAGGGCAATGCCGTGTTACGCGCCTCGAGTGGCGTCTACCATGCCCGCGTCCCGGCTCTTTCGATCGCATCGCCCCGCTCCACCAACGGTAGCATCGGGCAGGAGCTCTTTCGCAACAGCGAGCTTGGCCCTTCCGGGATTGGTGTTCTACCGAACCCCCCCGCCTGGCCCAATATCATCCCGCAAGAAGAGATTGGCGACCCCTTCCAACCCTCTGTGTTCGTCTTCGACGAGAATTTCCAGACCCCGCGCACCTGGTCGAATGCGATCTCCTGGGAGCAGGAGTTCATCCCGAACTATGCGTTTCTGTTCAAGGCCAACTACGCCAAGACCGACCACATCACCCGGTGGATCAACCGCAACGATCCGGTGTTCGGTGCTCCCTGGGCGACCGGTTTGGGAGAAGGTGGGTTCAACGGACTCGCTACTCTGTCCACGGTCGAGTCGTCCGCCAAGAGCCGTTACTATGGGCTTACTTTTGGTGTCAACAAACGGCTATCGAACAACTTCCAATTCCAGTTCTACTACACCTATTCGAGGGACAAGTCCGACGACGACAACGAGCGTGATCCGTTCTCGTTCCGTTACGCCGTGGCCAACAACCTCGAGCCCGAGTTCAGCGTTTCTGATCGCCACCAGGCCAACCGGCTCAACGCCTGGATTCTCTACAACGCCCCCTGGGACATCGATATCAACGCTCGCTACTCCTATCGCGACGCACAGCCGGCCTCGATTACCGAAACCGGTGAGTTCGCCAACGAGCCAGCAGATCGGATCAATGCCGATGGCAGTATCACCCGCCGTAATCTGGGTTTAAAGGACAACAAGTTCAACAGTCTCGATATTCGACTGGCGAAGAATTTCAACGTGGGCGGCTTTACGATCCAGCCGATCATCGACATCTTCAACGTCTTCGATTCTGCGAACTTCCTGCGCCCGGGGACGACCAACCTGATCTTCAATTTCGACGGTACGGTGCGAAGCGGCGGCGGTCAGCCGCGGCAGTACCAACTGGGAGTCCGTTTCATCTTCTAAAACGGATTTCCGAGTGAGCTCACAGGCGTCGCCCCCCGTAGGGCGGCGCCTTTTTTCTTTAGATACCAGGCTGTGCTGTGGAAGATCACGGCATTGTGCCGTGAGCTCACGAAGAATGTGGACTAGGGTCCGACGCCAAAATCCTCGGCCGGAACACCCAGCTGGCCGCAGAGCTCTTCGATATCGGACGGATTCAGGCGATCGCTGCTGCCAAATCCGGTCATCTGAATCCCGGCGAGGTCCGCTGCGGGGCCAAACTCGTGCCGTACTCTCTCGACAAATTCTCCGAACGTCGGTCGCTTCCATCGACGCACTAACTTTGTCGGTCGAGCCCCATAGGATGGGACGGCTCGGGAAACTGAGGCTGTTGGTAATCTTCGGGATCCGAGATTCATAAGGCCTCCTGTCTAATAACTACGTATCTGCGGGCAAAAACGTTTTGTTTTCAACGCCTTGCACGAATTGACAGATATGCAAATCCCCTGCCCAGAAGCAGGCACCAACTCTCTGTGACCCTCTAATCTCGCCCGTGTCACAAGGCTGTGCCA
This sequence comes from uncultured Polyangiaceae bacterium, assembly GCA_964195975.1. Lineage (GTDB taxonomy): Bacteria > Acidobacteriota > Thermoanaerobaculia > Multivoradales > JAHEKO01 > CAXMQZ01. The sequence continues at coordinate 502 of CAXMQZ010000042.1, read as the reverse complement.
CTAGAAGCGGTGCCGAAAACGGACTTTTGGTTACAGTGGAATACGGCTGGCAGCGTCTGAGGTGAGCGGGTCGTCTTCTATGCCGTTTCGATGCCTTCTGATGCCTGCATGGGCGATCATCGCGGCATTGTCACCGGCATAGACCATCGGTACGAGACGGATGTCGACTGTGCGGTCCCGAGCCCACTGCTCGAGTCGGGGCCGAAGCAGCCGGTTGGCCGCGACTCCGCCGGAGACCGCAAGTAGCCCAAATGGCTTGATTGACTGCAATCGATCGAGACGATCGAGAATTTGCTCTATGGCGGCAGCTCGAAAGCTTGCCAGCAGATCGAGCACGGGCTGGGATGGTGGATGGGTTTCATAGTCGCCAAGATCTGTCTCGACTCCTACTGCCTCAAGCCTTTTGATCTCCAAGAGGGTCTGGCTTTTGAGACCCGAGAAGGAAAAGTCAACGCTACCGTCACTGAACCTTGCGATCGAGAAGCGTTTCTCGTCCGCGATT
>CAXMQZ010000041.1:0-14192 GCA_964195975.1 uncultured Polyangiaceae bacterium | reverse complement strand
TGGAGAAGATGTTGGATCTCCTCCAGCGCTGCCTCCTCGAGCTCTTCCTTGGCGGCCTCGGCAATCTCCTCAACCGAAGCGAGAGGGTCGTCCAGATGACACTCGACGCCGTGCCGCTCACAGACAAAGCGCTTCAGCGCCCTGATAGCCACCGGCCGGTCTATGCTGCCGCGGCGGCAAGCTACTTCGCAGGGTGCGCCGCAAATGCGACCACAGATGGAGGCCAGAGGGTTGGGACCTCGCGCAATTCGATACGCTCGCCGATAGTCTCCTGCGGCGATTGCCCGCACATAGCCGCGTGCATCCGTTTGCACAGGGCAAGCGCTCTGACACTTGATCTGGCGCCTCCAGTACGACGTATCGGGTACCTCGACCCGATACTGATCGGTCGCGAGCGACATGAGGTGCCCTAGTGCTCGTACTTCATCGCGAAACTCTCATGCGTCCCATCAGCTTTGCGCTGCTCGAAGTCGAAGACGTAGCCCTCGCCGACAAAAGGACTTTTGTCGTTGTGGCACACCTTGCACTGCTCTTCCTGCGGTGGGTAGATCGAGCCGACGGCTTCGATGTCGGCTCGCGTGTACTCCTTGTTCTTCAGACTCATGTACTCGTCGGCAACGTAAGTCCCACCCGGGCCGTGACACATCTCACATCCCACTCCTAGCATATCGGGGCTCGACGCCTCGTCGACGAAGCCACCCTCCTTGCCGTATCCAGTGGTATGGCAGTAGACACACTCAGGATCCGCCGTGTAGTCCTTGTCTGGATCCAAACCTGCCGCGACTTTCTCCTCGGAACGCTGCCCAGCCCGCAGATTCTCGAACGACTGGGCCATCGTCGTCTCTTCCCAGGACCTGTACTGCTTGATATGGCATTTCTTGCACTTCGCCGAGCCGATGAACGCGTGCTCCTCCGCCGCCTGGGCTGAAACAGCCAAGACGACCGAGACGATCAGTACGACAAGCACTGCAAAAACCACTCTGAACTTGCTCAAATCGAGCCTCCTTGCTTTTATCCGGCGCAATGCCGGTTTCTACTCGGTTGTTGCTCCATCTGCGAAGAACGCCAGCAGATCCTGCAGATCCTGACCGGTCAGCTGGGGCCAGCGTCTGCCTTCGTTGAGAATCGCCTTTTTCATCGTTGGAGCGTGATTCCACATCGCCGCCACGAGCTCGCTCGCCGACGCGGTCGTTTCTGAGCCTTCCAGGTATGGCGCCTCGTTGTCTGCGTTTTCCTTGCCATGACATTCGACACACGAACGTGCCTGGAACACCTCCGCACCTCTCTCGGAGTCGCCTGCGGGGTCGTTGAAAGGCAAGAAGTAGAGAAAAGCGACCAGATCCGCCAGCTCGGATCCATAAAATTCCGGCCAGCCAATGCCACGGGACCGCATCGTCTCGCTCATCCCCAAAGCATGATTCCACATCGTCCCGGCGATCCCATCGGCCGAGCGATGCAGTTCGACCTCGGCCAGATTCGGGCCCGATGCGCCACCCCGGCCGTCAACACCATGGCACTTCGAGCACCCTTTAGCCACGAACAGCTCCGCACCGCGGTTCGGATTGCCGGGAGCCACGAGCATCCTTTCGCGCGGTCCGGGAAGGGCTCTCTGGCGGACATAGGCGCTGATATCCGCCAAGTCGCCATCATCGAAGCTCGGTGGCCGCAGGTTCATCTGTCGCATGCTCTCGAACATCGAAGGACCGTGATTCCAGATCTGCTGGGCTACGAACAAGGGAGAGGCGAAGGTCGTGAGGTCCGCCAGATCGGGTCCCAGGTGCGCCTCGCCACCACCAACCGCGTGACAGGCATCGCACTGCTTGTCTGCGAATACTCGCTCGCCGACTCCGGAGGAACCCGGACGACCCAGGTAGTCGATAAAATTCAAGAAGGCCACGAGCTCGATCATCTCTGGACCGGACAGCCGCGGCCAGGGCACGCCTGTCACATCCAGGGTGACGCTCATCCCCGGCACATGGTTCCAGAGGGCCGCCCCAAGCTCCAGGAATGTGCCACCAAAGTGCCCCTCGCCCAGGTTGCGACCGATGCCTGGTCTGCTGCCGCCTATGCCATGACACTGGTGGCACTGTCGGCCGGCAAACAAGACTCGGCCCTGCAGCGGATTGTCCGGCAAGGGCAGTTCGTGTCCGGTCTGGGCCAGCCCGAGATGAGGCGTAATCACGAGACCAGCCAGCGTCAAACCGACAACGATGGCAATACCGGTCGCGGTCGGTGCTCTTTTTCCGACATCAGTCATCGGGATCTTTCTCCCTTCCCCGGCGCAGTCCGACAAAGACATAGGTCAGCACCGAAGCCCCGGTCAAAAACACGGGGATCGCGACAATCGAAATGCCGACCGATGCCGAAAGCACGTCCTGCAGCTCATGCGACAGGTTCAACAGATGCAGGATCCAGCCCGCGATACCGAGCACGAATACCCACATCATCGCCACGGAGGCGACCTGCAACAGAAAAATCCAGCGGGGCTCCTGAAGGTTCGCCATGTCAGTCTCCCCCACTTCCCGACTCGGCAACGGCGCGAGTCCGGTCAGGGAGGTAGCTTTCCAGCCGCTCCGTCGTCTCGCGAACCGACTGCTCGCGACTCTCTTGAATCTCCCAGATCGATATCAGGGGGAAGAAACGAGCAAAGACGACAAAACCCAGAATAAGTGTCGCAATACCACCAGCGAACATGCCCCATTCGACGAGGCTGGGAATGTAAAAGCCCGTGGGTAGAGGCAGTCTCGGGTTGGCCAACGACGGCACGACGATGTTGAGTCGCTCGAGCCACATGCCGACAACAACCAGAATCGAGGCGATGAGTATGCCGGGAATCTTGCGGGTCCGCCTGAAGCTCAGGATGAGCACGGGAACCACGAAATTGCACATCACCATGCCCCAGAAGAAAGGCGCATAGGGGCCCGAGAACTTGTAGAAAAACACCCTCATCTCAGACGGCTCGTTGCCGAAGAACGCGGTCAGAAACTCGGAGAAAGTGAAGTAGAACCAAAGCAGCGACATGACGAGCAGAAGCCTCGACAGGTAGTCGAAGTGAATCTGCTTCAGGTAGCGCTCTAGATGGTAGATCCGGCGCAACACGATCATGATTATCAGTAATGCCGCGATCCCGGAGAAGATCGCTCCCACCACAAAATAGGGACCAAATATTGTCGAGTGCCAGGCCGGCTGCAGGGTCATGGCGAAGATGTACGAGATCACCGTATGCACCGAAACAGCAATTGGGATCACCAGAATCATCATGATGCCGACGGCGCGCTCCAGAACCGCATGTTGGCGTGGCGTTCCCTGCCATCCCCAGGCAGCGAAGGAGTAGAACCAGCGCGGCCAGGCGCCCCGATCCCGCAGAATGGCGATATCCGGGATCAGCGGAATATAGAGATAGACCGTCGAAGCCATGAAGTAGGCGCTGATGGCGCTCACATCCCAGAGCAGCGGTGATTGCAGCCGGCCCGCGGTGAAGATGTTCAGGGCCCGCTCGGGACGACCGAGATCGAGAACGGGGTGGAAAGCTCCGATGCCCAGCACGACTACCGTGATCACCTCAGCCATGCGCGTGATCGGTCGTCGCCATTCGGCCTGCGAGAGTCGGAGAATCGCCGAGATCAGGGTGCCGGCATGACTGATGCCGATGAAGAACACGAAGTTGACGATGTAGAAGCCCCAGGCCACGGGCTGATTGAGACCCGTAACCCCCAGGCCGTAGAGGATCTGACGACCGAATAATACCCAACACGTCAGAATGACGAGCATGAGCAGCCCGGTTGTGACCCGGAAACCGACACCCGAGTCTTCGATCGACCGCAACAGGTCGCGGTCCTGAAATTCAGGCTCCAGCCATTCCTTCTGATCGAGTCGGTGCGCTTCGCTCATGTCGATTCTCTACTCCGTCTTGGCGAGGTAGTAGACCTTGGGTTTTGTCCCCAGGTCATCGTGCAATTGAAATGTCCGTGGACTTCGACTCATCTGGCTGACTTGGCTTTCAGCATCGTCGAGATCACCGAAGGCGATCGCCTTGGCCGGACAGCTCTCGGCGCAGGCGGGTGTCACATCACCATCCTCTACCTCACGGCCCTGCATCGCCGCTTCCTCGCGCGCTTTGACGATTCTGTGGTGGCAAAACGTGCACTTCTCAACCACACCCTTGGGCCGTAGCGAGACATCTGGATTGGTCTTATTGCGCATCTCACCGGGCCATTCCGGTTCGAACCAGTTGAAAACCTTGGCGTTGTATGGGCAGGCTGCCATGCAATAGCGGCAGCCAATGCAACGCGCGTAGATCTGAGCGACGATCCCCTCTTCGCTCAAATACGTGGCGTGCACCGGGCAAACCCTCACGCATGGAGGGTCGTCGCAGTGAAAGCAAGGTTGCGGCAGGTATCGCACCTTGGCCTCGCGCTCGGATCCCGACACCTCTCGCAGCAACCGCAGCCAGTGAAATCCACGATCGCGAGTCGACTCGGGCGCCCCGACCGCCGTGAGGTTGTTTTCCTGATGGCATGCGGCGATGCAACTTCCGCATCCAGTACAGCGATCGAGATCGATCACCATCCCCCAGCGGGTCATGCGTGCTCTCCGAATAGCGGTGCCGGTCCGCCGTGAGGACGTCGCCGAATCAGACGCAACCGAACTCGGGTCGTGGCCAAGCTACGGCTACCAGCCAGCGAGTCATGCGACTTTAAGAGCACCTCCATGGGATTGCCTCCCACCCCACCCCCTGCACCAAAGGATTGTCGATGACCGAGCCCCAAGGGCACATGGGCAACTCCTGGCGTCGATCCAGGCTGAATCCGCACCACGGCTTCGATGCTCGAGCCATCTGACTCCACCGCCACTTCGTCGCCGTCCCCGAGGTGAAGCTCGTGTGCCGTTTCCGGGGCGAGCTCTACCCAAGTCCGCCATTCGGTCATCACAGGGTAGCCGTACATCTCCATTAGCATCGGAGAGACAGATCCCAAACCTCCGCGTGCAGTAATGGGACGAAACGGAACCAGGACCAATTCGCCTTCGCCCTCCAACCTCGGGGTCTCGAAATGAGGCAAGCAAACCTCATTGGTGGCCCCCTCCAGACCCAGTGAGACCCTCCCCAGCTCGAGTGCTTGCCGAGGTGACAGCTCATCACCTCCACTCGATCGGGCCACCTCTACCAAGCGTTGTTTCAACTTCTGGCTCGAGAACTCGAATTTTCCCGATGGTGTCGGAAAAAGCCGCTGCCAGTCCCCGCGGGCCTGCACCGGGTTCCACCACCCCGACTCTCGCAGCAGATCGGTCCAAAAGTCCGCAAGAGTCTTGTGCTCGAAGAAGCGCCAGCCCCGTTCCTCGAGGAAATGCACCCAGGACTCCTCGAAAGAGCCGGTGACGACGGATCCTTCCCCCGACACCACGAGCCCTTCGAGACGGTGCTTGAGATACTCCTCGTAGGTTCCCCAGGACAGCGCTTTTGCGACCTCCTCACCTGCCTGGCCCGCCAAGGCGAGCAAGACATCGCCAGGATCGCGGGTGTCGTAGAGGGGCTCGATAGCCGGTTGGCCGACACCGAGGGTGCTGAATGCGACTCCTTGTGGGGTCGTTGTTCCCTGCCATCTCTCGAGATAGACATGGCTGGGCAAAATAAAATCCGCTACCGCGGACGTTTCATCTTCGAATGGAGCCACCGCGACGACCATCGGTATGTGTTCGAGAATCTCTCGGAGTCGATCCCCGGCAGGGTGCGAGTAGACCGGATTCGCGTTGATCAGGATCAGAACATCGACTCTGTCGGGGGTCTCGAGTAGCCGCTCGGCGAAGGCTTCCAGCGGATCGACACCGAATCCGGATCCGTCACCGTCAACAAACACAGACGCCGAATCCACCGACGGCGCCATCGCGATCGGCGGCATCGGCGTCAGCGGTATCGGCGGCGGCAAGACGATCCCGCCCGGCCGATCAAATGCTCCTACCAGAGCATTCAACGCATGCACGGCCATCCCGGTCCAGGTAGCGTTGGAGGCGCTTAGCGCCTCGCCACCTGCCATGGCCAAGGGGCGCGAAGCGGCGCCAAAGAGACGTGCCATGCTGAAAATCTTGGCCGGTTCGCAACCGCAGTATTGAGCAACCCGCTCCGGGAAGTAATGCTCCAGCACCAGGCGACGAAAGCCGAGACGCTCGTGACCTTCCTCATCGGTCCAATCCTCGAACCCAAAGGTGTGCTCTGCGACAAAATCTCGGTCGTAGTTGCTTTCTCGCACCAGCACATGGGCCACACCGAGAGCAAAGGCACCGTGGGTACCGGCGTCGATGCCGACGAACTCGTCGGCCTTGGCGGCGCTGGGAGACAACCGAGTGCCGGCGTGCAAGAGTCTGGCCCGCGCCTCGGTCGATCGCGAGCCAATCATCGAAGCAATCGCGTGCAATGGAGCCGGCCCATCCTCGAACAGGTCGAGCCCGAACGAGAGCACCAGATCTGTTTGTGCCAGATCGAATCCGGGCACCTCCGCTACACCCTGGGTCAGCTCATAAGGCAGTGTCGAAAGACCGCCGAGCTGGATGAAGCTTGGCGATCCCAGAGCATGGGCGAGACGCTCAGCCAGCTCGCCGAACAAACGTCCGGGCTCCTCGGTCATCAGAGCGATCCGGTGCCCTTCCCCTCTCTCGATCAGGGAAGCCAGGCGATCTCCGACCTCACCCAGGGCTTCCTCCCAGCTTATGGGCTCGAAACCACCATCGACCCTTTTTCGCAAGGGGCTTTCGAGCCTCTCGGGCGCATAGAGAATCTCCAGGCCGGCTTGACCAACAGGGCACAGCCCGCCCCGATTCAACGGATGATTGGGATTGCCTTTGAGACCGGCGGGTAATCCGTCGACAAGCCGCACGGTGAGCCCGCATCCGGCCTCACACAGCCCACAGATCGTCTGCAGGCTGCCCTCGATTCCCGGACCCCGCAACGCCTCCCGGACCCGTTGATCCGGAACCCGCCACATGCGGCCACAGCCGCCCATGCCTGCCGCACCGGACGCCACACCAAGCATTTTCAGGAATTCACGCCGCGGAATGATCATCTCGTCTCATCGGTGGCAAAGCAGACAGTCATTGGAGACCCCCGCGTCGTAATGGCAATCCATGCAAAAGTCCATGTTGATCGCAACAGCGGCACGTGGCATCGGCGTATCTCGAGTTCTCATTTCGCCATGGCAGGTCTCACAGGCAATCTCTGCAAGCGTGGTGTGGCGACGATGCGAGAAATAGACGTGGTCTGGAACGCGGTAGATCTTTTGCCAGGGAACCCGCTCTGCCGCCTGGATGTACTCGACCAGTCGCGCTTCCTCCCCTGATTCGGTCTGGGCTTCTTCGTGACAGTCCGCACACACCTCGATATTGGGGATCGTCGCTCGTACACCGGTCTCTGCGTAGAGATGGCAATCGGTGCAATCACTACCCAGATCCTCGACATGAAGCCGATGGTTGAATGAGATGGGTTGCTCGATCGGCCAGCTCCAAAAGGAAAAGCCTCCGACGGCAAGGGCAACCAGGCAGAATCCAACCAGACGGAGAGTCTTGCCGATCCAGGCAAATCGCATTCCAACTCGAGCGCAACCCAAGAGAACCTCCCCTGGTTTGCCGCAGTGGTCTTCGTTGGAACCCGCGAGGCCGTCTGTCCGACGCTGCCACCTGCGACTGGAAACTAGATACCGCGATCGTAGCGGCTTGCTGAACGATCTCCGACACCCCGTAGGATGGCGTCCCAACAGTCTTTAGGGGGGACTTCTACACTACCCTTTTGGCCAGGTAGCCTGGCTTTCCCTACCCGTTGGGGTTGGAGTCGTGGCTGCCGGAAACTTCGAGAGCCGGGTCCCAAGTCTCACCATCTCTGGGTCCCTTGACCACTTTCATGAGAAGAGGGCGGGCATTGCTGGTCAGAGTGGTGAACCATCCACCGAACAGGGCGAGCCCGGGCTTGGTAAGCCCGGGCTCGCAAACTGAGGCGATTACTTTGAGAATCCAGCAACTGTCAACCAGAGGTCGACCCTCACCCTTCGGTACTGTCCCAACCAGAGGTATCGCCCGACTCGAATCCATCCTCGAAAATCAGGGTTCCGCCAGCAAGATTCATCTGGGAATGGCGACCGACATTGGCTGCCTCTTGATCTGAGCCGCCCCGGGAAACCCAACTCGGCATCGGCGAATTTGGTTGACCCATCCGTACCTTGTGAATGAACTCCCAGGGATTCTCCGACGCAATAGTGCCTACAAACACCCCATCGGGGGGATCAAAATCGATGTTGGTGCCGTCCACCCCGTGGCACAACCAGCAAGCGGCATCACCGTTGTAGTCCACCTCACCCACGACTTCGTCGCCAATGAAAATGGCACTTGGGGAGATGAATAGATCGGTATCGATGAGCTCGATCTGCACAAAATCGATGAGGTCAGTGATGTCGACGTCCGCCAGGCCTATGTTGCCGAAGTCGTGTCCGTTGGGCGTGATGGTGTCAGGGTTTTTAAGCAGATCGAAAATCTCTCCGACCGACAGGGTTGTGCCAAAGACTCCGGGTATCCCCGTGAAATGGGAATTGGTAGGTCCGTAGGCACCGTCGGCCCCCTTGTAGTCCCAGCCGTGACATTCCTTACATCGGAAGGTCGTACTGCCACTCTTCTGCCCTATCGGGGGATAGAGCGGGTGATCCCCCGTTGGTTCTGGATTACCGTTGACGGCCCACCACTTGTCGTAGAGGACGCCACCACGGATCTCGTCGGCCACCGCAAATCCTGCGGCTAGGAGCATCACTGCCCCGATCAAAATCATCCCAGTAAGTCTTCTTGAACTCATCTTGATCTTCTCCTTTTTTCAGTCGTCTGTCTCCTCGCAACAAAGCCGTGGGAAGCATCGTTTTCGACCTTCGACAGCCCGGCGGTCCTGGTTGCGAACAAGAACCCATGGTTTCGTGTGCCCGGGGTCTCCCCTTGGCCTACTTTCTTCGACGTAGGCAATACCATTACACCAAAGCAGGCAACTTCGCACCACCCCAAAAGGCAGGGTAGCCAATTGACCACCGTGTGCAGCAGAGTGAGCCTATGAGGGCACCGGCTCGAACCAGCGCTATCGCAGACGACAACGGGGTGGCACTCCTCGAGAAAGGACCGGTCGACTTTCTCCAAATCAATCGCTGCACTAGGATACGAGATCAGGAGCCCAGCACTGTCTCGACCGGGCGGCTTTCGAGAGGGCGAACTACATGGAGACCTTGCAATCGTGGAAGTCAGAACCATGACCCGTCGCAGCGGCAACCGTCTGAGAATGGTTGTTCTTGTCACTTCGGCTATCGCCACACTGCTTATCACTTGTGCCGGGGTCGGCCCACCGCCTGCCCTGGCCCAATTTCAGACCTTTCAACCCCTCGAGCGACTCGAGGTCGTAATCTGGCCCGAATACGACCAGGTTGCAGCCCTGGTGATGTATCGCGCCTGGCTCCCTCCAGATACCGTTCTGCCGACGACTGTCGCCCTTCCCATGCCCTCTTCGGTCGTCACACCCAGCGCGGTGGCAAAACGCCCCATCGCGGGAGGCCTGTTGCTGACCCCCTACACGGTTGAAAGCGACGACGGTGTTGACGGCAATGGCTGGCACTGGGCCTATGTTCAAACCGACGCTCCGGAGATCCGGCTCGAGTACTACGCCGATCTGGAGATCGATGGGAGCTCGAGATCCTTCAGCTTCGAATGGCCGGGTGGCCCTGGTATCAACAGCATTGCCTATGAGGTGATGCAACCCATCGGTGCAAGCGATTTTTCGATCTCGCCGAGCTCGGGTCAACCCGAGCTCTCAGCGGACGGTTTGTACTATCAGCGCGAAGAGATTGGTAGCGTGCCGGAAGGCGGTCAATTCTTCATCAATCTCGAGTACACAAAGTCCACCTCGAGTTTGACCGCAGCAGCACTTAGCACCCTTGCGCCGCCCCCGCCTCCAGCTGCCGCGAGCCCTCCGGCTGCCGGCTCGAAATCTAGTACGCCATCTAGTACCGAACCTGGTGACCAACCCTGGGCCGCGTCTAAGCAGCCGGACTCGGAAAGCCCTGCGGAAGGATCTGTCTGGCTAACGGTGCTTCCAGTAGTGCTCGTAGCCGGACTGATCGTGTTCTGGTTCGTGCTCCGGGACTCCAAAATCCGAAAGTAGCTATTTTGCAAAATCAGGAAACCAAGTTCATATCTCCAAAGAGCCTCCCCAATTCGAATCGCCCTCTCGAAAGCGGCATGGGTAACCGAATCCGCGCTTTCCTGGCACCGCGGGCACGCACGCTCGGACTCCTGGTTCCTCTTCATCTCCTCGCCTTTTTCGTGCTCTATACCGCCACGGCCAGACTCTGGGAGTCCGAGGTGGTCTCGATTGCCGATGAGTCGGCTCAGGAACAACTCCAGGCGGCCTCACGCGAGTTGAGCCAGATCGCCGTCGCCCACACTCAGAGCAGGGCCCTGAAACACTTCTTCGAGGCGGTTCTCGCCGAACATCAGGATATAGGCTTGATGCTGATTCTACCTGATGGCAACACTCTCGGCTCGGAACGTAGTACCTCGCAGGCAGAGTTGTCTGAGCTGCGAAACCTAATCGAATCTGACGCGCAACAGCGGATCTGGATGAGCCATGAAGGCGACCGGAACATCATGCGGGGCTTGGAAAAAGTGGTCTCAACCGAACAGTGTAGCCGCTGTCATGCCCAGGATGAGACCCTGGCAGTCGCCTCGATGAATATCGATCTGACCCGGACGCTGGACCATATGCGCGCGCAGTCGCGGCGGAATCTGGCCCTGCTGATCGCAGCCTGGGCGGTGGCGCTCGGTGCCACGACCTCGCTCGTCAAATACTCAGTGCGCCGGTCCGCCAGCCATCTGGAGGCAGAGCTCGAAGCAGCGGAGACAGGTGAGACAGGGCCAACCTCGAATCGGCCCCCGGGTCTGGTCTTCGATCCAACTGCTGCGGAGCTTCACAAATCACTTCGAGACTTCCTCGCGCGTCAACACCGCAGACGGGCCGAAGAGGCCACCCGCCTGGCTCATACAGATCAGCTCGCGACGCTGGGTCAGCTTGCCGCCGGTCTCGCCCACGAGATCAAAAACCCACTTGCCGGTATTCACGGAGCGTTGGAGATCCTGCGTGAGGATGCTGCAGCCGACGAGGACAACGCCGAGCTTTATGACGAAATGATCTCGGAGCTCGATCGGGTCAACGACACCCTGCAATCACTTCTAGGCTCGGCGCGCCCAACGCCGGTTCGACTGGCCAGAGTCGACCTCTCCGGCTTACTCCAGGAGGTGCACCGCCTCATTGAGCCCGGGCTCAGACGAAAGAACGTTAGACTGGAAACGGACATCGCCGCGGGGCCGCTGGATGCCCAGGTCGATTCCACCAAGATGCGGCAGGTCCTGATCAACTTGATTCAAAACGCTGCCGAGGCCATGGATGGCGAGGGCGGTACTGTGATCATTCGAGCCAGTGGTTTGCCGCAGGGTGTGGGCGGCATTATCCTCGCGGTGCAAGATGACGGGCCAGGGATCCCTGAGAGTCAGCAAAAGAAGATTTTCGATCCGTTTTTCACAACCAAGTTCACCGGCACCGGGCTCGGGCTCGCGATCGCACGCAATCTGATCGAGCAACAGGGTGGCAGCCTCGAGCTGGAATCGAGCAGCAATGAGGGATCGACCTTCTACATACTCTTGCCCTCCACCGAAAACGGTAGCGAGGACGGCGGTGTAGCACCGGACACCTCGGAGACCTAGCAAGTGGGACTGATACTCATCGTCGAAGACGAGAAGCTGCTGCGTTGGGCTTTGACGGAACAGCTCAAGCGGGCCAACCACGAGGTCCATGCCGCCGCCAATCTAGCCGAGGCCTCCGAGAATCTGGACGCGCATCAACCCGACGTTCTGCTTCTCGACATCTCCCTACCCGACGGCAATGGTCTCGACTTCTATGAAGAGAAGCTGAGTCGACTCGAGGATACCGTGACCATTGTCATGACTGCGGTCGGTCAAGTAGAAGAGGCGGTTCGAGCCATGAAGCTTGGAGCGCTCGATTTTCTTACCAAACCCATCGATCACGCCGAGCTCGTTCGCCAGATCGAGCGCTCTCTGATCGTGCACAGCGAGCACAGGGAAGTTCAGGCCGCGCGGCAAACACGCGAACGCCATCTTGAACAGTCCCTCATCACCGAGGCCGACTCCAGTCGGCGGTTGATGGATATTGTCGATGAAGTCGCGGGCTCTGAAGTCGACACACTCCTCATTCAAGGTGAAAGTGGCACCGGAAAAAACGTCTTGGCGCGTCATATCCACTCGGTCTCGGCTCGACGGCAAAGACCGATCATGGAGCTCAGCTGTGCTGCAATCCCCGACACCCTGATCGAAAGCGAGCTCTTCGGACATGAGAGAGGCGCCTTCACCGACGCGAAATCGACCCGGCGAGGGGTCTTCGAGCTTGCCGGCGATGGCACTGTAGTTTTGGACGAAGTCGGTGAGCTCAAGCTCGAGCTACAGGCCAAGCTCCTTCATGTCCTCGAAGAGCGTCGTCTGCGCCGGGTTGGCGGAACCCGGGAGATTCGCGTCGATGTTCGAGTGATCGGTCTGACCAATCGTAATCTGACAGCCATGACCAGAGATGGCACATTCCGACAGGATCTTTTCTTCCGGCTGAATATCTTTCCGATAACGGTTCCTCCTCTAAGGGATCGCGTCGCAGATATCCTGCCTCTGGCAACCCACTTTCTCGACACGCTGCAACCCAAGCTGGGCCGTGTCTTCAAGGGTTTCAGCCGCGAAGCCGAGAATGCTCTACTGGCCTACTCCTGGCCAGGCAATATTCGCGAGCTTCGCAATGTCGTCGAGCGCGCCATGATTCTCGAACGAGCCGACAAGATCCAGGCAAGCTCGTTGATTCTCGATCAGGCGGGATTGGGTATGTCTCCCAATGAGACGGCCATCGAATCAGCCTCCGGCATCGTGCCACTCGAGGAGATGGAGCGCGAGCTGGTGACTCGGGCGATGAGCGCGACCGGAGGCAATCAGACCCGAGCCGCAGAGCTGCTCGGTATCACCCGGGATCAGCTGCGCTATCGGCTAAAGAAATTCGGCCTGGGGACCTGACCTGAAGCGGGACATGACCCGCCTGTTCGGGATCGTGTCCCCGGGCGGGATCGTGTCCCATTGCTTCAGGTCATGTCCCCTCCCCTGTTCTTGGCCCGACCCTTGCACGACCTCTAGATGACGGTACGGGAAAAGGGGGTTCCATGCGCCTGCTGGTCCTCGACGGGAGTTTGGTATTGCAGTCCCTGGTGCGACGGCTCTCCCCGGTAGGACTCCAGGTCGAAGGGGCGACGGACTTCGAGCGGGCGATCGCTATTCTGGCCAGCGACCCGCCCGATGCCATGATCGTCAACATTGGACCCGTCGACCTCCCATGGCGGCGGTTGCAGGCCTTTTGCCAGCAACACACCCCGAAAATCCCGGTCCTCTATGAATCCTGCGTCTACCAGAACGCAGACGAGGCCGGGTTGGACTCCCTCAATCACTCCGCCTATTTCCTCAGAAAACCCTATTCGCTCGGCCAGCTACGCACCGAGATCGCCAGACTTGTCGACTGTGCCGGCGAAACTCCCGACTCTCCTCAGACTGACCATTAGGCCCACTACTCACCTAGACCGACCGCGAGAGCCGCGCCTCGCTCGCCTCATCGTCAGGGAGCTGGTTCTATGTAGATATGGCTTGATGCTCATAACTGTGCGGACTCATCCCCGATCTCAGCCAAAGGGTGGGGAATATTCCGCAGCCTGGAACCGATCGTTCGGTGCTTATGCCTATTCACAAGCTCTGGGAGCCTTTCTTGGGAGCTTGCCTGGAAGCTTCGTCGACCGCTCAGGTTGCTGATTTACTGACCCTACTCCGTAACAAGCAAACGATTTGCCGCCAATGATGATAGATTCACGGCAGCAAACCTGGTATTCACGTCTGTCTCGAAGACGATCCGACAATGTGGCACACGCATTGCTCTAGCTCTAGTCGACGATTTATAAGAAGAGACCAAATTCGATAATAAATCCGGTCAAAGTCAAAGGAGAAGAAAAATGAAACTCAACCGAATGTTGCTCCTGGCAGCCCTGGCGGTCGTCGTAGTGAGCGCCCCTGCATTGGCGTTTCATGATGAAGGTGTG
>CAXMQZ010000040.1:0-4652 GCA_964195975.1 uncultured Polyangiaceae bacterium | reverse complement strand
GAGGTTTCCGAGTCAGCCATTACCTTTGCTACAGCCGTCCTGGTCGGGGTGGGTGCAGGCCTGGGAGCCGCGATGTTTCGCTGGCTGATCAGCGCCATCCAGTGGCTCGGCTACAGCTCGGGCGGCGGTCAAATCCCTGATTGGTCAAGGCCTCTACTGGTACCGGCGTTGGGAGGATTGATCGTAGGTCCTTTGGTCTACTTCTGGGCTCGTGAGGCCAAAGGACACGGAGTACCTGAAGTCATGGAGGCCGTCGCCCTGCACGGCGGGCGAATTCGTCCCCGAGTGGCTGTGGTCAAGGCCTTGGCATCGAGCATCTGCATTGGATCGGGCGGGTCGGTGGGCCGCGAAGGACCGATCGTCCAGATCGGTTCGGCGATTGGATCCACCGTGGGTCAGGCGTTCAACTTCTCCGACAATCGGATTCGCAGCCTGGTCGCCTGTGGTGCTGCCGGCGGCATCGCCGCGACCTTCAATGCCCCGATCGCCGGTGCCATCTTTGCTGTCGAGGTCATCTTGGGGGAGTTTCATACCCTGTACTTTGCCGCCGTGGTCATCTCGGCGGTGGTCGCAGACGTTGTTGTCCAGGCCTTGACTTCAGATGTGCGTGCTTTCGACATTCCCCAATACGGTCTCGCGAGCGTTTGGGAGCTGCCGCTTTACGTTTTGTTGGGCGCCCTGGCTGCGGTTTTCTCGGTTGGCTTCAGCCGCGGCCTCTACTTGATGGAAGACCTATGGGATCGGGTCCGCGCAGTGGAATGGGTCAAACCCGCCATGGGTGGTCTCGTGCTCGGCGGTCTAGGCATCCTGACGTACAAGGTCGATGGTTTTCCCCGCATTTTCGGGGTCGGCTATGACTCGATCTCCGACGCTCTTCTCGGCAATCTGACCCTTCAGATGACTGCAGCTCTGGTTCTGCTCAAGATGCTCGCCACCTTGACGACACTCGGCTCGGGCGGCTCGGGCGGTATCTTTGCGCCATCGCTGTTTATGGGTGCAATGCTTGGATCATCTTTCGGCACCGTAGCAAACTCCCTCTTCCCGGCTTTCACTGCTCCTCCAGGAGCCTACGCACTAGTCGGTATGGCAGCCTTCTTCAGCGGTGCTGCTCACGCCCCGGTGACTGCGATTCTCATCCTTTTCGAGATGACAGGGGATTATCAGATCATTTTGCCGCTGATGCTCGCGACTGTCGTCAGTACTCTGCTGTCGTCTCTGCTGAGCCGCGACTCCATCTATACGCTCAAGCTCAGCCGGCGGGGAGTGCGTCTCAAGAAGGGTCACGATGTGGACGTACTTCAGACGGTATCGGTGCGCGAGATCATGTCGACCGACTTCCGCACTGTCGACGAATCGATGCCCCTAACAGAGCTTGGTGACGAGTTCGTGGCTCACCGGGCTCAGTCGTGCCCGGTCGTCAACAGCGCCGGAGAGCTGGCGGGGATGGTCAGTGTCTCTGACCTTAATCGAGCGGTCGCTGCTGGGACCGATGAGGGATCCCGGGTCATCGACATCGCCACCTCCGGTGAAATTCTCACTGCGTATCCGGACGAGTCGATCGGGGAGGCTCTTCGCCGTCTCGGCATTCGTGATGTAAACCGCCTCCCTGTCGTTGAACGGGGCTCGACGGTGCCAATTGGAATTGTCCAACGCAACGATATCGTGCGAGCCTACAACCAAGCTCTATCGAAACGCGGACAAGAGTTGCAACGCGCCGAGAGTCTCGGTTTGGGTCAGGTCGAGGATCTCAGTCTGATTCAAATCCACGTTCGCCGAGACTCGCCGGCCAGGGGGCAGATGGTCAGTGAGATCAATTTGCCAGAAGACTGTCTCATCGTGTCGCTACGCCGGGGCGATAGACAGCGCGTCGTGCGGGGAAGTACCGTCCTCGAGCCTGGAGACATCGTCACCCTTGTCGCGCAGCAGAGCTCGATCTCTGAGGCCCGCAAACGTCTTGCCGGGTCGTCCCGACCCCCATCGGTCGTCTAGGAGACTCTGGCCCGATCCGCCAGGCCCCTACTGCGACCCATCAGGATAAATGACCTTCCAGTCATCCTTCATATCCACGATCACCCAGCCGCGCTCTGTTGCTTCGTCGAGGCCCCGGTCGAGCTTGCCGACATGGGAGTCACGGTCGTAGGCCCACTCGCGCACGGCGTCGGTGTGGTGAACCAAGACACCCAGCCGCGCCCCCTCTCCAGCGGTGGTCCATTCGAGCATCTGGAAATCGCCGTCTGAATTGCCAAAGGCCGCAATGGGACGACGGCCGATGAACTTGTGGATGCCGACAGGCTTGCCGGCCTTGTCGTCGATGAAATCGATCTCGGGCAAACGGACCAGAACTGGCTCGCCGTCACGCACCTCGTATTCCACCTTGATGCTCGAGCCGACCACCTGCTCCGGTGGAATACCGTAGACCCCCTCGACCCAGGGGCGCATGAACTCGACGCCGCCCCCCGAGGTGATGAAGGTCTTGAAGCCGTTGGAGCGCAGATAGTCGAGCAGCTCGAGCATCGGCTGATAGACGAGCTCAGTGTAGGGGCGATCAAGCTCGGGATGCCTGGCTGTGGCGAGCCATTGTTTGACGATGGCTTCGAACTCGACCGTAGTCATACCGGCATGAGACGCCATCACCAGCTCGAGCAAGCCATGCTCACCCGTGGCCGCGACCGCCTCCAGATCACCCTCCAGCACTCCCTTGAAGGGCTGCTTGTCCTTCCACTCGGGGTGTTCGGGAGCCAGAGCCCTGACCCGATCGATGGCAAAAAAAAGTTGGAAGTAGACCGGTTTCTCCGACCAGAGTGTGCCGTCGTTGTCGAAGGTCGCGACCCGTTCGTCTTCCGGAACGAAATCGACGTTCGCCGGGTCTGTAACCCGCGCTACGAAATCGACGATGGAGTCTTTGGAAGCGCCATCTGCCCAGGATGACAGCGGATCGCGGCCCTCGCTAGTGGCAACGCTGACACCCTCCTGAGCCCCGCCATCGTCCGCGGATCGCTCACCTGCTGGACCGGTGCAGCTCGCCAGGGACACCGTTGCCAACAGTACCAGCAGCGGCGCCCCATACCGGTTTACCTGAAGATTTTTCATACTTCTCATGTTCAAACCCTCCTGCACATTGGTCCATTGGATCATGTTTTCTCCTTTCAACGCTTGTTTGTAGTTGAGACTCGCCAGCGGCGAATTGCTGATGAGGTCTCCTATTCATAGAAGCGAGATCGGAGAACCGGAACTGCCAACCTACTGATCTTGATGTCGGCCGGGGTGGCCTGGCTAGGGAAAATTTCCCTGATTCCCTGTGGAAAAGGTCACTGGGGCGTCCGCCACAACCCTGCTTTCGCGACTCAGTAGCTCCCTCATACCTCCCGGATGCGCCTGTCTAATAGGGGAGAGACTGCCCTAGCACTCGTGGCACTGCCCTTGCACTTCAGCCACCAACCTTTGCTGTAGACGGCTCCGGGTAGGAGCGAACCCAGGTGAGCTCATCACCCTCGCCTGGGCCGGGGTCGACTCGGATCGAGTCTCACTGTTCCAGTCAGGTCGCAGAGATGTCTAAGTCTAAATAAGCGAATTTCCTGTGACGGACTCCACAGAGTTGGCGTCGGTTCAAACCTATTCTTCTATGTTCAACATGAAATCGACGTTCCGCACCGTTCGCCTCCTGGCACGATCTGGGTTTGGCCTGGCTTGTGTTTTGGTCATGGGCTCGGCCGCATCTGCTCGACAAGCGATGGACAATCCACACGGATCCCTGGAAGTTCCATGCGGCGAGTGTCATTCAGCGGAATCTTGGACGGAGCTCCGTGAGCCGGTGATGTTCGACCATGCGAGGACTGGTTTCCCATTGGATCTGGGTCACCAAGCGATCTCCTGTCTGACCTGTCACAGGAACCTCGTGTTCAATTTCGTTGCGACCGCCTGCGCCGACTGTCACGAGGATCCCCACCGGGGTGATCTGGGTTCCGGTTGCGAAACCTGTCACAGACCAGAGGCTTGGAACAATCGAAGTGAGATCGCCGATCTCCACTCCTCGACGCTTCTACCCCTGACTGGAGCCCACGCCAATGCGGATTGCGCCGCTTGTCACAGGCAGGAGCCTCCAATCGAGTATGGAGGCACGCCTACAGATTGTGTCTTGTGCCATGCAACCGACTACCAGGAGGCGGTTCGCCCCGACCATCAACGGGTGGGCTTCTCGACCGACTGTAAGCAGTGCCATGGTTCGCGCATTTGGCAGGAGGCACATTTCGAGGGCGGCCCTCTCTTCGACCACAACGCCTTCTTCCCTCTGGCTGACGCTCACGCAACGGCGGGTTGCGAATCCTGCCACCAAGACGGGAACTTCTCCAGCACACCCAAGGACTGCTTCTCCTGTCACCAGGCCGACTTCGAAGCCACCTCGAGACCCGATCACCTGGCGGCGGGTTTTCCGACGGCTTGCGAGACATGCCATTCGGAACGGCAATGGCAGGGAGCCACCTTCGATCATGATTCCGCATTCCGACTGACCGGAGCGCATCGCACCGCGACCTGTGAGTCCTGTCATCAGAGCGGGCAATACCAAGGCACGCCACATGCCTGTGCCTCTTGTCACCAGGCTGACTACGACGCAACTTCTGAACCGAGCCATCAAGCCGCGGGCTTCCCGACCT
>CAXMQZ010000039.1:0-7303 GCA_964195975.1 uncultured Polyangiaceae bacterium | reverse complement strand
AATGCGATGATCTCGTCCTGGCCCTCGAACTCAACCACCAGGTCGAGGTCGAGCGTTGCCCTGGGATGTCCGTAGGCGGCCAGCGCAAGCGCCCCGACCAATGCATAACGCCGGTCGTGTTCTTCAAGGTAGGCCGCAATTGCCGCAAGAGCTTTTTGAAAGTCCATTGGTCTCTCAGCAGCATAACAGCGAAGGTGTTCCGCGCCTCCGACGACGCATCAGCGATGCCCTAGATGAGACGCCAGGTTATTCAGATCTCGAACAGATCAGCTGCAGGCCGCGGGCTGCTTGAACGATTCGTCCGCTGAGGCGTGAATGCTCTCGAGCTCGCCACAAGCAGCCATGAGAACGGCCTCCTCGCCGGTAGCTTCGGCGGCCGAAGCTAGCCCGGCTAGCGACAGACTTCGCCGGGGTGCTCGCTCGAGACCAAGCTCGAATTGCGCTCTTGCATCGTCGGGACGATCCAGTGCGACAAGCACTTCGCCATAAAGCTCGTGCGACGGTTTGACGATCGAAGGTGGTCCGTATTCGAGGGGACGACTCGACTCGATAGCTGTCGCCTCATCGAGCAGCTCGAGCGCTCGAGCTGTCTTACCTTCCTCGAGCGCCACTAGCGCTGCGAGACTCTTCATCTGCACGGTCGCATTAGCGATCGTCCCATTCGAGACCTCTGAATACCACTCGACTTGTTTGTCGAGCGAACCGGGAGAGCTCTCTTCGATCTTCGCTTGAAGCGTCGCAAGCGCCTGCCGGGCGCTTTCGAGATCACCTGCGTTGATCGCTCCGTAGCCATCGGCGAAGAGTTGTTTTGCGGCACCGCTGAGTTTCAGAGAATCGGCGTCGATGCTTTTTGGAAGGTCCTTGGTGCCGGTCTCGACGACATAGGCGGCTCGCATGGCTGCATAGTGCCAGGTCGAGCGGCTGGATTTCGTCTCCTCAGCGAACGCAGCCATCATGTCCAACTTCGCACGCGCCTCTTCGTATTGGCCAAGCTGCAAGTACGAGTACATGAGCCAGTAGTGGGCGTGATAGTTCTGGGCATCGGCATCCAGGTTCTTTCGCGTGGCTCGTTCGACAGAAACGTTCCAGGCCTTGACGTTGGACTCGACCGAGTTTTCCCAGTCGCCCATGGCGACAAAGATGTGAGAGATCATGTGTTGGGCATGCGAAGCCGCCGGCGCGATCTCGGCGTAGACGCGAGCGGCCCGCAGCCCGAGCGGCGCATGAACCGGATCGTCGTAGGAGTGAATCAGATAGTGGGCGGCGCCTGGGTGTCTTGGGTTGACGGCAAAGACCTCCTCAGCGATGGCTCCTGCACGCATGAACACAGAGAAATCTCGCTCGCCTTGGGTCGTACCAAGGACTGAAAGCGCGTAAAAGCTCTTGGCTTCCATGTCGTCCGGGTAGCGCTCGGAGAGCCCTCGCATGGCTTCTGAGTAGTCGTAGTCGCGATCGATCTTGTTACCTTTACCATAGAGAGTCTCGACTGCTGCGAGATAGCGTTTCTCGCGCGCGGTCGGTGTCTTGTCAGCGCGCTCCTTAGCGGTCGGCGCGAGTTTCTCGAGGGCAGCGTGTGCGGCTTCGAAATCCTGTTGACGCCAGAGTGGGTGGTTGTGGGTCATCGCCTCGCCCCAGTAGGCCAGAGTGAAATCGGGGTCGATCTCCTGGGCGGCCTGGAACTCTTCTCGGGCGTCTTCGAACTCGAAGCTGTGAAGAAGGAGCACTCCGCGGTAGAACGGACCCTGTGCTTGTTTGGATCCGGAGTTGGGGAAATCGATGCTCCCCAGATCGACGACGTCGGTCGCCATGGCTGGAAGAGCGGTACAGGCAATGAGCGCCAGGCAGCTCAGTAGGGCTGACTTTGATTTCTCAATCATCGGTTACTCCTGTCTCTATCCAGAACCTTGTGAGAAGTTCAGGCTTTACTCTTTCCAAGCGAAATGTCTGTTCTAGCTCTGGGTTGATCAGGTACTCGAAACTCGCTGCCGCGACGCTCAGAGGTCGGTCGGAGCGGTCGCCGGCTTCGGGACCTCGACCCACCTTCAGGATGATCGCGAGTGCGGCGCCCAGGACAATCAGGGCAATGATGAGTGCCGCTACGATTCCCCATCCTTCCGACGACCAGGTACCCGAGGGTGAGGCAGAAGGGGTCTCTTCAAGGTCTTCGGTTTCTGGATCGCGATCAACGATGCCTTGCTCCGTGTCCTCCGCCAGATACACTTCATCCCTGCCACTCGTAACGGGGCCACTCGCACCGAGCTTGGCTATGTTCTTATGGCGGGAAATCATCTGACGGGTCATCTTCCGGCTGGCACCGAGGTTGCTTCTTGGAAGCAAGATCGCTGATTCTACCCTGATCGACGCAACTTCATGTCGACAGGGACGTAGGGCGTAATTGAAGCGCCGATCTTGGACGAAAACAGAAAACAATCGAAGGAGAGTCATGAAGTACTTCAAAAGAGGTGTGATCGCTGCAGGCTTGATACTCGGCTTGGGGTCTGGAGCCTGGGGCCAGGATGTTCCGCAGCTCGAGGTTGAGAAATATGAGCTGTCCAATGGCCTCGATGTGGTTTTCTACGAGAACCACACGCTTCCCAAGGTGTCGGTCAATATCGTCTACGACGTCGGGTCGAAAAACGAGAAACCCGGTCGGACCGGATTTGCCCACCTTTTCGAGCACATGATGTTCCAGGGCTCGGAACATCACGACGCTGACTATTTCGAGCCACTGCAGAAGATCGGCGCGGTGGTCAACGGTGGTACCAGTGAAGATTGGACAATGTATTGGCAGGACGTGCCCAGCGAGTATCTGGAGCTGGCGCTCTGGCTCGAAGCCGACCGAATGGGGTTTCTCCTACCCGCTCTGACCCAGGAGCGACTCGACAACCAGCGGGATGTGGTCAAGAACGAGCGGCGCCAGAACTATGAGAACCGACCCTACGCAAAGTCGTCGCTGATTCTGGCTGAGCTGATGTATCCCTCCAATCACCCCTATTCGTGGCCCGTGATCGGTTCGCAGGCAGATCTGTCGGCTGCAACGATCGACGATGTGTCGGCATTCTTCAAGCAGTACTACACGCCGAACAACGCTTCGTTGGTGATCGCGGGGGACTTCGATCCGTCGGAGGCGCGGGCGCTGGTCGAGAAATATTTCGACTCGATACCTTCTGGTCCTTCCGTAGACCGAATCTCCCGATGGATCCCGACCCTCGAGAGCGAGCGCGCAGCCGTGGCCGAAGACGATGTCGACCTGGCCCGTCTCTACTACACCTGGCACAGCTCGCCCCACTATGACTCGGGGGATGCCGAGTTCGATCTTCTCTCCTCGATCCTGACCGGTGGCAAATCCTCCAGACTGTTCAAGAGTCTGGTCTACGACAAACAGATCGCTCAAAACGTGACCGCCTCGCAGGTCTCCAACCAACTGGCAAGCGAGTATCAGATTGTTGTGACCGCGCGTGAGGGGCACAGCCTCGATGAGATCGCGGGCGTCGTCGATGAGGAGATGGCGCGACTGCTCGAGGACGGCGTGACACAAGATGAGCTCGATCGTGTCAGGGCCGATTGGGAGGCCAAGTTTATTCGACGGCTGGAGAATATTGGCGGCTTTTATGGCGTCGCCGGGTCGATGAACTTCTACAACACGTTTCTTGGAGACCCAGACAGGTTCGCCTGGGACATGAACCGGTATCGCGAGGCGACGGTCGAGTCGATAAACGCCTATGTGCGGGAGTATTTGCGTCCCGAACGTCGAGCGGTTTTGCAGATCGTGCCTCGTGGCGCGGTCTCGGCTGTTGCTGATGAGACTCTCGATCGCTCGGTGATGCCGGGACCTGCGACCGAGACCACCTTTGTTCCACAGACGATTCACCGAGACAGGCTTGCCAACGGTTTGGAAGTGCTGGTGGTGGAAAACGATGCCCTGCCGTTGGTGCAGGCGAACCTGGTTGTCAAGAGTGGTTGGACGGCTGACAATCCGAGCCAACCGGGCCCAGCGACCCTGGTGGCCGCGATGCTGGATGAAGGAACCGAGTCGCGCTCGGCGCTCGAGATCTCGGATCAGGCGCAAGCGATTGCCGCCGATCTGTCGACCGGTGCATCGTTTGATGGGTCGTTCGTGCGGCTCAATGTTTTGAAGAAGAACCTCGACGCCGGTCTCGAGCTGATGGCCGATATCGCGCTGCATCCGGTCTTTGCCGACGACGAGCTCGAACGCCAGCGCAAGAACTATCTGGGTGAGTTCCAGCAATACGAATCGGACCCGGCTGCGCGGTCGCGGCGTGCCCTGATGACTGCGATCTACGGTGATGATCATCCATACGGTCAGTTGATGTGGCAGCCGGTTCGCGGCGGCGCCCTGTACTACGGATATGGCACGCCAGAATCGGTGAGTGGTCTGACGCGGGACGATCTGCTTGACTTCTATGACACCTACTACCGACCCAATAACGCTGCGCTCGTCTTTGTGGGCGACATCAGCCCAGATGAGGCGCGTCGCGAGGCAGAGCGCTATTTTGGTGATTGGAAGCGGGGTGTGGTGCCAGCCGAGCGCCTTCTCGAGCCGAGTCAGGTTGAGGGGACGCAGGTGTTCCTGGTTGACAAGCCCGATGCCTCGCAAAGCATGATCGTCGTGGGCAGGCTCGGGATGAGACACGATGATGCCGATCTGCCGGACATGCAATTGATCCGACATATCGTCGGCGGTGGGTTTCAGCGGCTCGATATGAACCTTCGGGAAGACAAGGGATACACCTATGGAGTCGGCTTGTCGATGTGGAACCATCGTCAGCGGGGTCCGATGTATGTGATTGCTCCCGTGGAGAGTCAGAGCACCAAGGAGTCGATGGTCGAGATCATCAAAGAGCTCGAAGGGGTCGTTGGCGAGCGCCCGATTACCACCGAGGAGCTAGCGGACGCCAAGAGCGCTCTGGTCAAACGATATCCGGCTGGTTTCGAGTCGGTCGGCTCGATTGCCGCAAACCTCGAGGAGGTCGTCCTGCAAGGACTCCCCGACGATGCTTGGGTCTCCGAGATGGCCGGTTGGAAAGCGGTAAGCCTGGATGAGATCAACGCCACGGCTCGGAAGCGGATCAGCCCCAAAGACCTGATCTTTGTGATCGTTGGCGATCTCGAAACGATCGAGCCGGGGATTCGAGAGCTCGGGATCGGTGAGGTCAGGGTGATCGGCCCCGGGCCCTAGATCGGGCTAGATCGGTTGTCTACTGACGCTCGAAACGGAACTCGCTGGTCGAGTCCTTGGCCGGTTTTTCGAGCAAAATGATCAGGCCGCCGGTGGGCGTCTTCTCATAGACCAGGCGTTCGGGGTCGCCGTCGACTTCGGTCTCGAATACCGCCTTGCCCTCCTCAGCAATGGTGAGATCTAGGTCGAGGGATTCGTCCTTGGCTTCCCAGCCGTCGAGACCGGGGCTGAAGTGCTTGATCCGTAGAACGACTCCATCGTCAGTCTGTTCGATCAGCATGAACTCGTAGAAGACGGCCTTGTCGCCGCGGACCATCCTGAACGACCCCACCATGCTTCCACCGGCTGCCTCCGACCAGTGCTCCTCGATCCGGGAGTCTGCCTCGATACCGACCCAGCTCCCGGTGATCCAAGCGACATCGGCGAGGGTGGGATTGGACGGCGTATCGGCGCCGCTAGCCGGCTCTGCGGCGGCCACCCACACCAGAGCCATCAGGGTCACGCACAAGAGACCACGGCAACACGCCGAACCCTGGGCGGTTGGTCGGTTTTGGATCGAGTTTCGGTTCAAGCCACCCGCGATCTTATTAGAGGAGGCTCGGTGGACCTGGATTCGATACTGGAGTCGTCTGTCCTCGCCCGTTCATGACGACGTCCTCCGGCCCGAACCCAGGCCACCGCAGCCAAAACTGTTACTGCTGCAATCAATGTGCGCGCGGTCAAGGGCTCATCCAAGATGAGCCAACCCAGAAACACTGCGACGACTACATTCAAATAGGTGTAGGTGCCAGCCACATTGGCTGGCCAGAGTCGAAGCAGGTGCACATAAGCGGTGAAAGAGACAATCGATCCGAAGATCACCAGGTAGGCGATCACCGCGGCGCCCTGCCAGGTAGGCTCCAGACCACCCCATTCGCCTCGAACTGTCGCCACAACGGCCAGTGCGGTTCCGCCAAAAATCATTTGAAGGGCCGAGTTCACAAAAGGACCGCTGCTCGTCGGGCGGCGTTGTGAGTAGACGGTGCCGAGACCCCACGAAGCAGCGGCCACGGTCAGTGCGGCTGGACCTCTCCAGTCCGTGGTCCGAAGCTCGTCGAGATTTGCCCCAACCAAGACGAAGGTCCCGGCAAAACCGATGAGAAGACCGATCAGCTGGGAGGGTGTCGGCCGGAGTTTTTTGCCGGGGAGAATTGCCGAAAACAGCACCATCCAGAGGGTCGCAGTCACCACGATTATCGAGGCGATTCCTGACTCGATGAACTGCTCTGCCCAGACGACCAGACCATTGGCTACACCTAGAAGTAGCACACCGACGACGATGTTGGTTCGCCAATCGACCGCTCGCGAAGGCAGCGGTCGACCGGTCAGGCGGACAATCAGAAGCATCAGGAAACCGGCGATCAGGAATCGCATGGCCGCCATCGCGGCCGGAGGCATATGCTGGACGCCGATCCGGATGACCAAATAGGTCGAGCCCCAAAACAGCGCGACCGTCAGATAGGCGATGAGAGCCGAGGTGTCCTTGTTGGGGCGAAACTGGAGCAGTTTGGTCATGGCGCCGACCTACTTGTTGCAGCTTGGCCTGTTGCAGCTTGGCCGATCTTCAGGACCCACTCGACCATCAGATCGATATCTTCGTTTTGGGTGCGGTGATTGACAAAACAGGCGCGAATGGCGAATCGATAATAATTCGGGGACACGAGACCTAACTCACCGTCAGAGCCACTAGATTCAACAACGGGGACACGAGACCTAATTCTCACACGGCGGAGTCTTCGGTTCGTATTTTCCAGCTGGTCTTGGCCTTGTTTCCCAGGGTTCTCTGCAGGAAGTTCTGGCGGGCGTAGGAGCTAGGTCTCGTGTCCCCGTTGTTCCAGTAGCAGCCTTGGGGCAGTAGTTAGGTCTCGTGTCCCCGAATTATTATTGGGCGGTGGCGATGTCGACGCTGGTCTGCATCTCAGCGGCGAGCTGCTCTTGAAGCTGGCCATACCGGTCCATTACCGCACGGATGACCGACGGGTCGGACATATCGACGCCGGCACGTTTGAGGGCATCCATCGGGTAGACACTGCCGCCTAGATGGAGCATGGCCAGATAGTCCTG
>CAXMQZ010000038.1:0-39969 GCA_964195975.1 uncultured Polyangiaceae bacterium | reverse complement strand
CGGCCTCCTCGACCATGGGTGCAGGTTCGCTGGGGCGCTCGACCACCGGCTCGGGTGCCGGTTCTGTGTCATCACCAGATCGCAGGAAAAAGATCGCGGCGATCGCGGCCACGACAACCACGATCAGGTACAACCATGTGGGCTTCTTCCCACCCCCTTTTGCTTCCGGCTTGTCGCTTCCGGACGGCTTCAACTCGAGATCCTGCAACTTGTCGTTCATGGTAGTCCTCTTTCAATGCGCTCTAATGCTCTCGGGGCGATCCGGAGCAACCGATCCCCATTCTACTGTTCCACCATCAGGTCGGGACCAAGTTCCGGAGAAAATCTCCTGCTCTGATACGTGTAGACTCTCACTCGCGAGGTAATTGATGCAGAAAGTCCGATTCGGCCGCACAAATGTGGAAGTGCCAGCAGTTTCCGTTGGAACCTGGGGACACAGTGGTCCCAAGAAGGTCGGGGGTCGCCCCGTGGGCTGGTCTGGAAGCGATGACGCCGCCGCCACCGAGGCCCTGCTGGACGCCTACAGGGCCGGTATCACCCACTGGGACACCGCCGATGCATATGGCGACGGTAGGGCCGAGCGTCTGATCGGCTCCCTTTGGGAAACAGTGCCACGCGAGGACATCTTCCTGGCTTCAAAGGTGGGCTGGGGTCCAAGCTCCTATGGGCACTGCTACCACCCTTCCCAGATTCGCCATCAATTGGATGGATCTTTGCGCGACCTTCAAAGCGACCATATCGATCTCTACTATTTCCACCACTGTGATTTTGGTCCGAACGACCAGTATCTCGACGACGCGGTCGAAGTCTTTCGCCGTTGTCAGGAAGAGGGCAAGGTCCGTCATATCGGACTCTCCGACTGGGACTCGAACAAGATCGCCCGAGTCGTCGACCGCGTAGACCCCGATGTCGTTCAACTCTACCGAAACGTCACCGACGATGGATATTCGGGTAGCGATCTCGAAACCCGGGTCCAGGAACATGATCTCGGCGTGGCCTTCTTCTCACCGATCAAACACGGCCTGCTGCTGGGAAACTACACCGAACCCGTCGAGTTCGATGAGGGTGACCATCGAAACCGCAACCCCGGGTTTCGCGATGCCGACCTGCTGGCACATCTTCGCTATTGCCGAGATGAAGTTGGTAAGAGGTTTCCGTCGCATCCTCAACCCGTGCTCCACGCCCTTCTCGGAGTGCTGCTGGAAGACTCGCCAGCCGCCTGCGTCTTGCTTGGCATGAGGCGGCCCGACCATGTTGCCGCCGCTGCCACCGTGGGTGAGCCTCTCTCACAGGAGGACGCCGAATGGGTGCGCAACCTCTATCAGCGGCGCTGACGCCCGGCTGGATGTGAAGTTACAAATCGGTGCTGCTATTCGCCGGGCAGCTTGACGGTTTCCGATAATTTCCAAGCGGTTTGGATCAGACTCGCTGTGAACCGGGTCGCAGTAGAGAATCTCTCTCTGACAAAGGCCTCTAGCTCGGTCGTGACCTCCCCCGACACGGAAGCACTCTGAATATCCGGCTCGAGCTGATAGACACGGTCTACCAGAGCATGACTCCGCATCAACTCGGTGACTACCGCAGCAAACACATCCTCGTACTCTTCCACTGCCGGATCCTCGGACGACGGTTGATCGTCGACCGGTGCCGTTTCGAAGAGCCGGTCGACCTTGTTATGGATTCCGGTCATCGGAGAGCTGCCATCCGATAACGCTCTGCCATCGTGATCCACGGAAGTATGCAACGGCTGACAGAGATCCTCGGCATAGTGGGCCAAGACGCCAGCATAGTGTTGAGCGAGCCACTGCAGACGGGGGCTCTCCGGATCGGCTGTCATCTGTCGAAAAACCGTGGCGAGCCTTTGCGTGGCCTCCGTCAAGGCATAGGGCAGAGTTCCGACCGAACCCATGGTCCAGCTCTCATCCAGACTCGAGACCAATCGGAGATAGGCGGAGCGTGTCGAAGGCAGTACTCGATTACCCAACCGCTCGAGATTGATGTAGTGCTGCGGATACTCGAGGTCGTTCAGCTCAGGCAGCGAAACTGGGCGAGAGAGATCTGGAAAAACCGATCCCTCGATCGCGATGTCGATAGCGTCGCGGTCGAGTGGCACCTCTGGACTCAACAGATCGATCGCCGTTCGTGTGATCGACCGATGCCCCTCGAACGACCAGCCCGAAAGAGGACCAGCAGTCACCAGACCCATGGCGCTGAAGGTCACAAACGCAATTGAAACTTGCCGATTGAAGTACACGTAGTGCCACCTGAAGTCGGCCGGAGGGTAGCACAGGTAAATAGGCTCGGTGGCCTGCAACGGTTTCTAAACCATCGGTTCGATTTCGACATCCAATAGACATCGAGAACATATCGGCCGGCCACAGTTGAAAGTGAAGCCTGCCGGTGATCCACCAAGGAGACAGATGCCATGAAGCGAAGCAAACTCGTTGTTACTCTCACCTGCGCTATTGCATTGTGTGTGGCGGCTTCTGCTGCAACGGCGGGAACCCAACAGGACACGATCGATACGACGATTCCCTTTACATCGGGAAGTCGGCTCGAGGTCGAGAACACCAATGGTGAGATCGAAATCGTCACCTGGGATCGTGAAGAGGTTCGCATCGAAGCCCGCAAGAAGGCTCGTAGCAGCTCTGACGAGGATCTTCAGGCAGCCCTCGACAGCCTAGAAGTCATTATCGATGAATCACCGGGCGAGGTCACCATAAAGACTCGTTTTCCAGGCCATGGAGTCAGGGGATGGGCTCGCAATCGCGTCTCTCTTAGCGTCGACTACCGGATTACCGTGCCCAAAGAGGCCGATCTCGACTTGGAGACGGTCAACGGCAAGGTGGACATCAACGGAATCCGTGGCGATCTGAACATCGACACGACCAATGGAGGCATTATCGTCACGGATTCTGGCGGTCGAGTCAGTGCCGAATCGACAAACGGTGGGATCTCGGTGGAGCTAGCCGAGTTGAAGGCTGGCGAAGACATGAGCTTCACGACCACCAACGGTGGCATAAAACTATTCCTGCCCACGGCCGTCCGTGCCAGCCTCGTCGCTCGAACCACAAACGGTTCGATCCAGACTGACTTTCCAATCACGGCTCAAGGTAATCTGAGTCGTACTCGGCTCGAGGGCGACATCAACGGCGGCGGTGGAAAGATCGAAATTCGAACCACCAACGGTGGTATCCAAATCACCGAACTCTAGTACCAGGGAGTATCTCGATAGACTGATTTGCGGCACGATGTTGCTGCTAGAATGATCGTTCGCCCCGGCGGACGGTCATTTGTTGCCTTTGCCCGATCACCATCTGCCGGAAAGCCACCGGGTGGGTGAGACAAGACCCAGCTGCCTCTTGCCAATCTAACTCCACAGGTTCGATCTCGAGATGAAATCTACTGATCTATTTGCTCCGACTGATCCCTTCCCTCGCCGCCATATCGGTCCCAGAGAGCGTCATATCGGCCCGATGCTGGAAACTCTGCAACTGGAGTCCCTGGAGGATCTGATAGAGGCTGTCGTCCCGCCGGACATCCGACTCTCCTCACCTCTGTCGCTTCCACCTGCAGACGGCGAGACCGGGACTCTAAAGACTCTGCGAGCCATCGCAAAACACAACCAAGGGTGTCGCACATACATCGGGCTCGGCTACTACAATTCGATCACTCCGGGTGTAATCCAACGCAATATATTCGAGGATCCAGGTTGGTACACACAGTACACGCCCTACCAGGCCGAGATCGCACAAGGACGTCTGGAAGCTCTAATGAATTTCCAGACGATGACCGCGGAGCTGACAGGCCTTACCTTCGCGAACGCATCACTACTCGATGAAGGCACTGCCGCCGCCGAGGCGATGACCATGAGCTGGGCGATATCCCGTCGAAAGCGACGTGGCTTTTTTGTTGCCGAAGATTGCCATCCCCAGACCATCGCAGTTGTCGAAACCCGTGCCCAGCCTCTCGGCATCGAGATTCTCATCGGCAACCCGGAGGAAATCGAATTCGAGTCGATGGATCTTTTCGGTGTGCTGGTCCAGTATCCGACCACCGACGGTCGGGTCGAAGACTATTCACAACTGGCGGACCGCGCACACAAATCGAACGCCCTCCTCGTCGTTGCCACCGATCTCCTCGCACTCACACTACTCAAACCACCGGGCGAGTTCGGTGCCGATATCGCTGTGGGTTCGAGTCAGCGCTTCGGTGTTCCGATGGGATTCGGTGGACCTCACGCTGCTTTTCTAGCGACTCGGCAGGAGTTCGAGCGATTCGTGCCAGGTAGAGTTGTCGGACTGTCCAAAGACGATCAGGGTGGACATGCGTTTCGACTCGCCCGGCAGACTCGCGAGCAGCATATTCGTCGCGAGAAGGCCACCAGCAACATTTGTACGGCTCAGGTCCTACTAGCGGTAATGGCCTCGATGTATGCGGTCTATCACGGGCCCGAGGGCCTGAGGAAAATTGCGCTCCATGTCCGCGGTATGACAGATCTTCTCGCAAGGGGTCTTCGCCGTTTGGGATTCGATGTCGGAGACGGAATCTATTTCGACACGCTCAAGATTCGGCTCGAACCAGGAACGGAGACCGCAATCATCACCGCAGCCCGTAGCCGATGCATCAACCTGAGACACTACGACGATGGCTCCGTTGGAGTCTCGCTCGATCAGACTGTCACGCGAGCTGATCTGGAGGATCTGCTCGTAGTTTTCTCACAAAGTCACGAGATACCCTTTTCCCTCGACGATCTGATCGCCGAGGTGGAGGCTGAGCCACCTGCTCGAGTTGCTAGGACGAGCTCCTACATGCAGCAGCGGGTTTTTCACCGTTTTCACGCAGAAACCGAGATGTTGCGCTACATCCAGAAACTGCGTGAGCGCGATCTGTCGCTGGCATTTTCCATGATCCCGCTCGGTTCATGCACCATGAAGCTCAACGCATCTTCGGAAATGTTTCCGATCAGCTGGCCCGAATTCGCTCAACTCCATCCGTTTGCTCCCCTGGAACAGACTCAAGGCTACTCCACGCTTTTCGAACAGCTCGAAACCTGGTTGGGTGAGATCACGGGTCTTCGCGCCGTCTCGCTTCAACCAAACGCCGGTTCCCAGGGCGAGCTCTCGGGCCTACTGGTAATTCGCGCCTATCATGAGGATCGAGGCGAAGGTCACCGAGATGTCTGTCTCGTACCGATGTCAGCCCACGGAACCAATCCAGCCAGCTCTGTGATGGCCGGATACAAGGTCGTACCTGTAAAGAGCGACTCTCGGGGCGACTTCGACCTCGAGGATCTTGAAGCCAAAGCAGAGACTCACCGCGACCGTCTCGCGGCAATCATGATTACGTACCCCTCCACACACGGGGTATTCGAGGAGGGTGTTCAGAAAGTCTGTGAAATCGTTCATGCCAACGGCGGCCAGGTCTATCTCGACGGCGCCAACATGAACGCCCAGGTTGGTCTTGTTCAGCTTTCAAAGATTGGAGCCGACGTCTGCCACTTGAATCTCCACAAGACCTTCGCCATTCCTCACGGGGGAGGTGGTCCGGGTGTGGGACCTATCTGCGTCGCCGAGCATCTGGCCCCCTATCTCCCAGGCCACCCACTCGTCTCGACCGGTGGGGAGAAAGCGATCGGCCCGGTGGCCTCGGCGCCTCACGGCAGCGCAGGGGTACTGCCAATCTCCTGGATGTATATCGCCATGATGGGAACGATCGGTCTCGAGCGAGCCAGTCAGATGGCCGTTCTCAACGCCAACTACATGGCCAAGCGACTCGGCGAGCACTACCCCATTCTCTACACGAACCAGAAGGGCTACGTGGCCCACGAGTTCATTCTCGATTTCCGTGATTTCAAAGACAGTGCCGGAATCACGGTCGACGATGTCGCAAAACGTCTGATGGACTACGGTTTCCACGCGCCCACAATGTCGTGGCCAGTACCCGGCACAATGATGATCGAACCCACCGAGAGCGAATCCAAGGCTGAGTTGGACCGACTGTGCGATGCGCTGATCTCGATTCGTGATGAGATCCGACAGATTGAGACGGGTGTTGCAGACCGTGACAACAACGTTCTCAGGCAAGCTCCGCATACCGCCCGTGAGATCGTGTCAGACTCCTGGGACCGACCCTACTCGCGAGAGCAGGCTGCCTTCCCCGCTTCGTGGGTCCGCGAGCGAAAATTCTGGCCCCCGGTGGGACGGATCGACAACGCCTGGGGCGATCGAAATCTCGTCTGCACCTGTGATCCGATCGAGGACTTCCTCGACGAGCTCGAGGTTGAAGCTACGACCTAAGAGCCCGTTCGAGCAACCCGCACTATTCACGGCCGCGCAGCAGATGGTACCGCGATCGCATCTCCTCGTCCGATAGGCCCAGAAGGTCTGCCCGCGATCTCATGACGTCGAGGTCTACGGGGTAGAGGTTGTTTCTGGTCGGATCGTCCAGACCAATCACATTGCGACAAGCAATCCGTTGTTGAATCCAGGTTTTGAAAGAGTCAGTTAGTACCGGGTAGTCCCCGCTCTCCTTGGCTTGGCTCAGCGAGTCGAGCCTCGACTTGGCCTCCATGAACATCTGCTCGAGCTCGGGATCGCCGGCTCCGAGGAAACCTCGCCAGGCCATGGTCTCGGCCTCTACTCTATCGGAAAAAAGACGCTGTTGTACCTCCAGAAAACTCACTGTAGAAAAGTAGAGAAAACTCTGCGCCGTAAAGAGGTCGAAGTCGTGCATTGCCCGATAGGTCCCCTCGATGAGACGCAGAATCTGGTCCGCCTCGGCCTCCAGGAGCCTGCCGTATCGGCTGAAGTCGATCTCACCTCGACTATCCACTTCACGGTTGTCGGCCGATCTCGATTCGAACAACTGTGCCAACCTCTCCACCGCCAAAAGACTCCAGGCGATACCGGTCGAGAAGATTGGATCCACGAACGCGAAACTGTGTGGCAACGCGGCCCATCCATTGCCTGCGGCTCTGTCGAAACGGTGCTGGACACGCTCGACGAATTCGAGCGGCCTCAGAGCACGGGCTCCTTCAAACTGCGCCTCGAGGGTTGGATACCGATGTAGGACCGTCGCCCAGATCCGTTCGGGTTCCGAGTCTGACCTGATTCCGAGCCGGCTCATACAATCCTTTCGGATCGATGCTCCGGCGCTTACACGTCCGTCATCAAAGCGCAGAAGATACAGCCAACCCTCGTCGAGGAGATGGTGAACCGCCGCGCTTTCATCTTCATAAGGCCCCCGATTCAGCTGTTCAAGCGGGCTCTCGACAACCTCGCCGAGCGGTCTCACCCGATCGAAGTGACCAAACACCAAGCTCGTTTCCAAAGTGATCGAGTCGGTCCGATTCGCAATACCCAACTGATGACTCATCAAGCCACTGCGACCCGTGCCATCGATTACGAAATCAGACTCGAGCTCGTAAGGACTGCCCTGGCGCGTGCCCGACAGACGCCATCTCCCCGACGGGCCCCGAGCACATCGATCCAGGTTCACCAAATCGACAAAATCGACACCCTCTTCGACCGCCTTCTCCACCAAGAAGTGGTCGACATCTTCACGCAGCCACTGGCAGTCCGAAACAGCATCGCTTGGACTGGCAGCTACGAGAAGTCGATGATCATTTTTGCTGGTGTTCTCGAAGACACGTCCTGCCGTATGACGATAGAAGGAGAAACCCCGTTTCAACCCACAACGCAATTGCGGAAGCCCCTTTTTCCAACGGCCCCACGCAGCCAGGTCGAAGAGGTCGGACAGGTCGTAGCGGTGAGCAAGCCGCTCCAGACAGAGAGCCGCAAGAGGTGTCGATGACTCCCCCAGAGCAAACCGAGGATGCCGGGCCTTCTCGATGAGTGAGACACGCTGACCCATCTTGTTCAAGACTCGGGCCAAGATCGAGCCGGCAAAGCCCGAACCCAGAATGGCTACGTCACATTGTCGCTCTGACACTCATGCCTCACTCAGACCTCCACAGTGGTCACAGACAACAGGTTCTCCCACCTGTCCACTCTTGTTGATTCGCTCGAGCCTCGCTACACGGTCCTGGAAACACCTCGAGCACCTCGCCAAACCATCGACCTGCCAGAGGTCAGCCTGAACGATGCCTCGATCGAGCCCGACCGATCGGTCGACTGCGGATCCGAACACCTCGAGAGTGGGTGGGAAAAAGCAACCCTCCTCGGCGAGTTGCTCCATCACGCCGTTGCCCCCGCGAACAGGGATCAGCGACACCATTCTCGCGCCGCGATCGAATGCATGCTCGACCGTTCGGACCACCCAGTCCACGGTCTCGTCTTCCGGCACCCAGGGAGCACCCACGAGCGCAAAGACCCTGAGCTCCAACCCCGAGTCAACCACCAGGTCAGCTGCCCGATCAAAGTCCTCCAGGGTCATCTGTTTGTTGAGCCGACTCAGGGCTTCGAGGTTCACTGTCTCCAAACCCATCGCAATCTCGAGTCGACCACGCAACAGCGAGTCAAACTCTAGACATTGCTCATTGACCAGCTTCGGGTGACACTCAACGGTAATGCGTTCGAATCGTTCGAGACGATCGGCGATCGGCAGCCAGTCATCCACCGGAACCGCCCGTGGATCGAAAAAGTTGCTGGCATTGTAGAGCTTGACAGTAGCTCCATCCAAAGGAATATCCAGATCCGACAGAGCCACGTCGAGCTGCGCTGGAATGGCTCCGACTGGAGTCGGAATATCGAGCGTGTACTGCCAGAGATCGCAGAAAACACAGGTGAACGGACACTCGCTACCTGCCAGAAAAACCGTCACTGCAAAACAGGGCGAGCCCCGCCCGGATCGCTCCTGCTCGCAAACCACATCGAGCGGGGTCCACGGATCGACCGCTTTCTTGGTGGGTCTGATCGATCGGATACGGGCGCTCTCGCCTTTCAAACTCACTTCGGTCGTCGCTCAACCCCGGTGCTGCTCGAGATAGTGAGACCGATAGGCCTCAGGCGCTGCGCCAAAACGACTGGCGAAAACCGCAGGCGACGTCGCGCCCTCTTGAAACCGCCTTTTCTCGAAGATCGGCAGCTCCAGCCCGAGAACCCTTTCAACGCCCCGTCCCATGACCTCGCCTTTGAGACCGTAGAGCGCTTCATGCGAGCCCTGCGTCAGGGCATCAAAAGGAATCGCAGTCCCGAGCTGCACCAGCGCCGGCTGTGTGAATGGGCTGAATCCGATAAAACCATACTCTTGCAGCGGTGCGAAAGTCCTGACACAGCCCCGGCTCTGACCGCCGCTATAGGTGAGCGAGTGCTTGATGCGATCCACTCCCCAGCCCTCCTGATACAAAAGTGGATTACCGACAACGCTACGGATCGTCAGCTCGGGATTCTCCTCGATCGGATAGTCCTTGAGATTCTCGTCACCACCATCCCCATCCACCAGAAACCGCCAATCGGAGTACCGTGCACGAATCGCCTCCAGCAGAGCGAGATTGACCGCTGCACATTCGACGTCGCGCGGTTTGTAGTCTTCGATCACGCCAACAGCTCTAAAGGGGTCGATCTGGCTCGAGGCGACCTCGATGGTCTCACCCAGAAATTCGAGATCGACTCGGCGCAAGAACTCGCGAGCGTTGATCGCGTCGCCTCCCTCGCCATCCACCGCGAGGGTGAAAGCTTTGAGTCGAGCCGCACTCTGGCCACGGTCCAAAAGGACTCTGTGGAGACAGAGCAGCACTGACCCGCTATCTACACCTCCCGAAAACAGCATGCCGATGGGCTCATGATTCGGGATCGTGCGCAGCCAGAGCTCCAGAGAGTCGTACAGGGCTCTCACATACCGCTCACCGATCAAATCCAGGTCTGCCGGCATCGGCTCTGTCGCCGGCTCCACAAATCGTCGGTAGATCGGGTTTGGATCGGGACAGCCCACGAGTTGGATGGTCGTGATGTGGTGTGCAGGAACCATGCGGGTGTATGAGGGGTGAAACTGATCACCGTATCCCGCCCGTTGCAAATAGTCCCTGATGCGATCGATCCGATCCGCCACCACTAGAACCGGACCGCTGGCGGCCTTGGCGAGAAAGTATCGCATAGGACGATCGAGACTTCGGGCCATACAAACCGTTTCGTCTCGTCGAGCGAGCAGAGCGAAGGAACCGGACACCGAAAACAATCGCTCGGAATCTCCATTCGAAAGAAACTCGCATACCTGGTCGATATCGGTATTCAAGACCCGTTGCGAGTCGGGGTCGACCAGATTGATTACCTGGTGAATCGGTTTATGGTTCATCGCGTTCTAACCTCCTGGGAGCATGGCCCGCTTATCCATGCCCCCGATCTTACGACCGTCGACCCGGGTCTCCAACCTCTTTTTCTCGAGTTGAGCTAGAATCTGTGTATTCGGGTTGTTTTGGAGTTTGGAACCAGGGGGAACAATCACGTAGTCAAGCCGCAGGGGATTGTCTTCAATCAATTGACGGACTAGGAGGAAGCTATGCGCAAAACTATTATCAATCTATCGATTCTGGTCGTTCTCGGAGTGTTCGCGCTTTCGGCGGTCGGTTGTCAGTGTCAGAAGACAGGTGAAGCTGTCAAAGACGCTGCCGAGGCGACCGGTGAGGCCGCAGCCACCGCAGTCGATGAGGCCGGTGAGAACATTGGTGACGCTGTCGAGGCTGGCAAAGAGATGGCCGGTGAAGCTGGTGAGGCTATCGGTGATGCTGCCGAGGCAACCGGCGAAGCCATCGGAGATGCCACAGAGGCCGGCAAAGAGATGGCCGGTGAAGCGGTCGAGGCGACTGGCGAAGCCATGGAAAGCGCCGGCGAAGCTATGGAAAACGCCGGCGAATCGATGCAGGAAAAAGACGATTCCGAAAACTGATCTTGTAGATTTTGATCGGTGCGGGGACCGGGTTCTCAGTCCCCGCGCATTCTTCCATCTATCCTGAGACGCCCCCCCAAGTCGATCCTGAGCTATTTGATTCGGGGTGAGTTGGCTTCTTGACTTACGCCTTAGTTGCGCCTACTATGATTTCATGCCCAATGCTCTCCTATCGAGCCTACCGTCAGACCTCCAGCAGTACCTCAAGAGCGCTCGCGAGCTGACCCGCCAGTACACCCCGCCGTCCACATCCACCGTTCTTTTCCCCACCACAATCGACAGTCTCGACGATCTACTGACAGGCGGGCTTTATCGGGGTCAGATGATCGAGCTTATCGGTTATCGCTCTAGTGGTCGCTTCTCCACTGTGCTTTCCCTCCTCGCTGCCACGACCATGGCTGGCGAGGCCGCGGCACTGATCGATTTGGGCAACAACCTCGATCCCCAACAGGCAGCACTTTCCGGTGTCGACCTCCAACGGCTGCTGTGGATTCGACCGCAGCGACTCAAAGATGTTTTAGCCAGCGCCGAGGCTCTGCTTGCTGGTGGATTTCCCCTGGTGGTCATCGATCTCGGCACACCACCTGTGCCCGGTGGACGGGGGGGCGAGGCATCTTGGCTACGCTTGGCTCGAGCAGCGCTGAGCCACGAAGCTATCGTCTTTGTATCGAGCCCCTACCGGGTGAGTGGAACTGCTGCCACTGGCGTCGTCAAAGCCACACAGGGTCGTCCCCGCTGGACTAACCGCAGACAGACACCACGCCTGCTCACCGGTCTGACATCAAAACTCAGCCTGGAGAAACTTCGTGGCCAGTGCGGCGGCAGAAGCTCGACCCTCCACCTGACCACCCATGAGGCTCTGACCTTCGGCATGGCGACATGAGTCGTCTCGCCTGTCTGTATGTCCCCCTTTTCCCTCTCGCTGCACGTCTGCGCAGCGAAAGAGACTTGCGTGAAGAAGCCGTCGCCCTGTTCCAGGGTAACGGCAATGCAGCCCGGGTCATCGGTGCCAGTCGACGGGCTCGCCAAGCAGGGATTCGCCCGGGCATGTCGCTTCCCCAAGCGCGAGCACTGCTACCAAAACTGACCGTACGCAGCCGAGACAGGAGTTGCGAGCGAGCTGCCCAAGATGCCCTGTTGGAGATCGCCGAGAGCTTTTCGCCACGAGTCGAGGATGGCGGAGAAGGAATCGTCTATCTGGAGCTCGACGGTCTCGAGCGACATTTTCCCGGTGACTCACCCGAACAGGAACTGGGACATGCCCTGACGCTTACCTCCAACAAAGCGGCCCTACCCATCTGGGTCGGTATCGCTTCCAGCAAGCTTGCTGCCCGAGTAGCAGCAGAGCTCCCCTCTTCACCGAAGATCGTGGCTCCCGGACAGGAGGCGAGCTTTCTAGCCCCCCTACCACTGCATCGACTATCCCCAGAAGCGGAAGTTCTCGAAACGCTCGAACGCTGGGGGATTCACTCGATCGGAGAATTTGCCCGTCTACCCAAGAACAAAGTTGCCGGCCGTCTTGGTGAGCCCGGGCAGAAGCTTCACGAGAAAGCCCGTGGAATGGACTTGTACCCCCTGGTCCCCTATCAACCCCCTGCAACCTTTGCCGAGGGAATGGAGCTCGAATGGCCTCTGGTTGCCCTCGAGCCCTTCCTCTTTGTCGCCCGGGCGGCTCTCTCTCGTCTGTGCCAACGTCTGGCCAGCCGAGGTCTGGCCTCTTCTCGTCTGGAGTTGGAGCTCAACCTCGAGCCCGACGGTCTCTGCCATCGGTCTATCCAACTGCCGGCTCCGAGTCGTGAAACCAAAACCCTGCTGACGCTGATCCGTCTGAATCTGGAACGAGAGCCACCTGGCGCACCCGTGACCGCCTTTACTTTCCTCGCCCATCCTGACCGGCCTCGTAAAGCACAACTATCTCTGTTTGGACCACCTGCCCTTTCACCCGACAAACTAGCCACTACCCTGGCTCGGCTTTTCGCCCTACTCGGACCCGACCGAGTCGGCTCTCCAAAACCGACCGATGGTCACCGGCCCGAGCGAGCGACTCTTGTCGAGTACACTCCGCCCGCCCCTCCGGAGCATCGCCCCGATCCCAGGCAAGGACGCGGACTGCTCTCGGTCCGCACACTGCGACCACCGTTACCTCTAGAGGTGATCACAGCCCCTACTGTGACCCAGTCCAGAACCTCATCGACCGAGACCCAACCCCCGAACACGAGCGTCGAATCGAGCTATGTGCCACGCGAGGTGTTATCGGTGATACAGGATGGCTCGACCAAGAGACCCTCCATCCAGGGTCGTATCAAAGTGGCATCGGGACCCTGGAGTCTGGAGGACGAATGGTGGTCAGAGCACTCGATCGAGCGTGATTACTGGGACATCGAGCTCGCTGAAGGTGGCTTGTACCGCCTCTTTCGTCAGCGCCATACAGGAGAGTGGTTCGCCGACGGTATCTACGATTAGGAGCCGGCATTATTCTCGCGCTCGACGAGATAGAAACCGTTTCGACCCGACTCGGGATCGACGCAGCTCAAGACCGTCAGGAGGTGCTCACCAGCCACCAGCCGCAACGAGAGCTCGGTTCCCTGGCCAAGAACAGCTCCATCGCCGCGACGCATCTGCGTGACCGGCTCGCCATCGAGCCACAGAACCGTCGGCCCCGACCCAGCCAGCTCATAGGTGACGCGAGTCTCGCTTGCCACCTCCAACCTGTGGGCAAATGCGATGCACTCGGAAGTAGTAGACACTCGCGCCGCATCGACATAGCCCTCGATCGTCTTCCCGTTCGCATCGACAGCACGCGGATAGGTATCCCACCCAAGGATGTCACCCGAGTTGCCGGGCGGCAGACTCGACCCAGATGGAACGATGCTCCATGGACCGACAAGGGCTTCCGATCCCGACCGATCGATCTGAAACAGCCAGTGGCTCCCTCGATGCAAAACCTCGACCCGAGGGTCGCCGAGCAACCGCTGGGTCAGAGTGGGATTGCCCGTGCTCACAGGATAGGCGATCAACTCGCTATCCAGACCATCGACTGCGGCCGCCGGCACGTCCGGCTCCACCCCTGCAAAAACCGCTCGCTGAATCCGGTCGGCCTCGGGGTCCGCCGCGGCAAGAAAGACTGGATCGAGTACATTGAGATATTGGCCCTGCGGCGCATAGTACATATAGATCGGAGTTGTTCTCCAAGGGGCCAAAACATGCCCGCCCTCGGGTACCGCCTGTCCAAACGCCTCTCGATCGACGATGCGAACCTGGTCTGGGCCGGCGTTGGTGCGCTCTCGATACCGGTGCAACTCGGCTCTGGCTACTGGAAGACTGATCAGGATACAGACACACCATGCCAGACTCGAGCGGACCCTCCCCCGCCAGGGCAACCTCACCCAGGGAGTCCATCGCCGACCCCGACGATAGATTTCGAAAAGCACCCAGAGTGTCGCCAGAGGGACGAAGTAGAGCGAGAAGCGAGACATCAAAAGATACAGCCCGCCAAAGACGCCTGCACCGACTCCGAATGTCAGCCAGAGATCGTCACCCGAATCCCGCTCCTCTCCGACCTCAGTGGACCTCCACAGGATGGCCAGGCCCAGAAACCAGCCCAGATTGACCATCACAACGACATCGGTGAAGTTGGGTCGTATCTCCGTCCCCACATCCAGCAGCCCTTTGAAACGGAAATACTCGATGCTTTGGAACCACCAAACAGCCAGATTGTCGGGGAATTGAGGGTGGATCAGAAGACCGATCAAAGCGCCAACGACGGGGAAAAGTGCCAACCTCCATTCCCACCGCCGACGCGCCCAGGCGTTGACCAAGAAAAGGATCACGAAGATCCCCACAAAGGCGTGAATCGCCGTATACGACAGGGCAAAGATCGCCGAGATCACGATCAGCCAGCGATAGCGACGTACGCCCGCCACCCAAAGAGCGAGCAAGATCAAGATGAGAGCGAGTAGCTCGGGTCGTAGACGTACCAGCCGCCAGCTGAACTCGCTCGAACCTACAAGAAGCCAAAATGGGATCAGAAAACCCCAGTTCCCGACTACCCGAAGGCTGAAGTGGGCCACGATCGTAAGAATCGAAGAGCCCAGCAGTGCAAGCGCCAAGCGGCCACCCAATGAGGGCTCCAGTCGGCTGACAAAGGGTTCCAAGAAGAGATGGAACAACACCTCCTTGTCGCCAAATCGAGTCGCCAGGAGACCACCGCGGATGGACTTCAGTGGCCCCGACATGCCCTCCTGGGCATACTCTCGAGCCACCGCCAGGTGGTAGTAGGAGTCGGCGTCGTAGATGACCGGCGACGAACCATAGAGAAAGGCAAAAACCAGCAGACTCAGCACAAAGGCCAGCAGGGTCAGACCCCACAGAGCTTGCCTGGACGGCTCTCGTGGGCTCAGTAGCGAATGGGTCAAGATAAAGAGCAATTCTGGGCCCTGGTGGTGGACCGTGAATATAGCCGGAGTCGAAATGCTAACATGATTGACTTACGCTTTATTTACGCCTCATCTATACACAGCTTCCACAGACGAAGATGACTCGAGACCGACGCAAACCCCCGGGCCCCCAGATGTCCAAGCCGGGGGGGAAAACCGGGGAAGGGCCCCGAAAGACGGCGAGGGAAAAGGCAGAGCCACCAAGCCTCAAAACGGTCGAATATTGGTCGAACGTCGACCGAAGCAAACCTGGATATGTCTCACCCGGGGCCCGCAAGGAGAAACTCCGGCAGCGGGACTACTCCACCTCGCGCCAGGCGAGCAAAGCTCCTGTCCCCTATGTCGAGCTCCGTACCGCCTCGGCTTTCTCGTTCCTCGATGGTGCCTCTCTGCCCGAGGACCTCGTTCAACGTGCCGCCGAGCTCGACATACCCGCGGTCGCTCTGTTGGACCGAAATGGCGTTTATGGCGCCCCTCGCTTCTATCAGGCCGCCAAACAGGCTGGTATCAAGGCCATTGTCGGAGCGGAAGTGGTGATGGATCCGACCCATTCGAAGTACAGGTACGAGAACGAGATACGCCTATCGCTTCTTGTTGCCAATCGTCGGGGCTATCGCAATCTCTGTCGTCTGCTCACCGCTGCCGCCGGTGGCAAACCCAAAGGTGAGGCACGACTCAGTTGGGAGATCCTCGAGCAGCACACCCAAGGACTCCACTGTCTCACCGGCTCCGAAGAGGGGGTGCTTGCGCATACTCTCGAGAACCTTGGAGCCGATGCAGCGCGGCACCAACTCGAGCGTCTTGTCGACCTCTTCGATGGCCGGATACATGTCGAGCTCCAACGTCACCATTTACGACACCAGGAGCATCGAAACCGGGCCCTGGTTGAGCTTGCGAATCGACTTCATCTACCTTTTGTAGCCACCAACGGCGTGCGCTATGCGGGTCCCGAGGACAAAAAACTCCACGACATTCTGACTTGCATTCGCAACCACACTCACCTGGATGCCGCCGGCCAGCTCTTGGCTGCTCAACGTGAGCGTCATCTAAAGAGCACTGCCGAGATGCAGCGTCACTTTGCGGATCTGCCACAGGCTCTGCATGGCAGCTTCGAGCTCGCCCAGCAGCTCGACTTCACTCTCGCCGATCTCGGCTACCGGTTCCCCGACTACCCGTTGCCTTCAGGAGAAACACCGATCTCCTTTCTGCGTCATATCACCTGGAATAGTGCCCGCAGTCGTTTTCGTCCACTGACAGCCCGTGCACAGACACAGATTGAAAAAGAGCTCGCGATGATCGAGAAGCTCGACCTCGCCGGCTACTTTCTGATCGTCTGGGACATGGTGCAGTTCTGCAAACGCGAAGGCATCCTGGTGCAAGGCCGCGGCTCGGCAGCTAATAGCGCCGTCTGCTACGCCCTCTCGATAACCGCGGTCGATCCGGTCAAGATGGAACTGCTGTTCGAGCGCTTTCTATCGGAAGAACGTGGCGAGTGGCCTGACATCGATCTCGATCTACCCTCCGGTGATCAGCGTGAGAAGGTCATTCAATACGTCTATCGACGCTATGGCCCCCATGGGGCTGCCATGACCGCCAATGTAATCACCTATCGTGATCGCTCTGCGGCCCGAGAGGTGGCCAAGGTCCTGGGGTACTCCTGCGAACAGGTCGACAAACTAGCCAAACAGCTTGGCACCTGGCGTTACGACACCAGTCGCGGCGACCCCAAGTCTCTGCCCCAGGAGCTCGCTGTCGCGGGTTTCGACCCAGAAGATCGTCGTATTCGGCTGTTTAGCGAAATGTGGCAACGCATCCAGAATCTGCCACGCCATCTGGGGCAGCACTCCGGTGGCATGGTGATCGCAGCAGGGCGTCTGGATGAAGTCGTTCCGCTCGAGCCCGCGGCCATGGAGGATCGAGTCGTAGTGCAGTGGGACAAGGACGACTGTGCCGATCTGGGGATCATCAAGGTCGATCTACTCGGGCTAGGAATGTTGCAAGCGCTCGAAGAGGTGATTCCGCTGATTCGAACTCACGAAAAGATCAACCTGGACCTGGCCCACTTGCCACCTGACGACCCGAAAACCTACGAGATGTTGCAGAAAGCCGACACCGTCGGCGTGTTCCAGGTCGAAAGTCGCGCCCAGATGGCGTCACTTCCACGCAACAATCCACAGTGCTTCTACGACCTGGTCATCCAGGTTGCCATCATCCGGCCCGGTCCGATCGTCGGTGGCATGGTGCACCCCTATTTCGAGCGTCGGATGGGACGCCAGGAGGTGACCTACCCTCACCCTAGCCTCGAACCGATTCTCAAACGCACTCTGGGTGTATTGCTCTTTCAGGAGCAGATCCTTCGTGTCGCCATGGTTGCAGCCGGTTTCTCTGGTGGCGAGGCCGAAGATCTACGCCGTGCCATGGGTTTCAAGCGATCGGCCGAACGCATGGAGATGCTCGAGACCAAGCTACGCAAAGGCATGGCCGAACGTGGCATCGTCGGCGCAGCACAGGAGCAGATCGTCCATGCCATCACCTCGTTCGCTCTCTACGGCTTCCCCGAGTCCCACGCCGCCAGCTTTGCCCTGATCGCCTACTCCAGCGCCTATCTCAAGGCCCACCACCCCACCGCTTTCCTGATCGCCCTACTCAATGCCTGGCCCATGGGGTTTTACTACCCCGCCACGCTGATCAAGGACGCCCAACGTCACGGTGTCGAAGTGCGGCCGGTCGACGTGAGCTACTCGGGATGGAAGACCTGCTGGGAGGAAGGCGCTGCCCGTCTCGGTCTGCGTTTTGTGAAAGGTCTTCGCAAAGGGGCTGGTGCCACAATTGAGACCGAACGGGTCCGCAGACAGTTCATGGACGCTGAAGATTTGGCTCAGCGCTGTGATCTGCGACGTGAGGAGCTCGAGATCCTCGCCCAAATTGGCGCGCTCGGTTCGCTAGGGTTGAGCCGACGCAGCGCTCTATGGCAGGTGGCCAAGGTGGCACGCAAGGCAGGACCGTTGTTCGAGGAAGGCACCGGTGCAGTGCCTTCGAGCCCTCTC
Organism: uncultured Polyangiaceae bacterium; assembly: GCA_964195975.1. Taxonomy (GTDB): domain Bacteria; phylum Acidobacteriota; class Thermoanaerobaculia; order Multivoradales; family JAHEKO01; genus CAXMQZ01. Next base: position 21,641 of record CAXMQZ010000038.1, on the reverse strand, counting down.
CCCGAAATGTCCCCCTTCGCCGAGACGCTGGCCGACTACGAGGGCACCGGTCTGACCACAGGTGTGCATCCGGTCGAGCACCTGCGAGCGGGTCTACGTCGGCATCACGTTGTCGCGGCAGCCCAACTCGATCGACACCGACATGGGGACCGGGTCCGCACAGGGGGATCCGTCATCGTCCGTCAACGACCAGGCACCGCCAAAGGGCTGCTCTTTCTCACCCTCGAAGACGAGACCGGGATGTCCCAGGCGATCGTCTCTCCTGACCTATTGCAGCAGAACCGCAAACTCATCGTCGGCTCGCCAGGGCTGGTTGTCGAAGGAATCCTGCAGAAACGGGACGGGACACTCTCGGTCAAAGCCGAGCGCTTCTGGCGTCTCGCCGATCTTGCCGCCGCACCGAGCCACGATTTCCGCTAAATATGGGGACAGCCCCTCCAATGGTCATCCCAGTGGACCAATCCACTTTTGTCAGGGACCTTGGATGTTATGCTCCACCCGGCTATCGACGGGCTGAGCTTCAACCCTCGCTAGCAATCTCTTGGCCCAACCGTTCGAGGAGTAGATATGAGCTTTGCCGGAAAGCTTGAGGATTTCTCACTGGTCGACTTGCTACAGGTGATCGCCTCGTCAGGCGAGACCGGCAAACTGCGACTGACTCGTGCCGATGCCGATGGGATCATAGTCTTTCGCGACGGCAAGATCGTCTATGCAGCATCGAGCTCCGCCCGCCAGACTCTGGGCAATATTCTCCTCTGCAATGGTCATGTCAGCGAGGAAGCTCTCAACGAGGCTCTCGACAGCCAGGTCGAAGCCAAAGAAGAGCTACGCCTCGGCACCATCCTCCTGAATATGCAGGCGATCGACGAAGAGACACTCAAAAAGATCGTGCAGCAGCAGACCGAGAAAGTCATCGCGGAATTCATGGGTTGGAATTCCGGGTACTTCAAGCTAGATCAGATCGAGCTCTCAGACCACGGCGAAATCGAAGTGGACGCTCACGATTTCTTGATGCGTGAAGGACTCCACACTGAGACTGTTTTGTCGCAACTGGAGGCCAGGCTCGAAGAGCTCAAACAGCCGGACAACCAGAGCGGCACCTCGACCGACGAGAGTGGCGGCGCGCCTCGCAGTCTTGCCACCCTCAAATCGATCATGGGTGAGATCCGGGGTCCAGAGTTCACCGGCGAGGTTACTCAGAAGATTCTTGGTTTCACTCGCGAAATCCTCAGGCGGGGAGCGATTTTCGTGGTTCGCCAAGACGGATTCAGCGTGATGGGTCAGTTCGGGATCGATTCCGAAGATGGCCAACTCGAAGAGTCGCTGCGGGAGCTGTTGATCCCGGCCCTCGAGCCCTCGATCCTCGCCGATTGTTCCCAGCGAAAGGAGTCGGTTCTGGGGCCGATCGAACCCACTCTATGGAATCAGAGCATGCTCTCTGCAATGGGCGGCCCTGCCACGAGTGACTCGGTTGCCGTACCGCTGACTGTCAACGAGAAAGTACTACTGGTTCTCTACGCAGACAATCTCTCGAGTGATGCCGGGTCGGGTTGGTTGGAAGAGTTGGAGCTGCTCATGCTCCAAGCCGGTCTTGCAATGGAGAAAGACCTGCTTTATAAGCGGATCGAGCACTACGAGAACCTACGTCGCGAGTAGTCGGATCAATCCCGATCTGTCGTTCTCAAGAGCTGGGCAGCTCCATACCCATGATGTGAAAACCGGCGTCGACATAGACGACCTCGCCGGTGATCCCACTCGCAAGCGGAGACAGCAAAAACAGACCCAGCTGCCCAACCTCTTCATGAGTGATGTTTCGACCGAGCGGGGCCACCTCGGCAAAACGTTTGAGAAGAGATAGGAACCCAGGAATGCTCCGAGCCGCTACGGTCCGGACCGGGCCTGCCGAGACCGCGTTGACCCGAATTCCTTTCGGTCCCATCTCATAGGCCAGATATCGAACGCTCGCCTCCAGAGCGCTCTTTGCAATGGCCATCACGTTGTACTTCGGGACCACCTTCTCGGCAGCATAGTAGGAAAGGGTTACGATCCCCGCGCCCTCGCTGAGAAGAGGCTCGGCGTGCCGGGCCACCGACACCAAAGAGTAGGCTGACACTTCCAGCGCGATTGTCCAGGCATCACGAGTCGTGTCGATAAAGCGACCTTCGAGAGCCTCTCGAGGAGCAAACGCAATTGCGTGTACCACCCCATCCAGACTGCCCCACGAGTCCGCAATACCGGCAAACATCGTCTCGAGCTCTTGCTCTTCTACGACGTCACACTGATACAACAGCGTGCCTGGCATCTCTGCGGTCAGTTTCTCGAGCTCGCGTTGCAACCGTTCTGCCTGATAGCTGAAAGCCAGGTCGGCGCCGGCAGCATGTAGCTGCTCGGCGATAGCCCACCCCAGGCTCCGCTTGTTGGCAACACCCATAACCAAGAATTTTTTCCCGCGCAGATCAATGTCAACCATGATGGCGGCTATCCTATCTCACCCCTGTACCCCCTCGAGCCATCACCCTCGAAGAAACCGATTCGAGTGTGAGAAAATCGGAGCATCAGCCCGATCCTGTAGTGGTCGTGTCGACTCGAGCACACGTGAGCAGCATCTCAACCAAAAGCGCTGACATACCGTGCGACGTCTGATCAACTTTCTCATTCTGGCGTTTCTCAAACTGGTCGCTTTGCTGTTTTTTCGTTTCGACGTCGCCTGGGTGGGCGATCCTCCTGTAGATCGCTGGGGACCCTACAGGGTACTAGCCATTCTCAACCACACGAGTCTCTTCGAGTGGCTCTATATAGGGTTGGTACCGATGAGGTTCATCTGGAGAATCGCTGGACACGGTCTCGTGCCGACCGCCGATGTCACCCTGCAACGGCCGTTTGTGGGAACGTTTTTCAAGTTGCTCGCACCCCATGTCGTGCCCATCACCCGCCAATCGGATAGCACCTGGGAAGCAGTCATCGATCGCGCCAACGAAGATGTGCTCGTCATCATCTTGCCCGAAGGCAGAATGAAACGCGCCGATGGTCTCGACAAGAAGGGCAATCCGATGACCGTGCGAGGCGGGATCTCCGACATCCTACGCGCCATACCCGATGGACACATGTTAGTGGCCTACAGCGGCGGCCTTCACCATGTCCAGGTGCCGGGCCAGAAGTTGCCCAAGCTCTTCAAGACGCTGACGATGCGTCTCGAGGAGATCGATATCTCCGTCTACAAAGAGTCCATGGGTGCTGAGGAAGATCCTGCAGAGTACAAACACCGGGTCCAGGCCGATTTGGAACAACGTCGTGACACCTACTGCTCCACTTGAGCCAACGACTTCGAGGCTTGTCGCGCACTCAGGTAGGTGGCCACCGTCATCCCGAGAATCGCCAGAATAATCAGACCACCACCGGCTATTGCCCAGCCACTTGGCCTCTCGCCGTGCATCCACCATGCCCAGATGGGATTCAACACGGGCTCGATGAGAAGTAGGACCGACACCTCCATGGCCGCCACAGTGCGCACCGCCTTGGTGAGAAACACATAAGCCAGACCCACCTGAATGGACCCGAGATAGACAATCCACCACCAGTCACTCGGGCTTGCATCGGCAACGGGCAGGGCCACCGGCAGACAGGCCAGGAATACGATCAGGTTCCCCGCGACCACCGCTGCTACAGAGCTGTTTCGTTCGTCTTCTCCCTCCCTCCCGATCCAACGAAGACCCATGATCGTCAGCGCAAAGAAAAAACCTCCCACAGCGGCCAATACGTTGCCCTCGACAGGCATCGGCGCGGTCTCAACCGGCGATTCAGTGCCGATAAAGCACAGGGCCATCCCGGCCACAAAGGCTGTAACCACGAAAACGTCTTGGCGCCGGAAGGGTTCCTTGAGCAACCAGGGTCCGAGCAACAGTATGTAGAGTGGAACGGCAGAAAAAAGAAAGATCGTATTGGCGGCGGTGGTCAGCTTGTTCGCCACTACATACGATGTCAGCGTGCAGGCATAGGCGCAGCCCACGAGCACGACCCTCCAGTTCCACCCTTTTCGAGCCCTCGGCAGCAGGATCAGGAGCACAGCGGCGGCGATTCCCGAGCGAAAGCAGGCAACCTGCCAGGCCGTCAGTGTCGTCGCCTTGATCACCGCGCCACCGGTGGAAAACAGGACCGCGGTTGCAAGTACCTGGAGCCGAGGCCAGACTGTTTCCTTTCCTTCGGGCAAACTATTCATCGGCTGTAATTCTCTCACCCTTCCGTGACGTAGCCCCATGGCCATCTAGTGTGGTACAAATCGGTGGCTTCGCTGCACGCGAATGTCTCGACCCAGCTAACACCATCGAGCTAACACTACCCATCAAACCCTATCCAGCCGACAGAGTACTCGCCCAGGAGACCGGCATGACCACGAAATCCGAAGAATTGATCGCCCTCGAAGATCGCTACGGTGCGCACAATTATCACCCGCTGGATGTAGTCATCTCCAAGGCCGAAGGTGTATGGGTGTGGGACGTCGAGGGCAACAAGTACCTCGATTTCCTAGCTGCGTACTCAGCAGTCAATCAGGGACACTGCCACCCCGCCATCGTCAAGGCGATGACCGAGCAAAGCTCGATGGTGGCCCTGACCTCTCGCGCCTTCCGAAACGACCAGCTTGCCCCGTTCTACCAGGACATTTGTGAGCTCAGTGGCTATGAGCGGGTTCTCCCGATGAACACCGGCGCCGAAGCCGTCGAAACCGCGATCAAAGCGGCTCGGAAATGGGCCTATACGATCAAGGGTGTTGCCGAAAACCAGGCCGAGATTCTTGTATTCAACGAGAACTTTCATGGCCGCACCACGACGATCGTCGGATTTTCTTCCGAGGCGCAGTATCGATCCGGGTTCGGTCCGTTTACTCCTGGTTTCACCCTGTTGCCCTACGGCGATATCGAAGCCGTTGAAAAGGCTCTCAACCCAAACATCGCGGCTATTCTCATCGAGCCCATCCAGGGCGAAGGCGGGATCATCATTCCACCGGATGGATACCTCGCGGCTCTGCGAGACATCGCCGATGACAACAATATTCTCTTGATCGTGGACGAAATTCAATCCGGACTCGGTCGGACCGGTCGCATGTTCGCCTACCAGCACGAGGATATCCGACCCGACATGGTCATTCTCGGCAAGGCTCTCTCTGGCGGGCTGTACCCGGTCTCGGTGGTTCTGGCCGACAGCGAAGTCATGGATGTGTTCAAACCAGGCGATCACGGATCTACGTATGGAGGCAACCCTCTCGCAGCCGCCGTAGGTCGTGCTGCTTTGAAGGTACTGGTCGACGAGAACCTCGTCGAGAACTCCGCCGTTCTGGGTGCCTACACGGTAGACCGACTTCGAAGCCTCGATGCCCCTGTTGTCAAAGAGATTCGAGGTCGCGGGCTGTGGGTCGGTATCGAGCTACAACCCGATGCGGGTGGGGCCAGAAAGTTCTGCGAGGAATTGCAGCGACAGGGGGTGCTCTGCAAGGAGACGCACGACCACGTCATCCGCATCGCACCGCCGCTCGTCATCTCTCGCGAAGACCTGGACTTCGGTCTTGATCGGATTGTCGGAGTCCTGACGGGTGACCGGGTGCTCCAGTCCACTGGAAGCTGACTCGAAAACCTACCACTCGACCGGCAGCTTGACCTTGCGATTGTCCCGATCTCGGTAGTGCAGGTGCCCCATGCGGCGTCCGAAAAGATAGAGGTCCCTCAGGATCTCCACGTCTTTGCGACAGTAGGACTCGATCAGGTCCATCCTTCCCTGCTTGAACCATTCCAGACTTTGGAGTCCATCGGCAGACTTCTCGACCCCTAGAGTCTCGGTAGCGAGATGGTTCAAACTCAGTCGAAAACCAAGTCGGCGGTGGATTTCCTGCAGCAGGTCGAGGGTCGGCAATTTTTTCGAATAGTCGATCCCCGTGTAGCCAGAGAGAACTCGGTAGTCGAATCGGTTGATATTGAATCCAACCACCAGATCGGCGGCCTCAAGTCTGGCAAGTAGGTCCGGTAGCGTGTCTTCGTGGTAAGTCTCCAGCCAACCCTCCTCGAGATGGCAAACCACGCCCACAGCGACCAGCATCCGATGAGCGTTCTGCCACCCTCCGACATCGGCTGCCGATCGTTGAGTCTCGAGATCGAAAAGGACCGTTCCACCAGAGGTGGCGACCCCTGGGGATGGGCCGACTTCGGTCTGGAGAGCTGCTTCGCTCTTCCCGTCGACGCGTTCCTTCGTTGCCGCTATCGAGACAATGGCGGGGGCAACCTCGGCTTCGACCTCGATTTCCACCTCGACATCCGGCGCTTCGAACTTTCCCACGCCATCGTCATGACCGCGCAGGCTCTTCAACAACAGAAGTGCTCCAGCCTTGTCCAGTGGACGATTCCCGTTCCCACACTTTGGCGATTGGATACAGGATGGACAGCCCCCGTCGCAGTCGCAGTCCCTGAGCAGTTGAATCACTCGGTCGAGCAGCTCTGGCAACTCTTCGAAGGCCCGACTCGCAATGCCGACACCGCCAGGATGGCCATCGTAGACAAAGATCGCCCCTGTCTTGATCTGTGGATGGAACGGAATCGAGATACCACCAATGTCCCCCCTATCGCAGACTGCCAACAGCGGCATCAACGAGATCGAGGCATGCTCGGCAGCGTGCAACGATCCCATGAAGTGGAGACCGCGACCGCGAATGGTCTCCTCCAAAGACCGAGGCGACGACCACCAGAGACCCACAGTCTCGAACGTCATCGGTGGCAGCTCGAGTTTGTGACGGTCAAAGACCTCACGGCCCTGGATTCTCTTGCGTTCGAATCCGACCACCCGTTCGGTTACCAGCAACCGACCCAGCCAAGCCTGCAATGGCCCGTCTCGGCGTCGCTCGATAATTTCCAGAACCTCGGTCTCCTTCTCGGTAACCGGCACCGTGAAATAGTCGAGCCGTGCGGCCTCGGCATGGACCTTACCTTCGTCCAGATCTAGCTCGCGGACAAGGTACTGTCTCCCAGCGTGGAGATACACCGCGCCTGGATGACACTCTCGCTGTGCCCGCACGCCGTCGACCGTGCCAATGACCCGCCCAGACTTGTTATCGAGTATTCCCGTAGTTCGCTCAACCCCTCTCAGGTTGACCAGACGCTGAGGCCGGCGCCGGCGAGTGAAGATCTCCGAACCGTCAGCACTTTCGACCAGCTGATGGCTTGCCAGAAGGTCGCCCACCATAGCCGCCCTCGGTTCTAGAAACTCGGCATCGCGCGCCCGATTGAGAGGTAGCTCAGCCGCCGCGCAAATCAAGTGGCCCCTACTTACGGGCTCATTGAGAGGATCAACGATCAGCCTTTCGAGGGGTCGACTGAGCAGTTCCTCGGGGTGATCGAGAAAGTACTGATCGAGCGCATCCGGGAGAGCAACCAACGCCGTAATCGACTCTCGCCCCGACCTGCCAACTCGGCCAGATCTTTGCCACGTCGCCATTACGCTGCCTGGATAGCCGACCAGAATACATGCATCGAGACCACCCACATCGATTCCCATCTCCAATGCCGAAGTAGAGATCACCCCATCCAGACGCCCATCAAACAGCTTGGCCTCGATCTCACGCCTCTCTTCGGGCAGAAATCCCGACCTGTAGCTGGCCACTCGTCGGCCAAGCTCCGGCTCCGCCCGACTCAGCCACGAGTACAGCAACTCGGTGATTCGCCGAGCCTTGGTAAAGACAATCGTCTTCAATCCGCTCTCGAGCAGCTTGACAAAGAGTTGAAGCGAGGCGGTGTAGGGGCTCGAATCGGGTCGCAATAGAAGGAAGTGTCGTCCTTCTCGGGGTGCGCCCGACTCGGTAACCCACTGAAACTGCCTCCCGGTCAGCTGATGGGCAAACTGGTCGGCGTTTCCGGCCGTCGCCGACGAAGCCACGATGACAGGCTCAGACCCCAGCTCGCGACAGATTCTCAGCAGACGCTGGATCACATGATGAAAATGACTTCCGAAGATTCCTCGATAGGTGTGGAGCTCATCGATCACGAGCCATCTCAAATCCCCAAGAAAATCCTGCCACTGCTCCCAGTAACTCAAGATACCCAGGTGCAACATGTCTGGGTTTGTGATCAGAACGCGAGGCAGGTCCTGCTTGATCTTTTGTCGCTCCGCCTTCGGAGTGTCACCGTCGTAGATGGCGCAGCTAGCCGCCGCGCCAAGCCCGCTAATCTCGGCCAGCTCCTCGAACTTGCCCCTCTGATCCTGAGCCAGAGCCTTTAGCGGATAGAGAAAAAGCGCTCGCCCGGGCTCATTGCCATGGATGGCTTCCAGCACGGGTAGGTGGAAAATCAGAGACTTGCCTGACGCCGTCGGCGTGGTGACCAGCAGATCCTTGCCGCTCCGAATAGCCGAGATCCCCTCGACCTGGTGACTCCAGAGCCGGTCCACACCAGTGCGGGCCAAACCCTGGCGAATCGGCTCCGGTAGCAATGGGTCCAGCTCGCCATACCGAGAAGGGCTTGGGGGCAGCGTCAGCACCTCGACAAGCTGAGGACCGATCCGTCGATCGTGTCGGAGCTTCTCGACGAGCTCTGTTGCTTCGATCTCCACCGGCCGATCATATCGAGCCTGACCAGCGCCAACACGTGCAGCTACGAGCCGCCTGTGATAAACAGACGGAAGTATGGATCGTGTACTCAATCTCAGAGCCAGTGTTGTCTATCCAGCATGGATATTGATGCTCGCTCTTCTCCTCATAGGGCCTGGATTTCTTCTATCGGTACCGACCTTTGCCGCTAGTGACACCATCGCATTGGTGGTTCACGGTGGCGCCGGAACGATTCGCAAAAGCGACATGACGCCGGAAACCGAGGCAGAGTATCGAGCCAAGCTCAAAGAGGGGCTGATTAAGGGGTATCTGATCCTCAAGGCTGGTGGCTCGAGTCTCGACGCGGTCGAAGCTACGGTTCGGATTTTCGAAGATTCCCCCCTGTTCAACGCGGGCAAGGGAGCCGTGTTTTCCGCCCAGGGCCGCAATGAGCTCGACGCCTCGATCATGGAAGGCTCGACTCTCATGGCAGGCGCGGTCGCTGGCGTCACGACCATCAAGAATCCGGTAATCGCAGCTCGCGCCGTCATGGAGCAAACCCGACACGTGCTGCTCGTCGGCGAAGGTGCAGAGGTGTTCGCCGCCTCAGTGGGGCTCGAGATCGTAGAACCTTCCTACTTCTTCACGCAGAAGCGCTGGGATTCACTCCAACGTGTGCAAGAGCTTGAAAAGTCGGCCAGGCGCCAGAACAGCTCAGACCGGTTGATAGACGCCGGCTATGTCCTGGGCACGGTTGGTGCCCTGGCCCTTGATAAGGAAGGCAACTTGGCTGCAGCGACTTCGACAGGCGGTCTGACCAACAAACGCTTTGGTCGGGTCGGTGACTCACCGATAATCGGCGCAGGTACCTATGCCAACGAGACCTGCGCCGTCTCTGCAACCGGCGAAGGCGAATACTTCATTCGATTCACCGTCGCCAGAGATATCTGTGCTCGCGCCGAGTACCTGAACACAACGGTAGGCGAGGCCGCGAAAGAGGTCATCCATCGGGTCCTTCCCAGAAAAGAGGGCGGAACCGGTGGAGTCATCACTCTCGATTCTCAAGGTAACGTCGCGATGCCCTTCAACACCGCGGGTATGTACCGCGGCTATGTCCTGTCCGACGGTCGCCCAGTGGTTGCTATCTACGGCGACCAATAGAACTTCAATCGCAGAAATTCTCAGGAGGAATGCAATGCCAGTACGCAAAGCCAGCGCTGTTTGGAATGGAACTCTGAAGGACGGAAGTGGAAGTATGAAACTTGCGAGCGGCGCCTATGAAGGCCCCTACTCTTTCGGCTCCCGATTCGAGGACGCTCCCGGCACGAACCCAGAGGAGCTAATCGGCGCAGCACACGCCGGATGCTTTTCGATGGCCCTGTCCGCAGGTTTGGGGAAAGCGGGATACGACGCGACGCGAGTCGAGACCACAGCTCGCGTCCATCTGGAAAAAGTAGGTGAAGGATTCGAGATCACCAAGATCAAGCTCACAACGGAGGCGGAAGTGCCTGGAATCGACGAAGCCACGTTTCAGGAGCAGGCGCTAGGTGCCAAGGAGAACTGTCCGGTCTCCAAGGTCCTGGCGGCTGCCGAGATCGAGCTAGACGCCAAGCTCGTCGCGTAGATATCTGTCGGCCCTCAGAAGGGTGCAGATCGATTTCGCATCACAGATCTCTCCCTCGTGAACCTTTTTGACCGCAGTTTCGAGGGACATCGAGACAATCGACAAAACCTCGTCTGCCTGGAGGTTCTGCTCTGCCTCCTCGAGGTCTCGAGCCAGGTAGAGGTGTATCTTCTCGTCGGTAAATCCGGGCGTCGTCCAGATCCAACCCAGCGAGATCAGGCCCCCGGCCCGAACTCCTACTTCCTCCTCGAGCTCACGCACCGCACACGTTACAGGATCTTCACCTGGGTCGAGCTTACCGGCGGGAACTTCCAGCAGCCAGCCACCCGTGGCGTATCGATACTGGCGCACGAGATGTACTTCCCCGTCGACCCCGACAGGAACCATCGCCGCTGCCCCCGGGTGGTGAATCACTTCAAGCTCGGCAGTCTCTCCATTGGGCAACTCGACACGGTCGATCGACAGATCCACCACCTTGCCCTTATAGATCGACCGCTGGTCGATGATTTTTGCATCGTCCATTCTCTCCTCCATCTCTTGTTTCGATAGTTCGCCCTGACCGAAGTTCCCACTAGCGCGGTCAGAATGCTGTGAGCAGCTGCCAGACCGAGTACGGGCCGAGGTGGTGGCTGATCACAGCATCATGCCGCGCTAGAGTATCCAGGCGTAACCCAGCTTGATAAAGAAAGTACGGTTCACCTGGATAATGCTCACATCCTGAGTGCCGAGTCTGTTGTCGGTGTAGCCGGCAAAAAAAACGGTGCGAGGATTGACTTTGTAGGAGAGTAGCAGTTGGGTGAAGAACGTCTCGGTCTTCTCCTCGACCGGCTCGATGTAGAGCGCAGGATCTCTTTCCAAATCGAGCCTCTGGACGATTCCTCGGATGAAGAGTCGAACGTTGAAGTTGTAGACCAGCCGCATCTCGGTGAGGTTTGCCGTAAACAGCTCCCCTTCCGCAACATTCAACCGCTGGAAGGAATGATCGATCTTGAAATTGATATGACGACCCAGTTTGGCCTCGAGCTCCGGGCTGATCAGGATCTCTTCGGCAGGCTGATTGTTTGCAAAATCAATCGTCTCCTCGAATCGCACAAACAACTCGAGGTCGAGAGCTCCGTTGGGCTGAAATTCGCCGAACAGGTTGAACCCGAAGAGATCCTCGTAGAAGACGCCTTCGAACTGTTCTTCGCGAGTCTTGACCCAGAGCTCCATCCGCGACTGCATCGGCCCGTCGATGGTGACAAACCCGGCGATCTCGGCATCGAGCTGAACTCCGTCGTGATCCTCCCTTCGATTGGCAAAGCCACCGGTATCCCACCGGGAATACCAGCTGTTGTCGTCGCCCCAGAATTTACGGAACCCAAAGGCCGCCAGCTCACGCGTGTCCACTCGTGGCATGAATCCGCTATCCAGTCGGAGCCCTGGATCTCGCTCTTCATACTTGACGCTCCAGAACCAGTTGGTCGAACTGTGATCGTAGTCGACCATAAAAGCGTCGCCGCCAAACGCCGCGGAGGGCTGATCGAACTCGGTTGAGACACTTTCCGGATAGAGAGTGTCGGAATAGAGGTATTGGAAGTCGACAGTATCCTTTTGACTCAGTCGAAAGAACCCGTCCAGACCGGCCACGCGGTTGTGGTAGCCATCTCCCTCACGACCGGCATAGAGCACTCCGAGCGTGGACGCCTTGCCGACATCTCTGCGATAACGCGCCACACCGCTGGTCACCGACTCGTCGAGAACGGTTGATCGCGATTCTTGACTCGTGGGGAAAATCAGACTGTTGACGGAATCTTCCGCGGCGAACAGACCGACTGCGTTGCGCTCGATCTTTCCGGTGACTTTCGCCCCCCAGTCGGGATCGACAACGGTTCGAGTGAACACAGCCCTGAGCGGAGTCTCGAAGAAATCGACACCCTCGAGAAAAAAGGGTCTCTTTTCCTCGAAAAAGAGAGCAAACCGGGTATTGACATTGAGCCTGGCAGCGTCGGCCTCCACCTGCGAGAAGTCTGGATTGAGCGTACCCAGGAGCGTAACGTTCGGAGTCACACCCCACCGCACGGTTAACCCAGCATCGACGTCCTCCTCACCATCCACCAGCTCCCCGTCGGGAAACTCGCTCAGCATGTCTGTGCGGGTCCCCGTAAGCGTCGGATCGAATTCGAGGTTGCGTCCGAGCTCGAGGCCCTCCAAACCGGAGATCTTGTTCCACTGGCAGATCTGACAAGAGTTGTCGCGATCCCTGGCGGAATTGCTGATCCGATGTCTCATGTTTCGCGGATAGGAGCGACCCAGGTCGATTCCCCAGATCTGGACTCCCTGACCGCTTGGGAAGCGGAGTTGATTGAGAGGAAATGCCACCTCGACGGTGTAGCCAAAATCGGTGATCGAGCCGGCGGACTTCCAGATCATGTCCCAGGAGAAATCCTCGGACCCGCCGACTTCGCTGAAGATGGCATCCGCCTGAACACCCAGAGGATTGATCCGAAACTGAAAGGCACGCCGCTGATCGTTGAAAGTGTCGAACTGGACCAAAACGTGGTCGTCCTGGACAAACGTCTCCACCTGATCTCGGTCCATCAAATGCGCCCGAATCTGTTTTGGGTTGGGATCCTCACATCGAAAGCCGACATAGATATTCTTCTCATCAAACATCACATAGGCCGTCGTCACTACCGGCGGCTCGACGTTGTTGCCTGGAAACCACTCGAAAGCCATGGGAATCGGCTCAGCCTCTTGCCAAGCGGCTTCATCGAGATCGCCATCGATATCGATCTCTTGATCGATAAAGCGAATTGGATAAGTGATCGCTACCGCCCGGGTCTCGGATGGCTTCTCTGGTGGCTTCTCTGGCTCAGTCTCGGCCGCTCGCAGCTTCGCACTGCCCAGACATAACCAAACAGCCCCAATCAGATAGGCAGCTTTTTTTACTGTCGAAATGAATCGCAGTTTGAATAGCCTTTCTCGTATCCAAGTGGAGTTAGCGTCTCGGTCGGCTGATTATTGCATCGAGACCGCTGATTGAGGGATCTTCGGACGAGATTCGATACCATTGCTCACGAAGGTCAACCGAATGGCAAACCGCTCGCCCGACACCCTGACGCTGGCACTGAAACTCTTGGCCAAAGAGCTTCAATCCAGGCTGCAGACACATCCCGGTGCACAACTCCTCAATGGTCAAAAAGACAGCGTCGAGCTGCAAATCCGTATTCCTACCAGCCGCCAACGTGGATGGCTGGAAAAGGAGCGCAAATCAGCGTCTGAGGCGCTGACCGAGGGCCTGCGCCAGATCTTGCTGCGGCAGGCCATCTGCCGCGCTGGACACGTCTTATGTCTACGATGCGAGACAGCCGATTGCTCCCATTCGGCACCTTCGCGCTCGACCGAGGTCTTTGCCGGCTATAGCCCGAGCGGCGTGCCTCGCTTTGTCGACTTTGGACAGTGGCTGCTCGACCGGCGAGACCCCAGGGTAGATCTTCTCTACAGGGATCCACCCGTTCTACTCGCTCACCGAACCGAAGGCAACGATCTCTCCAGATCTCTACTCCCGGCGTTCCGCGATCGAGACAGCGGCTACCGCATCCATGGCCAGGTAACTGCTGGGTGGTACGCCTTTCCGTCTGAGTTTGGAACCAAAGAGCCGTTGGCACTGACCTTTCAAGTCATCTCCACGCGTCCTTCACGAGGTCGTCACCGGTTCGGTGTGAACTTGGTGGGAGTTGGACCTGACGTGCAGCCCCTCGAAAACCTCTATGATCTCACTGGAGAGATACCCTGGATCGAGGCGACTCGATGGGCCCAGCGCACTTTGTCTCAGATCGAACGCTCGCAGTCTAGACGTTCGAAACAATCGAGCCAGGAGCAGCTCGACAAGCGGCTTCAGGGCCTTCTGAGTGGACTGGCAAATCGCTTGGAACGCGAGCGTCGAAGCCGCGCTCGCAAGACCCATCACGGACAGAAAAGACATCGCCAAAAGAGCCGTCCGACGTGGAAGGCACTCGCTGATCTGCACAACGCCAAACCCGAGCAGGTTCTCATGGACACCCGCCGCGGCACCTTTGTCGTTCTTGGATCGAATGGTCGCACCCACATCTTCAACCGATCGGCGCGACTCGTTACCTCCATCCGCTATTCAACCGAAGCCATCGAACGCCGTCGCCGCATAGGTATCTGGAAACCAGCAATACCCGAAGAGGTCGAGCAGCTCAGATCGGCAGCGGAGACAATAGAGCGATGAAACAGATTCTCGAATCCTCTCGAGAGGCCCTCTTGGTCGATGAGAGAAAACTCCTGCGGAGCTTGTCCCGCTCACTCTCCGACGCAGGAGCCAGCAAGCAAGATCTGGCTACTCTCGAACAGTCGGTCGACCAACTCGATCAGCTCTTCCTCTTGGTAGTCGTAGGTGAGTTCAATTCGGGCAAGAGCACCGTTATCAACGCTCTCCTGGGTCATCGGGTCCTGCCAGACGGTGTGACACCAACTACGGAGAGGATTCATCGGCTCGGTTTCGGCGACCCCGTCAGTCGCAAGATTGGATCGAGTGGTATCGAGGAGATCGAAGCACCGGTCGAGATCCTCAAAGAGTTGACCATCGTCGACACCCCCGGAACCAACGCTCTCGACAGACAGCATGAAGCGATCACCACCGAGTTCGTACCGCAGGCCGATCTGATTCTTTTTGTCACCTCAGCCGATCGACCCTTTACCGAAAGCGAGCGGCAATTCATCGAGGACATCCGCACCTGGGGCAAAAAGCTCGTTTTTGTGATCAACAAGATCGACATTCTCTCCTCGGCCTCCGAGGTCGAGGAGGTAAAGAACTTCGTCGCGAAGAGTGCGGATCGAATATTGGAACACGAGCCCCCTATCTTCGCCGTCACAGCCCGCCAGGCGCTCGTCGCCAAGACCGACGCGGGGCCGCATCAGACGTCTGAAGGCACAGAGGGATTCGATGCTCTCGAGGAGTATCTTGTTCAGACGCTCGATGACGACGAAAGACTTCGTCTCAAGCTTGCCAACCCACTCGGTGTCGGCCTTCGCCTTTGCGACACCTACGTCGAAGCAACCCAGAGTCGACTCGACTTGGTAGGTGATGACATCTCCGCCCTCGACGATGTCGAGGGCCAACTGGAGCACTATCGAGATGACATGAAGAGGGAGTTCCGCTTTCGCCTCAGTGATGTGGACACGATCCTGCACGACTTCGAGCGCCGTGGACTCGAGTTCTTCGACGAAACGCTTCGCCTGGCTCGTGCACTCGATCTTCTCAACAAGGACAAGACTCAGTCAGACTTCCAGCGCAAAGTGATCGGTGATGCGCCCCAGCAAATCGAACAGAAAGTCCAAGAGATCATCGATTGGATGATTACCTCGGAGCTCCGCCAATGGCAGTCGATCACGACGGTCCTCGACAAGCGTCGCCAGATCCATCAGGAACGCATCGTGGGTGAGATTGGCACCTTCGACTACGATCGCGACCAACTCCTCAACACTGTCGGCCGGGCCGCCAGAAGCTCCATCGATGGATTCGATCACGAGTCGGAAGCTGGAAGAATGGCGGAGTCAGTACGGGCCGCTGTCGCTGGAACCGCGTTGGTCGAGGTCAGTGCACTCGGTCTTGGTGCCCTGGTGACCGCACTGGCAACGACCCAACTAGCGGACTTCACCGGTCTTCTCGCAGCGGGAACTCTCGCGGTTGTCGGGCTGTTGATTCTTCCAGCTCGACGTCGACAAGCCAAACGGGAGCTGACCACAAAGATTCAAAAACTCCGACAAGATCTGATGCACACTTTGACCGAACAGTTTGATCGCGAGCTCGACCGTAGCCTGCACCGCATCACCGAAGCGATCTCACCCTACACCCGTTTTGTCCGCTCAGAGCGTCGCAAGCTTGGTGAATGTCACGACAAACTCGAGCTGGATCGAGATGGCCTGCAGAGTCTCAGCGCTCGGATACAGCAGCTCTGACATACCTGCAGCTCTGACATACCTAGAAGATCATCAGCTCAGGACTGATCTCTCCGGCTCGGAGAGCGACTCCGAGCGACTTGACTTGGGGTAGACCGCGGTAGCCAAAGTGCACTGCTGTCTGAATCTTATTGTGGTAAAAGCGGGCCTCGCTGTCGGAGTCGAGTAGCTGCCGGAAGCCCGAGTCGTCATCCAGGTCGACGTTCTTGGTCTTTGCTATCGCGCCGAGCTTTTGCTGCGCCACTCCAGCCTGTTCCAGCAGAAAGCAACCTGCGAGCATGTGGCCGAACATATCCAGGAACGGAACCGCGTTGAGGAGAGTCAATAGCACGCCATCGTCTCTTTTCGGCATGGTGTTGGCGATCTCTCCAATTTCATCGGCCGCGATCGCCAGTTGCTCGGCCGGCCCTTTTAGCTCGGGCATCGCCACAGCACTCGCTGCAACCTCTCGTGCCCTGGAAAGCATCTCCATGAAGGGTCGTCCATCATCGATCCTGAGCTTTCGACCTACGAAATCGAGAGCCTGGATGCCGTTTGTACCTTCGTAAATGGAGGCAATTTTCGCATCGCGCAGGTACTGCTCCGCCGGGTAGTCCTTGGTGTAGCCGTAGCCACCATAGATCTGGAGACACCACTCCGTGACTCGGAACCCCCAGTCAGAGCCCCACGCTTTACAGACCGGCGTAAGCAGCTCCACAAGGGAGCGATACCTGCTTTGCTCGTCGCCCTCGGTCGTGGACGACTTGTCGATATAGAAGGCCGTCTGGAGCAACAGTGCTCGAATGCCCTGGACATAGGCCGCCGATGAGGCCAGCATCCTCCGCACGTCCGGATGCTCGACGATAGCCACGGGGCCGGCATCTCGCTCAGCAGCGCTTTTTAGAGAGCGGCCCTGGATCCGCTCCTTGGCAAATTCGAGAGCCGCTTGCTGCGAGGCGGCCGCGACGGCCATGCCCTGAAGACCGACCTCGATTCGAGCAGAGTTCATCATCTCGAACATCAGCTTCATTCCGGAGTTGGCCTCACCGATCAAAAAGCCCTGGCAGTCCCCAGACTGACCAAACAGCATCGAGCAGGTCGGCGAGCCATGGATACCCATCTTGTGCTCGATGCTCGCGCAACGCACGTCGTTAGGTTGGCCCAGGCTTCCATCGGCCTCGACCCGGAATTTGGGAACGATAAAGAGTGAAAGACCCCGAGTTCCTTCCGGCGAGCCCGGGATCCTGGCCAGAACCGTGTGAACCACGTTCTCGGTCATATCGTGGTCGCCAAAGGTGATGAAGATCTTCTCGCCTGAGATGAGATACGAGCCGTCATCTCGGGGCTCCGCGCGGGTGGTCGAGGCGCCGACGTCGGAGCCCGCTTGTGGCTCCGTCAGACACATCGTTCCGGTCCACTTCCCGGAGTACAGGTTCTCGCAGTAGAGACGCCGCAGCTCCTCGGAGCCATGATGCTCGATCAACTCACCGGCTCCGCGGGTCAGGAGCAGCACAAGGGCCAGCGACATGTTCGAGCCGGTGAAGAACTCGTTGATCGCCGTACCGACGGTATGGGGAAGCTCGAGCCCACCAAACTCTCCGCTGTTCACACTGCCTATCCAGCCACCTTCGGCAATCGTTCGATAGGCCTCGTGAAACTCCTTCGGCACAGTGACCGCCCCATCGGACCAGGAAACACCCTCGCGATCTCCCACCTCATTACCCGGAGCCAGCTGCTCCTCGGCGATCTTCAACGCCTCCTCGATGACCAAATCAAGATTCTCGGTGTCCCAATCGGCGTACCGCTTGGCGGACAAAATCTGACTCAGGTCCAACCATTCGAACAGCTGAAATTGAACATCTCTTAGATCGACTGAATATTTCATTGCGAGGCCCTCCCTTGCTATCTCCAATCTTATCCGGTCCGAGAACCGTGGGTGTCATCCTCGACTCCACGATAGACTTCTTCTACGTGTGGTCGTGGGTTTGCATCTTGCCCTTGATCTTCCCGTTGAATTATGAGAAAACTCGCTCCCTACCCAGTGCGCACCGGTAGCTCAATTGGATAGAGCACTAGACTTCGGATCTAGGGGTTCCGGGTTCAAGTCCTGGCCGGTGCGCCATTTTTGTCCCTTTACAATCAGCTCCTTGAGTAGCTCCGAGAACTGCTACTTACGATGGGAGTCCAGAGGCGATTGATCGCCTCTGCCTCCAACCAGCTGACCTTTCCTCAGCCAGATTGGTTTTCCACCCCGCAGATGCAGCGGCGGTTCAAGGAAATCCAGGATCGGCTCGCTGTTCCTGGCTCACTCTCCCTACAGTCCACTCGCCATGGAGCCGGCCGAGGTCGTCGCACCTGAGCTACTGATGCTTCCCGAGCTGTGGTAGCTTGACTCTCGATGAGCCAAACTCGGATCCCAGAGGATGCGGAGCGCCGCACGCAGCGAGCCAAAGTAGCGCTCGAGAAGGACCCACGCGTGCGGTTGGTCTATCTCTTCGGCTCGTCTGCCGATCCTTCGATTCAGACTCCCCGGGATCTCGACATCGCCATCCTCACGGATCCACCCTTATCGCTGGACCAGAGAATGCGTTTGCGGGCTGACCTGGTGGCGAGCGGTGCATCAGGGGTCGATCTGGTCTCTCTCAATGACGCTTCCGTCACGCTGGCTCATGAAGTCGCGGAGCACGGAATCTGCCTGTTTGCCCGATCGGACGACGAGGAGGTGACCTTCGTCACCCGTGCGCGTTCACGCTACTGGGACTTCGCCCCCTACCTAGCCGAGCAGTGGAAAACTGCCGGGGAACGCCTCGAACATCGACGCCATGGTTCTGAAACCTGAAGCCATTCGTGCCCGTCTGCTCAAGCTGGAAGAGGTAATCTCCCGCTTGGAGCAACTGCAGACGGTCGACATCAGGCGAGGCTTTAGGGATGCCTGGGCGGTCGAACGCGGCCTCCAGCTAGCCGCAGAGGTGGTCTTCGACATCGGTAATCACATCTTGTCGGCCCACTTCGGTGTGAGTGCTCAGGACTACGAGAGCATTCTCGAGCAGCTCTCGGTCCAGGGCGTCATTCCGCCAGACTTGCGTCAACAGCTCAAGGGCCTGGGCGGATTCCGCAATATCCTTGTCCACGATTACCTTCGTCTCGATCCCGACGCTGTTGAGCAAAGGCTCCGACAGGCACCCGGTGATTTCTCAGCGCTCGCGATCGCCATCCGAGCTTGGCTCGACTCTCATACGGAGCCGCCGTGATCAGTCTACGTGCTGGTCGATCAGCACCGGGTTGCCGTCCGGATCGATCAGCATCAGACTAGCGGGCCCGGTAGTCGACTCGTCGGCTTCGGTGGTCAGGGTCAATCCGTTCTCCTTCAGGCGACGTTGGATATCTCGCACGTCGATGAATTCCTCTAGACGTTGCGCGCGCGCGTCCCAACCGGGATTGAAAGTCATCACGTTGCGCTCGAACATACCCTGAAACAATCCGATCGTGCTGTCGCCGTTCTGCAGGATCAGCCAGTTCTGCTCGGCCTCGCCAAACACGACCTCGAAGCCGAGTTGTTCGTAGAAGGCGCGCGAGGCGGCGAGGTCTTTGACGGCGAGACTGATCGAGAAGTGGCCGAGGTGCATACTGGGGCTCCTTTCGGAATCGGAATTGGATAAACTGCCGTTACTCGTGTAGACCCCAAGGAGTGACAGCACGGCGATGAGTGTGACTAGTGTTTTCATGACTAGCGCATAATAGCCGCTTGGGCGCCGTGGTGGAGACTGCAGAGCCCGGCTGATGAGCCTGGCAACCGCAAATCGGGTACCCTATTGGCTATTGGCTCATTCGGGACGCGGAATAGGGCGATCAATCTCAACAGAGCAGCAAATGTCACTGCGCCATTTCCCTTCCCTGCGCTTTTTCTGTTGCCTTGTCGGTCCCTGTTGCGCTTTGTGGCTTGGATGTTCCAAACCGGAGCCTGCCGAGCCTCGAGCTCCTCACGAGGAGACCTCTCCGATCTTTGTCGACCGTGCAGTGGAGCTCGGTGTGGATTTCCGGCATGAGAGTGGTGCCACCGGCAAGCTCTACATGCCCGAAACAACAGGCTCCGGGGTCGCACTGTTCGATTTCGATCAGGACGGAGATCTCGACATCTATCTTGTCCAGGGTGGCTCACTCGAGGGAGAGTCTGGCCCTAAGGACCGGATCTATCGAAACGATCTCGCGGCAGATGAGACCTGGCAGTTCGTCGACATAACCGAGACCTCCAGGATCCGTGCAACCGAGTATGGACAGGGAGTCGCGGTCGGAGATGTCGACAACGACGGCTTCGAGGACATCTTCCTCGCCAACTTCGGCCCCGATCAGATCTGGTTCAACAACGGCGACGGCACTTTTCGGCCAGGCACCGAACAATCCGGCATCGACGATCACGCCTGGGCGAGCAGCGCGGTCTTTTTCGATTTCGACAACGACGGCTGGCTGGATCTCTTTGTCGCGCGGTATCTCCAGTACTCGATTGCGAGTCACAAAGATTGTTTCTTTACAACTGGCAGTCCGGACTACTGTAAACCGGGTAGCTACACCCCCATGACCGATCTGCTGTTTCGCAATTTGGGGAACCGGCGTTTCGATGCCGTGACGGAGACGGCGATGACAAGCTCGAGGAGCAACGGTCTCGGGGTGATTGCTGCCGATCTAGGTCGGGACGGATGGACTGATCTCTATGTTGCCAACGATCAGATGCCCAATTTCCTCTGGGTCAACAAAAACGGCGAGGAGTTTGAAGATCAGGCACTTGTAGCTGGAGTCGCACTCAATTCCGAGGGTATGGCCGAAGCAAGCATGGGGGTGCTGGCGGTCGATCTGGACAACGACGGTCTCCAAGATCTCTTCATGACTCATCTCGATGGTGAAACCAACACCTTCTACCGCAATCTCGGCAATGGGATTTACGAGGACCGGACTCGCCTGACCGGTCTCGCATCACCCAGTCTTCCGCGCACAAGCTTTGGCGTCGCTGCGATCGACTTCGACAACGACGGCGATCTCGATATCGCTACCACCACCGGCGCAGTGCATATCGATACGGTGCAGTCGAAAGCCGGAGAGCCCCTTCCCCTGAAACAGACAGACCAACTCTTTGAAAATGTTGGTGGACAGTTCACCGACATCACCAAACTGGCTGGAGCGGATTTCGGCGAGCCCGGAGTGGGCCGCGGCCTGGCGGCAGGGGACCTGGACAACGACGGAGACCGGGATCTGGTTCTCAACAATGCCCACGGCCGCACACGAGTTCTTATCAATCAACGGAATTCTGGCTCCAACTGGATCGGTCTGCGGGTCGAGCGCCTGCCAGGGGTCGTCGCGACAGAAGGCACCCGTTTGGAGCTGAGCTCAGCCGACGGATCTCGACGTACCGCCTGGGTACAAAGAGGCGGAAGTTTTCTCTCATCAAACGATCCACGCAATCAACTCGGTCTGGGTGATAACGATACCCCTGTCTCCGTTACCGTCTGGTGGCCTGAC